>JAVZJD010000002.1:0-781995 GCA_038870975.1 Bathyarchaeia archaeon | reverse complement strand
CTACAATAGCACCTCTAGCAGTATTCACGAGGAAGGCAGTAGGCTTCATAAGCCTAAGCTCACGCTCACCAATCAAACCCCTAGTCTCAGAAGTCAAAGAAGCATGAATAGAAACAAAATCAGACTCTTTTAAAACCGCTTCTAAGCTCGTAAGCTCTACACCGAGTCTATCGGCTTTACTTCTATCTACAAACGGATCATATGCCAATATACGCATTCCAAAAGTCTTAGCTATTTCAGCTACTCTACTCCCTATACTTCCTAACCCTATGATCCCTAAAGTTCTACCTTTAAGGTCGAAACCGATGAGTTCAAACTTCGTCCATCCTCCAGACTTCATAAGCATATGCGCCTCTACTATGCGTCTGCTGAGTGCGAGCATAAGCCCAATCGTATGTTCTGCTACGCTCTCGGCATTTGCACCTGGGGTATACGTGACGACTATACGCTTCTCCGTAGCAGCCTGTAAATCTATATTGTCCACTCCAACACCGTGCCTAGCTATTATACGAACCCTAACGTCACCTGTTAAAACCTCCTTCGTAATTTTATCCGTCCCTAAGACTATGCCGTCGTATTCTGCTAAAATCCTCCGAAGTTCTTCGCCAGAGTGCCTACCACGTTTAACAACAACCTCAGCTATACGGTTTAAACGATTGAAAACGTCTGGGTTCAGGGTTCCGAAAGAACCTGAGGTTACGTAGATTTTAGGTAAATCCCCCAAATCAAACCACCACACGATGGATTCAAAGAATAGAGAATATACAGCGGTTGTATAAAAGTATTCGATGTGAATGTTGACGAATATGTGGAGATTGAAGCGGTAGTCTAAACATTGGTATGTGATGGATGCGATTAAGCTTAAACCATACGTTAAATTCCAGTTGGATTAACTGGTTGTTTTCAACGCTTGAGATGCATAAGTTTTTAAGTTAGATAGTTCTACAAACTATGTGAATATGCCTAAGAAGAATAATCCCATTAAAAGTGCTACATTGTCCGTAAGGGTGACCCCGTACGTTAAAGAGCTTATAGAGAGTGTTGCACGCATGGAGGGCTTTACGGCTTCAGAGTGGGTGAGAGTAGTCATTATGAAGGAGTTGAAGGATAGAGGGGCTTTGAAGACGATGCATTTGGAGGCACAGCTTGAAAAATTAGGCTAAGCCCAGTTTGAGCGTTTAAAGCGACTCCTCCAGTTTAGAATACGTCTGCCGTTTGAGGGATTCTAAGATTTTCTCCCTCTTTTCAATGTAATCGTCTAGCTCTATTTCACCGTTTTCAAACATGTGGTCTAGCTCTAGGAGTGCTGTGGGAACGCCTACGGCCTCTAGAGTCTTTACGACTTCCCTCCTAACCATGATTGTGCTCGCCTGTATTTTCCAAGCCTCTATGCAGAGTCGGCATACTTCCAATGGTATTTCATCGGCGTCTACGAGGCATTCTCTACTCTTTACGAATAGGCATCTTCTGAGTAGGCTACTCTCGGACATTTAACTCCCCCTCCCCTTAACTACTGAGTATAGGAGCCAGACTGCAAATAGCACTATTACAATCGCGAATACGTATGGGTTCGTTTTTAAGACGTATGCTGGGTAGCCTAAGTATGGAATTCTGTAGAGGAGTCTACCTACAACGTTTTCAGCCGGTAGGAGCCAGGGGTCTTCAGAGCCGTTAGCATCGCCTTTAGTCTTAAAGTAGACTACGCCGTTTTCCAAGACTATTCCGACTACTCTGTGGACTACGGGTGAGGGCGTAGTTTTAGCGTATGGCTGGGGGGTGTTGAAGACTATGACGTCTCCTTCACGTACACTATACGCATCTACGCCTTCTACTAGGATTAAATCGCCAACGTTGAGCGTAGGTCTCATACTGTTTGAGCATACAACCGCTATAGGTGTGAGGGTTTTAAACGCGTAAGCCGTCAGAAGATAAGCCTCTAAAACTACGGCTACTATTAAGGCGTATTTCAAGTATGTTGTGAGCCTTGTAGAGCGTTCAACCCTTGAAGCCCCCCTCTTAACAGGCTTTTCAACGTTAGCCCTGGGAATACTCTCTGCAACGCCGAGTTTAAAGCCTTTAACCCTACCGCCGTCTCTGAGGAGGACTATGCCCTCGCTTAGGCTCCTACGCTTAACCTTTAAAGAGGGTAGTAGTATGATGATGCCTAAGCCCAGTAGAGCGCAGCATGCTAAACCTACGATACCGCTTGCAACAGGTAGGCTTGCTGAAGCCTCAGGTCTAAGCCTCTCAGGCAGTAGCCTCATGAATACAGCCCAGAATAGGATGACTCCAACAGCTGATGAAACGCAAAGCAAGCCGAAAAACCACCTGGAACGCATAAACACCACCTTACGTAAAAAGGAGGGGATTTATAGAAGGCGTTCACATAGGTCGGCTACGACGGATAGGCTGCGACAATTTCAGCTGCAACAGCGTATTTTATTGAGCTTGCCACCTTGCTACCGGCCTTCCAGCTGACAATCATACCAAGATTGACAGTACTACCGCTAACGTCAATTGTGAACGTGGCCACAGGCTCTTCAAGCGTTAAAACAGCATAAACATTCGTTGGTGAAGTAGCATTGTCGCAGATGACCACTGTGAATTGATCCATACTTTCGTAGAGACCGCCTAAATCGATTAAAGCTACTTTAATCTCAAGAGTCCCAGTAAAACCACTGGGAATCGTTGTCGCATTGCTCCTAGTGGCCGTGCCTTTACTGTTCTTGGAAACGCTACCAATGTTTGGAACACCGTTAACCGTTACAGTTGGGTTGTAGCCGGATATTGCATCAGTTCCAACGCTCATGGCTGCCCAAGCCATCGCCGTTAAGGCTATTGCTATTAGTACTACTGCTGCGAACGCCTCTTTCCTACTCACCTCGTACATTCCTTCTCACCTCCCTACTACACCGACTACAATATTACTTCAGCCTATTAATATGGTTTACGTGAATACATATGTATGACGTTTGCATGACAAATCGCAGGCTTCGCCACACATACGTCATACATATGTAAACACCATGACCGATTCAACATGAACATGTTAAAACCTCAATTAGCAGCTTCAGAATAGACGTATTTAAACTATTAGCTTAATCCCACCACATCCTTTATGGAAAAATGCTCCGAAACCCTCCAAAGCCTTCATATAGGCTATGTCTCTCTTAGAAAGACTATGAAGCTTACTTTCGCCTCAAATACGGAGTAGTGGGTAGCTGACGGTTTTGGCTCCGCCATCGGCGTGGAATCGGAGTGCAGACTCAGTATGATGCGGACCTAGGATGAGGGGGAGTTTCCGTTGCCCCAGAAAGCCACCCATGAGGCTTTAGCGAAGGTGGAACGGATAGTTAACTTTTTGTAACTATCCGACAACGGGATTAGGCTGGAAGAAGCTCTCCGAAAAGCGAATATAAATGATAAAAATCGGTAGAAGAATTATCTAATACCTTCAATTATCTCGTTTTCAGTTTTAGCTTAAATCCAATACTTAGGCTCTTCACTCGACCTTTCCTTAGTTAGAGGCTCGTCTCTAAACCTCCACGTACCTTCAGCCGGGTCCTCTATGGATATTTTAAGCTTAGATGCCAATCTATCGCTGATTAAAACCTCGCCCTCCCTATCTGAGATTACTGGAACAGCCTCTACAGGTTCGGTTTCCCTATCTTCAACCACAACCTTAACACGTACGGTCTTAGAGCTCCTGATTACGAAGGCAATGCCTCCAACTACGCTATACTCTTCAAGCCTCGAGTCTTCAGCCGGAGGGTATAAGCCCAAGTTTTCGGCTAAACGTGCTGGAAGTAGAATTTCCGGCTCATCTGTTTCAAACCCTGTGTTCACTAAAGCTGGGGTTTCAACTTCAACGTGGTGAGATTCGACTCTAATCTTTACTCTTACACCCATGATGCTCCTCCTTAACCTCTACGATTAAACCTATGGGTCTTTTAGGGCGGAGTTTACCAAACCTTTTAGGCTTATACTTCGTAGACATATCAAGTCAAAATTCAACTTTCTTACCTAATAAGACTTCCGTCGTGAGTTGCCCACGGTTTGATTTCAATTTTTCCAAGCAACTGGTCTTCTGAGAACACGTGTCGCCTTCTAACGTTGAGTATTTCTCTATCCTCCACGGCTGGTGTTCCGTTGTCAGATGGTTAATTTTTTTATCGCTATCAGTTCCACTTCAGTCTTTTAGAGCGTTTATGAAGTGGTTCAAAAGTTTTAAATGTCGCCGAGCTTTTCAATGGTATTGAAGGATATGAGCAGTGTAGATGAACTTCTAAAGTCCGCGGATGAATTTATCGACTTAGCTTTTAGAGAGTTTGAGAAAGCCGTTGTTGAAAAGTCTAATATTAAGCTTAGGGATTCTGCTGAGAAGGCTTGGAATGCCGTGGTTCAAGCTGCCAACGCTCTCATACTGGAGAAAGAGGGTTATACCCCTAGAAGCCATTACGAGAGGAGGCTTGCATTAAGAAACCTTGAAAAATCTGACGAACGCCTTAGAGAACTCGGCATCTACGATAGATATGGAGCCCGGAGTAGACTGCTTCATGGGGAGGTCTTCTATGAGGGGGTCTACGATATAGACCTGCTTAAACTTGAGATTGAGAAGGCTAAAGAATTCGTAGAAATCGTTAAAAGATGTATTTTACAGCATTTCAAATTGAAATGATTCTCGAAGGTAGATTAGAATGCTAACAATCGGAAGAAGATTTACAAATAAGCGTGATTACCAATATTTGAGTCCTCTCCACCTTTTAATTTCAATTTTTCCCAAGCAATGGGTCTTCTGAGAAGGCGGATTGCTCTCTCACGTTGAGTATTTCTCTATCCTCAGTAACCAACGTTCCAATTTTCAAGGCTTGAGCCACTATAATGGTGTCAAATGCATCTAGCCCTAGGTTTTTAGAGCTTTCACTTTTGAAGCAACGGTGATACTAGTATCTCTATAGCTCATCAAAAGTAAACTTCTATCTAAATCTTCATATTTAGAAGCTGCGAAGAATCCGTCTGCTGTAGGAATAGATGACAACTTGGAGACGTTTCACTTGTAGATTCTCGACTTCATCCATGGAAGTGTTAAGCTCTCGCTATAAAGCCTCTCGTAGGCTTAACCTCTCCAGTTGACGGGTCAACCGCCAACCCTAAAGCTTCAAGGGCGAACACCCCTAAAAGAGGCTCTTCAACCTCAAACACTCTGATCGGGATCAGGTCTCCCCTACCCATAACCTCTAGATAAGCTGTAGTATACCAAGCCTCAACCTCCCTCTTATCGGCAAGCATCACTCTGGTTTTAAACTCCATTCTTAAACCGACTTCCCTCGCAACATCCTCTGGTATACATGGATATGTCGCACCAGTATCCACGAGCATTTTAAGCTCCTTCACCTTACGCTTAAGCGGATCCCAGATCTTAGCCATAACATATACGTGGCCCATGGTCTTCCACGTCTCAATAATACGCTCTTCAGTAATTTAAACCTCTTCATCTACTCTCTCAATTTCTAAAAGCCTCTCTAAAACATTGGAGATTTCATTTAGATAGTTTATGTTTTCAATGCAAGTCTTATCGATTCTCTTATGGGTTCTGAGCTACATAGTCTTAGATAGACTTGTGTAGCTCTTGGGTTTCACCAGCCTAGGGCTCCTCACGAGTTCATAGGAGCCCTCATCAGCCTCTTCCCCTGTGTGGGTGAACCCTCTCCAAGCCTTCATCAGCTCATTAAAGAGCCTTTTGCTTGGAGAAAGCCCCTCCATCTGAAGGTATAGGTTTATGGCAGCGTTTAGCTGCCTATCGATCCTCAACCCGCATCCCTTGCATTCGTATTTTACTCCCTTCGGGGCATTGATCATCCCACATCTGGAGCATCTTTTGCTTGTATTCTTCGGGTTGAGAGTCATTGTCTTCGACTTGTATGCTATAAGGACTGTATAGTCTTCCAGTCGCTCTTCGCAACCTCCCTATATGTCTCTTTGAGCTGTTAAACATCCGCTTCTTCTCCAAGATTTCGAAGCCATGTATGTATCCTTCGTATTCTCTGGAGAGAAAAGTGGTTAGCTTATGGATGAAGTCTCTAGCCCTGTTTCTCTCCCTCCCCGAATACTTAGTTAGAACCCTTCTGAGTGAGGGCTTCTTGGATGCTTTCTCCTGCAGCCTCCTCCTCTTCAATTCATAGACCCTGTGGATGTGGAAAAGCTCCGTTAAATCGACCCTGATCCAGCCTAGCCTCGGATTAAATCCATCCAAGCTTCTCTCATTGCAGTCCCATGCGATCCTGCCTTTTACGTCCCCCTTCTTTTCTTTGAACCTGAACGTGATTATCAGATACTTCTCTCAAAAACCATGTCTAAAAGCTAGGGGCATATTAAGATTTTAAGTTTCTTCTTTGGGAGGCTTTCCTACTCTCCATCCTCTTAATGTACCAGTAGACTATCGTAAGTGATGCTACTATGCATGCTATGGTGACAATTAGCTGTAAAACTGGGACTTTGAAGCCGAACAGTTCAACTTCTAACGGTTTTGAAACTAAAGGTGGTGAAACAGCTTCAACCCTTATTGTGGATGTAGTCATTTCATAGCCTGGCTTTGAAACCCGAACGAGCACTGTTAGTATGTTTTTAGTCTGTTTAACTGTTAAATTTGCTTCTCCAGACGAATCCGTAAGGTTGACTTCAGATACCACTTCTCCACCCGTAACCGTCCAATCTACCGCAGCATTACTTAGAGGGAAGCCTAAACTGGTGGCTGACAGCTTTACCGTGTACGTTTGATTGACTTCAACTTTAGAAGGTGCTTCAACTGTAACGTCTACGGGTAGAAGTATGGCTGTAAGACCTACTGTTGAAGATTCAAGTCCTTGAGCTAAAGCCGTTATGTTTGTTACGCCAGGTCTAAACGGAGTGAACGAAGCGACGGCATACGTTTCACCAGGTTCTATGACAATTCGAGGTGGAATAGACCCTGTATTTACTGAGTAGGTCAAGTACACGGTGGTATTACACGTCAAAGCAGTAGGCATTCCCCCATCGTCTTGAATTTGAACTACAACGATTTCCTTAGACTCTCCGTCGGCGATAACGACTGGCAGAGCCATGTAGACAGCCAGTTTAAACGGTCTAAGGCTCAGGCCGATGCACCTCTTAGCGTTTAACGTTACCGCGTCTGCCTTCAACCCTTGGGAAGAGACCGCTAAGACGGCTCCGCCTTCTTCAAACCCGGTTCTAACGGGGATCGTAGCGTAGAAATATCCCCTTCTAATCGTCACAGCATCAGGTACTGCTATGACATCCGGGTTTGAAGAAGCCACCATAACCTTAACATCCTCTCTTGCGGCTGTCGGTACACCATTGGCGTCAAGCAGTCCAACTACAACGGCATACTCGTGAATTCCACCATCAGACGGTAGAATTGGAATGATTGGAGTTAAAACTAAGCGTGCCGGTTCACCGCCAGTTTTAACCGCGTCAGCCGTCACATTTCCAGGTTCAAACCCCTGGGCTAGCGCTGTTAGAGATGCAGATCCAGCGGCTTCATTAACGTTGAAAAAGGCTACGGTGTAACTACTCCCTCTAGGGATGACTAGAGTTTCAACCACCTCTAAAACCGAGAGGTTGGATGAAGCCAATACTACACGCGTATCCGATGAAACTTCGATGGGTGTATTAAAACGGTCTACAATCTGAACGGAAACAATCCCTTTAAAACCCTTAACAGCGGGTAAAACCCTAGGTGCTACTGTAACCTTAAGCCTATACGGAGGAAGTGAGCTAAACCTTTTACTGGCAGTCTTTAAAACAGCTCTACCCGTTTCAAACCCGAAGCTTGAAGCAGTGATCGTGGTTTCCCCTGGGAAGAGGCTGGTGGTAAACTTGGCTACTGTAAACTCACAGCCCTCAGGTATTTTGACGGCTTCTTCAACCGCTCCAACCTCAAGGTTTGAGGAGGTCAATATAACCTCTACCTCTGAGAAAGCCTTCACAGGCCTGCCTTCAGCATCTTGAATTTGAACGTAAATACACTTATACTCCCCACCGTCGGCTGGAACTACGGGGGGAGCGATGTAGATGGCAAGCCTTAATCCATTCTCGGGGAGGCTGGCGTGAACGTAGTGAGAGAGGATAAGTGTACATATCAGAGTGATTATTAAAAAACGGCGTCTTCTTAAGGTGGAAGACCGCAAAACACCACCGCGCATAATTAAACTATCGAAAGTTGGCAATAAAGCTTTTCAAAGTCGGCTTTGGAAGGTCTATCCAGGCTTCTTCTGAGGATCAAGCGTGCCACGGTTTGTTAGATAGACTTAAATTTGAGAGAGCCATTAATTGCCATGATGCAAATAGATTGGGTTAAGACTGGAATTGATGGTTTAGATAGACTTCTTCAAGGTGGGTTCATAAAGGGGTCTTCCTCCGTCATTGTAGGTCCTATTGGTACTTTGAAGTCGTTCATCGGCTACCAGTTCATCTATGAAGGGTTGAAGAGAGGTGAGCACTGTTTATGTATAAACACCTATCAGAACATTGACACTTTGATTTTTCAACTGAATAGCAACTTCGGTTGGAATGTGAAAACGTATGTGGATAGAGGGATGCTAGACTTCGTATACTATCCAGCCTATATGGATGAGCTGACCGTTCAGTCTACTACCGGGATTATTAGAAAGTTGGTCAGCGAAGTGTTCGATAAAATGGAGAAGGGTGTTACCAGGGTCCTCATATGCAACTTATCTCAGTTCTTCACAGTTATAAACGATGAGCGCTTAGTTTTAGATGCAGTCTACAGGTTAAAGGCAAAAGCCAAGGAAAGCTGTAGCGTAATACTTTATATTCTCGATAGTGGGGTTCAAGATAAAAAGGCTGAAGAAAACGTGAAATCCATCTGCGATTACGTCTTAGAGACTAGGGAAAATCGGATGCTGAGGGAAATAAGGGTGGTTAGAGGACTATTAAAGCATGACTTAGAGTGGAGTAGACTTCGTTTAACGGATGAAGGAGTAGAAGTTGATGTAAGAACGATGTAAGGATTAACCAGGTTTATAATAATTCTACACCTTCATCTGTAATCCTATACTCATACGTTTTAGTTCCGTGCATCACTCCTCGCATTTTAAACACTCTAAGTGTCCTAACCAAGTTGCCGCCATCGTTATAGTGTTGGTTAAGATGTATTATGCCGTCTGCTATAAACTCCTCCATTGTACTTCCAAAAGAATTGTAATTTAGGGGTGTTTCAAGAATGAAGAGCGAAGTGCAATTCATCTTCCTCAGTATCCTATATAGTAGACGTATCATATGCCTCTTCAAGGATGCATCTTTCAAGCTGACACTTAGAGCTGTAATAGAGTCTATTACAAACCTCTCCGCGTTCACTTTATTTAAGGTCATAGTGATCTTGTTTAAAGCACTCTGAGAATCTAGTTCCGTTCCAATGCTTAAATCTAAAACTTCAACACGCCTATCATTTTCCAGCTCTTCAAAATCCCAGCTGTACAACTTCATGGTGCGAATGAAAACATCTTTAGGCTCGGTTAAGCAGGTATATACACCTCTCTCACCGTAAACTGTAGCGCCTTCGTAGATGAACTTAGCTGCCAAAAGCGTCTTCCCAGAGCCTGGGCATCCAGCCACGACGACTATACTGCCTTTAGGTAATCCACCGCCCAATATTTGGTCAAGTTTAGGTATACCTATAGGCGTTATTTCAACCATTTACTCATTCCCCTTTAATGATATGGACAGTAGACTACGCTTTTACTCGGCTCCTCTAAGCTGAGGCACACTCTTTTCTTTTTTGAAATAGAAAAATAAGCTTTATTGGAAGAATTTAAAAAAACTATACTGAAAATTTTTAAAAAAGGGAAAAAAGTTAAAAACTCTGCCATCGTTATTAATCTTCGGGTGAAGACCCGTGAAATTGAAGTGGATAGTCTTAGTGGTTATAGCGGTTCTATTGTTAGGGCCTCCTGTTGGGACAATACCTACATTGTAGGCTCAACCGTTGCCGGCCCTACCCCCATTATTTTTTACAGTTTTTAGAATCCAACTGACACTTTTAAGGGCCCCCTCTACGCTAAACACCCACTTTCCATCGTCTCTGTAAAGCTCCACGGGTATTGCAAAAGCTTTTGAACACTTCGGGTCTAGAAGCACATAAGATATTCTACTCCTTACGTCTGGCAAGCTCCTCCAGATGTAGCTGAGGCACTGTTGCAATTGGCTCACCGGTGCGGTTATGTAAGCCGTATATATACTTCTCCCAGCCTCGTAGGTGTCGAAGCACGTGAAGGGTATTCTGGAAAATGTACTTTTAACATCTTCAAGCTCACCATGGCTTAAACCATTGACCCAGACGAATAGATATGTAACCGAGTGAGTACCCTCCAGCCCGCCCTGCCATCTCAGAATATACCTCTTCAATAAGCCCCCCTCTAAGACATGCTTTTTAAAATGGTAGAGGACCCTCTTATATGGAATGCCCAGCCGTTTAGAGAGTTCGGATATGGGGATTGACGCATCCACCTGAAGTAAAGCCGTTATGCGTAGGTCGAGTGAGTCAAGCCTAGAGGGCGAAACTACATCCTCCTCCAAGGATATATCCTCCACCCTTCTACTTGGTAGACTGTCCCACGAGAAATGCCAGACACCACTCTTGAAGTCGTAGCAGTCACTCCTCATGGAGAAGTAGCGTATCCAGCTCACCCTCGACATCGAATACCGCTTGAATATACCCATCTCTACAAGCCTGTCTAGGAACACCCTGTAGTGGTTTTCAAAGTTTGGCGGAAGACCCAACCACGCCAAGTAGTCACCTCTAGGCAGCATCCTACCGTAGTACTCTAAGTAACCTGAGTTGGCGAGCCAGTCGAGGACTTTAACGTTCGCATCCTCGTAACAATTCGCAAACCTGACCATCAGCCTGTACCTGGCCAACCCAAGCCTACCATGGTCAACATGAACCTGAACCTTCAAGCCCCTACCGAGTAGCTGGCTCCTAACCTTATACCTAACGCTTTGAACAGATAATCCAGTTGCTCCTGCTAGGGCGGTGTAGCTCCTAGGCCCGAAAACCTTGATAGCTTCAGCTAAGAGGCTTAACCGACTACGCGCTTCCACTAGCTCCTCTAAGCTAGGCTTCATACCGAATTTATAATGAGCTTTAGACATATATAAGACTGACTGAATGTATGAAAACCATCACCATCTGTATCCGAATTAATGTGCGATAGCTCCGTGGATAATAACAGTGAACGTGACGCAGTCTATGGTCTTAACATATAAAGCTTTAAATCAAAAGTGGGGACCGCTGTAAGCTGGGCGTCGTCAACTATGGCTAAAGCCAACGGGCTTGCAGGAACCATAGGTTCATTTGAAAGATCCCCTATCCATCCCACGGTTAAAACACGTAAGCCTCCTCAGAGGGATTTAACGATGAAAGTCATACGTACGTCGTATTCTCTAAAGTCTACTTTAAGAACTCAGAGATGCTAAGACGGACAAAGTAGGGGAGGGGTCTACTCAAAATCCATAGTGGAAACATAGAAATCCAACCATATTGAAAGCCAACTCATCCATAAAAATCCAGGAAGTATCACCCTAAAGTCGATAAAATAGTAGGGATTCTAGTTAAGCTATTCTGCATGAAGCAATCACCTATCAAAGGCTCTGGAAAGTATATATGATCACCGCTCCTTTTAGAGGAAAATCCTTAGATGCTCCGGGTGTAACAAAAATTAAGAAATATAAACAACGATATAGCCGCCAAGTCAACCACATCTTTCAGAATCATCAAACCACATCAAGGAAATCCACGAACTTTAGTCGAAGGCGTCACAGTAGTTGTGGTAGGTCGGTTAGTCATCCATACGTCCGCTTAATTTAAACGGTTACTCACGTTTTCATGCAACGAGGGTATAAAAGGTCGTTTTAAACGTTTTCATGAGCCTGAGACGTGTTGAAAGTCTACGATAAACTGAAGGACATAATGTTTAAAGCTTGGTAGAAGTCGAAAACGCGGAAGTTGTTATTACATAGATGTACACGTCGGTGTTATAAAATTTTATTTAAATGTAGATTAATACTAAAGTATCGCCGTCTACATGGGTTCACGCATTAATGGAGGTTTAACCGCACTCGCAGGCTTCATCATAAGCATAGTTGGCTTTGGAATGTATAAAAGCCCGCACTTAGATTGGAATGTACTTGTTCAATCGCTCTGGGAATCTCTCCAAATTCTAGCAGACCGGATAAATCACTTAGTAAACGACCCCCTCGCCCTCATCGGCGCCATCGTATTAATAATTGGAATAGCCATCATTTTTAAAGGGCTAAAGAGCCTAATACTTGGATAGACAGGGACTACATATTTATTTAAAAATAAAATATAATGAAGCCTATGCAAGTCAAACGTGTAGTCAATGTGGCTCTATGAGTCATAGCGTTAAAGGACTATTCGAATGCCCATATCGTGGTTTAATTTTAAACGCTGATTATGATGGAGCAAAAACATTGTGAAACGAGTACTCGGTAAGCCCCAAGTAGAGCCTCTATCGAATGCAAGGGCTGGTTTAACACAGCCAGAACTTCTCCTGTGGACTGTCTGAGTCCAATGATGAGAGAAGAATCCTACGTATCTTAGCCGTGTGGGCGTCAAACTCTACCTCCATATCCAGACAGGCTCAACTTGGACAGATTTCCATCACCTATTAACCAGCTTAATGTCCTCTTTCTTCGAAAGGCATACCTCCCAACGAGGCGAAACACTGGATAGCATCCTCCGGATAGAGTAGTTACTATAATAAAGCCGAGAATCCCACATATGTTCTATATACTCTAAAAGTACAGCAAGATTTAACTCTACAATCTCGTATTTAAACGGTTTAGGTGCCTACCTAATGAGCGAGCTTTGGAGTGAGAAGTATCGTCCCAAAAGCCTGAAAGACATGGTTAACCAGAAGGATATAGTCGAAAGGCTGAAGAGGTTCGTTGAGACGAAGTCTATGCCCCATTGCCTATTCGCAGGCCCACCTGGAACTGGAAAGACCACAGCCGCATTATGCTTAGCTGGAGACCTCTTCGGCAAATTTCTAGCGGACAGCTTCATGGAGTTGAACGCGTCTGATGAAAGAGGGATAAACGTAATTAGGGATACTGTTAAGCGTTTTGCTAGAAGTAGGAGTTTAACGGATGTACCGTTTAAAATACTTGTACTCGATGAAGCGGATCATTTAACGGCGGATGCTCAACATGCTCTTAGGAGGACTATGGAGAAGTATACGGATACTTGCAGGTTTATACTTTCTTGTAACTACAGTAGCCGTATTATTGAGCCTATACAGTCTAGGTGTGCGATTTTCAGATTTACTCCGTTGCCTAGGGAGGATACGGTAAACTTTCTTAAACGTATAGCTAAAGCCGAAGGCGTTCAACTTTCTGAAGATGGTGTTGATGCTATAGCTGAAATAGCGGCTGGAGACCTTAGGAGAGCTATAAACCTCCTTCAGGCTGCTTCGGCGACTGGTGGGCCTGTAACTGCCGATGTCGTCTATAGAGTCATCGGACTTGTCCATCCGAAAAAAGTAGCAGAACTGCTAGACATTTCTATCAAGGGCGACTTAATCAGCGCTAGGGAAGAGCTTAGGAGGCTGCTCTACATAGAGGGCTACTCAGGCTCAGATATAGTGAAGCAGATACATTCTCAAGTGTTTAAGCTTGACATCCCAGAACCTGTAAAGCTTAAAGTCATCGAACTTGTAGGAGAGGCAGACTTTAGAATAGACCAAGGTGCTGACGAAGAAGTTCAAATAATGGCTTTACTGGCTAAGATAAAACTTGCCACTCTTAAGGGAGGATGAGTGTTGTCTGAAGTTCCATGGGTTGAAAAATACAGGCCTAAAAGCCTAGAAGAATACGTAGGAAATAATGAAGCTGTTGACCATTTAATCAAATGGGTTAAAAACTGGGGTCCTGATAGAAGCAAGAAAGCTGCGCTCCTATACGGTCCCCCAGGTGTAGGTAAAACGACCATAGCATTAATTGTGGCTAAGATGTTCAACTACGACCTTGTTGAGATGAATGCCAGCGATTGGAGAACCGCTGAAAAAATATCTAGGGTCGCTGGTAGAGCTGCAGAGCAAGGCACCCTGTATGGTCAAAGTAGGCGTATAATTCTAATAGATGAAGTTGACGGTCTATCGGATGAAGATGTTGGAGGTTTAATGGCTCTTTTAGAGGTTATAAGAAAGTCGAGAAACCCGGTTATACTAGTCGCTAATGACATTTGGCAGCCTAGGTTCTCCAATTTAAGAGAGATCTGCGAGTTAATAGAGTTTAAAAGGCTTACATCTAGAGATATAGTTAAACATTTAAAGCGTATATGCTCCATGGAGGGGTTGGAAGCTGACGACGACGCGTTAAAGGTGATCGCTGAAAAAGCGGAAGGCGATATGAGGTCAGCAGTAAACGACCTTCAAACAGCCTCATATGGGCGTAGACGTATAACGGTTGAAGATGTAAGCTGGCTCGCCACTAGGAATAGAATCCAACCCATATTCGACGCTTTAAAACTGGTATTCTACGGTAAAACGGTAAACGGTGCTAAATCTGCGTTTGAAATGGTCGACATGGATCCTGAAATGTTCTTTGAATGGGTCTATGAAAATGTGCCAGCTCAGCTTAACGACCCAGAGGATTTGTCGGAGGCTTTTGAAAACCTAGCGTTGGCGGACCTCTTCCTGGCTAAAGTGAAGAGGGAACAGAATTGGAAGCTTTTAAGCTACGCATTGGAATGTATGACCGCTGGTGTGGCTGTATCTAGGAGGTACAGTAAGCCTAAATGGGCTCCCTTCAAATTCCCATCTAGAATAAGATTTCTCAGCAGTTTTAAGGCTCGAAGAGAGCTTTTAAACGGTTTGGCAGCTAAGATAGCTTCGAAAACTCACGCCTCTCGAGCTAAAGTTGTAAGAGAGTACTTACCCTATTTGAGGGCTATAGCCGTTTTAAATCCAGACCTATTTGAGAAGATGTGTAAGAAATTGGGACTTACAGAGGAGGAGTTTAACGTACTGGGAGGTTTGAAGGAAGAAGCTCCTGAGAAGCCTAGTAAGGCTAAGTACGTGAGAAGACGGTGAAGATTTTAACGAGGGTTCAATATGCTTATATGTTTAAGGCGGATATTAACTAAGCGTGATATTCGTAGATACCCACGCCCATTTAGACGAATTTGAAAACCTAAAACCTATTCTGGAGAAGGCTCGGAAGGCTGGAGTCGCTGCAATCATAGCCGTCGGCTCTTCTCTAGAGATAAACCTAAAAATCTTAAACATTGGAGAAGAGTTTAAAGGGTACGTATATCCAGCCCTTGGAGCACATCCGTGGAATTTGGCATCGGATGATGTTGAGAGGAATTTTAAACTTATCGAGGAGAGAATAAGAGAGGCCGTCGCTATTGGTGAAGTTGGATTGGACTTTTGGATCAAAGCAGATAGGAATCTTCAGGTTAAGGTGTTTAAGAGGGTGGTTGAACTCTCAGTAAGGTATTGTAAACCGTTATCGATACATTCGAGGGGTGCTTGGTCTGAGGCCTTTAAAATCGTGAAATCTATGGGTGTTGAGAAGGCCGTATTCCACTGGTACAGCGGTCCTGAAGACGTTTTAAACGAGATTCTAGACTCAGGCTACTACATTTCCGCTACACCCGCGGCTCAATACAGTCGCTACCATATTGAAGCCGTTAAGAGGGCACCTCTGGAGAAGCTACTTCTTGAAACAGATTGTCCAGTCGTCTATAGGGGTGTTAGGTCAGACCCATCGTCAGTTGTTGAAACAGCTAAAGCTGTATCTTCTATCAAGAATACGACTTTAGATGAGGTTGCCGAGAAGACTACTAAGAATGCCGTTGAACTGTTTAAAATTAGTCTAGAGAGCTTATAGCGGCTCTATGAGAGGTTTTTTACGCTTTTCATCTGTCTTCGGTTTTTCAGCAAGCGTCTTTTTATCTCTCTCAGGGCCTTCGACAGGTATTCTATACGCCTTTTCCTCAGTTTTTCTCTCCACTCTAACTTCTTCTATTAGAGGCTTTCCTCCCTCTACGACTATTTCAGCCCCTGGATACCTTTCTTTCAAAGTCCTCTTAAGCTCTGCTACGTCTACGTTTTTACCAGCTTTAACGTAAACTCTGGTTTTCCCTTCGGTCTCAGTGACACTGATCGAATATCCGTAGTCTCCGACCTCCGAATCTTGGAAAAGTCTCTCAAACCTCTCGAATTCCTCCTCTATTCCTCCGAGTATTTCGTCGAAAAAGCTCCCACGCTTCTTACGCTTCATACGTGAAAGAGGATTTTTAGAGAAGTATTTAAAGCTTCTTCGAGGCTCTATTTTAGCTTGAGCGGTTTGCAGAAGACTCTGAGGTTGAAAAACATCTACAGGATTTTATCTTCCTACTTAAGGTTTAAAATTGGTAAGCCGAGGCTAAGCTACGTCGTCTACTGTTGCACTGCCAGGTGCAATTTAAGATGCGTCTTCTGTAATTGGTGGAGAAGCAGTATTAGAGAGTTGAAGACGGAGGATGCCCTTAAAGTGGTGGGTCAACTGGCCGACTTCGGCGTTGTAGCTATAGACTTCTCAGGGGGGGAACCAACCCTCAGAGGAGACTTGGAGACTTTAGCTGGAAACGCTAGAGAACGTGGAGTTTACACTGTTTTAAGCACAAACGGAACAACGATAACTGAGTCTAGAGCTAAATCCCTCAGCAAAGTATTCGACGTAGTAAACATCTCACTCGACGGCTTCGAAAAAACACACGATTCAACTAGAGGAGTAGCTGGAACCTACGAGAAGGTTTTTAAAACCATTCAATACCTGCGGGAAAGCAACGTTAAAGTAGGAATAGACTTGACGATATACTCAGCCAACATAGATGAAATAGCCCAGCTCTTCCAAAGCCTGAAGGGAGTTGTAGACTTCGTATCTTTCCAGCCTGTTATGCCTTATCCCCCTCCATTAGAATTGAAGCCTAAGCCTGAGAAGGTAGATAGGCTAGTTAAATCTCTATTAGAGCTTAAAGAAGCCACACCTCAGTTCATAGCTCCCACAAGATGGTATATAGAAACTATTGAACGATACTTCCAATGCAGGATGTATAAGATTTGTGATGCTGGTACGCTTTACGCGATGGTCGATCCCGATGGGACACTACTTGCCTGTAATGCCGTCAGAGAGAGCGTTATAGGCAATATTGTTGAAACACCTCTTAAAGATCTATGGGCTAGCGGGAAGAGGGTCGACGCATTAAAAGTTGTTGAAAATTGTAAAGGCTGTCTCTCTCAATGTACAACACTCATATCTATGAGCTATAGAAAACCTTCTCTAGAAACCGTTAAAAGCTTGGTCAACTACTCTTAAAAACATCTGCATATCAAGCTTCATGAAGATGTCTTTCCACCCATTCTATGTTGGTCCAATTCAATTGGATACGGATAGCTGAATTTCTCCACCAACTTCCATCATAATTCTAACCCTCATAGTATGCTATTTGCTAAATTAACTTTACAAGCTTAACATCTAGAAAACCTGCAAAGGTTAAATAGATAAATGCGATACCCTTTTTTGAAGGTTAAAATGGTTGCATCTAGAAGAGTTGAACTTGTTAAGCATTTATTTAGTGAAGCCGAAGGTTTTTTGACTAAGAAGGACTCTCTACAGTCCTCCGAGAAACTGTACAAGGCTACTGAAGAATGCATCAAAAATTCTCTCTGAACGTTTCAACTTAGAAGAGTCTAAGACTGCTGAAGAGAGAGGTAGATGGACAGTTACCTTGCTTGAAAGAGCCGTTGGAAAACTCGTAGATAAGATAGGCATAGATGTACAGCTTGGGTGGGATGCAGCAAACTACCTACATGCATGGGGTTTTCACGAAGCGAAGCTAGATGCAGAAGATGTAAGGAGGAGAATGCCGATAATAAAGAAACTTATAGAACTGACGGAGAAGGTTTAATCGCAATATTTGCATGAAACCACGTCGATGGATTTTCATCTTAGAGAGGCTTGTTGAAATCTACCTTCTAATGTTCACCAAGAAGTCTTTAACCTCCCGTCTTAACAGTATAAACTCTATTAGAGTGCATGAGATCAGTATTTCAATGAAGGCCTTCACTATTATGAAGGCTATGACTGGCTCTGGGACACCGTAGACTGTGCAGGCAAACCACATGTAAGGCGTGTAAGGTATTACCGCGATGGCTCCACTGACTGGTGGTGGGAATTTAAATTTCTTAGATAGTAGGCCAGCTATGTATGCTAGTAATGCGTTTCCAAACGGTATGAAGATATTGCCTATTTTCATCGTAGTTACGATTAAGCTTAAAGCTCCAGTTAGAGCTCCCACGGTAGGTCCAATGGTTAGTGCTAATAGCAGTGCTGGAAGTGCGGATAGGTGGAATTCGACCACTGTGCCAGGTGCAGACGGTAGCCTTATCGACAAGAAGCCCAACGCATTTCCTAGAGCGCCCATAAGAGAAATGAGCGCTATAATCTTCGTTGAACTCTTCACCATACACACCTTGCCTTAGTAGGTCTTTAGGCGTATATAAGCTTTGAGACCACGCATTTTTTAACCGTTGTTTTATCCGGTTTTTAAATGATCACGGAAAAAGGTAAAAGATAAAAATCACCTCATCTATAGGTAACTTGATGCCGTATGAGGAAATCGAATTTGCTTCTCTCTACGCTTCTACTCATCATAACCTTTAACGTTTTAACCTACACCTCCACCGTTTCTGCCGCTATACCTGCGGAGACGAGTATAAGGATCTATGGAAAAGTGGAGGAATACTATACGTTGAAACCAGTGTATAACGCATCTGTCATCGCTATACCTTGGCGTGGTAGTTTGGAGACGAAGTACTTTCAAGCGTATACAGATAGCTTCGGATTCTACGAGCTCCACCTTCCGATGTACGATAGATATGGTGCTAAATGCGAATACGTGATATACGTCCTCCACAGGGATGGTTCAACCGGCTTGATAGACTATGTACCAGCGGTTTATCCAGAGGATGTTTCTAAGGGCGGTGTTCAGACATCGCTGGAGATCGATTTCATACTTGTACCGGGGGCTTCAATCGAAATTTATCCTAAGCAGAAGTCTGACATATGGTATGTTCTCAGTAGGACAGCGCCGTCATGGTATCTACTTACACTGGTAGATGCTTCGACTTTTGAAGCACCCAGTCTGCCTAATAATACAGTGATAATATATGGAGAACCGCCGATATACACTGTTAAACAGCGTCTAGGGATATACGGTGCAGACATCCAATTTCTATCCTCAAGAGACCTCTTCCAGAGAAATATGATAGTAATACCCGCCGACACACCCGTCTACCTTGTAGCTAAGATGGAGTTTCGCAATGAACGTACTCTGAGGAAGGAGATACTTTCAGCGCTCATAAGTTTTAAGGGAAGCCCGTTCATCCTAAGCAAGGGGCAGCATATTCAGCTCGATATTCGAGGCGACATTTACAAGCTAAGTACAGACGCTATTGAAGTACTATCTAGGGATTTAGAGAGGAAGTTTGTTCAAGCTGAAGGAGAAGGCTTTTACCTTGGAGCGGAGAGAGAAGACTTTAGGGATAGAGTTCTAAGAAACTTGGAGTCTGCTAAACATCTCCTTCCGCCTATGAATTTCAACCCTACGCAAAGCGACCTCGATGCAGTCCGTTTCCAGTTTATCGAAGAAGCTTACTTTAACTTTAGACTTTTGGAAAACCGTTTAGTGACTATGAGAGTTTTAGCTCAGTCTCACTCGACGTTCTACCCGCTTTTCTTCGCGGTTTTCTCAATAGCCGTGGGAAGCTTTCTGTTTGAGGATGCTAGGAGGAAGATTTTAACGGCGTTGATTCTCTACGTTCTCGTAATAACCTCCCTCTACTACATATATCCAGGTTTCAAAATCATCATGCATCCTGAAACCAAGGTGGTTTTCAGCTTCTTCGACATAGGTAAGTCTATAGGTTTAAAGCCTATAGTGATAGCTGGAAGCATATTCTTCATCTCCGTGATTATAATTTCGATTGCAGCTGTAATAGGTTTATACTTCGGTCTTCCGAGGATATACAGGCCGCCTGAGATCGAAGGGAAGCCTTCGCTTAAGAGTATAATCACAGTAATCTTCTCAATAGGTAAACGTAACGTTAAACGTAGGAAGCTTAGGTCGACGTTCTGTATAATATCTCTAGCTATGCTTATAATGGTGTTAACGGCTTTCACGTCTTTCTCAAGAATTCAAGGTGTAGTCGTTGAAGGACCAGAGTCTACAAATGTTCGATTAAACGGTTGTCTACTTGAGAAAATACCCTTCAACGATACGAAGGTTTTAACAGTAGAGCGTTTCTTCGTAGAAGGTGAGCTTGAGGCTTTAAAAGCATACGGTGCTGAACGGTTTTTAATCCGAGTAGACAATAAACCGTTGAACTCTTCGATAATCCGACTTAGAACTACGACTGGACGTATTGCCAACCTCTACGGCGTTTTAGGTTTGACGGATGAATTGGCTGGAGAGCTTGGTTTAACCCAATACTTGCCGGTTGGATTCTTCACCAAGAGTATGGCTGTTGCTTTAACTGAAAGCTTAGCTCGAACGCTTGGAGTACGGACAGGCGACACGATTCAAATATCCCGTTTATCTGGAGGTGTAGAGACATATAGGTGGAACTTCACATTAGTCGGCTATGTGAATGAAGCTATTCTAGAGGCTAGGGATATCAACGGCAAGCCCATAGCACCATATAAAATTACAAGCGAAGGCAACTACGAACCCGTTAATGCTACGGAGTTCGCCGTTTTCAACGCTTGGGAGATTTTAAGCCTCACATCTCCAGACGGTGAAATCATCGGCTTATCCGACATGATCGGTATACCTTCAGTCTTCATACCCATGGATGATGAAAACGCCTTGAGGGAGTTTGCGAATAGAATGGCTTTCCGAGAGTACTATGCATGGGTCTTCTTCAACGGCAGGGTTTCAAGAATCTACATGGGTGAGAAGTGGGAGATCAAAGGCTTCATCGAGCTTCTAGTCCCCGCTACGCTTGTCTTCCTCAACGTTTTCATGGTTATGGTTAACCTGATCTATGAGCGTAGGAGGGAGATGGTTCTACTTGCGGCTTTAGGGCTTAACCCGGCGCATATTGCAAGCGTCTTCCTAGCGGAGTCTATAGTTATGGGGTTGATAGGCGGCGGCATAGGCTACTACGCGGGTTTGGGTGCCTACCGTATCATGAACTTCCTAGGCCCTGCTGGCCAAATAGGTGTTAGAGAGAAGCTTGAATGGTATTGGGGCGTTATAGGGTTAGCCTTCTCCATAACAGTCTCAGTTTTATCGGCCGTTGTACCCGCCATAAGGGCTGCGGTCATGGCTACCCCCTCGCTTGTAAGGAAGATTAAAGTCCCCGAGGTTGAGAGGGCTAAGAGAGAGGAGAAGATCTTCAAAGTCTACCATGAGAGGAGTATAGCGATGCCCATTAGAGTTCAAATTACGGAGAAGCCGTTCTTCACTGCTTTTATAACGGATAGGTTGAAGGATGTTTCAGGGATGATTGAGCGCGTGGAAAACGTAAGCCTCGAGGAGGAGATTTTAGCCGATAATACTGAAGTCTTCAGGATACGTTTCACACATACCTACCGTGAGTATGCAACTGTGAATGAGCTCAGAGCGACGAAACCGCCCGGCTCGGAATCGTTCAACATAGTTCTACTTTCAAAGCCTAAAGAGCCTGGGATGTCTGAGAAAACGATAGATGTAACTGTGAACCTTATAAGGGAAATACTGAAAGACTGGGACCGCCATAAGAGGTCGATTCTATCGGGTACAGCGCCTAAAAGATAGGCTGAAAGAAAATCTTAAAAATCCCCATCTCTTCTGCTTTAAACAAAGCCCCGGTAACTCAGCCAGGCAGAGTGCCTGCCTCGTAAGCAGGTTGTCGTGGGTTCAAACCCCACCCGGGGCTTTACAAAAGTATAAATACACCTTTTTGCTGAACATAGCCTAGGTGACTTTGAGGCGTAGGATAGGCATACACGATGCCGATGTTAGACTTAGGCTGGCCGAATCCAACGCCGTAGTCTGTCTGCATCCAAAGGTTGGATATTATCATCCCTAGTCTACCGCCAGGCTTGAGGAACCTGGTGGCGTGCATGATCCAGTAGGTGTATATGCCAGGCCCTACTCCCCTAGCCAACTGGGACGTAAGCCCGTATTTCCTCATAGCGTCTCCAAGCATTTTTCTGATGGCATTCTGAGTAGGCTCTGGTATTTCGACCCACTTCGTGTAAGGAGGATAGCGAACTTAGACTTCCTACCATCATACGAGTTAAATTTGACGTCACATAGACTACACTGGTAGCGTCTGACTTGATAGAGCCTAAACCTCCAGGGCTTCAAAGGATCGGCCTCGAACTCTCTACCGCAGGCAGGGCACTTAACCATAAGACCTCTCTCCACAGTTGAACTAATCTCGGATGAGGGCCTTCCAATCTTTCGCCTTGACTACAACCTTAAAGTCTCTTACCTCTTTAATCTCAGCCAGTTTTTTCAAATTCTTGTACGGGTTTTGTATAGGTCTTATTTTCTTCTCGTCGCTTAGGGAATTCTCCACTATGTAGAGCCAGTAGCTATCTCTGAGCCTCTCAGCTGTAAGCCACTCGTTGCTCGTCATCTCTATATCACCGCTTTCAGCGAAGCCCTTCACTTCTATGAACCTCTTCTCTTTAAACCCCTCACTTAAGATATCATAGCCCCTAAACTCTTTCGATACATCTATGGGCCTTCTACCGTGAGAGAACTCATACTTCATAGCCTCCTCTATGCTTAGCCTCTCTATTTCCTCGACTTTACTCCTAGCTTGTACATCCTCTATTTTAGGTAACACCACGGCTACCGCTATTAATTCAGGGTAATCTCCCTCTACTATAGTGTACTTCTCCTCCAGCTCTCTCATCTTATCTTCCTGAAGCCTCTTGTATTTCTCTATGTTAGCCTCTTCTCTCCTTATCGCGATTTCCATATCTTTGTCGTATATAAGCTTCATCCTATACCTCTCAATGCGTTTATAACTTTCCCTTATCTTAGCATCGCAATATTTCTTCAAGTCTTCAATTTTAATCTTCAACTCTTTTCCAAATTTATTTTTCAATTCTTCTTCGAAGGAATTTTTTAACGCCCTCAGTTTTTCGTCCAAAACTTCTAAACTCTCATCTAAGAGCTCTGAAAACTCCTCTGAGGTCCTCACATCCTTAAACCTAGAATCCTCCAAATCCCATATAATTCTAGGATTGACTGGATGTACTTCACGTGAATCTAGGTCATAAAATAGCGTGAATAGCCTCCTCCATGAGAGATCTCCCCTAACGTTACTCAGTGAGTAACCGTATACAAACAGAAGGCCCCTCCTTCCCTTGGGATCTATTTTAACAGAAGTCCATCCACCAAAGGCAGGGTCAGTAACCACTTTTAGTATCCTATCCATAACTTTAGAGCCTAGCGTTATTAGTTTAATCCCCATTTTTTCAGCCACCTCTTTAGAAAACGTTATAAGCTCTCCATCGGTTAGTAACATTATCTCCTTTAGCTCATCCGTCAGTTTAACTCTGTATACTCTATCGTTGACTTCTTCTAAGACTCCTCCATTAACTAAGATAAACTTCCTTACGAATCGTTCGACGTCTAGCTCTCTAATAGCATTCTCAGCGATGGCTTCTTGCACCTTTGAAGCAAACCCTAAATCTATGTAATCCCTTATTAGACAGTTTCTCTCTAAGTATTCGATCAAGTCTCTTCTCTCCCCGATCCTTCTTAAAGCATCCTCTATTCTAGGTTCAAATTTCTTCATACCCTCTGCTACTATACTCATTATCAAATCTCCGATTTTTACTCCGGAGAGAAGCATGCCTAAAACGTCAAAGACTCGCTCACCCATTTCCTTTTTGATGACCTCGATTTTCTGAAGTAGCCTTTCAAATACTCTGCCTTCTATCGTATCCTTAACCAGCAGGTTATAGACCAAGACCTTCTTTTTCTGTCCATATCTGTGAAGCCTACCTATCCTCTGCTCTATCCTATTAGGGTTCCACGGTAACTCATAGTTCACAATTATGTGGCAGTTGTGCTGAAGGTCTATGCCCTCCGCAGCCGCATCTGTAGCTACCATCAGCTTTATATGATCGTATTTTCTAAAAGCATCAGCCTGAGCTTCTCGGTCTCTCGTATTCATTGAACCGTGAATGTAAGCAATTTGGCCCTTATAATCCTCCTCCAGTAGCTCCTTCAAATACTCCATGGTATCTCTGTATTCCGTAAAGATCAATACCTTTTCATGCGGGGCTTCGACATGCAATCTTTTGATAAAGTTAAGGAGAAATCTAGCCTTAGAATCTACTTTAATACTGTCCAATAGATTTAAAAGGTGCTCTATTTGAGCTATTTCCGTTCTTAATTCTTCCTTATTCTTAGCCATAGTCAAAGCTTCAGCATTTCTCATGGCTTTCTCTACATCTTTCTCATCTACATCCTCAGGGTGCATCAAGTACTTCTTGAGGACTTCTTCATCTTCCTTACTCAACTCTGGAAATTTCTCGATGGGCAACTTAAGGAGCACGCTAAGCTTCTCTAACCTATTTCTGAGCGACTCCTTGATTGCGTATATACTTGAAGCCATCCTTTTCTGCAATATAATCATCGCAAATCCCACGCCCCTATTTTGCGCCTCCCTAGCGAGGTTAAAGTAATACCCAACGTACTTCGTTAATTCATCGTAAAGCCTCTTTTCTTCCTCAGAAAACTCAACTGACAACGTTTCAGACTCTCTAGGAGGGAATAGATCACCTAAGTCTTCTTTTATTCTCCTTATCATAATCCTGCTCAATTTCTCTCTATTCACGTGAAACTCTGATGGAAACAAATACGGGTCTACAAGCGATACGAGCCTGTAAAACGCATAGCTTTCACCGCTATGGGGGGTTGCTGTCAGTAACAAGAAGCATTTAGCTCTCGTATGCAATAATTCGCCTAACCTAAATCGGTCGGTGTAATAGACTTTGTTGCCGTATTTGTGGGCCGCTAACTTATGTGCTTCATCTACTATTACGAGGTCCCACTCTGTGTCCTCTAACCAATCCTTATAAGGACTCATCTTAGCCAGATCTAAAGAGGTTATTATTTGATCGTTTATCGACCAGGGGTTGCCAATCTTGCTTAACATCTCCAAAGTCTCAGAGCCGTAAATAAGAAAATTCTCGTTAAAGCGTTCTAACATCTCCTTCTGCCATTTATACTGCAATGCGGGTGGGACGACTATAAGTATCCTCTTAATACGCTCCCTCAGCTTCAGCTCCTTCATAAGCATGCCTGCCGTTATAGTTTTCCCAAGGCCTACGTCATCAGCCAGCAGAAACCTAGGCTCGGGTTCGCTCAACATTCTCTTATACACGGTCTCTATTTGATGTGGTAGAGGGTCTATCTTACTTATGGATAAAACTGACGCAGGATCATAAAGATAAGCATAACGCAACCTTAATCCGTCTACTAGTACGTCAAACTTTTCAGGGGGGTCGAACACTCCCATCATAACCCTTTCCAAGGGTTTGGAAACCTTCGCCACCTTTTGTGGAGGAACGAAAACCTCATGTAACTTTCCATCACTTAATGACATCACAATAAGTTTTCGCCTTATCTCGAGCTCTTCAATGGATAATACCTTAAATATCCCAGGCAATCCTTCTACTTTAACCCAATCCCTCGCTTCAAACTCCTCCTCAGAAGGCATCTTAATCTTACAATCGTGCTTAACTATATGTTCCCGGCAAAAGCGTTTTATGCAAGAAGGGCAAAGGTAAGCCTCTTGCGATTTGAGATAGCGACCACACTTTGCACAGAAGAACATAACGTTCCATATTCCTAGTCTTATACATGCTTTTAAGGTTTTCAGTGTTTTTACACTTTAAGCTGTAATCCCACCTAGGGCTACTTTAAAGAAGATAGTATGAGTATGTTTAGGTCGACGCAGTTATCTGAATTAGGTTAATTTTAAATACTTTTCAGCTTCAAAAGTTAAGCTTAACACATTCAATGTCGCAATAGCTTTCTCCCTTAGAAGAAACTATAGGATATCTATTATACTTTAAGCCAGTTAGAATTTGAGAATTTCTCATTATGCAGAATATGGAGGCTAACAGTTGAAAATAATGTCATAGTTTTCTCTTGGTTAAGTCTCCACTCCACTTTAAAACCCATATGCCTTTTGCTTCAGCGTACTCTAAAGCCGCTGGAGTGGCATAGTCCGCATATATGACTTTTACCAGCTTCGGCTTCAACATGTCTGGTTGTAAACGCTTTAAAAGCTCAACCTTCTCCTCTAATTCATCTACGAGGCTTTTTCCAAGTCTAACGGTTGCCTCCCCGACGACACATAGGTCTTCAACAGCACCGTAAATGTTTATCTCTCTACCTGCAACCCAAACCCTATCTAAAACCACGTCTACATTCAGCTCGTTCTTCAACCTATACCTTATAACGTCTCTAGCCTCATCTTCCACACTAATAGTCAATCTTTCAAGAGTCGAAGAAATCCTAGACACAGTTCTAGACAGAGAGTCCTGACCCTCCCTCAAACGTTTCACCTCCTCCCAAAGCCTATTAGCATTCTCCCAAAGCTTCTCTTGATTCTCCCATAGTTTCTCCTGTCCCTCTCTAAGGCTCTTAACCTCCTCCCAAAGCTTCTCTTGATTCTCCCATAGTTTCTCCTGTCCCTCTCTAAGGCTCTTAACCTCCTCCCAAAGCTTCTCCTGGTTTTCTTCAAACCTATCCATTCTCTTGAGGATCTCTGAAATGCCTATAAGCCCTGCAACAGCATATCTGAACTCTAAATCCTCCTCTAAACTCCGCAGTATCTTCAGCTTCTCTTCCTTTGAAAGGAGACCCGTCATACTTCTCACGTATACATTGACATGCCTATCAAATTAACTTTTAGTTTAGAACAAGTGGAAAGTAGCTATCATCTACCAGATTAGAGAAGGAATCCCAAATCTTTACAAAAAATTAATACGATGTTTAACGGTCTAATAGAGTAGTGGCGGTTTAATTGGTTAAAATATACGGAATTGTGACGGATTTCAACGGTAATCCTATTGAAAAATCCACAGTGGAGATTAAGAACAAGCACTTTGAAACGATATATCAGACGTTTACCGACGCTGAGGGGAAATACCGCCTCGAAGTCGTTGAAGGGACTTATATCGCCATGTACATATGTAAAGACTACCTAGTGAAAAACCTTGAGTATTGGGCTTGGAATATACTAGCCTACAGAGACTTAGAAATCAATGCACGTATAGACGGGCTTGAAGTCTACGCCATCAATGCGTGGATGCCTCAGGGAGCACTCCCATCTATACAGATATACTTCCGACCTATGAGCCTTAGAAGAGTAAAAGAACTATCTAAACGCCTAGGGATCGGTTTTCCCCCCTCGCAGGAAGAACTGAAGTCTTTAAAAGTGATCGATATTGCACCGAGGCTGACGAAAAAAGACGTAACAGTCACAGTCGACGGCTATCCCGTGGAAATCCTAACCTTAAACAAGGTTGAAGAAGCGGCTGGTGAAGACCAGGTTATACTCGGCTATTTAATTCAAACATCTCTACCAGGGCAGTGGAGAAACTCAGACTACAGCCGGATCTGCATAACCGTAGAAGACTCTGAAACAGGGGAGAAGGGTGAAGGCTGCCTATTCTGGCAGAAGCCGAAATACGTTTAAAACTAAGCCGATAGGAGAAGCCCATAAGGCACCCAACTCAGAAGACTCAAGTTAAAATATCAATAGTGTTTACTAGACATCAAGGCACAGTATTCACCTTCAATCTGCGAGATACGGCGTTTTACTGTTTAACCTTGGATATCTTCCCATACCTTCCTACGTTAACACGCATCTCCCCACGGAATGTAGTAGTATAGCCGTTCGTTATGGATACGACGTCACCCACTGAGAAGCGCTCTATCTGATCATCCCAAAGACTCATCTTAACAGTTCCAGTTTCATCCTGAATAGTTGCATCTGCAACTCTAGCCGTTCCCATGCGTGTCTCAACCGTCCTAGGCTCGGAAACGTCGACTATCCTCGCTTTAAGACTCACATTTCGCATACCTGGCTTTAAATCTGAAATATTCAATTTGAACCGCCCTATAGTCTCATCTTCAACTACATAAATATTTTGAATCCTCCAGCCTCTATAAGCCGGAAGAAATCCCTCTAAAGTTTACATGAAACGGAAAACAGCTAATGGAAACATTTAAACGGTCAACCAACACTATATAAGTCTGGAGGCATTCCTATGCATGAGACAATTAAAAACCTGGCTAAAGCATTCATCGGTGAAAGCCAAGCGAGAAACAGATACACATTCTACGCGAAAACAGCTAGAAGAGAAGGTTTCGAACAGATCGCTGAAATATTCCTCATAACAGCGGAAAACGAAAGAGAACACGCCAGTGTACTGTTCAAATTGATCAACGAGCTTATCAGGAAAAGCGGAGAAAAACTTGAAGAAGTTAAAGTTGAAGCCTCCGCTCCAACAACCTTAGGCTCTACCAGTGAAAACCTTAAAGCCGCAATCGCAGGTGAAAACTATGAACATACTAAAATGTACCCGGAGTTCGCTGAAACCGCCGAGAAAGAAGGACTCCGGGAAATAGCTACAAGGCTGAGAGCCATAGCCGTTGCCGAGAAGCACCACGAGGAGAGATTCAGGAAACTACTTAAAGAAGTTGAAGGCGGCACTGTGTTCAAGAAGGATAAGGCAGTATGGTGGGTCTGCAGAGAATGTGGATACGTACACTTCGGTACAGAGCCGCCTGCGAGATGTCCCTCCTGCGACCATGAGAAAAGCTTCTACCAAGTAAAATGCGAGGAGTATTAAAGAGGTAACTGTATGACTGAGCGGAGGCAAATATACAGGTGTAACATCTGCGGTAACATCGTTGAAGTCCTCCACACAGGTGTCGGTCAATTAGTCTGCTGTGGACGACCTATGGAGTTGCTTAAAGAGAAGACGGAAGACGTAGGTATGGAGAAGCACGTACCCGTAGTTGAGAAGACGGAGAAGACTGTGAGAGTTAAAGTCGGTTCAACACCCCATCCTATGGAGGAGAAGCACTACATAGAGTGGATAGAAGTGGTTGCAGACGATGCGACACTTAGGAAGTTTCTTAAACCAGGCGATAAACCTGAAGCAGTCTTCGAACTGAAAGCAGATAAAATCCAAGCTAGAGCGTACTGCAACATCCACGGACTATGGAAAGTATAAATACTCCACAATTTTTCCCCTTTTAAAGGCCGCAATTCCCCGGCTTAACCACCAAACATGGAGACAAAGTATCCGAATCCGACTTTAAGCCTCATAGATAGGGGAGATGCTCCGCCACTGAAGTGAACACGTCTTCTTCTAAAATTATCCATAAACTCATCTAGGCTTAGACTATCCGACTCGACGACGGTATATGCGTCTCCAACGTTCTGAGGATAGTGGGCATCACTCCCACCTACGGCTGGAACATCGAGCTTTAAGGCTAAATTCAAACTTCTCCGAGTAAAACATCCATGAAGTGGATACAGAGCATTCAATACTTCAACAGCATCTGGCTTACAGCTAAGCCATCTTTTCATCATCACTCTACCAGCGGCTGGGTGCGCTAAAACAGTCAACCCTCCTAACCGTCTAACCCATTCTATAAGCTCCTCATAACATATACGTCCCTCCTCTGAAGGTAGAGTTTCCAACCCCAAGACGATTACATGCCCAGCATCCGTATGAACTTCGTAGCCAGGTATTACGAGTAAACAGCCACAGTAGATTCTAGCTTGAAAGTATCCTTCAAGTGTATCATGGTCTGTTATGGCTAGGCCGTTTAAGCCTTTAAGCTTGGCGATTTTAAGAACCTCTTTAACAGTTCCACGTCCGTCTGAGTGAACCGTGTGAACGTGTATGTCGATTTTCAAAGAGGGCAAAGCCTTTAAAACCTTCTCAAAGCCAACCTTATAAGGATTTAAACCTCCTAGAATAGGTAAGACTAATATTTACCCTCCTAAATTATAGGATTATAAATTATAGGATTACCGTAAGCTGTTGAATGGATCATGGCGAACCGTTGAGGTGGGAATCTTGAAGATTGCAGACAGCGTTTTAGACTTAGTTGGAAATACGCCGATGGTGAGAATAAAAAGGTTAGCCGGGAGAAATGATGCATCCATATTAGCTAAACTGGAGAAGTTCAACCCCGCAGGGTCTATCAAAGACAGAATGGTGAAGTATATGGTTGAAAAACTGGAGATGGAGGGGAAGCTGAACAAGGGTATGACGATTGTTGAAGCAACCTCCGGCAATACTGGAATAGCTCTGGCTATGATAGCCTCAGTTAAAGGCTATAATGCCATCGTAGTAATGCCTGAGTACGTTGGTGAAGAGAGGAAAGCCATGGTGAGGGCATTCGGTGGAGAAGTACTCCTTACTAAAGATGAAGTTGAAGCAATCGAGCTTGCACGTAGAATGGTTGAAAAGAACCCTGAGAGGTACATCCTACTAGGTCAGTTTAACAGCGTTTTAAATCCGTTAGCACACTATGAAACCACTGGAAGGGAGATAATTGAGCAGACCGGTGGCAAGATAGACATGCTGGTCGCCGGTATTGGAACAACCGGGACAATAGTGGGAGTCGGAAGAAGGCTGAAGGAATTCAATTCAAGTATAAAAGTGGTAGCAGTGGAGCCTCTAGAAGGGGAGAAAATACTGGGCTTAGCAAACCTGAAAGAGCATACTCCTCCAATATTCGACGCGTCAATCATAGATGAAAAAGTCAACGTAAGCCTTAGAGAAGCAGTTGAAATGACTAGGAGACTTATAAGAGAAGAGGGACTTTTCGTCGGCATATCCTCTGGAGCTGCAATGCACGTTGCAGTTAGAAAAGCCAGGGAACTTGGAAAAGGGAAGACGATAGTCGTTATACTGCCAGACTCTGGAGATAGATACATCAGTAGCGGCTACCTGTTGGATAGAGAGCCAGGGAAAACACAGCGTTGATTCGTCGAATATAAAACCTATGAAATAAAAATAGAGGCATAACCTAACGTTATAGTTCCTCCTCCTTCTTCTTCTCAAGCCACTCTTTAATATACTTCAAATTTGCCACGGTTGTGGGAAGGAAGCCTGCGTAGGGTAGGGCCGCATGGTAACCCTCTTCAACCCCTCTTATAATGTCGTCTATATTCTCCCTAGACAAGTTTTTCAACTGCTTCTTAAGCTCTTCAAAGTTTTTTATGACCATTTCAGCTTCAGCTGAGAAAAACCTATACTGGCTTACTTCTTCTATACATTCATCTATTTTCTTCTCGATTTCCGACATTTTCCCACAAATCTATCTAAACCAAGCCTATATTTAAACCTGCATGCTCCTATTCATCCTCGAAAGCCTACACACTAATGTGTACACGATTTTCTTCCGATAACGTCATTTCGTTAGAATAAGAGACGTTAAATATATCCAAAAGCGTGTTAAGACATGGATACTCCCCATGTCTAACGATATTTCCCTTAGAGTTAAGGAAGCAGTCGCCTTAGCTAGAAGCCTCGGTTACGACTGTGAAGACATATCTCCAAGAGAGTTTTACGATTATACGACTGGTAAAACCGTCAGCGGCGATAGAATAACGCTGGAAGAAGTTTTACGTAGCGATTTTCTAATGCTACATGAAGTCGTTGAGATAAGCGAATTAAAGAAGAAAGGCATAAGCATCGACAGTAGAACAATCGTCAACTGTCAACCTGAGACTACTTATGAAGCCCACCTTACAGCGTTTGAATACGAGATTCAACACGCTTTAAAGAAGGGCGAACTAGCGTATGTTAAACTGAGATTGGCAGACGTGAGAGAATGGCTGGACGATGGAAACCTACCCGAGAAGCTAATCCCAAAGCTTAAGTCGATAATAGAGAAACTCCTCAAACAAATTACTTAGAAAACTTAAGATAAACCTAAAACACTACGTATAATCGCTTTAAATTCGCTTCAACGAATACTGTTTAAAAATAAGTGGAGGTTGTTAAATGGATGAGGGGAAAGTTAAGGGGAAGGTTGTAAGTAGAAGCATAGCCATTACGCTTGGAATTGCCATCATAATTCTCTCAATCGGCTTACTAGTGGCAATTACGCACTTTACTTCGATGCTGAAGGAAAAAGACAACATCATAGCAACTAAGAACTCTCAAATCGACTCGTTGAATATGCAGATAGTGGGTCTTCAAGGTCAAATTGCAGACATGCAAGACCGAGTAGCGTTCTTAAGCGCTGAAATGTATGAACTGGCACGTGAAAACTATCGGTTAAAAGTAGAGAATGAACGGCTTGGAAATGAAAACGCTGAGCTTAGAAAACCAAGCATCTACACCGCATACTGGTGGTGGTACAACTACCCATCTACACCCCAATCCCACGCCACCGTCCACGTAGTACTATTCAACAGTGGAATGGAGAGCACCAACGTGACATTAACAGTATACCTCTACGACGAGTATGGAAACATCCTAAAACGGGAAGAGTTTCCAGCCGGCTATATCGATGGAAGATCTGGAAAATACGTAAACTTCACAGTCGATTACTATGGAGACGCCAAAGCCTGCACTATAGTTTTAACATGGAGCTAACCATATTCCAATCTAAACCGTTCCACCAGCTCTTCTCAATCAAGGTTTACCCATGTTCGATTGGTCACTTTTAGAAAACGGCATTAGGAGTAAGCCTATTATAAAGCGAGAAAGAGGAATTCATCTACCAATCAGCTTGATACTCGTAAAACAGATAGAATTCAAATCCATCATTTCCACACAACCCTTATAAAGAGTAGGAGTTTAATAGAGGAAGGAAAAATTGAATAAAACACTGCTTTTAATAGTATGCATTCTATCGTTGATGCTTTTGGCAGCCCTTATAACATTCAACATAGGACCTGAAGCCAGACGCAGGCAAAGAGGAACCTATAGGCTCTTCCCGAGGGATACAGCCCACTTGTTTGGATGGGCTGGCTTCCTAATCTTCGCGGCTTCAGCCTCCTATTCAGCCCTTAAGAGAGGTTTTCCGAAAACATTAAAAATGGCTTCTATTCCACTATGCGACTGGAATATTATCCATAATCCTAGTCGCTTTTCACATAATCAATAAAATACAGGCTCCAAAACCGGGATACTTCCTCAGCTTTTTCGCACTTCTTCTAATGACTGTAATAGTTGTAACTGGAATATTGGGAAGATATGTGAAGGTCAAGATCATAAAAGACTATTGGAGGATACTGCATGTACCATTGACATTAATCTTCTACTTCACACTAGCCTTCCACATCCTTGAAAAAAATGAACTTTCTATAGTAAATTAGCAGTCTCGCGGGAGATATCTAGTTGTTTCTTATCGTTTCTCTTGAAGCCGAATAGTGTAGCATAAAAATGTATGGAATCTAACGGTCGAGGGAAGAAGTGGCTTCCCCATTGAACCACTATCAAACTTGATTAGAGTTACGCTTATGCATATTTGTAATTTCTTCAATTCGCCTCACAATACGGCTTAAACGATTTACATTTTCACATCAGTCTCTTCCACGTTTATCTTACATGAAACCCATAAGGCTTTTATTACATCAGAGATTCTAATCTACAGAGTATGTCCACCTTAGAAAAGCCGATAGTACTAGTAGATGAAGGTAGAAGCCGCTACCGTATAATCATACCCGTAGACGCAATACCTTCTGAACAATATGCCGCTGAAGAACTGCAGAGGTATTTGGAACGCATCAGCGGTGTGAAACTTCCAATCACTACGGATGATCAGCCGATGACAGACTTCGAAATCCTACTTGGTGACAACAAGCATCTGCACAGCCTAGGATTACAGGTCGACCCGGTTAAACTCGGCTCAGAAGGCTTCCTGCTTAAAACGCTCAACAACTGTCTGATAATCGTCGGAGGTAAGCCTCGTGGAACGCTTTACGGCGTCTATACACTATTAGAGGAGAAGCTTGGCGTCCGCTGGTTCACCCCTGAAGTAGAGTACGTGCCGAAAAAGACACGCGTTGAAATCCCCCCTATGGAAGATTTTCAAAAGCCAGCTTTAGAGTATCGTGAAGTCTTCTGGACGGAGATGCTGAGGGATGCTGATTTCGCGGCACGCCATAGATTGAACGGCCACCACTATCAATTGTCTGAGAAACACGGGGGAAGGGCGGTTGTATTCTACCCGTTTGTACATAGTTTCGACATGTTAATACCCCGTGAAATCTGCGAGCAACATCCAGATTTCTGGCCGATGATAGATGGTAAGCGTGTCAGCGGCTATGTTCAGAGATGTCTATCCAACACTGAACTGGTTAAAATAGCTGTCGAACGGGTGAGGAGATGGCTTGAAGAGCATCCCGACACCACCATAGTCGATGTTTCACAGAATGACACAGGCCATTGGTGTCAATGCCCTGAATGTAAAAAGCTCGACGAGGCTGAGGGAAGCCCAGCGGCATCTATCATCAGATTCGTCAACACCATTGCAGAGTCGATTGAACAAGCCTATCCAAACGTCCATGTGGAGACGCTTGCCTATCAGTACAGCCGTAAACCTCCGAAAAACCTACGTCCCCGGAGGAACGTTATAGTTAGACTCTGCTCTATTGAATGTTGCTTCGCCCATCCCTTGGAAAGTTGCCCATCTAGGGAGAATAGAAGTTTCTGCGAAGATATTGAAGCTTGGCAACAGGTATCTCCAAAGCTATACGTCTGGGATTATACGACCAACTTCGCCCACTACCTTCAGCCCTTCCCAAACCTTGAAGTGCTACAGTCGAACGTAAGGTTTTTCGTCAAACACGGTGTAAAAGGCCTGTTCGAGCAGGGTAACTATTCACCGGGTGGAAACGGAGAAATGGCGCCGCTGAGAGCTTACGTTTTAGCGAAGCTCCTCTGGAACCCTGACACGGATGTGCAGAAGCATATCGACGATTTCTTAAACGGCTATTACGGGAGATCAGCATATGCTATCCGAGCATACATAGAGCTACTACACAGGAAAGTCAGGGAGAAGGAGGTTCACGTCCATATCTTCGACCCGCCCACCTCTCCGTTTTTAGACGATGAATTCCTAGAGGAGGCTGAAAAACTATTCGATGAAGCGGAAAGGTTAGCCGATGATGAGAAGATCCGTTTCCGCGTAAGAGTAGCACGTCTACCAGTATGGTACGTCAAACTAGCGACAAACCGGGTTAAAGGGGAGGAACGGTTGAAACTGCTCCACAGTTTTCTCGAGACAGCCCGCATGGCTGGCATTACACACATAAGTGAAGGCATGAAGCTGGACGACTGGGCGAAGCGGATGGAAGGATAAAATTAAAAAAAAGCGGGAGACTTATTCACCAGCCTAGCCTCTTTTACGTTTCAGAATTGTCGGTGGGAGAATAGCGCCTAATGCGGCTAAGAACCCTCCTAGAAAGCCTATTCCTCCGCCGTTTGTCCGCATACTCATAGCCTGCCTCCAGTCTGAAATTTTCACGTCGAAGGATGCATCTTGACCACCACCCCACTCATACCATTTAAGCTTCAACTCATGCTTGCCAGCTGAGAGATTGAATTCAGCTTCATCAATCGTATAACCTCTAAGACGCCAGCCATTTATTACAAGCTCACCGTCTACAAATAGCATTATTCCATCGTCACTACCCGCTCTAAAGATCACTGTAAGGTCTCTTGGGACTTCTATGTTTAGAGATGCCTCAAAACCGAACGCATCAGACCACTCCTTTCCAGATGGATCTACATACGTTATACCCCTACGGACGAACCTAGGGGGAAGTGTTGACGACCCTATGACTTCTCCGAATGTCCCATCCGATTCTACCACCTCATACCACGTAACGTTCCACTCTCTACCCATCATAATACTGTCAACCATCGCTTCCAAGTCTGCTTCCCACGTGAAACTATACGCTATCATTGCAAGCCCGGCGATCAGTAGGATCAGACCAAGTATGCATACCGTCTTAATCACATGATCGCCCCCTTAGAAGGGTACGAAGAATCTTACGATGCTTATGATTATCCCTATGAATATTACAGCTAACGTTCCAGCCAGCGCCCCTCCTATGAACGCCACTCCATGCTCCTCGTAGAGTCTGCTTCCACCTACTCTAAGCGTAAGCCATTTAGCTACCCAAGCTGTTAGGAAGGCAGTCCACGTCCCAGTCCATATCTCCCTAGCAGCTCCACTTATCAGAAAGCCGACTGGGTGGATAGGCCACCATATAAACCTCATCCTCAGAAAGTCTAAAGCGGCAACCACTATGAAACCTGCTACGAGAAAAATGGCGATTAAATCTGGGCCGGGTATATTGTTATCCCAGTTGTCGGCGCCTATCCATGCACAATCCCATGAAGAGCTACAAGTTCCAGCTCGTCCTCCCATTATGTTAAACCACCATACTCTTATAACCATAGATATCGGCAACCCTATGAATATCGTTAAAACCATTAAATAGAAGACTGTTCTATAATTGATTTTTGTGCGACTTGCCAATGCAAAACCATGCATCGATGCCTCACCCCACGTGTGTACACCGGCACCAGCCGTATTAACCCCATTTATCAGTATCTCGCCAGACCAGAAGTAGTCGTTTGTATATGGTCTCGGAGCCTTAGGCCAGATGAATTTTAAGGACCAAGCAGGCCACATAGCTCTCTCCTGCTGGTATGCGTATCCAGTTAAACCTCGCACATAGGACTCACCTATTATATAGATTATGCTTGTGATCAGAACAACGAATCCAGGTATTGCAGTAACTCCCATACTACCTAGAAACGCTAGAAACACTATGCAGGAGCCTATAATGTAGAGGTATACTGTTCTATAGCTGAACGGTTCTTCAGACGGTTTCTCAACTGTTTTTCCAAAAGCCATTCTAAAGGTTTCGGAGAGGTCTTTCCTAGCACGCCATATCATCATGACTACGAGGGCTACACCGCCTCCTACGTGGCATAGCCAACTCCAATAGTACGGTGGACCCCAGGTTGGAGACATCAAGTATCCAGCCCAGCCTAAAACCCTGCAACATCCTCCTAGGTTGAATATTCCACTATAGTAGCCCATGTAATAGGCTATTTGAGCTAGTACCATCAGTAGGAATGTTAAACTCCACATGCTGAAGCTTATATCTAGTGGGACAAGATAAGCGATGAGGAAGTTTAGCGGTTGCATATTCCACCTCATGAAGGCTACTAGTGTTGAACCCAACTGCCATGCAACCGGGTTGCCCCAGCTTGCGACTACAGCGCACCCATTCGGACTCACATTATTTGCACGCCACCCTATTATATCAGGCCACCATGGGAATAGGTACGTTAGAAGTATCTGGAGGTTTACTGTAAATCCTATGAGAATTCCTAACAAGAAGGCTGTGTTGAAACGTTTCTCGTTTACGCGGCTCACACCCTCCCACATGCCTATCATAAAGGGAAACGGAAGCTTCTCGACGTCAATCCATCTTTTTCTAAAGAGCAACATTAGACTTGAGCCTAAGAGGAAGTACGCGAAGTGATAGATAGTCCAGAATGCGATTGCAGGCATCCAGGCTCCCCAATTTATATTCCAAGTTCCAGTCCCCTTAACGACCATTATGGCTTCTCTTGGAACAGTCCACCAATTCTCCATAAGTGTTCTCTGAACGTCTTCACTACTAAACCAAATCCTACAACTATAACCTACTGGTAAAGCCATCCAACCGCTCATACCTCCGGCGTTAGCCATAAACATGCTCGTAATTAAGCCTACAAGGTATAGGCGGGCGAGCGATTGAGTGTTATTTGTAAATTTACCCGTTAGAGAGGCAGCTAAAGGCAGTAGCATGGCTAAAACAGGCATTGTAGCAGGTATACATACTGTTCCAAGACCATAAATACACGCTATACCAGATACATATAGAACGCCGTTGACAATATTTACAACAACGGATAGTAGTATTATGAAGGCAATCCACAGAGGCCAGTTAATTTTTTCAACAACCTCTCTAGCCATTTTACATTACACCCAAATTTATTTTCACCCTGAGATTATATATGTTTAACTGTCTACCCCCTGCCTTCATGTGAGGTTCATATAGCTTCCCCCTCGACCTGAGGGCATTATAATAGGGAAAACTGGCACGGCGGTTCTGCACGGTCACTAGATGCCATTCCTCGTGTCTTAGATGCTTAAAAATGATAATACTAAAAAATTGGCGGGCTAGGTTATAAGAGGAAGCTTAATGCTGTAGATTTCTACAGTTGCCTACTGAAGATGCTTGGTGGAACGTGGGATCCCCCAAGGTACGTAGAGGTGAGGAAATTACCATTCATACCAACTGAGGGGGGAGCTCGAGCAGTTGATAGCAGCATGCGAGCCTAAGACAGCAACATTTTTACAACTACTCAAGGAGACTGGAATAAGGGCCGGCGAGGCCATTATGCTCAAGCGGACGGACGTAGATTTCACGAATAGGACGGTAAGGATCACGCCTGAGAAGGGTAGTGAGCCCAGGGTGTTTAAGCTTTCGAATAAGCTGATGGAGTTGCTCCTAAATGTTAGGGAGAGAAGTAGGTCCAACAGAGTGTTCTGCAAAAACCTACACACAATTCAAAGACTCTTCTGGAGAACGAGGAAAAGACTTGCTGAGAAGCTGAAAAACACGAAGTTTCTGCAGATGCATCTACACACATTCAGACATTGGAAGGCGACCATGGAATACGCTAAGACAAAAGACATACTGCACGTGATGAGGCTCTTAGGCCACAAGAGGATCCAAAACACGTTAATATACACTCAACTCATAGACTTCAGAGAAGAAGAGTACGTGTCTAAAGTCGCTAGGACGGTGGAAGAAGCCTGTAAGCTCATAGAAGAGGTTTGAGTACGTCTGCGACTTCGAAGGCGTTAAGATATTTAGAAAGCGTAAGTAGAGTGGACTGGGAGAAATAAAAAGTGGACCGGGAGGGATTTGAACCCTCGGCCTCCCCCATGCCAAGGGGGCGATCATACCAGGCTGATCTACCGGCCCATCTGTAAGTTTCTACTTCTACTGGTTTCTCTTAAACTTTTTCAGCCCCATCTCGATGTTAAAGTTTAATTTCTTAGTCGTAGTATACGGAGTTGTGGTATTATGAAGATTGGCTTGAGGGTAAGTTTTTCGAAGCCTGAGAAGGTTGGGGAGCATCCTTTTGAACCAGCTTTAAGGTTTGTCTCCATGCTTGGGTTGGATGGTGTGGAGCTTTGCTTAGACCCTAGGTCTCCATGGGGTGATGATTTTGGAGCATGGTCTGAAGATTTAACTGTTAAAGATAGGCGTAGGATTGGTGAGCTTTGCCGAAGGTACGGCGTAGAATTGGCAAGTCTATCCTCGGATTGGGCTTGGGGCTACTCTAGGTATTGTCCTAAGCTTAAACATTGGAGTAGGGGCTTGGAGATTTTGAAGGAAGACGTAAAGCTTACAGCTGACTTAGGAGGAAAGGTTCTACTCATACACTTTGGAGTAAGTAAAGCTGAAAGCTGGGATGAAGCTAAAAACGCTCTAATATCTCTCGTAGACGTAGCTGAAGACTACGGTGTAAAGCTTGGTCTTGAAGGCGGGATTTGGACTCACTTGGGCTTGGGAGGGCTTAGCGAGCTCTGTAGAATGGTTGATGAAATAGCTAGCAACCATCTAGGCATATATGAGCACTGTTACTGGCCTAGGGGGGCTATGAAGCCTCACGAGGAGATAGAGCTCGTTGGACATAGAATAGTTGCTCTACACTCGGGCAGAATAGATCTGAAGAACGTAGATTATGAGGCTATGTTTAAAGCTTTGAAGAAATACTACGACTGGTATTGGACTTTTGAGATAGACGACTGGAGTGAAGTAGAAGAAAGCCTTAGGCTCTTAAGAGGGCTGATGGAAAAGTACTGGTAGTAGTGTGGGGTCTCCTATGCCTGTTAGAATAGGTGTAGTAGGATGCGGAAGCGTATCACAGAGAGGGCTTCTCCCACATCTTTCAGCGGACGATATAAAAGACAAGGTTAAACTTGTAGCTGTCTGCGATGTAGTTGTGGAGAGAGCTAAAGCATGTAAAGAGCGTTTCAACGCTGATGAATGGTATAGTAGTTATGAGGATATGCTTTCTAAAGCTGATTTAGACGCTGTTACAATAGCTACTCCAATACAATTGCACTACGAGCAAGCTTTAAAAGCCATTAAGGCTGGAGTACATGTACACTTGAATAAACCTATGGCTCTAACGGTTGAAGAGGCCGATGTTATTCTAAGTGAAAGAGACAAAGCCAGAGTTAAACTTGTAGCTTCACCTGGAATAGCCTTCAGAAGAGACGTTGAGAGAGTTCGAAGTATGTTGAAAGACGGTATTGTAGGTAAGATCTACTGGGCTAGAACTGGAGCAACAGCCGAGGGACATGAATATGAGGATTTTCGTAAACCTGGAGACTTGGTTGTAGCAGTCGACCCATCATGGTACTATAAGAGAGGCGGAGGACCGGTTTACGATATGGGTGTGTACGCTCTACACCTAATAACAGGTGTAATAGGTCCAGTTAAGAGGGTTACAGCGATGTCCGGCATAGGGCTTAAACGTAGAATGGTCTTAGGTAGAGAAGTTGAGGTGGAAATGGACGACAATACTGTTATGCTGCTAGACTTCGGAGACTCTAAATTCGCGATCTTACATTCAGCCTTCTGCATAGGCGATGGAGAACCGTTCTCTGGACTCTACGTAGCCGGTAGCGACGGTGCTCTAAAGTTGGAATATGGCCATATAGAAGTTTGGAGTCGTAAAATCGAGAGTTGGCATTACGTCGAAGAATTGCCGCAGAATAGACTTCCATACGTCTCAGGAGTTCATACAAAGATTCCCGAAGCCCACATATATTCGGACATAATGCATCTAGTAGACTGCGTATTGAACGAGAAAGAGCCAGTAATCTCAGGTGAACATGCTAGACATGTAATCGAAATAATCGAGAAAGCATATATCTCTGCGAAAACAGAGAAAACGCAACACCTTCAAACGAGCTTCCAACTAAAGCCGTTAAAAGAATGGTGAAAACAACGGGTTCCTACGCATCCCGATGCAACTGACGATTGTTTTAAGTATCTCTCACATAAATCTATGTGAAAATGCGCCGCCGGGCGGACTTGAACCGCCGACCAACGGGTTTACTACAGGAGTGTTTGATATGCTATCAAACACTCCTTTAACAGCCCGCTGCTCTACCGAGCTGAGCTACGGCGGCATAACTCCCTCTTCAGTTATTGTCTTAAGCCGATTATTTTAAGCTTTACTTTCTAATCGATTTACGGAAGGAGCTGCTTGGTATACTCTACCAGCATTTGAATCCTTTAAACACGCTATTGCCCATGTTGAAGAGTACTGGTTTATCTTCTTCTGAAACGTAAGCGGCTAGTATTTCACCTACGAAAATTGTATGGTCTCCAGTTCTAATCGAGCCGACGACCCGGCACTCCATATTCACTGTGGCCTCACCTATCAGTGGAGGTTTTACATATTTAGCCTTAACTGGTGTGAGACCTGTGGCTTTAAACTTGTCTACATCTCTACCAGAGTATGTTCCGCAGAATATAATGGCGTCCTCCATTCCCTCACTTGGAAATGCCAGGACGAATTCTCTGCTTTCACTTATAAGCTTATGGCTATATCTTGAAATGCCAATAGATATTGCAACCATAGGTGGTCTAACAGAGGTCGGCATATTCCAGCCGAGCGTTATGATATTAGGTCTCCCATCTCTGCTTACGGAAACAACTAAAACAGTCCTTTCAGGGTACTTCCTCCTCCAAGCCTCTTCTACTGAAGTCTCCCTCAGCAAGAGAATATCACCTTAAATCTTCCTGAAGAGATAGGCTTTAAATTTAATCTTTCAAGTCTCAATGTAGTGCGTTAAAAGTAGTTTACAGTAGAAGGAAGTTTAAAGGTATAAATAGCTGAACAGACTAGCTAGCCTGTTATTCAATGGGAGGGAAAATTGCGGCACGTCTTCATATTTTTCAGCAGTACATGTATGGAAAATCACCATTGAATAGGGTAAAAACTTGAGGCGTTGCAAAATATATTTAAAGCCAATTGGAGAGATAGTTATCCGGTGTCAAAAGATTGAAATTCGATGTGTTTAAACCCTTCGAAGTTTGGGATTGCCACGTCCACTTTAGATCTAAAAAGGATTTAAACCAGCTTAAACGTTTGACTGATAAGTACATTGAGATTGTTAAAGTTTCAAAGCTCAGTCGGATTTACGCTTCAGCTGGTGGACTAGGGCTCTACCTTAAAGCCGCCCATCCAGAGGTTTTCTATGCTGGTGTTGAACCACCAGATCCTAAGACTAAGCCAGATTGGTATAGGTTTATAGAAACGGCTTTAGTTGCTGGCTTCGATGGTGTTGGAGAAATGGGCTCTAAGCCAGCTCCCAAAGCTCAGAGAATTCCGCTGGATAGTCCACTTTTCGAAGGCTTCTGGTCTGCATGTGAGGAGCTTGAATTTCCAGTCTTATGTCATGTTGCAGACCCTGAGGAGTTTTGGTGTGAAGAAACATGTCCAGATTGGGCTAAGAAGAGAGGCTGGGGGCCATATGGAGCAGATTATCCGACTAAAGAGGAGCTTTACAGGGAGATGAAGAACGTTTTGGATAGACACTCTAAGCTTAAAATTGTGTTTGCACACATGTACTTTCTAACGGCTGATGTTGAACGTACTGAAGAGTTTCTCAAAAAATACGGAAACGTGAATTTAGACCTCTCCCTAGGTGTGGAGCTCATGTACAATATCTCCCGGAGGAGAGACGACTGGAGAGAACTATTCGTAAAATACAGTGGACGTATCCTATTTGGGACAGATATTATGGACTGGCAGACCGTTGAAGAGGCCACTACTAGGGTTTGGATGATAAGGTTCTTCCTAGAGTCTGATGAAGAATTCTACACGCCAGATTCCGCAGATGAGCTTTTAACTAGGTATAAAGAGCCATACATTGGGCTTAAACTTCCAGATAGTGCGTTGAAGAACGTATACTCGGAAAACTTTAAGAGAATATTCGGAGAATCCCCTAAGCGTTTAAATGTTGAGAAGGCTGAAAGCTTCTTAAGTGCAACTGGGGAACACTTCGCCTTAGAAGCCCTTAAGGAAGTATTAAAACATAAACTCTAAATATCCCCAGGAAGATTCTATTCTACGGGGTGGATGGCAGTTCTGGCCCTGGCGATTCGATGAGCGGGATCTTGAGTGTGCTAACACCCCTTTTTCAACTTTTCAACCCGGTCAAGAATACAGCCAGCCCTATGAGTGCAATGTAAAAGAAGGCCAAAGTATTTACATATGTCGGATAGTACTGAGCTATAGCCCAGAAGACCCCTAATACGGCTATCATAGACCCCCATAGGAGCATGTAGAAACCCCAATCTTCATTTATCCTATAGGATGCTGCTAAAATCCCCCCGATCGTTATCAGTAGTATCGGTATGAGTGTATTTAAGAGCTCAGGTGATAGTGTTGCGAGTGCTGCTGTAACTCCTATCGCTGTTATTCCTAAACCTATTAAAGCCAATACTCTATTCAACGGTATCTTGAAAGTTATGAGAACCGTAGCCAATAAAAATTTTAAACACTTAAAACTTCAAATTAGGGAGAGGAACTAATTCACGTTTAACTTTTCCGTGTATTTACGAAGTCTAAAAATCTAGGAGGCGTCATAGTCTTTAAGGTCTTTAAACTTTAACTACTCAACAATTGCAGAGGCGAACAACTTTCTAGCGTTAGCTGGTACTTCTCTCCATCCAACCACCTCAAATCTACCCGTTAGCTTTATATCTTCAGAAGATCTACCTACCATAACTTTGAAAGAGCCTGGTTCTACTACAAACCGCATCTGATGGTCATAGAAAGCTAATTGGTCTGTTGAAATTCTAAATATAACCTTCTTTTTTTCGCCAGGTTTAAGCGAAACCTTCTTAAAACCTTTAAGCTCTTTAACGGGTCTTGCCACACTTGCATATTCATCTCTAACATAGACTTGTACAACTTCATCGCCCTCCAAATTGCCGACGTTTTTAACACTACAGCTTACAGAGACTTCACCATCCGATTCAACCCTCTCAGGGCTTATTTCAAGCGAACTGTATTCGAAATCTGTATAGCTCAGTCCGTGCCCAAATGGAAACAGCGGCTTAACCTCATTGAAAACATAATTCCTAATGGAAGATGGTTTCATGGCCGAGTATAGAGGAATTTGACCTGAATTCCTAGGGAATGTCACTGGCAGTCTTCCACTTGGATTATAATCGCCGAACAATACATCTGCAACAGCATTTCCACCTTCTTCTCCTGGAAGCCATGCCTCGATAATCGCTGCACACTTTTCAACAATCTTACTTAAGGCTAAGGGTCTACCGTTTACGAGAACTAGAACAACTGGTTTACCTAGTCCGCATAAAGCCTCTATAAGTTCTTCTTGAACACCCGGTAAACCTATGTCATCTCTGTCACGCCCTTCGCCGGAAACGTCGAATTTTGAAAGTCCAGACCTTTCACCCATAACCGCTATAATAACGCTTGATTTTCCAGCAACATCTAAAGCCTCCTTAAACCCCGTCTTCGAATAGTCTGAAATGCTACATCCCTGAGCGTAGTAGACTTCAGTTTCAGCTGAAACCTTGGCTTTAATACCTTCAAGTATGCTGACTACTTCAACGGCTGGTTTTTCAAGAGATAGATGAGCCGTGTAACTGTAGTCTCCGAGGAGGTTTCTAGCTTCAGCAGCATTAGGTCCTATAACGGCTAAGGCGTCTACAGTCTTACTGAGTGGAAGAACCCCGTCGTTCTTAAGGAGAACTATGGATTCCCTTGCTGCTTGTAAGGCTAAACTTCTATCCTGAACAGTATCGAAAATTTTAGATGCCTCTTCAACATCTACATATGGGTTTTCAAACAGCCCAAGTTGGAATTTAATCCTTAAAACCCTTGAAACAGCTTGATCAATAACAGCTTCAGATATTAACCCGTTCTTTAAAGCTTCCAAGAGAGGCTCCCAATAGCACTGCGCCGTTGGTAGTTCAATATCTACACCAGCCTCTAAAGCTTTAACAGCGGCCTCACTTAAGTTTGAAGCAATCATGTGGAAACTATGAAGCATATGTATCGCCCAGTAGTCTGAAACGACGATCCCTTGAAACCCCCATTCGCCTCTAAGAACATCCGTTAGAAGGGTTTTAGATGCCGTACATGGTACACCATCAATATCATGGTATGCGCTCATTATGGAGAGTGCTCCAGCCTCTCTAACGGCTGCTTCAAACGGCAGGAGAAAAACCTCTCTAAGCTCTCTAACACCAACATGTACTGGCGCACAATTCCTCCCGCCTTCCGGAAAACCGTGGGCCGCAAAGTGCTTCGGTGTAGCTAAAATCCTAGACCTCCATTCATCCCCCTGCAATCCTCTGACGTAGGAAACTCCCATAGAGGCGACGAGGTAAGGTTCTTCACCATATGTTTCTTCAACCCTACCCCACCTAGGGTCTCTCGCTACGTCTAAAACAGGTGCAAGACCTTGGTGTACACCTACGGCTCTCATCTGACGCCTTATGGTTGAAGCAACCTTCTCAACTAAGTCAGGATTCCAACTACTAGCTAAACCTATAGCTTGTGGAAATGTGGTAGCACCCCAAGCCATGAAACCGCTTAAACACTCTTCGTGTATCATAGCGGGTATATGAAGCCTAGTTTCTTCCAGGAGGAAACGCTGTATAGCGTTTGCTGCTTCAGCAACTTCCTTAGGCTTCAACCTAAGCTTATGGTCTCCAGCTAAACGGGTTATCTGTCCAATACCATTTATGAGTATGCTGTGGGCTTTCTCAACAGAAAAACGTCCATCTTCAAATAGAAGACTAGCAGGTATCGAGCAGAGCTGAGCAATCTTCTCTCTTAAGGTCATTCTTTTAAGGAGATCTTCAACACGCTTTTCCACTGAAATATATGGATTCAAATATGGAATTTCACTCATGATAGACCAATCAGATATCTATCTATTTTAAACTTAACTTTAACTATCTAAGCCTCGTAGCGTCATTAATGCATACTATGCATCTGAATCCTCCCGTCTCTTAAACCGCTTATAAAAGGATAGCTCTCAAACTTATCGTAGAAGCTCTCGTTTATCGGATTATTCCACTAAACTACGTACATAGGTTGCAATGAATACTTTGTGGAGTCTTTTATAAGTAGCTTCCAAGATTTAATCAATCATTCAAACAATGCCATAATCGACCTCAATACATGTAGATAAAGCTTATATGTCTATCCAATGAGGTGAAAAATCGTGAGTGGGTTTTGAGGCTTGGACTTGTAACGTATAATCTGGCTAGGACTTGGAGTATTGAGAGGATAATTGAAGTATGCAGTAGGACTGGTTTTGAAGCTGTTGAGCTTAGAACAACGCATGCGCATGGTGTAGAACCAAATATAGGCGTTGAAGAGAGACGTAGAGTCAGAGAAGCCTTCGAGAAATCTCCTGTTAAGCTTCTAAGCTTGGGAACCACCTGTGAATATCATTCGCCCGATAGAACTGAAGTGGATAAAAATATAGAGACTACGAAAGCCTTCATCAGACTTGCGTACGACGTCGGAGCCTTAGGCGTAAAGGTTAGACCGAATAGGCTTATGGAGGATTACGGTATTCCACGGGAGAAGACGATTAAACAGATAGCTGAGGCCCTTAGAAAATGTGGAGACTATGCGGAGCAGTATGACGTTGAAGTATGGCTTGAAGTACACGGATATGGAACAAGCGATCCAAAGTGTATACGGGAAGTTATGGAGCTTTCAAGCCATCCTCATGTAGGTGTCTGTTGGAATTCTAATGAAACAGATTTAATCAATGGTTCTGTGAGGGAGAGCTTCAACATGCTTAAGAGGTGGATAAAATCCGTCCACATACACGAACTATACGATAAAAGCTATCCATATAGGGAGCTATTTCAACTTCTGAAAAACATAAATTACAATAGATATTGTCTAGCAGAGATAGATGAAAGTCCAGATCCCGAGAGGATAATGAGATACTATAAAGCCCTGTGGGAGGAGCTTGTAAAGTAGACTTTAAAAACCACTGGAAAATCAACGTTAATCCATTTCCTCTAAGTAATGAAAGAGCATATAAGTACGATATTCTTCTAGATAATGGGGGTGGTTTGCTTTGTGTGACATAATAAGGGTAACAGTTTGGAATGAATTCCTTCATGAGAAAATAGACTCCAGAGTTGCGGAGATCTATCCGAGAGGTATACATAACGCTATCGCAGATTACCTTAGAAAACAGCCAGAGTTAGAAGTTAGAACGGCCACGTTAGAAGAGCCTGAACATGGATTAACTGATGACGTAATTAACAGTACGGATGTTCTCATATGGTGGGGACACATGGCTCACGATAAAGTTAGCGATCAAGTTGTCGATAAACTGCAAAGACGCATAGTACTGGAGGGTATGGGTCTTATAGTCTTACACTCTGCACACTTCTCAAAAATCTTCAGAAGGCTTATGGGTACGTCTTGCAATTTGAAGTGGAGAGAAGCTGGTGAAAAAGAGCGGATATGGGTTGTAATGCCAAACCATCCAATAGCCGAAGGGCTAGGCGAATATTTTGAGCTTGAGCACACGGAAATGTACGGTGAATTCTTCGATATTCCTCCACCGGATGAACTCGTCTTTATAAGCTGGTTTGAGGGGGGTGAAGTATTCAGAAGTGGTTGCTGCTTCTACAGGGGTCTTGGAAAAATCTTCTACTTTAGACCTGGACATGAAACTCTACCGATTTACCATAATCCTAACGTGCTAAAAGTGATATATAATGCTGTACGCTGGGCTGCGCCTAGAAAGGGTCCAAAACCTACGTTTGGAAATGTAAAGCCTCTGGAGAGGCTTAAATAGAATAGGGAATTTAGACACGGATTTCCTTATAGGAGTTTTCCAACGAACGCTACGTCTTTCTTTAGAACGGTCAGCCTTTCTTTGTCTTTAAACATGCCTAAAGATTCATCTTCTATTGTTAAATCGTAGTCGTATCCAGCATTCTTTAACATTTTTACAACCCTTCCAAGGTCTATATCTCCTTGGTAGAGTGGTGCCATTCTAACGTCGCCTGGTTCTCTAAATACCTCTCGCCTATTAGGCTCGACTACAGCGTTTTTAACGTGTGTATGCTTTACTTTAGAGGCAAACTCTTCAATAATCTCATATACTTCTTTCAACGGGTAGCCGAACCAGTAGAAGTTTCCAGTATCCAACGTTAGCCCTAGGTGTTCATCGTTAACCATTTGGAAAAGCGACCTTAAAAACTCCCTCTTATTTGCAATAACACCGTGATTCTCAACAGCTAGACTGACTCCAAGGTCACGGCAGGAACCTATACACCTTCCAACGGCATCCGCCACCCTTTTAACGTGCTTCTCCAAATCGTAACCTGGTATTGGACGCATTACCGCATTTATTCTAACAACATCGACCTCAAGCTCTGAAGCGACTTTTACAGCTGAAAGCACGTAATCGACTTCCCTATCTAGATCTTTTGAAGAGAAATCATTTTCTACAAGGATCGCGCATACGCTCAGCTCCGCCTCTCTAAGCTTTCTTTTTAAGCTTTCTCTAGACTCTTTAGAAGATACGTCAAAACCAAGCTCAGTCACATATCCCATATCTAGGTATGATTCAACCTTCAACTCTCTACTGACGAAGAGCTCAAAGCTCGGTATACCTAAGTCCTTCAAACCATCAAATACAGTATCATAGCCCACCCACTTAACAGTAAAATCTCTTATGGACAGAAACATATAAGATCCCCGCAAAATCCCCTATCTTCTCTATATTTAAAGATTTCAAGACTGCTATTCCTTCTTCGAAGGTTGCTTATCCAACGTTGTTATGCTTCCCTGCCTTATTTCTGAGTCATACAGTACCCCCTTAAGAGAATTTAATAGAGCATGTTTTTAAGCCATGTTCTGTAGATTGAAGTACGCCTCTTACATTTTCAGTATAAAGATACGGGGGTTGGGTCATCATCGTTTGAATCTTTACCCTACTGTTTCTTAAAAAGCATTACATTACTAGTAGATTTTTCTTTTAAAGATATTTAAAACGCCCGTCTTCTAATTATAGTTTGAGCATTATGATGACCATACAGGGAGATATGCTTGAAGGTGGTGGGCAAATACTTAGAATGTCTGCTGCTTTATCAGCTCTACTGGGTGAACCCATTAGGATAGTGAATGTCAGGGGTAAACGTAAACCGCCTGGTTTAGCGAGGCAACATATGACAGCCTTGAAAGTCTTATCTGCCTTATGCGATGGTTACGTTGAAGGTTTAAATTTAGGCTCAACAGAAGTTGTTTTCAACCCTGGAAAGCTTAAAGCAGGCTTCTATAAATTCGACGTCGGTACTGCTGGAAGTGTAACTTTAATCCTTCAAGCAGCCATGCCTGTTATGGCATTCGCACCAGGCTACACGAAGCTTACACTTATAGGCGGTACAAACAACCCTCTGGCTCCTCCTGTAGACTACATTGAGAGAGTTCTACTACCAAACCTTAGAGCAATAGGAGTTAAAGCGAATCTAAAACTAAATAGAAGAGGCTTCTACCCTAAAGGTGGAGGAGAAGTTGAATTTTCAACAGAGCCTGTTGGGAAGCTTAAACCTATAATGCTTGATAAATTCGGTGAGATTTCGGAAGTCAGAGGGTTGGCATACAGCTGTAGACTACCGGAGCATATTGTCAATAGGATGGCTTCAAGTGCCACGGAGAAACTCAATACTGCAGGTTTAAAACCGATCTTCGAGAAGGAAGCTCTTCAGCCTTCAAACCCGAAGTGTAGTCTAGACCCAGGCTGTGGATTAATCTTGACTGTTAAACACACCTACGGCTATTTTGGTGTAGATAGACTGGGTGCTATAGGCAAACGGGCTGAGCTTATAGGTTTGGAAGCAGCTGAAGAATTAATCAATTTACTTAAAGGTGGCTATCCTGTAGATAAACACCTATGCGACCAGCTCATAGTATGGGCTAGCTTAGCAGATGGGGTAAGCAGATTCAAGACTGTAGAGCTTACATTGCACGCTCTAACATGTATAGAGCTTAGCAAGATCATTCTAAATGCTGAGTTTAAAATTGACGGAGGCTTGGGTAAGCCAAGCGAATTGGAATGCAGGGGGATAGGGTTTAAGCGGCTATAGAAAAATAGTTTAAAGCCTCCAGATCTTGTGTACAGTATTGGTTTAGAAGTTGCTGGTCATGTAGCGCCACTTCTTAACGAGGCGTTCCTTCTTGAGGCTTTTCTTCACAACCTTATAATGCTCCTTACAGAGGTACACTCTATCTTGACTGGTCAAGTCGAGACCAGAGCCAGCGGCGGTAGCTCTCTCTAGGGATCTTACGGCGGGTTTATCGCAGCCTTTAACGTCGCACAGCTTACCTTTGGCAACCTTGCCCACGGAAATACTACGTACAATATCGCCGAATTTAAACATTCTCACCTAATGAGTGAAGCGAAAGTTAGAATAAAATCTCCCACTGGAAGGGAGGCTAAACCTAACGTTATAAATGTTATAAATGGTATTGTAGGTGAAACTAAGATTCCATCTCGGTATAGTCCTTTACTAGCATAGGGCTCAAGCTTTTGAAGCAACTCCTCCTTATCGGTTTCAGCCTTCATAAAATATACTGGCTGTCTGAGAATTCTTCCGTCTTCTTCAAGCGGTTGCTCAGCAGGATAATACCCCACTTTCTTCTTAAGCTCTTCGAAGGATACACGTTTGACTGTTAAAAACAATAATGTCCTGCGTAGCCTGCCTTTGACATATATGCCTCGTAATGGGTCTCTTCCCATAATCAGCTCTTTCGTGTTTAAAACGGCTATAGCCAATGGGTAGCATAAGGAAAGTGCGATGGCATTATTAAACACTGTAACTACTGGTATGTTAAGAGAGACTCCAAACTGTTGAATCCAAGTTGGGCTTTCAGGGAGGGTTAAACTGAGGAAAATCAAAGCCTTTGAGTCAGCTCCTCCGAAAAAACCAATATAGAAGAGTAGGAAACCCATTATACAACCTACGGTTAAAGATATCAACAGTCTTAAAAGTTCAAGTTGACCCGTTAAAACATCTATAATATTTATAGCGGTTCCTATGATAGACCCAATGATCCAAAACTCATCTTGAACTTCTCTAAACTTTACGTCTAAGACAGTAGACGGTGTCAGAATTCCGAAGGACAATAGTAGCCTGAAGCTGAACAAGTCCATAATTCTAAGCCTCAAATATAGCTTAAGATAAATTAAACACTTTCCCCAAGCCTAGCGGTTCTCAGCCTATCTAAGTCGTCCGGTACTTTAAACACCCCTCTTTCAGTTATAATGGCCGTCACAAGCTCTGAAGGAGTTACGTCGAAAGCAGGGTTTAGTACATCAACGCCCTCTGGAGCTATTCTACAGCCGCAAATTGTAACGACCTCTTCTCTACTTCTGAATTCTATAGGCGCGTCGTCGCCACGTTCCAGTTTAAGGTCTACTGTAGACATCGGAGCGGCTACGTAAAACGGTATCCCATGTCGATTTGCGAGAACAGCCAACATATACGTCCCTATCTTATTGATAACATCGCCGTTTAAAGCTACTCTATCGGCACCGACTATGACCTTATCTACAAGCTTCTTACGCATTATAAATCCAACTGCATTGTCGGTTATGAGTTTAAAAGGTATTCTATCCATGAGAAGTTCGAAGGCCGTCAATCTAGCACCTTGAAGCACAGGCCTAGTTTCAGTTGCATAGACTTCGATGTGTAAACCTCTGGCTATAGCCGACCTTATTACTGCCAGTGCTGTTCCATATCCAGTAGTGGCTAGTGCTCCCGCATTCTGCTGGCTTAAGCCATTTACAGTGCGTGAGCACTATGTCTCCGTCTTTAAGCAGTGTTGCACCATATTCTCCTATCTGTCTATTTATCTCATAGTCTCTCATCCATATTGCTTTAGCCTCTTCTACTACACTCTTCTTAGCCTCTTTAAGATCTTTAGCTTCAGAAACTTTTTTAAAAACTCTATCCAAAGCCCAAAATAAGTTTACAGCGGTAGGCCTTGTAGACTTAAGCTTTTCATATGCCTCTGCAATTTCCCTTTTGAAATCGCTCAGGCTTTTCGCTCTAGATTTGTATGCGACTAATGCTAATCCAAGCGCAGCTGCAACGCCTATGGCGGGTGCCCCTCTTATGGTGAGGTTTTTAATGGCTTCGGAAAGCTGTTCCACACTACGTATTTTAACATACCTAAGCCTCTTAGGCAGCTGTTTCTGATCTATTGCTACTATGACTCCATTCTCCCACTTTATAGTCCTGAGTGTGAAAAAACTTTCACCATTCATCAAAACTCAAAATCTAGCTCTACGCTATAAGGATTTACTGTATAAAGGCTTGCTAGATACGCATATTCTATGGGTTCACACTTTTACGCGAAAATAGCCTCTAAGTTTTATATGAAGTTTGAACTCTGAGCCTTCAGCTGGTTAAGCTTTAAGAATACTGTAGACATCAGCTTTTCCAGGTTCAGCTTTTCCTTAGCAGATACTTGTACGACTGGTATTGGGTTTACATACTCGGATACAATCTTTAAACGGTTGGAGACCTCCTCTCTACTTAAAAGGTCTACTTTGTTTAAAGCTACAACAATCCTGTTAGAATCTACTTCAAGGCTTTTCAAAATATCTAAACAGGTAGATAGTCGGAAGAACATTATAGGTTGGGGGTCTGAGCAGTCTACAACGAGAATGATAATGTCTGCAAACTTTATGTCGTTTAAAGTCAGTTCGAATGATTTAAGCATTCTAGGGTCTAGGTCGTGTACAAAACCTATGGTGTCTACAAGGAATACTTCGCCATAGTTATTGGTGAGATAGTATTTGCTTGAAAGGGTTGTAAACGGCTTAGGACTAACAGGTTTATTTAAACCAGTTAAAGCGTTGAAGAGAGACGTCTTACCACTACTATAGTATCCAGCTATGCATACTATTGGTGAACCTATCCTACGCCTCTTGAATATCTGCTCTATACGAGTCTTCTTTCTTTTCTCAAGCTCATCATAAACTCTGGCTATCCTCCTCCTCAGCGTATTTACAACAGAGTGATATATGTACTCTCCACTAGACCTCTTCCATGGATGTTCCCTTCCAACTCTATACTTAAAACTTGCCTTAAGCTTCTCGTATGGATAACTTTTAATGAGTCTAGCAAGTTCTACTTGAAGCTTGCTAAGCTCATCTGAGCTTGCATTATCAAAAATCTGCAGAGTAACTTCATACCTATCTAAAACACTGACTCCCAGGTAATTTTCCAAGTTATACTTCTGCTTACTAGATAGAATGTTGTAAACCGCGAAAATATCTGCCCCTTCCTTATCCACAAGTTTTTTAATCTCTTCAACTTTTCCTTTGCCGAATACGTAATCTACACTCTCTTTAGGCCTAACTTGAATAACAGTTCCACAGACCTCGTAGCCGGCGGCTTCAACAAGAGACTTAAATTCTGTAAGCTTAAGTAAGTATAGATTATGATCGTGTGGGTTCTTCTTAACCATGCCTATCAGAGCTTTTCTAGGCGTCTCCATCAATTTGGACATAATTTAAACATACTTCCAGGCTTTTAAATTTTCTAAAAACTCATAGAGCCTCTTTAAAAACTCATACGCCTTATCTCTTGTTACAGACTTAGTCGTTTATAGAAGCCTCTCTCACTCTGAATAGTAGTTGGTGGACCATGACCTGGATACACTTTCAAGTCATCCTTAAGGCTTAAAACCCTCTTGAGGCTTCTCATCAGAATCGGGTAAGACCCTCCATGTAGGTCCGTTCTGCCAAAGCCCATTTTAAACATTAAGTCGCCGGTGAAAATTAAGCCGTGTCCAAGTATGGATATGCTTCCAGGCGAATGTCCAGGTGTGTGTAGCACTTTAAACTTCAATTTTCCGACTCCAACTATTGTGCCTTCATCGACGTAGATGTCTGGTTCAATAGGCATACCCATAAGTCTAGCCGTTTCTACGTCGGATTTATGAATTGCAACTTTACATCTTAATGCATCCTTAACGTCTAGATAGGCTGAGTAATGGTCAGGATGCCCATGAGTTACTATGAGCAAATCCACGTACAATCTATTCTGCAACGCGCAATCGATTATTCTATCCGGAGAACCACCAGGATCTATTATTAAAGCTTCACCGTTATTTTCAACTATATAACAGTTTGTCTTTAAAAGTCCAACGATTAAACGCTTGATCTTCAAGCTTTAAAATCTATTGAATTTCTCGTTAATAAAGCAATAGCCCGGTTTTTACATGCCTAGTCGGCGTAAAAAGGCAACGTTATTATCTTACTCTACTGTATTACTTCAATCGGCATGCGAACTCAAGAATCAGCTTTAACAGTCACTGTAGCAAGTCTATACGCCGTTTTAACCTTAGCCTTAGCACCTATATCCTTCGGTCCAATCCAACTTAGGATATCTGACTGTTTGATAACTCTATCGGCGCTACTAGGTCCACCTATTGTGATCGGCGTCACACTGGGCTGCTTCATTGGAAATCTGCTCTTCTACGTCTCAGGTGGGGCTTTTATTATGTCGCTGGGTTTAGTATTCGATGCGACGCTTGGACCATTGGCAAATTTGGTAGCTTCTCTAACGCTGTTCAAGCTTAGGAGAAGAGTTAGAGTAGCCGCCTTTCTAGCGGCTTTGGAAATCGGTGTAATCGTCGGAAGCTATCTATGGTTGATATTCCCACCGCCTGAACTAACGCCTGGGTTGCCAGCATGGTTGTACGTGATAATTAGCGTAAGCTTGAGCAGTTTAATATCTGTAGCCGTCTTAGGCTACGCTATTCTAACGCTATTTAAACGTGAGGCTTTGAGAAAGCTTTTGGTAGGCTGGGGTTTAAAACTGTACCTTTAGTAGGAAGATTTATTGGGAAGAGTGACTGTAGAAATTCAGGTGGTTTAAGTTTGAGCGATGCTGAAATCCCTCCGGCGGTTCAGGAACAACTCGTCAGATTCCAGCAGATTCAGCAGACTTTACAGGCAGTAGTAGCCCAGAGGCAGCAGGTTGAAATGGAGCTTATGAGCGTTGAAAAAGCTTTGGAGGAACTCGAGAAGGCGGATGATAGCACGGTAGTATATAAGTCTGTCGGAAGTCTGCTCATTAAAGCAGACCGTCAAAAGCTCATAGAAGAGCTTAAAGATCAAAAAGAACTATTAAACGCCCGATTAACGATTTTGAATAAACAGGAGACTAGAGCTAGAACTCAACTTAAAGAAGCCAGAGAGAAACTGCAAGAGAAACTTAAAGGTATACAGTTGGAAGAATAGCAATCATGAAGTGCGAGTCTACCGTAGGATCCGGCTTCAGACGTGTGTGAATACTAATTAAGTTTTACTTTTGAATATACCAATCGGAGGCTTTATAACGTGGATGTGGATAGAGTGTTAGGCTACTGTCTAATTTCAATTGGGCTTGGAATGATACTTTCATCAATCTGTCTAATGTATGCCGTATTCACCAATCATTTTGAGCCTCCTCACATACTTTCATTCAAAGACGTTAAATTCTTAATCTCTCCGCCAACTGGAGGGGCTCCAATAGAAACTACGGTTATTCAAGGAAGCCAACTTAGTAAGTTTGCGAATATGTTACTATGGACAATTTTCATGTTTTTCATTGTTTCCGCGGGAGGAAAGCTGTGCGACGTAGGCGTTAAATTAGTTAGAGGAGTGAAAAAGTGAAAACCGATGCTGTATGTTTTCCAGTGAAATTGACTGTAACAATCGAGCCATCAGCTATCTAATCGTCGTCTTTTCCCATAGACGGTATAGTTCGTCTGTTATATACACTTCATCTACGTATTCTATTGAAGAGTTTTTAATAACCTCTACTAAGTGTCCTGTAAAATCCCCGACTCTTCCAATTACACTAGCCTCCACACCAATCTTCTGTAAAACTTCTAAAGACCTGTTCAACTTCTCAGGTGGTATCGCCGCCACGAGGGCTCCGGAGCTTATCAATTTTAATGCATCAACACCAAGGGCTTCGGTTGCGAGTTTTGTCTCTTTAGCAATCGGTATTTTATCAGCGTATAGTTTAATAGTCTTCCGTGAAGCGTATGCGAGCTCTGCAACACCACCCAATATTCCTCCCTCGGTCGGATCGTGCATAGCTGTGGTAAGTCTATTATCAGCCAGGGCAAGTGCCTCTTTTACAACGCTTATTCTAGCTAAGAACTTAGAGCCCTCTTCAACGGTTGAATAGTCGAGTCCCCGGTTTTTCAAAATCTCGGCAAAGTCTGTGCAGAGTATAGCAGTTCCTTCAATAGCCGCTGTTTTAGTCATGATTATATAGTCGTTGGTCTTTGCACCTGAAGTTGTCACGATTTTCTCTAAATCGGCGATTCCAATGGCGGTTGTACCGACTATAGGTCTATCGAGTCCAGGTGTACTCTCTGTGTGACCTCCGATGACCATTATTCCCAGGTCTTTTGCTGCTCTATCGACTTGATCCATGACTTCACTGAGGGTTTTCTCTGGAGCATTCTCAGGGAGGAATAGTGACATTAAAAACCACCTTGGTCTTGCGCCTCTGACAGCTATGTCGTTGGCGACTATGTGTACTGCAAGCCATCCTAAGGATTTACATGCGCTGGTGATTGCGTCATTATGTACAACTAGAGCTTTCCCATCTCCAAGGTCTACTATAGCTGCGTCTTCTCCAGTTGCAGGGCCTACTAGGACACTTGGGTCTTTAGAGCCGGTCTTTGTGTACACGAGTTTCTCCATGATCTTGGGTGGAATCTTACCGACCATTCAACCACCGGTTGAACATAGTCCTCCGATGGTATATTACACAGTTGGAGGAGATAAAGTATTATCCTTTGTGTTTGAGGTGTTGAAAACATTTTAAGTATCTGTTTAGCTAGATAAGCTATCTGTGGTTTGGTATGAAAGTGTTCATCATGACTGATTTAGAGGGGGCGTCTGGAGTAGCTGGTCATTGGTCTGATATAGACTTTGGCGGTAAAGACTATGAAGCCGCTAGAAGGTTTCTAACGGGTGATGTTAATGCGGCTATTGAGGGTGCTTTTGAAGCTGGTGTTGATGAAGTGGTTGTTTTAGATGGTCATGGGGCTGCGCTAACTATACTAATGGAGGAGCTTGACCCTAGGGCTCAGTTGATAAGGGGTCGGAGGGTTCTAGAGCTTGAGGGTTTAGATGGGAGTTTCAATCTGATGTTTGCTGTAGGTGCTCACTCTATGGCTGGGACTTCAGACGGGCTTTTAACACACACTTTATCTACGGCTATAGATGGTGTTTGGTTGAACGGTGTTCGAGTTGGGGAGATAGGGCTTTGGGCTGCTTTAGCTGGAGACTATAATGTCCCAGTAGGTTTAGTAACTGGAGATTTCGCAGCCGTACGTGAGGCTGAAAACCTCCTAAAGAAGGTGTGTACTGTAGCTGTTAAGAAGGCTACCAGTAGGTTTGCGGCGAAATGTCTCCATCCGAAGGTCTCTCGGAAGCTTATAAGAGAAGCGGCTGTAGCTGCGGTTAAAAGGGCTGAAGAGTTTGCTCCGTTTAAGCCTGAAAAGCCGATTGAGCTTAAGGTGGAGTTTCACGATAGTGAGACTGCTGAGCGTCTTTCACGTAGAAAGGGGGTTGTCAGATTGAATGGGAGGACTGTTTCAGCTAAGGGTATGACTATGCTTGAAGTCTACTCGCTTCTACTGGGCTGATTGGAATCGAATGTGTATAGGGGGTAGTATCCTATTAGAGTGGGATGTAGATAGCGTCGTTCGTCTTTATAGAGATGGGAGACGGCTTTCAAACGTTCTAGTTGGGGTGGTTGTTTGAAAGTGTGTAGCTGAGTGGAAGCGAGGGGTTGAAAACCCCGTTTTTATCATCTTTCCCCATTCTGGAGGGTCTTCTAACCATACCATTCGCCACTTCAATTTAAACCAATATTATGGATATTTTATGGGGTGGTTTATGGGTGTTTTTTATGGATGTTTAGACCCCTCCCCTCTATAGTTTTCCCATTTTAAATTGCTCGTGGTAGTATTCTACGTGTTGAAGATGTACAGATTTAGAGTGTTCATCGCTTACTCTGATGGTCTCTGCGTTGATGCCGTTAATGGAATTTAAGTCTATCCTTAAGCTCCAACGGGTCTGAAGAGACTAAACACTTTTGAAGTCTTCAGAAGGCTCATTGAAGCCGTAACACTATAAGCTCCTCTACGCTTTCGGCTTCAACCATCCTAACTACTCAAGGAGAAGTCTAGTTCTCTGTTGAGGGAGTTGGACCAGTTTATGTTTTAAAGGAGGAGCTGGGGATTCAAACCTTCAGATTGATGGAGGCTCTATGGTGGAAGAGTGGGCCAGGGTCATGCTAAGCAAGTTTAGGGCAGACCCGTTTACAGATAAAAAGACCTGCTTCAACGCAATCAAAATGGGATCAAAACCAGTATGTACATTTCCAATATATTATGAAGAAGGAGTGATAAACTCCTTGTTTATTTTTGGTGCGAATTTTATCGTGGTGGTTACTGTGAGGAAGGTTGAGATCTATGGTTTAAAGATGAGTGAAGATATCAACTCCGAGACCGATCTTCCAAAGTTGATAGTTGAGGAAGCTGAAAGACAGGCTTATGGGATAAAGGAAGGGGACGTAATCGTTATAACATCGAAAATCGTCTCGAAGGTTGAAGGTAGAACCCACAAGCTTAGCGATGTAAAGCCTTCTCGCAGAGCTTACTTTCTTTCAAGATTCTATAAAACACCGCCAGAAGTTATGGAGTTGTATCTTAGAGAAGGCGAGATAAAAGCTGTAATTCCGATAGAGAAGCTTGCGAAAAAGTATGGGCATCTATTCGAGGAGTATACGAGGAACAAGGAAGACGCTCAAAAGGTCATCAGAGAACACCCTTACATTTTTCTCATCGATGTGAGAAATCGATTACTAACTTGGGGTGGTATCGATTTTTCAAACTCCCCTCCGGGCTATTGTACGCTGATACCAGAAGATCCAGATGAATCGGCCAGGAGAATAAGGGAGAAAATAAGGGAGTTAACGGGTAAGGAAACGGCTGTCGTTATTACGGATACAGAATGGAAGCTTGATAAATTCGGCACGGTTGATATAGCAATAGGCTCTTCGGGAATCCAGCCTGTTTCAAGAAACTTTGGTGCTAAAGACCTTTATGGTAAGCCTAAATTCGGCGGAGTTGACGATTTGACAGACCTAGTTTCTGCATCTGCGAACTTACTTTTTGGTCAAACAGATGAGGCAATACCAGTGGTAATCATAAGAGGGTTGAAATACGAGAGAAGCGAAAAGGGAGTAGCAAATGTAACATATCCAATGAAAGCATTTAGAGAAGCCCTCAGAATGTTAGCATGGGAAAACATCAAGTTTAAACTCCTTTCTAAATTATTTTGACCGTTTCAGAATCTCAAAGCTAAATGAATTCATGGTTGTCGTAGTTAAGGGTATTCGGAGAAAAGGACTAACGATTCCTCTTGAAGCAGATACTATAAGTTGTGTCAGATGGCTGGCTTTGAAGTTTTCGAAGGGTAATCAGAATGGATGAGGTTAGAGGTAATTGTAGGGTTTGTAACAAGAAGACTTGTGTAGCTTGCTTTAGAATCTGCGATGAATGCTTGAAGATAGTTTGCAAAATTGCGTCAAGGTTAGGAAGGTATGGATTGATGGAAACCTTTACTTAAGAAGGATGCGCGATTTCTGCGTTAGCGTTTATCCTAGAAACTGGCGATGACTTATATGTGTTTCACGGCTCTTTAACATGAAGTCTGAGAGATAATCCTATCCAATTTTTTCAGAGCATCTTTCTCTTCCGGGTCTATGAGCTCTATTCCCTCCTCTTCAGCCGCTCTACATAGGTCTTTATCTGAGCATACCAGGATGAGTTTTTCCTTTGCAGGCTCTAAGGCTTTTTTCAAGCTTACGACGCTGGCTAGTTGTAGGCAGTCCGATGATGGTAGAGCGTGCTTAACTGCTAATGGAGCTGCTGAAGCTACAAGCTCATCATTCACGCTCATTATGGCAAATCTGTCGAGAACATCCTTAAGGAAATGCGAAACAACGGCGTTAAAGGCTTCCCTCGACAAAGCTTTCCTTCTCATTCGAGTCGAGAAAGCGACTATAAACTCAAGTATGCTCAAGAAAGAGGTGGTGAAGACGTGCCCCTTAAGCTCAAATATCCTGTCTAAAACCTCAGAGCCGATTTCCTTACGGTATCTTTTAACTATGGCTGAAGTGTCTAAGTAGAATGTGACCATTCAATGGGTCTCCCTTTTCCTAAGCTCAACAATTTCTTGGCTTAACGTCTTCTCTTCAGTTAATTCGCTAGCTAAAATCTTTCTGATATCCTCTAATGGTTTTAAGTATTGTTCATAGCTCTTGTAAAGCTCTCTTACATACTCCTTAACCCTGTTAGCCCTTGCCTGGTATAAGCTTATGGCTATTAAATCCTCAACCCTTTTCTGGGTCAAGCGCTCTGCTTCTATTTCAGCCATGAGAATCCACTTAAATTGTTCTCTCACCGAATATAAATCTTTATGCATGTAAAAGATATCTTTATTTAAATACGCTGTAGTAAATTTACGGAAGAGATGTGCATTGATTAACTCTATCCTTTAATTTTAGCTCCTCTTCTCTATGGCTTATACAGCCTGAGGGAAAAATTATGAGGACGGAGAAATATTTAAGATACTTTCAAAGATTTAGTTTAGCTAGCTTTTGTATAACCTGCCCTTTAATTTCTTCGTTAAATTCTGTTGTCATGAAGGTTCCTTTCCACGAGTGCAAAAATCTTTTATCCATAATTATCGGCAATATAGACTTCCTGAGTTTTTCTCTAAATACTTCTGGATATGGCATCACTTCTTTAACTCTCTCTTCTAATCCTTCAGGTAACCCATTCTTCCATACTAAAGTTGCTATATCTCTAGCATCGCTTGCTCTACCTGAAACAACTTTAAGTATGAAGTAATCTGCATAACTTGGAACCCTTACTTCAACTTCTCTGTCAGCTATCTTAATTTTTGTTCTCCATGAGTTTAAAACAAACTTTTCATCTATTCTCACTACATCTTTTTCAGCCCTTCCAGTTATTTCTCCTTCCATAAAATCCAGAGAAACTCTTATCTGCTTTCTCCCAATTTTTATAAGCTTAACACATCTCATGTATCCAGAATTGTCTTTCTTTTCAAACGTTTCGATTGAAACCTCTTCAGCAAGCCATTTCCTTATCTCATCTAAATACCAATTTACTTTCCTTAATGCAAGATCGCAATCCCTGGTTGACCTTGAAAAGGGGATGAAAGCCCTTAGCCCATATCCTCCTATTAAAATGATCCTTGGATTTTCAAAGTTGTTCGATTTCTTAGATAAAAATTCCATTAACTTAGCAATCTCTTCTTCCCTTGCTCTTACCATTTCAACATATCTAGCCAAGCTCAACCACTTTCTCCACAGCCTCTTCTATCTCACGCTTAACATACTCGTCTCTTAAATTAGGCTCTCTCACATTAAACATTCCTTCTCCGACCAACTTATTGATTAAATGACACCCGTACTCCAAAGCTTGTCTAACTCTAATTTTTGTTCCACGAATTCTCTTCCAGTAACTTCGTTTAAATAAATCTTCCAACCTTATTCTATCCCTATTTGAGTATAATGTTGCAAAAGCATCCATGAAAGCCCACCTTTGCATACACTCAATTATTGTTTCATCCATGTCCTCGACAAACAACTTACCAACTTTCTTGTAGCTTGTTGGCTTAGCTGAGTACTCTACCTGAACCCTCCATCCCTTCTTCCTTGCGAACTCTTTCAATGCTTTTCCATAAGACCTATCTGAAACTTTTAACGAGTAAGCATCTCTATGAATGAAGTCATTGTTCCATAAGGAGGCAGCTGTTTGACATGAAATTATCTTAAACCCTTTATCCTTTTCAAAGAAGTCCCAAGCGTCTTTAATATCGTCTGGGACCCAATACCAACCCCACCTAACCCTCTCTACCAATCCAGCTCTAGCTAATTTATTCAAGTACTCCTTGGCATTTGGCTCAATCTCTTCTATATCCTTAACTTTAACCAAGCAACCAGCATACTTTTCCCTTAACCTTTCATTGAAGCGTTTTAAGTAGTCTACCATATGTTCACCTTTATTTATTATTTGGCAAACTTATATTTAAATATCACCTTTTAAAGCTTTTTGGCAAAAAGAATAACGGCAATTTTTCTCTTTCAATAGAACTCTTTCTCATTATTACCAATCTCTCTCCATGGCTTATAGAACAAATGGTGGGTATTGTGATTCTAACTGTAAGTATTTTGAATGTTTAAAAGATGCAGATTGCACTGGCTACGATCCAAATACTCATACTAAAATGGTTTGTGAATGTCCTTCTGGTTGTACTTTAACAGGTAGTAGTTATACTTGTAAACCCAAAGGCACTTGTAATTTTAATAGTGAATGTGATACTAATTATTGCTGCGATAAAGAAATAGGTTACAGTGGTGCTTGCGTAAGCAAAGGAATTTATTCTGATAATCCAAAATATCTTTGTGATCCCCCAGAATGGGTAACTGTAGGAACCAGTAAAAAAAACTCACAGTAATAGTTTGTTTGATTTGATTCTGAATTTCTTCTATTTTTTCATAAGATAAACTGGTTCGTAAAGTATAAAATCGTATACTTCCTTTATACCATCTGTAATGGGTTGATGATAAACGTCAATCCCTCTTTCTTTGATTAAACCATCTCCACAGGAATATAAACCAAAAGTATAACCAGGACCAAATAAAATGTTTGTATTTGGAAATTGTTCACGCATTGATTTTATAATGTAGAGAGGGAGTGAAACTGACCATTCTCTTCCCCCACTTCCCAATGGTTCCGGATTGATTAAAACTAAGCTATTTGGAAAGCCAAACATACGCAGCACCCCCGGTATGACAAACTGTATTCCTTCCCATTCACCTCCCGTTTTTCTATTCTGTCTCTCATACCCAACTATAAATTTAACCAAATCCCAGTATTTCCAATGTTCAGTTAAAAATTGATCAAAAGTTCTATACTGGGCAACGGTATTTGATAAGCCATTATGTGATCTATCCAGAAGCCAGTCTTCATAGTAAAATCTAACATCATGTGGTTGTTTGTCATAATGGCCAATAACAGTTCCATTTGGATACAATCCCGCTATAGTTTTATATTCATCTAAAGCATCTGTTAAGCTTTTAGTTGCTCCTTCTATTCCATATTTTCTGACTCCATCCTTTATACTAAAAGTTTCAGAAGGCAAATAAAACAGTTTGAACAACGCACATCTCAACTCATTTATATCAGGATACAAAGCAATTAGTTCAGTTGAGTTATACCATGGAAAATCTCTATTATAAAGAAAATGACTTCCATTAAGTTGAGGCGCAAATTGAGAATACAAATTCCATTGAAGCATCATCAAATCTAAAACATCTTGATCAGTCAAAGAAATAGTTCGGTTATTTAACATCTTTTCATAATAACTTATCCCATAAGGATTGTCGAAGATACACCAAGCATTTGTTATAATCTTTCCATTCAATCCCAAAAACATCTCAGGATGATTTTCTATGTCAAATCCACTCTCCTTTATCATTTTAAGAAGTTCAACGGTAATCCAAGTTTCTCTAGCTGGTTTAGGAATAAGATAAACATCGCTTGAATTAACACTTTTAAACACTATTGGAGAAAAGTCAAGCAGATACTTGCCTTCTGGTCTTTGAGTAGAATTGGTGAAAATCCAGTAAGTATCTCTATCAAATCCAGGAAGTCCAAGCTGTTTTTCTGCAATTGTGAGATTGTTCAAGCCATGAATCGTAGGTAGATGCAATTTCTTATTAACTAAGCCTAAATTGAGATAGAACTTTAAAGCATCTAAAGCTAAAGCTTTTCTATCCATGGTTATTTGAGGGTCAAGCAAGAAGCAGTTGTAGACTATTCTAGGAAAAGTGGAGTTAATAGAGTAAATCGGCAAAACTATTTGATAATCTTCAGCAAATTCAGGACATTCTTGCAAAAATCTCAATCCATCATATCCATTGGTATTTGTAAAGGAAAGAAATTCATTTGCTTTCATAAAGCTTTTGTATACATCGAAAGCCTTTTGTGCTTGAACAGGATTTAAACCATAATATCTTGCAAAGTCTAATGCTGTTTGATTATAATTCGAATTGAAAAAGCTATCATCCGCATATCTGCTGAAAATTGAATCAAAAGAATGAGCTTGCTCTTCTGTTAGACCAAGACTCTTGAGCTGAGAAATTCTTTGATTCTTCTTTTCCATGGGGATATAAATTCCTAAGGTAATTGCCGCTGCCAATATGCCCAATAAAGCTAAACCATACTCCCTCCTTCTACTTGATTTTCCCTCCCCATGGTCATCTTTTGAAAGCTCTACTCTAGGGTGAAAGTAAGGCAAACTCCCCATCAGTTTAAGCTCATCTTTTACTTTAACCACGAGCTCAAAATTCTCACAATACTCTTCGTACAACTCATCATTAGAATCAGCTGGATCTTCAAAAATTCTCTCTATCTCTTCTTCAGTTTTTCTCTCACCAGTCGTTAGCTTGAAGGCAGCTATATTTAAAGCATCATCTTCCCTATAATTTCCAGATTCCCACAATTCCCTAGAGACTTCGATGAAAGCCTTTTTAACCCTTGAGCATACCATACTAACATAAAAGAATATTTAAAATTTTAAATACTTTTCATTTTATTAGATTAAGTAGTTCAAAATGGAACTCTTAAAATTTGAACCTGAAGCATTAAGAGAGATATGCGAGAATTTTATACCAGAAGTAATGCATATCGTAAAATCCAATAGGAATTTTAAGCTATGAGGAAGTTAAAGGCAGCATCTACAACCCCTTACCCAAAATGCACGATTGCACAATATCTGAGGAGGCTAAGGAAAGCTCTTACAAGCATGAGGAGGAAGAGGATTACGTATTCCAGCAAGATGCATGTTTAAGCATTTTAAGAAGCTTGAGCAAGCTCTTCGGAGGAATTATTCCTACACGAGACGCCATTAATTCCTTAAAGAAAGAGGGGCTAGAAAATCCTGAAGAGGCTACTAGAAGACAAGATGAGTGAAAAGAAATAAATTTGAAAGCTTAAGAAAGTAACTTTGTATCCGAGTTCAAAGTTAATAATAAGATTACCGAGAGCAACTAGCTCTATTTTTTCTCCTTATGGTATCCTGAGCCTTTTTTGTTGGGCATAAAACTACGAAATCTGGTATCAAAGTAAGATGGATGAGTTTCCTATGACTTTAGAATTGATTTGATATACTCTACAATATCTCTACCTCTTGCTGGATTTAAAGAAACAGTTTGACCTTTTTTATGCAACAAGATGTACCCTTCTCTAACCAACTCTTCTATGCAATTCCTGACCCTTTTACCATCATTTCTTATTTGCTTACTAAGCCAGTTGACGAGTGCATCACAGGAAGATATTTATCACCCCAACAATGTTTTCTAAGAAGTCTATTCATTATGTCAGCTTTGATTTCAGCATCGCTTATCCCCCTCTTAGGCATAAGTTCACTTACAATACCTTTAGAAGTTAAAGCATATACACTCGTTCATCTATTAAACTTTAGATAAATATGCCGGAAGAACTGTATACGAAGAAAGAATACCAGTCGCTCTTACTGAAGACGCTTGGGGATTCTCCAAAGCTGAGGATAATAGACTTTTTCCTAGATAACCCGCTCTTCGACTTCACCAAGAAGGAAGTGATAGAGGCTTTGGGAATGAGCAAGCAAACCTTTTACAAATACTTTGTTGACATAGAGCGATACGGAATTGTGATACCATCCAGAAGAATAGCTAAAGCTACGCTTTACAAGATCAACCCAGAGAATCCGTTGGTAAAGATGCTCAGAGAATATGAAACACAGCTTTCTCTACAAATAGCAGAACAAGAAGCAGAGAAGATGAAGAAGCCGATAGAAGCTTCATAATTTGTTTTTCCTTCATAAACTCTTACTTCATCCCAAAAGAGACGGTCAAATGTCTTTGCTCAAGAAAATTATTGACAGCTACATGCAAAAGGTTTCAGGCTTAAAGGAGCATTGCGAAAGCTGTCAAGAGATATGCTCTTCTTCCCTTATCGTTTACCCACCTTCTTACACCGCTAAAACACACATTCTTATCAGTGTTTTAGCGTTCTTCCCTCTTCATTATGACTAGTTTCCTCTATCAGCTACTTGCACAGAATGGGAAGATAATTAATGTTCCTGGACACACCCAAGTTTCATGCTTGGCAGTCTTCTACTTCTATTTAAGAGAGGCTTGAAGGTGGGTAAACGATAAGGTATTATTAAGAGGGACTTTAAATTTGTAACAGTGAAGAGAATTAGCTCTCTACAGTTTATTCCTAGTTTTTGTATGCAACCAGGTTAATTTTTCACATGATGAAATTATTATGGCTTAACTAACGGAATAGAAAGGTTTTAATAATTTGGACTTATACCTCTTGACAATCTCCTAAAACAGTTCTCTGAGGCATTTATATCTGAATCTGAGCACAAAAGCCTAGCATTCCGTGTAAAATATATATGATGTAGACACTAAAAATTGAGGATGATGGGGTGTAAAGGTATTGAGATCCAAGGTACGTTGGTGGTGAAGAAAGGGAAAGATAATGTTGTTGTACAACGAAGCAAGAGTGAAACGATAGGGCATTGGTTTCTTAAGGTGGCTGGTGTTGTGGAAATGCTTCGTCATGGTTTTGAAAGCAAAGATATAGAAATTGAGAAGCAGTTTAAGCGTGGTAGAACCACTTGTAGAGCTGATATTTATGCTAAGAAAACGGTTAAAAGAAAAGAGGTGGAAGTCTGGTTAGAATGCGAGCAGTCTCCTCAACTTTCAAGTTTTAGCGATAAAGCAAATAAGATTAGAAGAGTTTACCAAGGAAGAATAATATTTTTGGTGTACGTAGAGGATTTCCGCAATTTTGTAGATTCTCTATATCAAAAGAATGGTGGTGAAAATATAAAATTTGAAATTAGAGACGCTGTTCCCGAAAATACTGAAATATGGGCCATTTACTTAGGTACTCTACCGAGAGCTGTCTGCGGATTAAGACGAAAGCATAATAAGATAATAATGCTAGAAGGCTATTGGAATCGTGAAAAACTTTTCAGGAAACCTATCTATGATAAAATAGAAAAATTAACCATGTGAGATTAAAAAACTATGGCGTCAGAATCAGGAAAGAGCTAAAAATTAAGAAAATCGATACAGAAAACTATCGGATAATCTACTAAACGTGTATAGTAAAAAGAGAGACTTTCACGAAAATCCTGAGCTACCTTAAGCATATCGGGTGAAATATCATAAAGGATCACTTTAAGTCCTCTCAGCTATGGGTATGGACCACTTACTCGTTCCTCCTTCCGCGTCTAAAACGAGCCCCCCTCAGTAGATAAAGTTCGATGTAACGCCGGGTGATTTTATCATAGAGCATTTTAAAATAGGGGGCATCATACTCTTTATCATAGTCTTCAGCAACTTTCCTATAGTAATTGATGACCCGAGCGGATTGAGCATCAGACACTTTAAAACTAATTCTAAGTTTTATTTTGAGAATTTTAAATTTTAACAATGGAATTTACGGCAATGTTTTGCATCCATCAAATCAATAGTTTAATCTTAGCCTCTTTCATTCATGAGCATAGTTGAAGAATTCAATAAGAAGTTTATTGAGAATGAGAAAATCAAGAGCCTTAAAGACCTTACCGAAGTAGATATTGATGAGTCGAGAAAAGTGTGGAGAAATAAGAGATCATGGATTATTGCTAAGAACATAGCATCTTATCTATCAACCCTAAGCCAAGATGATAAGTTGGCGTTGAGGACTTGGGCGAGAAATGCCAAACTTGAAAATTGGAGGGAAGATCCAATCGGTAAACTCAAAGGCGTAGGCTTAATCACTTTCCAATACTTGAGAATGATGGGTGGTATAGATACTGTAATGCCTGATAAGATGGTTAAAAGTGTGATAAATGAGATTTTAGTTAAAGCAGGATTAAAGCCTGTTAAGATGATATGAAATTTATAAGGAAAGCTGAAGAAGTTGCTTTGACTTGCGAATATAAGCCTATAGAGCTTTGCTGGATGGCACGGCTCATTCAGCCAGAGGGTTTAACAGCAGTTTCTGAATAATTAACTTTTATAGATGTTTCACGGTGTTTCCCTACGGGTAGCTGATGGGTTTGGCTCCGCCATTGGGGTGGGATCGGAGCGCAGATTCAGGATGATGCGGACCCAGGATGTGGGGGATTTTCCGTTGACCCCGAAAGCCACCTATGAAGCTTTAGCAAAGGTGGAACGGATAGTTACAAAAAGTTAACTATCCGACAACGGAAAGATGATAAGAATGGAGAAGTATCCAAGCTCTTGTAAGGCAGTAGACCACCAACCCTCGAGTGGCTTATAAGTTTTATTGAACCCAATGGTATAGTGGGCCGGGTCGGACTTGAACCGACGACCACCACCTCGTAAGGGTGGTATCCTACCAGACTAGACGACCGGCCCTTGCAGTCCACTACCTAAATACTTCCTCCGTTTTTAAAAGCATTACTCTATTTGAGGGGCTTCTCCCCATCTAAAGACTAGGTATAGGTCTACGTTTTCAGAATCTATCTATAGATATGATCTCCGATAGAGGCTTCCTCGGCCCAGGTTCTTCAAAACCTTGATCTTTAGGATATCCGAGTGGTGTTATTGCGACAACGTTGACGTCCTCAGGTATTCCGAGAAGCTTCTTAACTTTGTCGTTGCTGAAGGAGCCTATCCAACATGTCCCTAAACCCTCTGCTCTGGCTGCTAGAATCAAGTGTGTGAATGCTATGGATACGTCGACTAACATGCTTAAATCTCCCATGTACTCTCCTCTATTCCAATGTATGTTGTATCCACAGGCTACTATGATGATAGGCGCTTCCGCGATGAACGTCTGGTCGTGGCATGCAACTGCCAACTTCTTCTTCAACTCTTCGTTTTTAACGAGTATGAACTTCCAAGGTTGGCGGTTTGAACCCGAGGGGGCTATTCTAGCAGCCTCTAAGATTCTCATTAAGACATCGTCTGGTATTGGGTCGGGTTTATAAGACCTAATACTTCTACGTGTTCTAACCACTTCGTAAAAATCCACATCAACCACCTGTATTGAAGTATCATGTGGATAGATAAGTATTTCAGGTTTGTGCAGACACATCTCTAGATGCTTGACTTTAAAGTAATTCTTTAATTTCGAGTCGAACGTATTAGGTTTCACGACGCTGGAATAGAAGTTTGAGGATTGACCGCTATGTCTACAACTTGGAAGCGTAAAATTGAAATAGCCGACCAGATTATGGTGGCGGGACAGTTGGCGGCTACACTTGAAGTCTGCGGCTGGCCTAAGCCTGGAAACGTCCATAGAACTTCAGATTTTCCAGATACTAGGTTTGAACACTTTATAGCTGGTTCAATATCCCTCGGCCCAGTATTATGGGAGACTGCGTTTAAAGCAGTCTCTCTAAAGCTCGGTGAAACATCTGAAGTGAAGATTGGAAGTTTGATTAAACGAGCAGTGCTAAACGTAAAGGCTTGGCACAGGGGTGGAAACACACATTTAGGCGTCATACTCCTATTCATACCTATGGCCGCCGCAGTCGGGATGACGCTTGCAGCGAGTAGTAACATCAACATCCCCGACTTCCGTGAAAACTTCGCCAGAATTATGGAGTCTACAACATGCGAAGACGCTACTGAAGTGTATGATGCAATCTCTCAAGCAGGTCCAGGGGGGATGGGTCAGGTCTTAGGCGGAAAAGCACCGGATTTACAGAATAGCGAGGCGGAAAGACTTCTTCTAGAGGGGAATTTAACGCTGTACGATGTTATGGAGGTTGCAGCTGAATGGGATACTATAGCTAGAGAGCTTGTCAGTTCTCTACCTATAACTTGTACCGTGGGCTTTCCAATTCTTCAAACGCTATACTCAGAGTCTAAAGATATAAATGTTGCAACGGTTCACACCTATTTAAAACTGCTATCTCTATACCCAGATAGTTTTATAGCTAGAAAAGTTGGATTGAAATATACGTCAAACGTAGCTGAAGCCGTGAAGATAGGCATGAAAACCGCTGAAGAGATATCAGAGAAAGCTGGTAAGATACTTCAACTCGGCGGGCTCAAGACCCCAGAGGGACGGAGAGAACTCTTTAAATTCGACGTAGAATTGAAGATGAAAAAGCTAAATCCAGGTACGACAGCAGACCTCACAGCATCCTCTCTAATGTTGGCTATTCTAAACGGTCTACGCTTCTAAAACCACCATACCGACAAACGAGGGGTCCATATGAATGCGAAGCATGTGGCTTTGATTTCAACAATGACTGCTGTGTACGTGGTATTAAGCTACCTACCCGGCTTTCCCGTAATAGGGATAAGCGGTGCTAAAATCGGAATGATTTCAGGAATAGCGCCAATTTACGGCTTCATCCTAGGTCCAACGCTCGGCACACTGACTACGCTTCTCGGAGCCTTCATCAACCGTATTTTAACAGGAGCTAGTTTATTTGAGTGGCTTACCCTACCATCCATGCCTCTTTCGGCTTTCACCGCTGGTGCACTTTCAAGAAGCCGCTTAAACGGTGTAGCGGGTTGGAAGATTTCAGCAGTAGTCTTAACAGCTCTGATAATTGCTTGGTATTTAACCTATGTAGGCCAAGCCGTACCAATATTCGCAATGTTGCATTGGTTTGGTCTTATAATAATCTTGGTCTTACGTTCAAAGCTTGCTGAATTCTTCCACAGCAATGTAAAAAAGAAACTGTCGCTTTCAATATTGCTGTGTAGTTATTCGGCGACTGTAACCAGTCACATGTATGGTTGTTTAGTATTCATATCAGTAGCTGACCTCCTCCTTATAAACGTGTCAAATCTTCCTTCACTCTTCATAATGCTAATTCCTATTGCTGCGTTTGAGAGAATAATATTCACACTAATGTCTACGGTTATAGGTATACCATTGTGTTTAATGCTTAGAAACAGCATTGTCTCAAACATTAAATAGGCACGTCTTGTCCAGTTTATAGGAGTAGGAGTTCTGCCTCTTTCAACGTCCCTCTTACTGGGTCGACTTCTAAACCGAAAGATTCTAAGGCTGTTACACCCAATATGACTTGGTCTTTGTCTTCTCCCATAATTACAGTTACGGTCCTCCTTCTTCCCAGAATTTCCACTCCAACTTCACTTATATCCCTTTCAACGTATCCACCAAATGCCCTAAACCTCCTCCTCTCAATCGGCTTAATATCCAACTCTTCAAGTCTCCTTCTAGGTATAACACTGTATATGGCTCCTGTATCCACTATACCCTCTATCTCAGCAATCTTTATGGGGGAGAGTGGATTAAAAACACCAAATTTAACCTTAATGAATCCCAAGGGTCTCAGTCCTCATTATTGTCAACATTGATTTAAGGATTTTGTTGAAATCGTCGCAACTCTACGCTATGGCAATTTTTAAGACCTTTTCCCAAGCATCCTTTTCCTCTGTCTACTTACTCCTGCTACGCGGTTCAAATTTAAATCGAAAACTTCAAAATTACATAGTCAGAGTATATCCAAAGGTAAAACTAGGTTAAGTCAACCCGTATTTAATTAGGATCTTACGGAAAGCATATGTATGATTTAAATCTATAAGAAGTGGAAAACTACTCAGGTACTGATATGAGAGTTGAATGGTATAAGAAGACACTCTTAAACATACATTTCGACCATCATGTTGGACCCAGTACCCCTGTAGGGGGTGGAGCAGATCCAGATGAGATCGCCTCTTTAATAGCTCCCGTAAAACCAGGCTTTATACAGTACCATTCTAAAGGACACCCAGGATGGACGAATTATCCAACAAGTTTGGGAGGGACTCCTCCAAGCCTCGTGAAAGATGCTTTAGCAACGTATAAGAAGGCCTCTGAAAAACTCGGTGTGAAATTCACGGTCTACTACAGTGGGTTGAAAGATGAGTATGCTGCTAGAGAACACCCAGAATGGCGTAGACGTAATGTGGAGGGGGGTTTCATAGGGGAAGATGTTTTATGTCCTAACAGCGGTTACGTTGAATCAAGGGTTTTACCACAGCTTAAAGAGATAATTGAAAAATACAACCCCGACGGCTTCTGGTTCGACGGAGACTGTTGGAGTGTTGCTCCATGCTACTGCGACTCATGTAGAAAAATGTTTATGAGTATTCACGGCGTAGAACCGCCTAAAAATCCACAAGACCCACTGTGGAAAGCGTGGATGGCATTCCACAGAAAGAGTTTTATAAACTACCTGAGAAAGTGTGCAGAGTTCATCCATAAGCTTAACCCTAACTGTCTATTTACAAGCAACTGGTCTTTCACAATGAGAATGCCCGATGAACCTCTAGAGTTCATAGACTGGGTGTCTGCAGACGTATCTCCAACGCATGGTCCTCTACAGGCAAGCTTCGAGGCAAGGTTCTTGTCAACCAGAGGTAAACCGTTTGATCTAATGACGGCTTTACAGGCTTTCACCTGGGGCAATACTACACCCTACCCAAAGTATCCAATACACCTCTTCCAAGAAGGCGCCGTAATCATGGCTAATGGAGGAAAGTGGTTCATATGGGTTAACCCGCTCGAAGACGACTCTCTTCAGCCTTCACATATGCGCACAGTAGCTAAATGCGCAGATTTCGCGTATACAAGAGCTGAAGCCTTTGAGGAATCTGAGCCTTATCACGAGGTCGCCCTACTACATTCAGCTTTAAACTTCTACGAGACAGGTAACGGACTTTACGATTATGGGAGAGTTTTAGACCCCCTCAGGGGTGCCCATAAAGCACTGCAGGAACTACATTACCTATTCGACATAGTCGACGAGAAAACCCTACTCGCTAGATTAAACAACTATAAGGCTGTAATTCTAACTGAACAATCCTTCATAGATGAAACAACAGTAGAAGCCCTAATGGAGTTTACAAGGGGAGGAGGCGTTCTAATAGCCACTGGGAAATCTCTCGTCAACAACGTAGATAAAGCCCTAGAGTTATTCGGTTTAAAACATTTAGAGTTTAATGCCATACCCAGAGGATGGATTCCATTCAGAGGGGAGAAGATACTGATAAATAAACCTTGGCATAGGCCTCTACTTAATGAAGCAGTTCAAATACTCCCCCTCTCAACATCGGAAAAAGAGGCTTTAGACAGTGAAACTACCGCAGCCTCGATGAACAAATACGGCTCTGGAAGAGCAGTATACATAGCTTCAGACATCTTCGGAGCATACTGGTTTGAGCAGTATCCAAAAATAAGGGAGATCATAGGGTTTATCCTAGACCATGTTGTCGCTAAATCGCTCGAGTTGGAGGCTCCTCCGACAGTGGAAGTTGTTCTGAGGAGAAAGTCGGATTCATTGCTACTTCACTTCTGCAATCTATCCGTTTACAAGGACCTTTCGGGGAATTCCTTCTACGTAGAGGACATACCTCCAATAAAAGGGCTAAAGTTCAAACTTAAGCTTAAAAAGAAACCCGTAGAATTGAGACTAATTCCCCCGGAATCCTCTATTAAATGGAGGTATGTGAGCAATATCCTAGAAGCTGAGCTTGAAGAACTTAAAATACACTCTGCCGTGAAGATCTGCTTTTAGACTCAACTATATCTATATACCGCCGCTGAAAGGGTGTTCGTGTATGAGGTCGTACTTAGTTGAGGTAGATTTTGATGCAATTAAACAGCGTTTCGATGCCTTTTGGAAGCGTGAGGTTTTAGATAGGCCTTTAATCCACATAACCGCTCCTAGGAAACGTCGAGTGTACGTGGAGATTCCAACTGTTAAGACGCTTGAAGATAAATGGATAAATATAGACTATATTCTCAAACGGCTTGAACACTACTTTGAAAACACCGTCTTCCTAGGCGGTGCTCTTCCACAGTATTGGCCAAACTTAGGCCCCAATTCTCTAACTGCTTTCCTGGGAGGTGAATTGACGTTTCTCGATGAGGAGACCTCGTGGGTGAAGCCTTTCGTAGATGACTTGAAGAACTATGAGCCTGTTCTCAATGAGTCTAACAAGTGGTGGAGAACTATGAACAGTATCTTAGATGCAGTCTGTAGAGTTGCAAAGGGGAATTTCCTAGTCGGTATTCCAGACCTACACTACGGTGGAGATGCTTTAGCCGCTATGATTGGAACGCAGAAGCTTGTGAGGGCATTGTACACTCAGCCTAATGAAGTTAAGAGGCTTATTGGGAGGATAACGGAAATATGCATACAGGTGTTTGAAGCGTACTACAGTAAAATATCTAAAGTCCAGGAGGGTTCTATAAGCTGGATACCAGCCTACTCCAGAGGTAGGTTTTTCCCGTTACAGGACGATTTTTCAGGGCTTGTATCTCCTAAAATGTTCAGAGAATTCTTCCTAGAGGAGCAGATAATTCTCTCGGAACACTTAGACAATTCGATATTCCACTTAGACGGACCTATGGCTTTAAACAACCTAGACATACTGCTTAAAGTAGAATCTATAGATGGTATTCAATGGGTTCCAGGTGCCAGTGCACTACCGATGTCTAAATGGGTGAATGTATGCCGTAGAGTGTTGGAAGCTGGCAAATGCCTTCAAATATCATGCGAACCATGGGAAGTGGAATTCCTACTATCCAAGCTTAAACACGAAGGCCTATTCCTCCAAACCTGGTGCCACAGTGAGGAAGAAGCACAGAGAGTATTGAAAATAGTAGAAAAATGTTGAAAGGGTTAAACCTAAACCATGAAAGTATCACTGCAGGTTTAAGTCAGTTCTTCCAGCAGCCCCCCAAAGCCTTGTAACGATCAATTCTAATCCTTCTGGCTTTCTCTCTGAAAGCCACAGTTCAGAGTATAAACGGGCTAATGCAATGTAGTCTGAAACTGTCGCTTTCCCTCTGAGCTTATTTAAGCCAACCTCAATACTCCTCCTTATGAATTCGAGGTCTTTAGGTAGAGCAACGTCTTTCAAATCTTCTAGAAGTCCTCCCCAGTTTTTAACAATCTGCTCTAGCCTTTCACGTCCAATCCTCCTCAGAAGAGGCGTAGAATATAACGCATGTTTGAGAATATCCGAGACTTCTCCACGTCCGAATAAGAGCCTCGCTTTCAACACGTCTTTAGATTCTCCAGTTAGCGCCATCCACTTCTCCTCCCATTCTCCAATGCCCTCAGCGATCTCCATGGATGCGAGTATCAGTGGATTCAGAAATGAAAATAGACATTCTTCTCCATCGTCTCCCCAAGCCGTCACCATGAAGCCTAGGATGCCCTTCTCTCTAGCAGCTATAAGGAAGTTTCTAAGGTTTGCAATAGCTACTTCGATATTTGGGTAGAATCTGTCCCAGTTTGAAAGCCCTGGGCAAGCCACTTGTTCAAGCCCTCTACTCTTAAAAATATCTATCTTCCTCCTAAAGTGGTCTATAGACTCTGGGCTGTAATCCCAGTTGGCAATTATACTATCTCTCCATATGTCGCTTTGAAGCACTTCAGCCCACTTCTCCCTATCCCCAGCTAAATACATTCCAGATATCATATCTCCCCACAGCAGCGGGATTTTCTCATGGCTTCTAGCTATCTCAACAAGTCTCTTATGGTGTCTCTCGTAGAGACTTGGGCCTTCAAACTTCCACGTCTTATTCAGACTCACTCCTCTTCCAAGTGCCCAAGTCTCATCTCCACCTATATGCACATACTTTGACCGTGTAAGTTCTAAAGCCTCATTTAAAAGTCTGTATGCAAATTCTCTCGCCTCCTCATTACTTACATCTAAACAACCCTCCATAGGTCTATGCCACTCGCTGAACCGTCTAAACTCAGGTATTGAAAGTATATGCTCCATGTGTCCGCACAACTCTAGAGATGGGAAGACTTCAATACCGAGCTTTTCACCGTAGTCTACTATGGTATTCCACTCTCCTTCCGTTAGCCTACCCCTCAATATACCGATCTGGGGATAGCTCTTCCACGGGAATAGGTCTTCAACGTAAACTGCAAAGTAGTTGTATTTGAGCAGGTAGAGCCATCTAATGATCGACTTAAATGTCTCAACTTTTGGGACTCCTCCTCTAGCTATGTCTAAATGGAATCCTCTAAATTTAAAGAAGAAACCCTCTTCAATAGTAACCTCTGGAATATGTCCATCACCCTGCAGTATAAGCTGTATGAGCGTAGCATAGAATACTTTTTCGTCACCCCAAACTTCGACAAACCCCTCTTTGACTTTAACACCAGTCCCATCACGGTCGACTTTGACTATTCTCCACCCGCCCACAGGTACTTTAAACTCTTCACCTATGAATTTCGGGAAGTTTTCGAAACCGTCGAATTTAAACCATTTACCTGTAAACTCCAGCCTCTTAGGTTCTGGAACTACGTATACTCTTTCCACGAGATAAGTATTCTCAAGCATGGTGATATAAGTATTTACGTCGTTCGACGTCTAAAAATGAAAGTGGGGAATTGAAATCTACTTAGCAACTATCATGGTTAAAGTGCTTCTAACCTTATTTATCCTACGTATTCTTACAGTCACTATCTCTCTAAGCTTCTCCATAGTGTCAGCATGTGGGGGTTGCAATAACCCTTTCCACCCGGGCGATTATGTCGTAGACTCCATAGACTATGTATGCCTCCTTGACATTCTCCATATTTTTAAGAGCGTTTAAAACCTCCTCCTCCGCACCTATTTCGGAATTTATAAGTACAAACGCCTGAGGCATAAAACTCTCTCACCGAATTAAATATAAGCGTTGAAGACGCTAAAAAGAATTTTCCTCAAACTATAGGGATTTTACGCAAGTTCAAGCTTTCTAAGTCTAACCCCAAGCCTATCCAGGGTATATCCACACTGTCTACATTTCAACTTTAGAAGTTGCTTTGTAGTCGTCTTTGCCTTCCTCCTCTGCTCTGGGAATTTCTGACCACCATATCCATGAAGCTCCCATTCATGGTGTCTAGCTCCGCGGCGTAAAGAATTTTCCTTCCCCTTACGGTATATCGACACAGTATGTGGTGTCTTAGCATTACACTTAGGGCAGTAGGTGTTAATGACTTTTGGAGCTTTCAAAGTCCTCAGCCTCCAATAGATGGATGGATAAGTAGTATATAAGCTTAGCTTCTTCTCAAGTAGAAGTTGAGGATTTTAAGCAACCTACTGTTGACCTCAGATGGAGAGCCAAAGCCGTTAACGACCACCGTTCGGCCGATGAGTCCTCTGAAAGATATTTCAAGAAGTTTCTCTCTAACCTTCTCCAGAAAATCCAGTTTTTCATATCTATCCCTTTCTCTAGACCTCGTTAAGGCCTCCTCGGCGGTGATATCGATAACCAAGATCAGGTCAGGCTTTTCAATATTCCTCTCAAACCTTAGAATTCTATCTTCTGATATACCTCTAACTGTCTGATAGCATACATTACTTTCAGTCCACCTTCTCGCGAGTACGTAGTGGTTTCTCTGGTTTAGCCAACTTTTGACATCATTATTGTATTGGGCTCGGTCTAGACTCCATAGAATCCACGCGTGCTCCTCTGAAATCTCTCCACTAAGTTTGACGTTAACATCTTTAACACCTAGATATGAGCCAACCAACGATCCTAAGAGGGTTCTATAGCTTGGTAGAGAGATGGGAAATACTTCACCTTTAAGCTCGAGTAAGAAGTCCATCAACGATTTGACGCCTGGGGTTCTCCTGGGGTTAAAACACTGAGTTTCTTTGCCTGATTTATCGATACCTGTTACAACGATGAAAAAACCCCTCCTAGGAGTTTTAACAGGGTCTAGAAGCCCCCTTAAAGCCTTGGAAAACTCTTTTTTTAAAACGGTTGGGACTTCCATACGCTCAACTTCCCTTTCAACCTCCGCGTTAAAAGAGTCGTTTAGGTCTACAATACGTTCAATTCTTCTCAGGGCTTCATTGACTAAGGTTGCGTTGAAAATCAAAGCAGCTCCTCTACCTAATACCAGGTTAACATATATATGGCTATTTTTCAAGATATATTTTAGGTTTGAGATTTGTCTCTTCGAGAATACTGGGGTTTCATTAAAGACCCAATATATGGCTATATAAAGATCTCAGAATCCGAGAAAGCGATTATCGACACCAAAGTCTTCCAGAGGTTGAGGAGGATAAGGCAACTTGCAGGGTCGGAATTTGTCTATCCTGCGGCGAATCACACGAGGTTTGAACACAGCCTAGGGGTCATGTATTTGGCAGGCTTTTTCGCAGAAAACTCTATGGTTGAGCTGTCTGAAGAAGACCGTGTGCTTCTACGTGTAGCTGCTTTGCTTCACGATATAGGTCACGGCCCTTTTTCACATGTTTATGAAGGGCTGCTTGTGAAATACAAGGGTAAGACGCATGAAGATATGACTAAGTGGATAATAGAATGCTCAACATTATCTGATGTTTTAAAGAGCCTATCATACGACGTCATGAAAATAGCTGCCCTAGCAGTAGGAGAGCCCATAGGCGATAAACCGTATTTAAGCCAACTCATCAGAGGGCCTGTAGATATAGACAAGATGGACTTCATAGTAAGAGACAACTATCATACTGGAGCTGGCTATGGGTTTGTAGACGTCTTCAGAATACTGTACACTATGGATGTTTTAAATAACGAACTTGCCGTAGATGCTACAGCCATTTCAGCACTTGAGACGTTTATAGTAGCTAGAATAGAGTCTTTCAGGTCTATATACTTCCATAAAGCTTCAAGGGCGGTTCAAATAATGCTTCTTAAAGCTATGGATGCTGCTAAAGACAGCATCGGGCTTCTAGATTTCAACACTCCAGAGGAGTATTTAGCTATGGATGATTACACCGTATGGACCGACCTTACCCGTTCTGAAGAAGCAAAGCCGATAATAGCCGATATTATGGAGCGTAAACTCTTAAAATGCGTATATGAGAAAACACTTTTCATGGAATCCTCTCTTGTAAGCTCTTTATTAACGAATGAATCTGTGAAAGTTAAGCTTGAGGAGGAAATAGCCTCCGAAGCCAAAGTGCCGCGTGACGATGTTTTCATCGATTCACCCAGTCTTCCCTCAGTATCATACCGCTACTCTTCTGGCTCGGAAGTTATGGATATACCGTGTTTTAAGAGGGATGAGAACGGTAGGAAAATTCCTCAACGACTTACAGTGCTATCTAGGCTTTTAGATATGATGAGAAACGTTATGAACCTGGTCCGAGTGTACTCTAGGGAGGAGTATAGAAAACCCGTAGCTAAAGCCGCCGAGAGAATATTCGGTAAACCAACGATCTCTGAGATGGTTTCATACTAGTCTCGTCAAGTTTATATTATATTTAACCCTTAAAAATGGAGGCATCCTAATGATCAGCCGTGAAGAAGCCCTCAATATGCTTAGAAAATACGTTAAGAATGAAAATTTTGTTAAACACTGTATTGCTGTTGAAGCGATTCTACGTAGAGTAGCGAGATTATTGGGTGAAGATGAAGAACTTTGGGGTTTAACCGGTATTCTACACGATGTAGATTATGAGCTGACTCAAAAAGAGCCTAATAAGCATGGATTAGTAGCTGAAAAACTTATAGGAGGAATAGTTCCTCCAGAAGTGTTAAAAGCGATAAAGTCCCATAATTATGAAAATACTGGTTTTAAACCTGAATCTAAACTCGATAAAGCCCTAATCGCATCCGATGCTGCTTCAGGTCTTCTCATAGCCTGTGCACTGGTGATGCCCTCTAAGAAGATAGAGGAGGTTCAGATTCAAACAGTACTTAGAAAGTTTAAATCGAAAGACTTTGCTAGAGGCGTAAACAGAAACCGCATAATGTTGTGTGAAGAAATAGGGTTAACTCTAGAAAGCTTCCTACGAGAGGCCTTAGAAGCTTTAAAAGGAATTGCGCCTCAACTAGGGCTATAAATGATGTGGTCTGCTACTTTTGAATCCAATTTTCAACTCTACTAGAGATGAAGACAATCTTAGAAGTTAAGTAACCACTTCTCTAATGCATTGATTTAGAGTCTCCAATATGCTTCGAAAGTATTTCTGAGTATACTCCTCCTCTAGGTTTATAGAGAGTAGAGTCATTAAGCCCGTTTCAGAAGATACCCTCTCGGCAAATATCCTACCCTGAACTTCACCCTTCCAACCGAGTAAAGTTGTACTCCTGGAAGGCCCCTCCAATTCCTTCATGGAGAATATTAGCGTTCCCAGTCTAAAACCATGCTTCGATAAGAGGATGATTAAGGCATTGTCAAGCTTTTCTACGTAGATGTAGATTTTTAATCCTTCTAAGTCTAAAACCTTCGTAGAACTTTTTGGCTGAGTATTCACATTGTAAACATAGCATTAAACGTATATAACTATTTTGTGAAATCGAACAGACTGTAGTTTAAACCATGTTCATTACATATCCGTTTAACCCTATCGTGTAGCATTCTCAAGTACTGTGAATTGGGTTTAAGCATCATAGGGAGTTTTTCCGCAAGTTTCGGCTTGTATTCGTCTAGAAAAGGCTTCATACCGTCTAAAACCCACCTTCTAAGATTTAGTTTATCCACTATAAGCTCACTCCCAGTTTCAGAAGCAACTTCTACGACTTCATGTATACTTTCCTCTGAGTCGTTCAGCTCCGGAATTATGGGTCCTAGGAAAAGCCAAGTTTCAACCCCTTCTTCCGAAAGTCTTTTCAGTGCTTCAGCCCGCTCTGAGGGTTTAGAAGCTCTAGGCTCCATAAGAGACGCCAGGTAATCATCCATGGTCGTAATCGTCAACCCCACGTCGAAGCCTCCGAGCGTGATTAAATCTAAGTCTCTAAGAACCAATTTAGACTTCGTTTGTATTGAAACCTTAAAACCTCTCTTGACTAGAACTTCTAAGCACTTCCTACTAAGCTTCGTTACTTCTTCAATCTGTTGATAGGGGTCTGTAACTGTACTTAAACCCACGATGCCTTTAGGTTTTCTCAAAGCCTCTTTTGCAAGTACTTCAACTAAGCCTCTCTTAATTAAGACAAACCTTCCCCATTTTAGAGCTTTAACTTCGTCTCTAAGCGTGGCTTTAGCATAGCAATATATACATCCGTGGCCACAACCAACGTATGGATTTAAGCTGTAGTCTAGACCTGGAAGTGCGCTTTTTGAAAGGGCGGTTTTACACTTGACGTATCCGTATTCGATGGATGTTAACTCCACTCCTTCTCCTCGGAAGGAATTTGAGTTTGCTCTATCTTTTTAAGTTGACGCTTATACATCTCAATCATTTCAGATACTGTCGTAGAGTCTTCTGGTGACTTATCATCTCTAAATCTTACGAGTCTTGGAAATCTTATGGCTAGCCCTGAACCGGGTCTTATAGCATCCATGCCGCAGGTGTGCATAGGGCTTAGGGTAATTTCATCCCCTATCACTTCTAATACGATGGCTGGAGTAAACCAGTAATCAGCCTTCATTATCGTTTTAACCCTAGGATGCGGGTCTTTCCTCATGTAGGATTTAAATATTTCAGGAAGCTTAGCTAGATCCTCGTCTGTGAAACCACTGCCAAGCTTACAGACGGTTTCAAACACGTCTTCATCCGGGTTATATGCAGCCATGAGAAGAGCGCCATAGGTTCCAGCTCTCTTACCTTTACCTGCAAAAGCCCCTACAACAGTCAAATCCACAGTGTCTGTCATCTCAGACCTGTAGCTTCTCTTCCACTTTATCCAAGCCCATCCTCTTTTACCAGCCTCGTAGAGACTACCGGGAGATTTACATAGCAACCCCTCACTGCCTTCTTGAACAGCCTTATGGAAAAACCTCTCAATCTCAGAAGGGTCTTTTGAAACTATGTACTCTGCCAACTTAACCTTCGCAGTTTCTCCAACGACATCTTTAAGTTTCTCCCTACGTTCAGAGTAAGGTCTAACGGTTAAATCTTCCCCATCAACATAAAGCAAGTCAAACACAAAATATACGACTGGGACTTCTTCAACCATCTTTTCAACGTCGTATTTACGGCCCCTCCTATGTGCAACTACTTGGAATGGTAGAAGCTCTCCAGTGTGGGGGTCTACTGGAACGCATTCACCGTCTAAGATGGCTTCTTTAGCTTTAACAGCATCTCTAAGGGCTTCAACTACATCTGGAAACTGCTGCGTGAGGTTTTCCTGTCTCCTTGAGAACAAGATTATCTCACTGGGGGAAATGTGAGCTTGAATTCTCAAGCCGTCATACTTATACTCTGCGTAGCATTCTCCACCTATCTTCTCTAAAATCTCCTCTATAGTTGATAATCTCTCTGCCAATTGAGGCTTTATGGGTCTACCTATGGTTACCTTAAAGTTTTTAATGGCTTCAAAACCACCTTCAGCCAGCGTTTTAGCCACAAGCCCTATGTCACTAGACAGGTTGTAAGCTCTCTCTATTACCTCTCTAAACTCCTTGCCTCCGCAGAATGCAATCGCTAAAGCATCTAGAATGGTCATGTCAGCTATTCCGAGTCTAAGCCTACCTTGAGCTATCCTAAGGATATACTTCGCCTCTTTAGGCTCTGAATTCGTTAAAAGCCCAGCTAAGTATTTAATTTTAAGGTCTTGAGCGCCTTTACCGGTGGCTCTACATATTTTCTCCAAAGTACTGTAAACCTTATCAACTGTTAAAGGTTCTCTGAAAAACAGAGTTCTAGATTTACGATTGGACAGGATGTTTTCACCCGTCTGACCAAGGTCGCCAGTCTTCTTTAAATCTTCAACTATACTCTCCTCTTTAACACCAGTTGCTAGCGATAACGCTCTTACAGCCAATTTCTCCGCCAATCCAAGCTCTAAGCCTATAAAAGGCGGATAAATTTCACCCAGTGTTAAAAAAACCACTTTATCTATATCATTGCTAGGTGTTTCCTTGAAAAGCTTCACTAGAATATCCGTCATTTCAAGCCTTTTAGTAGTCGATTCAAGGCTTTCGAAGACTTCTACAAGCCTTCTAAACAACATGTTTCTCTAAGAGGGGAGAGATTGCTTCAAATTTTTAAACTTTAGCAAGTAGCTCATCAACAATTTAAATGTAAAGACATTAACTTTTTAACACGTAATCTTTAAACGACAATTTTTAAACGGTTCTACTGATGTACTACTGTTAAGATTTATCTTAAACAATTCTACATTTTAAAGTATTAGAGATGGCTTCTCCAGGGCTATCTAGTCTAAGCCGTGTTGAGAGGCTTTCAACTGGAATAGAGGCTTTAGATGTATTACTCGCTGGCGGGATTCCAAGGGGCTTTCTAGTAGCTGTTACAGGTGAACCTGGAACTGGTAAAACAGTCCTATGCATACATTTCATAGCTCAGGGTGTTAAAGTAGGAGATAAATGCATATATGTTACTACGGAAGAGGCAAGAGAATCTATAGTAAGACAGGCAGCACAATTCGGTATAGACTTTAAAACAGCCATTGAAACCGATAAGCTGATAATCGTAGACGCTCTAATGTCCAGTGAAGACCCTTGGTCTCTTAAAACTTTAGACGTTGAAGAGCTTGTAAACAAAGTTGTTGAAGCTAAACGAAAACTGGGCTATGGTAGAGCCAGACTTGTATTGGATTCTATGTCGGCCTTCTGGCTGGATAAACCAGCTATGGCTAGGAGATACAGCTACTACATTAAGAAGGTCCTATCAAAGTGGGATTTCACGATTCTGGCAACTTCACAGTACGCCGTTACAACTTCTGAGAGCTTCGGCTGGGGTATTGAGCACGTAGCTGATGGAATAGTAAGGTTTAGAAGAAGTGTTAAAGGAGGCGTCTTAAGACGGTATATTCTAATCGAGAAGATGAGACATACACCTCATAGCTTAAACTTACATGAAATAAGCATAGTTGACGGTAGAGGCTTAGTCATATTAGGTCCCGTGGTGGAGAGGAGAGAAGACACAGTACTCCCTAGGAAGGTGGCTGAAAAAATCCTTAAAGCTAAGAAGTCTAGAGAGGAAGAAATCCCATAGTAGCCTCATATTAACAAACTATAGAAAAGTTTTTATATCTAGATATATTTTATACCTAAATAGGGATCTTATTGTGTGGAGAAGAGAATCGTGACGTGATTATTCCCAAAGGGCATCCGCATCATCACCATATACACTGTGGACATCCGCCACCCATACATCCAGGTCCATTTATTGAGTTTAAAGGCGTCCCTCTTAAAGGGTTATTGCACATGGCGATTTTAAGCATAGTTAGGTCTAAGCCAGCGCATGGAAGCGAAATCCACCAGGCGTTGAAAGACAAATTTAATATGGATGTTCCAAAGCCTCTAGTCTATGGGCTTTTGAGAATTATGGAACACCAGGGCCTTTTAGCTTCAACTTGGGAAATTAAAGAAAGTGGACCCGCTAAAAGGGTTTACACGATAACTGAAGAAGGCTTAGATTATCTAACAATGGTTTTAGATAAGCTTAAGAAAGCTAAAGAGATAATAGAGCGAATAGTCTCTGAAATTCCACAGTAGGCTCCTCCACTCCACTATTTTTATCCTAAATCCATCTTATCTAGCCTCTCCTCTAACGGTAGATTTTTTAGATGCGTTAAAATCCCCTGTCTCTGCTTTAAAATCTCTTATGGCCGATTCTTAACTGCCATAGCGGTATGAGACTCTGTGCGGGGTTTTGGAGCCACATTTTTATAATTAGTCTACTGTGAAAACCAGGTTTAAAAACACCAGCAATTATAAGCCTAGTTGTCAATAAAAATGAATAATGTAAACAGCTAAAACTTTCATATGTGACATTAGGCTATAGCTTTTCAAACTTAGCCTCCATACACTACGCTAAACCAGAGGTTATAAGCGAGATTTTAGAATTCTCCAAAAACAGATGGGTCGCCGTATACTACACGGATGGGTCTTTTCACAGATACACTACCTACGGTTCTCCTCTAACGCTAAGAAGCTCTGAAGATTTAGAAAAGATTAGAGTTTCTAAAGGAAAACATCTAAGAACTATTTATGCTTCAGCTAAAGTCTACAGGAAGATCAGCATAAAAGAGGATTTGTATGATGATGAGAATATTATAGCGTGTACTCCATCGTGGGATGTTGACAATACGCTATCAGAATGGAGGACAACTGTAAAAGCCGCTGAAATAATATTGGATTTCCTCAGAGACATGAATGTTAGAGAATCTCTTTACGTTAAATGGTCCGGTGAAGGCTGTCATATCCACATACATGAGAAATCTCTATCAAGGGAAATGCTTTCTAAATTCAACCCATTTGACGCAGCATACGCCGTAGTTGAATACGTAATTTTAAAAACCTCCCCCTCTCTGCTAGAGCTTACAAATAGGTCTCAGAATTTGAAAGTCGAAAACCTTATGGATCCTCAGAGGGTCTTCACATGTCCACTAAGTCTTCATAGAGTGCTCGATGTAGTGTGCGTATGTATAGCCCCATCAGACCTCAGAAAATTCGAGCCGAGCTGGATAGATCCTACGTCGTTTAAACACTATTCTGCTTGGAAGTCTTTCAAAGAAGGAGAGCTTGACCAGTTGGCTGAAAAAGCATTAACGGTTGTTGGTCCTTACCCGGCTAAAAAGCGTAGGGTTAGAAAGCATCCTCCTTTAGATAAACAGATACTTGATACTTTTAGAAGACTTGAAAAGTTTTAAACGTCTACTATGCTAAGTCCTACTGTATGAGTATCCCATTCACATTCTACACTCCAACTAGAGTAATATTCGGTAGAGGTAAACTCCAAGAACTTGGAGCTTGTGTAAATCGACTAGGCGATAGAGCTTTACTAGTAACCGGTAAGACGTTTGCGAGGAGATACGGCTATTTGGAACAGCTTACTTTCAATATGGAGAGTTCAGGTGTTAAAGTCTCAGTTTTCGATAAAGTTGAGCAAAACCCATCTTTCGAAACAGTGGAATTGGGTGCTTCTGTATGTAGGAGTTTAAATGTAGATTTTATCGTAGGCTTTGGAGGTGGAAGCGTTATAGATGCTGCTAAAGCAATAGCTCTTCTATCCATTAAAAATGGAGACGTGAGAAACTACATTTACCCCTATGTCGTTGAAGATGAAGTCCTCCCAGTAGTTGCGATTCCTACAACCTGTGGTACTGGCAGTGAAGTGACGAGGTATTCTCTTCTGTTGGATTTAAAGGCTAAGAGGAAGGTTGTAGTTGCCGGGTATCCACTTATCCCCAAGATTGCAATAATAGACCCGGATGTGCTCAAATACTTACCTAAAAGTTTAACTGTATACACAGCTCTAGACGCTTTCTCTCATGCTATTGAAGCCTACTGGTCTAAATCTTCTCAACCACTGTCAGACCTTTTCGCTTTAGAATGCATGAAGATTATAATAAGGGATTTAAAGAATGCCTCATGTAAGCCGGAGGCCCGTGACAGCCTACACTACGCAAGCCTCCTAGGAGGATTGGCTATAAACTGTGCTGGAACAACCGTTATCCATGGACTGGGATACTATCTTACAACTCACCATGGGGTTCACCACGGCTTGGCCAACTCAATATTTCTACCTTTAGCGCTAATGTTTAACGCACCAGTAGTGGTCGATAAAGTCATACGTCTCCTAGATTACCTGGGTTTTAAGTATGAAAGTAGCGATGAAGCCGTCAATAAGCTGGTTGAAATGATTGTAAAGCTTCAAACTGAGCTAGGGGTTCCTAAAAGTCTTAGAAGTCTCGGTGTTAAAGAGAATGAAGTGGATATCTTCGTATATGAAACGATGCAGTACAGGCGAAATCTTGAAAACAACCCTAGGTCTGTGTCAGAAGATGATATACGTAGGTTTTTCGTAGAGGCTTTTTAGAAACTTTAAATACTAGTCGTACCTCTCAATCTAGGTGCTGAGCCACTATGGTTCAAAAGGCTAGAATAAAGCTCGCATCTACAGATTTGAAAAAGCTGGATGCTGTTTGTAATGAGATTAAAGATATAGCTGAAAAAACAGGCGTTAAAGTATCAGGTCCCGTTTTTCTTCCAACTAAAAAGCTTAAGGTGGTTACACGTAAGTCTCCGTGTGGAGAGGGTAGTGAAACATTCGATAAGTGGGTTATGAAAATCCATAAACGGCTATTCTACATAACTGCCGATGAGAGGTTTGTAAGAAGGCTGATGAGGGTTAGAATACCGGACGACGTATATGTGGAAGTCCGGATATCTTAAACCGAAGGCTTTAAACCTTAAATAGGCTCATGCATCACTTTGATAGTTGTGTTATCTAAAGTTTATTTTAGCTCCTCTAGAGCTAAGAGGGAGGAGGAGTCTCTAGTACATAAGATTAGGCGGGTTTTCAAAGAAGCGGGGTTGGATGCAGCCATCGGTAAAGGCGACATCGTAGCTGTTAAAATACACATAGGCGAAAGATATGGCCATACCTATGTGAGGCCTAAACATGTGAGAACAGTTGTTGAATTGGTTAGAGAACTCGGCGGTTCTCCTTTTGTAACAGATACAACGGGTTTAGATTTAACTTCAAGTCGGGGGGATGCATTGAAATGTATTGAAGTAGCTGCTCTGAACGGTTTCACGAGAGAGACTGTTGGAGCGCCTATAATTGTAGCGGATGGTTTAAAGGGACTTGAAGGGGTGAAGGTGGAAATCGACGGTTTAGTTTTAAAGGAAATATCCCTGCCATCTGTCCTAGCGGAAGCAGATGCTCTGATATCGTTAGCCCATGTTAAGGGGCATCCTAGAACTGGTTTAGGTGGAGCTATAAAGAATATAGCGGTAGGCTGTGTCAATAAGACTACTAAGGCTTTAATACACTTAAAGAGTCCTCCATATGTTAAAGGCGATAAGTGCAATGGATGTGCTCTATGCGTTAAATTCTGCCCAGTAGGCGCTATCGAAGTTAAAAATGGAAAGGCTTATATCGATTCTGATAAGTGCCTACTGGGGTGTGGATGCTGGAGCATATGTCCTGAGAATGCTATTTCAAGCTTTCGAGAGAGACATAGAACCCAAGTAGAATTTGGCCTTGCTGTAGCGGACGCAGCGTACGGAGTGGTTAAACATTTCACACCAAAAGTCGGCTTCATAAATCTAGCCTACGATATAACTCCACATTGCGACTGTTTTACATATAGCGATATTCCCATGGTTCCAGATATCGGTGTTTTAGCCTCAAAAGACCCTGTGGCTATAGATAAAGCCTCTATAGACCTTATAAGAGAAGCACCTGGAATACCTAGCTCTGCAGCTGAAGAATTGAAAATTACGAGCATAGGAGTAGATAAACTGGCTCAGATAAACCTCTGGGAGCCGTTAAATTTCGCCCGGAAAGACGGGGAACCAGTCCCCTACGTGGTGTTAGAAGCGTCTTCAAAGCTCGGATTGGGTAGCCTTCAGTACGAGCTAATCCATATAGTATAGGAAAAAGTTTTTCATAATCGTTCACTCAGTATTTTAACGGTATACCCATGAAATACGTTGTCAGTCCCATACCTGAATCTGGCATACCTCTAGGAGGCATAGGGACTGGTAGTTTTGAAATAAGAGCCGATGGAAAATTCTACGAGTGGCAGATATTTAACAATAAGCCCTGGCGTTGTGGCGGCGCACCATGGGAGGATGGTAAAGAAGACTATATGGATCCTAATGGTCTATTTTTCGCGGTCAGATTGAAACCGAAGGACGGTGAACCTCTCATACGTCTTTTGAGATTTGGGTATGTAGATGTGGAGCTTGGATACGATTTATACACGCTTCCATGGGTTAAGGGTGTAGAATCTATAGAGTATTTAGGTGAGTATCCACTTGCAAAACTACGCTTTATCGATTCACTTCTTATGGTAAACGTTGAGCTGGAAGCCTTTTCTCCATTTATACCGGGAGATGTGAAGAATTCGAGTATTCCAACAGCTATATTCGCATTTAGAATTCAAAATACCACTGATAAGACGGTTGAAGTCAGCCTTCTATCGTGTTTGAAAAACCCTATAGGCAAACCAGTTAAGAATAGGAAATACATTCAGAGAATCATTAAGAGAGCCGATAGAACCTCTATTTTCATGGCGGCTGAAGGAGTACCTGAGAAAGATCCAACATACAGAGGTTCTATGGTTTTAACAGTATTGGACCCTGAAGCATCTTTTGAACCATGTCTACTTGCTAAAGCTCAGTCTTTCAAGAGAATGTGGGTTGACTTTAGAAGTGACGGTCATTTAGACTCTAAAACTCTAGAAGCGTTTAGTTTAGAAGATGTTTACGGGCTTCTATGCTCTAAAACAGTTCTTAAACCCGGCGAGGCGAGGGATATAGTGTTCATATTATCCTGGTTCTTTCCAAACCATATAGATACTAGAGGCAACCTCATCGGCCACATGTATGAGAACTGGTTTAAAGATGCTTTAGAAGTCGATACTTACGTCGTAGAAAATCTTAAAACGCTCAAAGAGATGACGGAATGCTTCCATAAAACACTATACGATACTAGCTTAGACTACTGGGTTGTTGATGCTGTGTCTGCTCAACTCACAACGATGGTTAAGAGCAGTTTCTACACGAAAGATGGGACGTTTGCTATTTGGGAGGGTGGACCTGGATGTTGCGGTCTTGAAACGTTAGACGTGACCTTCTACGGGTCCATACCGATAGCTCTAATTTTCCCAGAGCTTGAGAAAGTTCAATTAAAGCTGACGGCAAAGTTTCAACTTAACCCTGAGAATCCAAGGTATGAAGAATATGTCTTAGGCTTTCCAGAGAATAGAATGCTCTTCGCTAAAAAGGCTTTAGAAAACCCGAGAATTCTATCAGAGCCAAGTACACTTAGGAAAGCCCTTCTCGAAGTCGTTAGAGAAACGGGGTTAGACCCTAAAGGTCGAATACCGCATCTTTTCCCTGGGACCTTTAAAGATGTCGATGCCTACCACATGGTTGATCTAATGCCTAAATACGCACTTCTCGTGTATAGAGACTACTTGTGGACTGGTGATGAGAATAATCTGAGGGAGCTTTGGGAGAGTGTTAAAGAGGCTTTAGATAACGTCTTGAGAACTATGGACCCCGCCAATAAGAAGCTTCCATATCATTACGCGCCTTCAGGCTTCGAATTTATGAGAGGCGTCTTAAGCATACCTATGGGCTTTCAAACGTATGATGTATGGAGCTTCTTAGGATATTCCACTTACGTATGCGGAATATGGCTTTCAGCCCTCAAAGCCGTTCAAAGAATAGCTACTGTTTTGGAAGATGAAAATTACGCTAGTGAAATTAAAGCTATTTATGAAGAAGCCTTGAAAAACTTTGAAGATATGCTTTGGAATGGCGAGTATTTCAACCTCTGGAGCGATCCATTAAGCGGCTTAAAAGATGAAGGATGTATGACCGATCAACTCTGCGGGCAGTGGTATGCCAACTTAACAGAACTCTCACCTATATGCGAGAGGAGTAAAATTCTCTCAGCTTTAAAAGCCATTCTAAAGTATAATGTGAAATACGACGAAGGGCTGATAAACGGTTCATATCCTGCTGTCGGTAAAAGACCAGCTTTAAACGGTGATATGGCGTATCCTAATGAAGTTGGCATGCCCTGGGCTATAGGTAGTCAGCCTGATACACCTTGGACTGGTACTGAGTATGCTTTCGCCAGTCTGCTTATTCAAGAGGGATTAATAAATGAAGGCTTAGCCATAGCCAAAAACGTCTACGATAGGTATGCTAAAGCTGGTTTGACGTGGAACCACTTGGAGTGTGGTGGACACTACTACCGAGCTATGGACGTATGGGCCCTCTTGACGGCTTTAGAAGGGTTTAGTTACAACGCAGTTGAAAAACGGATAAAATTCGCACCTAAGGTTTCGAAGGATTCATTTAAGGCTATTTTTGCAGCTAATGGAGCATGGGGAACGTTCGTTCAAAAGAGGTTTAGCAATTCTCAGCAAAACGTAGTTAAATTAAACTATGGTAAATTGAGCCTTAAAAGTATGGTTTTAGAATCTCCGTTGAAATTTGAAGCTGGTGCTATCAAGTTAGAGGTTTTAATAGCTGGAAAAACCGTTGAGGCTCATTTTAAGCCTGGGGAGAACAACCTTGTCGAAATAATTTTCAGGGAAACCATTGTCATAACCCCTGAGAAACCAATCCTAGTAACGTTTAGCTTCTAAAAAAATCCATTTATCTTTCCATAAAAATAAAAAGTATTGACTGCTACTTCTTGGACACCCATTTTTTGCAGATATTTACCCCTTCTACCGCATCTCTTCCATATGCGTCTGCACCTATCTGCCTAGCGTATTCTTCTGTTAGCGGTGCCCCTCCGACTATCACTTTAACTTTATCTCTCAGTCCTGCGTCTTTGAGGGCTTTTATGATCTTCTCCATGTTCACCATCGTCGTAGTTAGTAGTGCAGACATTGCCACTATGTCTGGCTTATACTGTTTAACTGCTTCTACAAATTTCTCCGCTGGTACGTCTACGCCTAAATCTATGACTTCAAAGCCTGAAGCCGTTAAAAGCGTTATCACAACGTTTTTACCTATATCGTGTAGGTCGCCTTCCACAGTTCCTATGACGACTCTACCTATGTGCTTTAATTCTCCAGCCTTCATATACGGCTCTAAGACGGATAAGCCCTCTTTCATCGTCTCACCAGCCATAATAAGCTCGGCTAAGAAGTATTCACCAGCCTCATACTTCTGACCGACAATCTCCATACCCTTAGCCATACCCTCCATAATAGCCTCGTAAGGCGTCAAACCCACTTCAATAGCCTCTTTAGCAGCCTTCTTAATACCATCAATATCCAGGTTTACAATAGCATCCCTAAGTCTGGCCAAAACCTCCTGTTTGCTCATAGCGACACCAAGACAGAAATATCTACATCTGAATATAAATCTACTCTTTCCAGCTGTTTAACTCCACCATATATTGAGTAGAAGATAGATTCCGTAGGTCAAAGTTTACGTTTTTAGAGTAAATGTTCTAAGCTTTTTTACTAACATCTTAGTAAAAAGACTTAAATATAGCTTTAGTTTTCGTGTTTCTCTGAAACATAGAGGCGCATAAGTAGATGGTGGAGGAGTGGAAGCGGCTTCTTTCGGAATGTATAACTCATCCAAAACAGCTTCTAAGCAGGTTTAAAATCGATATAGAGCCTTTGGAGGCGGTTGTAGCGAAATACCCGATGAAAATATCGAAGCACTACTTCAATCTTATAGAAGAAGTTGACGATCCAATATGGAAGCAGTGTGTTCCAAGCCCACTGGAACTTCAAGACGAATATGGTGTTGAAGACCCGTTAAATGAAGAAGTCGATAGTCCAATACCTGGTCTCGTACATAGATACCCCGACCGGGTCCTCATGTGCATCTCTGAGCAGTGTGCAACTTACTGTAGATTCTGCACTAGGAAAAGAATGGTCGGCAAGTCTATACTTAACCCCTCTACAGACTTGTACTTGAAGCATATAGAATACGTCAGAAACAACCCCTCTATTAGAGACGTTTTACTCTCAGGCGGTGATCCGCTACTTTTGCCTGACGATAAAATAGAATTCCTACTTAAGAAGCTCAGGGCTATTCCACACGTCGAAATACTGAGAATAGGCTCTAGAGTTCCATGCACCTTCCCACAGAGAATTACGCCGAAGCTATGCAACATAATTAAAAAGTATCACCCGGTTTACGTAAACGTCCACTTCAATCATCCACATGAAATAACAGAGGAGAGTGAAAGAGCCTGCGGACTTCTTGCAGATGCCGGGATCCCTCTAGGGAATCAGTCTGTCCTCCTGAGAGGAGTTAACGATGACCCAGAGGTTATGAAGAAGCTCGTTCAAAAACTCCTAAAAATACGCGTTAGACCATACTACCTATTCCAAATGGATCTTGTTAAAGGCACCTACCACTTTAGAACTAGAGTAGAAACTGGGCTTAAGATAATTGAGGCTTTGGTAGGCTATACGTCTGGTTTAGCTGTGCCACGCTATGTTATAGATGCTCCGGGTGGCGGAGGAAAAGTACCGCTGCAGCCGAACTATGTAATCGCTATGGACGATGAGAAAGTTGTGCTTAGAAACTACGAGGGTAAGGTTTACGTTTACCCTCAACCACGTGAAACTGAACCTCCTACGAGGGGATTGCCCCTCTATGGTGCTCAGAGTAGGATTAACGTATAATCTAAGGAGAGAAGCTCCTCCAGGGCTGCCTGAAGACTTTTACGCTGAATTCGATGAGGAGACTACTGTATCAGCCATAGCTGAAGCCTTAGAAAGAGGTGGATGTGATGTTACTAGGATTGAAGCGGATGAAGAAGCCTACATCAAACTAAAAACTCTGAAACCTGACATAGTGTTCAACATAGCCGAAGGTTTACGTGGAGAAAGCCGCGAATCCCACATTCCAACCATGCTTGAGATGCTGAACATACCCTATACTGGGTCTGGTCCGTCGACTTTAGCCATAGCGTTGAATAAAGCTTTAACCAATCGTATTCTAAAGGCCAGTGGTATACCCTCTACAAACTTTCAAGTTTTTGAAAAAGCAAATGACAAGTTACGTAAGAATCTTAAGTTTCCACTAATAGTGAAGCCGTTAGCAGAAGGTTCCAGCAAAGGCATTAGAAACGATTCTCTAGTCAAAGATGAAGTCTCCTTAAGAAAGAAAGTCTCCTGGATCATGGAAATGTATAAACAACCAGCATTAGTTGAAGAGTTTCTACCAGGTAGAGAGTTTACAGTAGGTTTAATAGGGAATGAGAATCCAGTCGTCCTACCTATTGTAGAGATACTCGTTGATAAGTTACCTAACGGCGCCAACCCAATATATTCATATGAAGCTAAATGGGTTTGGGATACACCCAGTAAACCTCTAGATATCTTCCAGTGTCCTGCAAACATTTCCAAAGGGCTTGAAGAGAAGATTAAACATATTGCTGTAAAGACCTTCAAAGTCCTCAATTGCCGCGACGTATGCAGGATAGATATGAGGTTGGATGAAAATGGTATACCACACGTGTTGGAGGTTAATCCACTACCGGGGTTAATACCGGATCCAAGAGCCCACTCATGCCTACCTGAAGCGGCGAGAGCCGCTGGCTTCACTTACGACCAACTTATCTGTACAATACTTTGGCAGGCACTTAAAAGATACAATATGCAACATCTATTCAAAAGCTTAGACTTAGTGAAAATCCCATAGTTTCCAACTTCTATTCAAAGCCATCCATGACGATGCTGATTTCGCTCTTAACAACTCCATGGATTCACGTTTAAGCGATACAGTTTTACGGAAATAAAGGGGGATTATGAGGTTTACATGGGTAGCCTCTTTATATTGGTCTATAAGTTATAAATGCGCCTATTCCTGCTATCAACGCATTTAGGGCAGCTCCGAGTATAAAGCCTCCGACAAATGGTACAGCCCTCTCTTCGTATAGTTTGCTTCCCCCGATTCTTAGTATAAGCCACTTTATGATGCTACAGACAAGTGCCACCATCCAAGTTCCATGAAGTCCACCAATCCAATCCCAGGCAATTATACTCATAACTGGATCAGGCATCCATAGAAATCTGACGTGAAGTAAGCTCATAATCACCATGAATATAAACCCACCCGCTACCCATGGAGCGATATCTACCATTGGGCGTGGCGACGGCACAGACCACATGTGGTTAACCCTACCCATGAGGTTGGTTGTAGTGTAACACGTTGTCCTACCCATTCCATATACACCTGGTAGAATCACGTTCATAATGCATGCTACAAGCATTGCAACTATTAACGATATGGAGGCTACTTTAATCACGTTTCTCGGATGGATCTTCATCAGATTAGCCATTTTATAAGACCCTAAGACGGTGTAGAAAGTCGTACACCATGGCACGCTAGGCCTGTGGGATGCAAGCTCATACACATACGTATGGGCTAAAACATGGTCGGTATGAGTCACAGGTAATGCATATTCAGTAGGCCATAGAAAGATTTTTGCAAATCCAGGACCAAAATTGTATCCCGGCTCGTTTGAAAAACCTATTCGACCCCAGAGCTGACTCGTTGTAAACCAGGTTACAACACCAGTAAGTATAACTATGAATGAAGCCCATAGGCTCATTCCAGCAACCATGTAGACAACGATTCCAAGTATGAACGACCCTATAAATATCAGCCAAGCCGTCCTATAGGACATAGGCTCCTCAGCTTCAAGCCCTCCCCCACCTCTCCCACCGAAGGCCGCCTTTAACGTCATTACAATGTGATGCCTCTCGTGGAAGACAGTCATGACGAAAACTCCAAGTGTAACACCGACTATGAGAGAGCCAAAAGCTAGCGGGGGTTCTGCATATGGAGTATTTTGCCCACACCAGCTTTTACCACAGTAGCCCATATCGATATATCCTGTGTAAAATCCTAGAGTACAAGCAGCCGTACTTGCAATTTCATACAATACACCCCAGAATACAACACTAAATAGGGAATGTAGTGGCGCTAAAAGTAGAAGCGCGTAAAGAGGTGTGTGTTTACTTATTCCGTAATGCCACGTAGTACCTGGAATCGATAACTGGTGGGCTCCTGGACCGCAGGTGCCAGTGCGCCATGAGTATATGTCTGGGAACCATGGGAAGAATAGTATGAAGGCTCTTATCAGTTCTAAGCCGAACCCTATTATAAAGCCTAGGATAAATACAGCTCTTCCAACCCATTTTGGATTTCTAACTTCTCCAACTCCAACTATAGCGCTGTATGCTATTGCAACCTGAGGATATGCTAGTCTTTCAACGTCTATCCATTGTCTTCTGAATATGCTGATCAATCCTACGCTTATTCCTGCGAAGAATGCAAATGTGAAAAACCTCCATGTTATTGCTGGTAGGAGTTGACCCCAGGGTATGGCGGTTATGCTTCCAGTTCCACGTATAAGAGCTTCAGCAGCCTCTCTAGGAGGAGATACAAATTCAGGAACATAAGCCATAACAGCTGGGTCGGTACCAACCCTAGCAATAACAGGTTCAAAAGCCTCTCTCCAAGGAGAATCTTGGTTTGCAAAAGCCGATGACGCTAAAGCCACAACGTATAGAAGCATTAGATTTACTGGTCTCAGATATTTTCTCACGGAAGGTATGTACATTAGGGCTCCGACTATTAGAGTCGTCATAAATGGTATGCCTAACATGTCGACACCTGGGGTTGCTATAAGGTCTCCAGCATTCATATTGCATGTGAAAGGAAACGGTAAGAAGTATACGAATATGTTCCCTATGATTGTTAGAAGGGCTGTCAATAAAAGAACCAAAGCCAATACTGGTACCGTTATCTTAACTTCTTCGACACGTTCACCTGACATTTTCTCCAAATAATTTTTTTCTCTATTAGTATATATGTCTTTATACCCTCTTTAGAATTTTAAACGTAAAAGCATAATCGCAGGGTTTTCTACTGGGTGTTTTAACTTTTAAGCCGTGTTCGTCATGAATCCATTCCAACGACTCTCCGAGTCCCAACATCTGAACGCTTTCAATTCTATATTTATAAAGCCTCAAGTTTGTGCTAAGGGACTGGATTAAAACTTCATTGCCTGGCCATTCAAGTGCAATAGCATAAAGTACATCACCCTTAGTTGTAAAACGTACATCTTTCCCAGTGTATTGTGAATATGCTTCCTCCTTAAATTCTCCGGCAACTTCTCTAGTAGGTCCTTCTCCATAAACTTTCCAAGGTCTAGAGCCGTATATTGCTTCTCCATTTACACTTAGCCACTGTCCAATACTCTTTAAGATTTGCTTCTGCTCTTCTGGAATAGTGCCGTCGGGTTTAGGAGCTATATTTAAAAGTAGACACCCGTTTTTGCTCACTATATCGACTAAATCGTCTACAATGGAATTTACAGTTCTATACTCATGGTCTTTAATATAGCCCCAAGACTTCCTACAGACTGATGTATCAGTCTGCCAGAACAACGGCTGTATATCGTCAAGTTTACCCCTTTCAACATCTAACACTGCAACACCCTCTGGGAAAGCCTTATGCTTATAGTTTATCACTACGTCAGTACCCCATTGTCTCGCCCGATTGTAATAGTATGCGGCGAATTTACGCAGGTATGGTTCAAAAGCTGGTTGTTCAATCCACCAGTCAAACCAAAACACCTGTGGTCTATACTTATCTACGAGTTCGCAGGCCCGTTTAAACCAGTCGTTTAAAAACGCCTCATCTGGTTGCGTATTATGGGGACGTGCTGGTCCGTAGAAGTCGAAGTACCGCGGGTCTCTAACATCCGACTCAAACTCCATACCCCCTTCGAAAAACCACCAGTGTTCTGCACGGTGATATGAGACACCAAAGAATAACCCCTCCTCTCTTACGGCTTCAGCAAGCTCACCGACTACATCCCGCTTAGGTCCCATTTTAGTTGCACACCACTTAGTATAGCTACAGTCGTACATGGCGAATCCGTCGTGGTGCTCTGCAACGATTACAACGTACTTAGCCCCAGCCTCTTTAAACAGCTTTGCCCAGTCTTTCGGATCCCATCTCTCAGCTGTAAACAACGGTATGAAGTCTTTATAGCCGAATTTATCATGAGGCCCGTAGTTCTCCAAGTGGTACTTATATGCTGAGCTATTCCTTATGTACATGTTTCTAGGATACCACTCGTTCTCAAAAGCTGGTACTGAGTAAACTCCCCAATGTATGAAAATGCCAAATTTGGCATTGAGATACCATTCTGGAACCTTATACTGTTTCAGCGATTCCCAAGTCGGTTGGAAAGGCCCTTCGGGTATAGTTGCATGCTCTCCACTCATGGATAATCACTCATAGTTAAATCTTAGTCTTCGAGGCCTGCTTACCCGCCATCCCCCAGTTTTCTCTGGGGATATCATGTATCACTACTGTAACTGCTTCAGCCGGTATGCCTAGGTTGTCTGTAAACACTTTAGTTATGCCTTCTATAATCTTCTCCTTAACTTCTTCGCTTCTTCCAGCCCACATATAGACGTGTACAACGGGCAACCTAACACCTCCGACTAACTATCGACCTACAGTAGCTTAAATTTAATCTTCGAAGCAGTAGACGTGTCTGCATATTCCACGTACTCTTACATGTATTCACGCGTCATAAGTTTACAGTTGCAGAGAAAGATTAAGTTAAGTTGAAGTTCAGAAGACTGTATGGTCGTAAGTTCTACTGACTGCGAAGTTTTATATCGAGGAAAGACAAACCGCATTCCTAGTGGTTTATGGTTGATTAGGATAGTTGAGCCTATTGATGGAGCTATTCTGAACAGGAATGATGGAAGATTGACGTCGGAAGGGTTGGAAATAACGGTTAGAGGCGTTCTCTCAGAGAGGTATAGCAATGTTTGGGTGGACGAGAACAGGGCTGAGGTTAATGGTAATACGTTCACTTGCCATGTTACATTGGAGAATTTAGAGAATAGGATTGTCGCTTTTGCTAGAGGAGTGGATGGTGAGCCCAAATGTGTCGATACCGTAACGGTTATATGGGATAAAAACTCGGTGAAACGGTATAGGGTTTCAGTGGACGATAACATTATCTTTCTTAAAGACCTAGCGTTAAATGCTCAAAAATACCGTTCAATATTCGATAATGAGTTTTTGAGTTTCTGGAAGGATGTGCATGATAGATATGGTGCAAAAATCCACTTCAATATATTCTATCAAACGGAGGGGTTCGATTTATCTAAGATGCCGAGCAAGTATAAGTCCGATTGGTTGGAAAATAGGGATTGGTTAAGACTGACGTTTCACGCACTTCAAGAAAAACCAGACCTTCCATATAAAAACGCTACATACGGTGAAATGAAGCACGACTACCTCTTAGTCACTAAGGAGATAGAGAGGTTTGCTGGTAGAGAGCTTTTAAGTAGTTTTACGACGATTCACTGGGGTGAAGCGCCTCTAGAAGCATGCATAGCTTTGAGGAATTGCGGAATTAAGGGTTTGGTTGGATATTTCACTTGGAATTACACCAGTCCCTCGCCTTACGAGAGGATTATAACGGACAAACCCTGTGTATCATACTATTTAGATAATGAAGTAGTGAAATACCTTAGTAGACGCGACTACTGGATGGATTTGAAGGCTGGGATAACCTTCATAAGACATGATATAGTCATAAACACGCTTGATTGGATCAAATAACCGTTGTCGGATAGTTAACATTTTATAACTATCCGTTCCACCTCTTTAAATTCATCGGTGGCTTTCGCCGCCAACGGTAAAGGACGGCACATTGGGAGTTTCACGGCTATATTCCATGCGGCGACAAAGTGTCTATCTGCCTGGAAACCGCACTTTCTGCATTTGAAGACATGCCCATTCGGCTTACTAATTTCGCCACACATCGGGCACGTCCTAGAGGTGTTCTCCGCTTTAACGGTTTCTGGCTTAAAGCCCAGCTCCATCGACTTGTAGGAGATGTAGAACTGAATTTTTCTGAACGGCATGCTGTGGAGCCTTCTGTTCACCTTCCTGCCATACCGTATCCTTTCCCTGATGTGAGTGAGCCCCTCCATTACAGGTTTAACGTTTTCTTCGGCGATTATACCGGCTATAATTTTCGTTGCTCTATGGAGTATGTCGTTTACCCTCCGCTTTTCCCTTCCAGAATACTTTGCTAGCAGCTTAGCTTTTGTCTTCCCCGAAGCCTTGCTCTGAATGCTCCTCCTCTTCTTGAAGTACCTGTCTCTGATGTATTTCGCCTCGCTTACATCTATCTTGATGAACTTAACCTTGTTCGACTTCACGACAGCCAGGTCTATGCTTCTCTCGTTAACATCGATGCCCAGTACGCCTTCAGCCTCTTTCTCTTCAATCGTCTTTCTAAAAGTGACATGAAGATAGTATTCATTACCAAGTCTTACAAGCCTTGAGCCTTTAACCTGCCAATGCATGAACTTCCTTGAATGCTTATGAGCCTTGAACGGAATTGTGATGCGTCCTTTATGCGTAGCCAACTTTATGCTTCCCCAGCTGAACCAGAATAGGTGGGTATCGTCCAAGAGGATCGTGTTCAGCTTTTCAATTCTTGGAGGATTAATTCCTTTCCTCCTCCTAGAGAGCCTCCTGTAAGATTTGAACACGCTTAGAGCCTGTGTTATAGCCGTATAGATGTAATGAGATGGATGGTTCGGATATTTCGTCCTCAGCTCCTTATAAATTGCTTCATGGAGCTTCTTACGTGAGGTTGCGTTTAAACGTATAGCTCTATCCAAACACGCTTTAACCATCTCTGAGTAAGTCTTAAAAAGATCCTCAAGAACGATCGCTTGCTCATCGTTGGGCTGGAGCTTAAACTTGCAAGTCTCACTCAGCAATAAGCTTCCTGACACCTTCAACCACCTTCTTATACCTGTGGCTTCTCAAACCATAGAGCTTCCCCGCAAAGCTTGAAACCAAAGCGATGAGATCCTCTACAAGCTCTTGGTAGGCATCTTTAGGCTCTTCACCGTTAACAACTTCAATTTTTACGTTATGAGAAGCGAAATAATGCTCCAAGTATTTAAAGCCGAACCTTGTAAGCCTATCCTTAAAAGCTATTACGACAGTTCCTACCTCCGTTTTCTCAACCATGTCAAAAATTTTATTCAAGGACTTTCTATTTTCGTTAAGCCCGCTTGCCACATCCTCTAAGAGTGCGATAACTTCATATCCTTTCGACCTGGCGTAATCCAGTAAACTTTGCTTCTGTCTCTCTAGATCCCCTCTCTGGTCATGAGAAGAAACTCTAGCATAAATCACAGCCTTTTTAGATATATCTGGTTTAACAATGCCCATCAAACGTTCAACTTCACTCTCAGGTATCCTCCTCCTACCACCAACAGTTCTAACAACTCTAACCTTACCTTGTTTATCCCATTTTCTAAGCGTATTAGGATGAATGCCTAACCTCTTACAGGCTTCACTGAGCGTCAACAACTTCTCAATCATCATGTAAATAAGTGTTAAGAAATGTTATATAAAGTTAATTATTCAGGAACTGTTACCCCAACATCTCAACATGGTAGCTGAAGACCCACATCAATCTGAGATCATGGAGTTGATGATACATGAGCAGCAATTCTACCGTAGCAGACCTGAATACCAACCAGATTACGAGGAGAAAGTAATTGAAGCGGTTAAATGGGTGGCGAATAAAGGCTACAAGCCGGTATTCTACGACGAGGGATTCATAGGCGCATAAGCAAACATGGTAGAATGGTCTATATCATGACTTGACAAGATTGGGTTCAACTCGCTGTGTATTGTTTCCATAGAATCGATGGAATAGCGTCTGATGACGCATAATGGGTTCCTCAATGGTTGCAAAATTTCCTCAGCCCTCTATAGGTCGATTTAATATATAGTTTTCAATAATACTACTATAGGTGTTTGGAAAATGCCTTACTGCCCAAATTGTGGAAATCAAGTTTCAGCAGAGGACAATTTTTGCTCAAAATGTGGTTTTAAACTTAAAGGGGTTGAGCTTTTCACCCCTGAGCAGAGGGCTGTTATGGATGTTGTTTTAAAGAGGGTAGAAGCCATAAGGAACAGAGACCCTAAAACCATTGAAGAGCTGGTCGATAAAGCACTCTATACCAAATTTGATGATTGGCCTCCCTTCACGAGATTGGAGGGTGAATTTGCCTTAAACGAGGAGGCTAAAGCTTTGAAGGTTCTCGTAAGGTATGAATACGAGGTCAGCGGTTGGCGTATAGATATACTTGGCGATGTAGCGGTAGCGAGCTTCTACATAGCCTATAGAGGTAGAATTAGACGGCTAGACTTCGATATAAGGTCTAGAGTCTCTACGGTGCTTATTAAACGGGATGGTGTATGGCGAATAGTACATGAGCACTTCTCTAGAATTGGTGAGAAGGAACGCCGGGCTTTCTTCGCGTTTTAGCCTTATTGCGAATACAGACGCTTAAAATCGCTAACAAACTCCTCCCAACGCCCTTTTTCCATAGATTTAAGCTTGAGAGAAGCTTATATTGCGCATCGGAGCATATACTTCCGGTATATATGGGTAAGCTTAAGATAGGTTTAGCTCTCTGGTCTCTGGGCGTCTCTCCAGACATTAAAACTCTAGAAGACCAGCTTAAGGTAGCGGCTGAAATAGGCGTCAAAGGTGTTCAATTGTGGTGCGTAGACTACGACCTGAAAACACCCTGTGTCTTAGACCCAGATAGATGCAACAGCAAACTAAGATATGAAATCAAAGAGCTCGTTAAATCCTATGGACTTGAAATATCGGGTTTCTGCGCTCAACTTTCCGGTCCGACCAGATTTGGAGGATTGGATGAAGAAGATGGATTGGACAAACGTATCGAAAAAACAAAGAAAGCTTTAAAACTGGCGGCAGATATGGATGCGCCAATCGTTACAACGCACCCAGGTAGGATCCCTAAGGATAGGGGCAGCTCAATTTATACTACTATAAGAAGAAGCGTATCTGAAATAGCTAAGTACGGTGAAGAGGTAGGTGCGTTTTTCTGTATAGAAACCGGTATGGAGCCTGCTGACGTATTAAGAAGCTTCTTGGAGGATGTAGGAAGTGTTGCGCTAAAAGTGAACTACGACCCGGCTAATATGCTTCATTTTGGAGTTGATGAAGTTGTGAAAGGGGTTAAAACGCTAGGGGAGTGGATAGTTCACACGCATGCTAAGGATCATAATCCCAAGACTAGAAGGGCTACTGTGGGCGAAGGTCTTGTTCCATGGGATGATTACATAGCCGCTTTGAGAGATATTGGTTACAGAGGTTGGTTTGCCATTGAAGATGAAACGGGTGTCGACGTCGTAGAATCCATAAAGCGTGGTAAAAAATTCTTGGAGAAGTATGAGATTTAAAGTCTTTCTAAGCCCAGTAGTTTTACGGTTTCGTCTACCACCCTATCTTCTTTTATCCTTCTGAGGGTTTCAACAAGACCGTTTACGAACGCCTCCACGAGCTTCCTGCCTTTTTCACTGGTTGCCTTAGTGGGGTCGCCCACGTACCCCTCTGGACAGTATGCAACCCAGTCCACTGGCGTAACTACTGGTAGACCACTTAACGGTCTAGTCTTAGTTTTAGCTGGTTTAGCACGCTCCATCTTACAAAGCTCAGGGTAAAGATAAAGCATGAAACTGGTCTCTATTTCACATGCATGCCCTATCTCTTCAGTCTCTTTAACCTCTTGTAGGACCTTCTGCTCAAAAGCCCACGGCTCAGCGAGAACGTATAGTGAATAGTTTGTTCTCCTAGTGAGTCTGCTTGCTGCGAAAAGCCTTAGAAGGCTTACGTTTCCACCGTGACCGTTCAATATGACTATTTTCTTAAACCCGTTTCTGTAGACTTCTTCACATATGTTTTCTAAGAGGTTTAAAAGCAGGTCTTCTCTTACGTTTATAGCTCCGGGGAATTGACGCATATCCGCCACATAGCTGTAGAATAGTGGAGGTAGCACTATGCACGGCTCTATTTCCGAGGCTTTCAAAGCTACTTTATAGACCGTTAGCGCATCCGTTCCAAGAGGTAGATGAGGACCATGCTTCTCTAAAGAGCCAACCGGGATAACCACCACCATGTCATCTCTCTTAGAGAGTTCTGCAAGGTCGTCGGCCGTGAGTTCTTCCCACTTCAACTTTAACACCCATCTATTTTAAACCTAGAAACCTTAAAGCGTTTCCACCGAGAAACTTATCGACGGTTTCCTTCGATACGCCTATCACCTGGCGTAAGATGGCCACGTCTCTCTCAATGTGGTATTTTCCATACTCTAGTCTTCCGGCCGTACAATCGGTGCCGAATAAAACGTTGTTTTCAGCACCGAAGGCCATAATCTTTTGAAGGGCATCTTTACGGTATATCAGGGGTGTACCTGGAGTGGCATCTATAAACATTTGAACCTCTTTCCGCTCCCCTTCAATCTCTTCAAGAGAGGCTCTAAACCTCCCCCATACGGCTATACATTCATCTACCCACGGCCAGCTTACGTGAGCCAGTGCAAATCTAAGGTTTGGAAAACTCAGTAAAACTTCGTAGTTAACGGGTCTGCAGAACCTTGAGGAATCTTTAAACCCGTACAGTATACCTGAGTGGAATAGTATTGGAATATTCAGTTCTTCAGCCTTCTTATATACCGGGTACATGAATTCATCGTATGGATACCAGTGGTCAGGTATCATTTTAATCCCCTTCAGCTCTCTAGATGTAATAGCCTTCTCTAAAATTTGAACTGCGTCTTTAAGCCTAGGCTCAAGCCAGACAAATCCTATGATTCTGTCTGGTGCCTCCTTCTGAAGTCTAGCTATGAACTCCACAGCCTCCATTTGCTTCTCAGACGTAACGTTCGGATAGCTAAACTCTAGATACCTAGTTACACCTGGAGCCGTCCTAGGGATTATCCTCTCTTCCAAACCCATGTAGGGCGACGGATACGGCGAAAATATAACCGCTCTATCTATCCCAGCCTTATCCATACCCTTCAGAATAACATCTACCTTCTCAACACCCAAACTATGGACATGACAGTCTATTATCACGGTTTACACCGATCTAATTCTAACTTCAAGGCTACTATAAGACTTTAGCTGTTATAAATCCATATAATGGATTGGAAAAGAAGTAGAGGATATTCTTCTTAGGGGAAGAATGTAAGTCCCGGGGGCCGGATTTGAACCGACGACACTCCGGTTTCTGTCCGCCTGGTAAGCTGAGTGACCCACGCCAATCACGGCGAGGTCTACAGCCGGAAGCTCTACCAGGCTGAGCTACCCCGGGCAAGTTTAAATAAAACTTCATCATTTTATAAAGATTGCTCCAAGAAAGCTCAGAGTAGTTTCAATATAACTGCAAATACCCGCTGAAACGCCCCCTACAGAAACGACATTAAACTATAATAGCGACTTGGCAACTGTAATTATGAGATGCTGAATAAGGTAAGGGCTACTGCCGAGAAATTTACAGATGTTCTAGCGAAACTATTTGCCCAGGTTGGCTTTAAAGCCGAATACTTAAGCTTTCTAGGTTTACTTGCAGCCATATTGGCAGGTTTAACGTATTCTATTAAAGGAGAAGTAGGACTTTACATTGCCTCCGTTTTAGTGATACTTTCAGGTTTTTTCGACATGCTTGATGGTGCTGTGGCAAGAGCAACTGGTACCGCAGATCGTTTAGGGTCTTTCCTAGATTCCACGATGGATAGGTTTTCAGACTCTGCAATAATAGGTGGTTTAATCCTAAGCGGAAGAGTGCCCATAGAGCTTGGGTTTATATCGTTAATAGGCTCTCTTTTAACGAGCTATGTGAGAGCTAAAGCAGAATCTTTGGGATTAGAGATGTCTGGTGTTGGTCTTGTTGAGAGAGGTGAGAGAATTTTAATAATAGCCCTCTCAGGGTTTTTAAAAGCTATGGATATCGGCATATGGATTTTAGCAGTTTTGTCCTTAGTTACGGTTGTTCAAAGAATCCTTTATGTCTACAGAAGACTCAGGTAGACTTAAATTCTTAAGGGTTTTTTCAAGAAATGAAAGTCCATCTTTTAATGTTTTTAAGCCGAGTGGTGTAATCTCATAGTACTGTCTGCGGGCTTTTTCCTTTCTAGTGGTTTTTCCTATTAAGCCCTCCCTCTCCATCTTATATAAGACCATGTATACGGTTATCGTTGCCACGTTGAAGCCAAATCTGTTCTTTAGGATATTCTTAATCTCATATGCGTATAATGGTCTTTCAAGTAGTATTCTCAATATGTACATCCATATGTTTTCAACTGTCAGTTTTCTAGTGAGGCGTCTATATGCCAAGTCCTACCACTAACACTACCTTCTTAGAGGCCTAATAAGCTTACGCTCTTCCCTAGGTCTGACCTTTACAACACCATAATGAACCGCGCAAGATACGCAGTAGTTTTTAACGGTGGTGTATGAGCTTATATACGCTCCTTTTGATTTAAGTTCTTTAGCAAGTTGTGGATCTACGGGTGAGACTCTAACTGTAACTCTCTTAATCTTATCTCTGGGTACGAGTGCTCCACAGTTGTCGCATTCCACAAGCTCGGTTCTACCCTTTGTTCCCTTACTACGGCCTCTGGACTTCCTCTTCTTAGGCATAGTCGTCCAGTTAAATGGTAGTCAATCAGTATTAAAAGGATTATGTTTTAGGAAATCGTATCTTCGACTGTTGGTTTGAAGACGCATAATAACTCATTGTAGTCATATTTAGTACTCTCTACATGTGCTTTAGTTTTAAAAGCTTCTTCCAGTAGACTACCTCAACGGTGTAATCATGCGTAAAGTCGTATCTATTCCACCCGGTTCAACCGCAACCCTAGGGCTTGTTGATGGAGACTTACATATAGGCGGAGGATCCACTATAAATGCTGAAGAAGGATTGCGAAGCGTTACAGTTTCAGGTATTGTGCGCTGTGAAGGGGACTGTACCTTCAACTGTGGTTTAGTAGCTGAATCACTAGATGGACGCGAGGGAGATGTTACAATTGAGGGAGACCTATCGGTTAGCACTAGGGTAAAAATCAGAGAAGGTGGGCTTCATGTAATCGGAAACCTTTCAGCAAAAACAGTAGATGTAGATAGGAAAGTCACGGTTGATAGGGACCTTAACGTTGAAAAAGTTAAAGTCGGTGGAAGTCTTGAAGTTGGAGGTAACACAAAAGCCCTGGATATAGACGTAGGCGGATCCTACAAGGGATATGGAAATGTGGAAATGGAGACAATTAGCGTAGGTGGAGCGGTCGATATTGGAGGGATTGTAAAAGGTTCTAGAATAGACGTAGGCGGGTCTTTCAGAGGAAAGGGGTTGGTGGAAGTTGGAAGGGTGACGGTTGGTGGTACGTTTAAAACCGAAGCTGAAGTTAAGATTGAAGATATAGATGTTGGCGGTACGGCTGTAATCAAGGGCGGTGAAGTGAAGAGAAACATTCGCGTAGGGGGGACGTTTGAATCCACCAGCTCCCTTAAGTTCAATAGAATTGATGTTGGCGGTACTGTAAAGCTTTCCAATCGGTGTGAAGGCGGAAGCATCGATGTTGGTGGCTCTTTGATAGTTGACGGTAGCCTTGTGTTTACGAGCATCGATGTTGGCGGTACTGTTGAAATAACTGGCGAGGCTCAAGGTGAAAACATTGATGTTGGCGGTAAACTCAGTATAGAGAAAAGTTTAAGCTTATCAGGTAAACTAGACGTCGGCGGTTCGGTTGAAATAGGCGATCGTGTGAAAGCTAAATCTATTGATGTTGGCGGTTCTTTGAAAGCATTAAGGGTTGAAGCTTTAGACGCTGTAAGAGTTGGGGGGTCGATAGAGACCTTAGAAGGTGTGAAAGCCGCCTATATAGAGATCGGTATAAAGGGCGAGGTTCGAGGGCCTTTAATAGGTGGCAGAATTCTCATACAGGAGAGGGCTAGGGTTGAAGATGTATACGCTGATATTTTAACGTTGGAGGAGAAGTCGAGGGCTAGAAACATCTACGCAAGAAGAATATACGTGGAGTCTGGCTGTAGGATAATGGGAGAAGTTCAGTATACAGAACTGTTGGAGAAGGAAGAAGGGGTATTGTTCGCTCAAACACCGGTAAAGGTTGAAAAGCTACCTCCCCCGCCATTATAATATTAGTTTAAAAGTTGAGAACGCCATGTGTGGAAGACGAACAAAATATGAAATATACTCCGATGTATTGGAAACCGTTTTAAGAAGAGGCCCCTCTCCCATAACGAGAATAGCGTATGGTGCTGGTCTTCCAGTTGATAGAGCGAAGAAAGCTCTACAATTTCTCGTAGCCCACGGTCTTTTGAGAGAAGATACGATGGGTGGTATGAAGGTTTATGTACTAACCAAGAGGGGTGGAGAATTTCTAGAAGCCTTGAAGATCGTGAGAAAATACGTGAGTTGATAAATTAAATGTCAGAAGTGCTTGACAGTTTATCTGTTTCTTTTAGAAAATTTCCTAGGATGCTCATCCGTAATAAGCTTTTTATTTCTAAATGCTATCAGACTACTTGAACATTTCAATGAGTAATGTCGCTGTTAGTGTTAGAAATCTTACAAAATTCTTCGGGTCGTTTAAAGCCCTAGATGACGTCTCCTTCCAAGTTAAGGAGGGGGAGGTTTTCGGGTTAATTGGACCCAATGGTGCTGGTAAGACGACTGCTTTAAGAATTCTCGCCACTCTCCTTCTTCCAACAGAAGGCGTTGTAAAGATATTCGGATATGATGTTGTTTCTCAAGCCGCCGATGTAAGACGTATAATAAGCTATCTTGCTGAAGATGCTGGAGCCTACAGAAACCTTTCAGGATTAGAGTATCTCTCAATAATGGCTAGGATATACTTCCATTCTAAAGATGAAGCTTTAGAAGCGGTTGATCGAGCCATCAACATCTCAGGGCTCGGCGATAAAATACATGATAAGATTAAAACCTACAGTAAAGGTATGAAGAGGAGGCTTCAGATAGCGAGAGTTTTCATGTTGAAGCCTAAACTAGCCATACTTGATGAGCCTACTGCGGGTTTAGACGTCATACATGCAAGCTACATAAGGAAGCTTATAAAAGACTACGCAAACAGATACGGTGTAACCATTATCATGTCTAGCCATAACATGCTCGAGGTGGAATATGTCTGCAGTAGAGTAGCCTTAATAAACAGAGGTAGAATAGTGGCGGAAGGTACACCAGATCAACTTAAAGCATCTTGGAATGCTTCAAACCTTGAAGAAGTTTTCACAAGGGTGGTAGACGTTGGGTAGCCTCTACCCTCTAGTTGAAAAAGAAGTTAAAGATCTGTTGAGAGATCCCAGGATCTACATCGGTCTACTTGCACCCATTCTAATAATGCCTATAATCGGTTTAGCTATCTCGGCGGCAATGCAAAGCTCCATCGAAACCATTTCAAGGGAGGGGGTTAAAGTCGCCGTCATAGATTTAGATGGCACAGCTACTAGCCGTGAATTTATAGACTTCATGCGTAGTCTTGGTTTAAACGTATCAGAGTTTTCCTCAGTAGATGTGGAAGATGGCATTGAAAAGCTTAAAGATATCGATGTCAGAATTTTAATAGTTGTACCAAATGGCTTTGAATCCAACGTTACAAGCTTTAGAAAAGCTCAGGTAAATGTGTACTTCGTCGTTAAAACCATGGGTTTGAGTTCTGTTGGCATCTTCTCCATTATTGAGAATGTGTTAAATGCTTATTCTAGGGCTTTAGTTGAATCCTTCATATCCTCTACAAGCCCCGAAGTCAATCCTGATGATGTTTTAAAACCATTAACTACTATAAGCTATACGGTCGTTAAGAATAGGATTATCAAAGTTTCACCAAGCATTCTATTTAACCAGTTTTTCATGGGTTCTGGAATAATCGTTCCATTGGTTTTAATGTTGGTTTCAATTACAGTTGCTCAGATAGCTGCTACTGCTACAGCTGTTGAAAACGAGGAGAAAACCCTTGAAACTCTGTTGACGCTTCCCATCGGCAGGTATAGCATTTTGATGGGTAAACTCATAGGGTCTACAGTCGTTGCTATGCTTGGGACAATCCTCTTCATAATTGGGTTAACCGTATACTTTCAAAGTCTCTTCAGCCTCCCCATAATGGCTGGGGAGGGTTTAACCGTTTCACTAGAGTTTCCAACAGCGTCATTTGAAAGCTATATAATGCTATTTGTAAGTCTTCTCATAGCAATATTTTTCGCCACCTCTTTAGGCGTTATAATAGGAGCATTGAGTAGCGACGTCAGAATATCTGGCTCTCTGGTTGGGTTTGTACAAATACCGATAATGATTCCAATGTTCATAGTAATGTACGGCGATATTGGAAGTTTACCGTTAGCGCTACAATTGTTCATCTACGCTTTACCTCCAAGCTATCCGATGCTTATAGCTCAAAGCATGTTTTTCTCCGAACTTCCACTTGAAGTGCTTCTAGGAATACCCTATTCAGCCATATTTACAATCTTGCTAATCTACCTAACCAGTAAACTTCTGGCGCCTGAGAAGCTTCTATCTCTACAATATAAGCTGTCAATGCGTAAAATGAAAGGTAGAGCTACGCTATAAACTAGTACGCTTTACCTAGGTAAACATATTCTCCGGCTTTCCTACCACACACTATGCATTTTTCCCATTCAGAAGGTTTAACCCTGTTTTTAAGAGGTACTCCTCTAACCTCTAGACCCAGTATCTCCTTGAGCTTTAGAGAACAGCTTTCTCCGTCGAAATCTATCGAGCAGAATGGAGCAATTATAAAGCCGCCTTTATCTGCTAAATCCTTAACCTCATTAAAAGTCTTAGCTCTAAATACTCTCAATTCGAGAAATTCTTCAGCTCTCCTTTTAATGTTTTGAAGCGCTTCATAGCCAAGCTTTTTAACAGCCTCAACTAGTTCATCTAATTGGACAGTTGTCCTACTGCGGCTATCCCTTCTGAATAGCGTTACACATTTTGTCTCAACTTCTCTAATACCGACTTCAGCTCTAATCGGAACCCCCATCATCTCCCAGTAGTAATATTTCGCACCAGGGGTCTTATCTGAAAGATCTGCTTCAACTCTGAAACCAGCCTCCTTTAAAATCCTATAGATTTCCATGCAGTATTTTTCAACAGACTCTCTATACTCTCTCGTAAATATTGGAACTATGATCACTTGAATTGGTGCTATTTCAAATGGCAATATGAGACCATTATTATCGCCGTGTACCGATATTACTGCGGCTAGAATACGCCATATACCTGGTCCGTAGCATGTTTGATAGGCATATTTCCGCGTACCGTCAGTATCTAGAAACGTGATTTCAAAGGCTTTAGAAAACCTCTGGCCTAAGTAGTGTGTAGAGGCTATTTGGAGAAGTTTTCCATCAGGCATTACACAGTCGGCTGCAAACGTTTTAACCGCTCCTTTAAACTTGTCCCATTGTGGCCTCTCTAGAAATATGAAGGGTACTCCAAGCCTTTTATGAATAACTTCTTCAGCTATCTCCATATCTTCTTCAACCTGTCTATAAGCCTCCTCCTCTGTAGCAAAGACGTCGTGCGCCTCTATCCAGAGGAATTCCCTCCCCCTAACTAGAGGCTTAGTGGACTTAGTCTCATACCTGAAGACTGAGCAGCTTTGATAGAGCTTCAAAGGCAGGTCTGATATACTCCTTATCCATAGAGCATAAAGCGGGTAAAAGGCAGTCTCAGACGTAGGTCTTAAGGCGAGCCTTTTCTCAAGTTCATCGTCTCCGCCATGGGTCACCCAGAATACTTCAGCTTTAAAACCTTCAACGTGTTCCTCCTCTTTTGAAAGGTTCTCCTCAGGTATTACCGTGGGGAAGAGTACGGGTTTATGTCCTCGTTCTTCAAGCTCTTTTTCATATAGACGATAGATATGCTTGAGCATGATCATAGACCAAGGCCTATGAACTATGAAGCCTTTAACATTGTACCTATCGTCTATGAGTTGAGCATCGCGGATAATCCTGTTAAACCAATTGGAGAAATCATTGTTTTTGTCAACGTTGAAAGTCTCTTTAGACATAGTTTTCCAACTCCTTATTAGGTCTCAAGAAAACTATATAAAGGCTACTGGCGAGGTCGAATGGTCCCCTGAACCGTATATTTGTCTAACGTAAGGTTTAACCTCGAGGTCTTCCAGCTTTTTCTTACGATTTGCTCTATGTTCTTATAATTTTCCCTCAAAAAACTTACGGTTTTCGGGTCTGAAGGATAGCCGCTTCCGAAATCCCCGTATAAGTCCTTGAGCGTATGAATAATCCTATCCCTCAAGACCTTGGCTACTATAGATGCTGACGCTACAGCGGGATGGTCGTCATACTCCTTGTGAAAGGCTATGACCTCAGCACTCCATGGGATTTCAGACTTCAACATCATACAAAACCTTGCCAGGTTTAAATCTGGGCAATCGACATATATCTTCGTAGCTTTAAGCTCTCTTACCACACTGCTTATCCCTTTAAGCTCTAGAATGTTTAATCCACCTAGGCTCTCCCTTGATTTAACGTAAAGGTCTATTGTAAATGGGTCAACTATAGTAAACGCTACCCTCACCGCGTTTTCAACTACAGCCTTGTAAAGTCTCTCTCTTCTTGCTGGTGAAAGCTTTTTAGAATCTCTAACACCATAAGATTTAATGGTCTCTAGAAGCCTCTCTTCTAGTAAGACTCCCGCTATCACTATCGGACCTATGACACTCCCTCTACCAGCTTCATCTACACCTGCTACTGTATCATGCAATATGGTGTTCACCTTGTTGAGAGAATCATTACGTGGTCTTTATCGAAAGGCTCTAGCTTAATCGTAGCTTCGATTTTAAATCCTCTACTCTGTAAAACCTTAGCCTCCTCTTTGAATATCTCTACAGGCCTCCTCGATACATCAATACTCCTCGCCTTTACTGCCAACATACTACTTCCACCCTTTTTAAGGTAGAAGTCCGCATTGTCTGACAGTATTCTAGCCTGGTCAGGCTGAGCAACATCGCAGTATATCACATCGATTTCGTCGACATATGGTAGGTAAGACCCTGGGAATCTAGCGTCGGCAAGTATAGGTATGACGTTTCTTCTAAAAGATGAAACCCTCTTTATAAATTCCCTCATAACTCTTGGACTGAATTCAACACTATAAACTATTCCATTTTCCCCCACTATGTCGCTGACATGACTTACAGTTGTTCCAGAACCTGCCCCGAGGTAGAGGACTTTAACCCCCTCTGAAATTGGTAGACGTTTAAGGCCCTTAAGCAGAGCTGCTCCCAGCTTACTTCTAAACGGATCCCAAAGCCTATACTCTACACCGTTGATTTTAATAAGTCTCTCACCGTATACTTGAACTGTCGGAGCTAAGTTTACAGTGGCTAATTTACGCTCTCCGTTGATAGTCAGCTGGTATACTCCATTAAAACCCTTGAAGCTTTCAACTTTAACCAAAGCCACCTATATAAGACTTAGTAAAACTCATAACTAAATTTTACCATTTTCGTTTTTGAAAGTCTCACACGTTCAATACCCTTAGAATTTAGAGTTAAACTTTATACTGAAGGTCTTTCAGAGGTATCAGCCGAACGACATGGTTAAGTTTAAATGCACACTATGCGGTGTTTGTTGTGGGCAATATTGGGTTCCAGTTACACATTTAGACGTTTGGCGTATATTACACTACGGTGGCTACGATACCCAGGGATTTCTAATGTTGTACAGGGCTGATAGCTACAAGAGCAGTTTCCCCAAAGTTTCACTATGGGATGGTGAAGGGTATTTAGGATTGAAAAGATTTCCCGATGGTTTCTGTGTTTTCAATAAGAACAAAATTTGCATTGTACACCAGTTTAAACCTTTGACGTGCCGCTTCTACCCATTCATCTACGTGACTTCCAACGGTAGAGTTACTAGCATAGAAGTCAACAAGAGTGCAGTTAAGGTCTGCCCAGGTTTAATATACGATAACGATTACATAGACCCTGAAACTTACAATAGCCTCGTCCAGTTAGCCGAAATTAGAATGACAGAGAGAAGCTTATACGCTGAAGCGGTTAGAGAGTGGTCGTCAGAATACCGTGGAAGGGGATTTTTCAAAAAGCTCCTTGACTTTCTAATTGAAAAAGCAGAGGATGATGCGAACATTCTCATGCGTAGGGGTCTATGGATTAAATAGACCCGTCTCTTAAACTTCGAGACTCCTCTCCCAGTACGTGCTATACTTCATCTGAAATTCGTAAGGCATGTCTTTAAGCTCATCTCTAATTATCGTAAAGGCTGCTTGAGGGGGTATTATTCCTCTTTCAGTTATTATAAGGTCTATGTATTCTGGAGGTGTTACGTCGAAAGCGGGGTTTCTGATAGAGCCATACTTCCAACGTTTAAAGACGCTGGCTGGTGCTACTTCCTCTGGGTCTCTCTCTTCGATTTTAACAAGTTCTCCGGTGAGAGTTTCCGGGCTGAACTTGTAGGTTTCCGCTGCGACAAACACCAATGCTCTAGACTCATATGCAGCTAAAGCTATGATGGATGTACCTATCTTATTTACCACAGCTCCATTAGCCGCTACAGCATCTGCACCCACAATTACTTTATCCACTTTTTTCATGAGGAATCTAGCGGCGCTATCTATGATCAATGTAAACGGTATTCCACTTTTTTCAAGCTCTTCTGCCGTTATCAGCCCTTGATAAAGCGGCCTGGTCTCGGTAACTATTACTTTTATATTTTTTCCCATTCTATGGGCAGTCTTTATCACGTTTAAAGCAGCAGTACTGTGACAATGCGTCATTATAGTATCCCCATCGTTTATTCTCCTAGCCCCTATTTCACCTATTCTTATGGATGCTTCTCTTATCCTTCTGAGAAATTCTCTACATGCATCTAAAGCTTTGGTTTTAACTTCCTCTGTTTTCAACCCATTTTCTTTAGCCTTATAGACCTCGAACATGACATACCTTACAGCGTTTGGAAGAGAGACGGCTGTAGGTCGTGTAGCTAAAAGCTTCTGAGATACGTAGTCTAATTCTTCAAATACTCCTTCAGGGCTTTCGGCTTTACTGTTCTCAGCAACTATACTTAACGCTTTAATACCGGCTTCCGCTATTTTCGACGCTCCTCTTATCTGCATAGAGCTTATACCGTTTATAATATCCACTACTTCCTGTGGAAGTTTAAACTCCATAATCCTGAAGAGTTTATATAGGTATCTACTCCGTTATAAGCATAACTATTCTCCGCTCGAAGTAGCGATGTAAGCCTTCATTTAAAAAGGCTATTGTTAAGAGTAAACTTGGGCCGTCTACTCAGTCAAGTTGAGGTTTCCACTTTTACTGTAGACCCATTTAAAACCCCTACCCTTCCTCTTCCTAATCTTAGACCTTTCTAGAATCCCGAGGATGACAAGTTGCTCTAAGCTTGGTCTAATGTACTTCAAATCCTTTGGATGCCAGCATCTTCGTATCAATTCATCCGCTACATCGCTTGCAGTTCTTTCTTCATTAAAGAAACCCTATTTTACGAGCAGTATCATTCTACCTAGAAGTTCATCTTCACCAATTCTAATTTCAAGAGCCTTCTTTTCAAGAATAACTTTTGGAACTTCAACTTTAACAATCACATTACTGGTTTTAACGGCTTTCTCTAATGCTTCAACTCTACACTGCAGGTTTTCAACGAGGGTTTTTATCTCCTTAACAGTTCTACTGATCTCCTCCATACTCATAAACTAAAACCTTCAAATCGACAAATACCGCCTTCTTATAATTATATTTTTACTACTTGCCATGGAGTAGATCCTAGTCTTTAAACTGTTCAAAATTTAACATCTAAACTATTTAAAATTCTCTCAGCAATTCTTCTAGCTTTCCTAGAATTTTCTAATGCATTTAAAGCATGTTCCTCCCTGTATATGTCGCTTGGTACTAGTCCACTGCTCGGCTCTCCATAGGTTGATCTACCATGCTCAGGAGCTACTTCTCTAGCTAAGTTAGCAAGCTCTCTAGCCTCATCTGTTACATTCCTCAGTAATCGATTTTATTAAACTATCCAATTGGTTTGAAGGGTCGTGACTCCATGTTGGGACTTCGAAAACTGCTATAACGGCTTTAGCGAAATTTTCAATGGCCAGCTGGGATGCTGATACTACTCCAACCCAATCTCTTAACATGAACAACTTTTCAGCTCTTTCTAAATGCTCCATAGCCAGTCTATATCTATATCTAACTTCACTTAGAGGGTTGAAGATCATAAGATCTTTACCTCTTTCATAGGCTCTGGTAAAATCCAACGGTAGGCTTTTCCATCTTTAACCCTTTTCAACCCGCTTTTAGCTATCCCCCCCTTAATCTGCGTGAGAAACTCTTGAAGGTTGCCGTTTTCATCGTAAATTACGATAGAATCCCAGTAAATGTTTAAAAGTAGTGAATTAACTTCTAGTGGCTTAAGAAAATGCTCAAGTTTCATATCGATGACTGTGATACTTTCAAATACACCGCCAACAGCCTCTTGAATGATGTTGTATAGGTATCTTCTTCTCAACACTGGATCTTCAATCCTACAATTCTCGTGAAGAATGAGAAGATCTACATCGCTTTTTTCCTCCATCTCCCCTCTGGCTCTAGAACCAAACATTATTACAGCCTTTACGCAAGACGCTTTGAGACTTTTAAGTCTATGTTTAAGTAGTTTTACGTCCTCGTCAATCTGCATACTGTTTTAAAAAGAATTAAAGTCGGTTCCTATAAACTTATATGATGTTTCCATTTGATCTAAAACTAACATGCGTATTAGATTGCTGACATTGCTAATTTACTCTAAAAACCCATATTTTTGACAGCCATATTTATCCTCTGAAGTCTAATAGTACTGCTAAGGCTTGGGTTCTATTCTCTACGAGCATTTTATAAGCCTCAGAGGCTTTACGCCATGGATATACGTGCGTTATGAAGTGGTTTAGGTTTATTATGTTGGCTTTAAGTAGGTTGAAGAAGAGCTCTGTATTCCTCTTCCTGGTCCAGGGGTTGTATGGTGTTTCATAAAAAGGTTGACTTCCGAAATGCGTCCCGATTATAATCCTACTAGGAGAATTTACCTCATCGTGGAAATCTAAAGTGGTGGGTCCCCTGGGCGAGCTTAAAACTATAAAGCGGCCGAGCGGTTTTTTAGCGAGTTTTATAGCCCAGGGTATAACATTTGGATTACCTGTGACTTCAAAGACGACGTCTGCCATTCGTCCGTCCGTCAACCGCTTAATCTCCCTCTCCAAATCTTCATAGCCGGTATACTTGATACTGGCGGTAGCTCCTGAAAGTCTAGCCAGCTCAAGCCTCTTATCTGCTACATCTACCGCTATTACTGGAAATGCGCCGCAAAGCCTACTGAACAATACAGTCATCTGTCCAAGGAGACCTAATCCTACAACTACTACCGCTTCGCCCAATGATACATGAGCCAATCTGACGGAATTCATAACACCAGCCGCTATCGTGTGAAGACAGGCATGTTCCAGCTTAACCTCCTCAGGTACTTTAACAAGGTCTTCAGCTTTGGCGAGTGAATGTCTAGCATGCGGAGTTACAGCTGCAACTCTATCACCGATTTTAAAACCTGTAACGTTTGGTCCTATTTTCAACACCCTTCCAATGCATGTATATCCAGGTATGAATGGATACTTCACGTAACTTGACCAAGCGGAAGGCTTAGGGAAGTCTCCTGTTAAAGCAGTCAACTCAGTTCCAGTACTTATGAGGGTGAGCTCAGTTTCTATTAAAACATGTCCTGAATTAGGTTCGCCTACTTCAAACTCCTCGATTTCAACTTCAAATGGTTTTGGGAAAACCAACCTCAAACTCTTCATTTAACCACTGAAATGTAAGATTTCTACGGAAGCAGTATATATTGTTTTTTAGAGTCCTACAACAGTCGATGGCTATGACTACATTTCAGTTAGCAGTGGTTAAGGTTTAAGTGGTCAACTGCTATTATTGAAAGTTGAATCCTACAGGAGATGGTCATATGACAGTTTTCCCCACGATAGAGGTTGAAGGGGTGGAAGTGCCAAAGCTTCTAATAGGGATAAACAGTTTACTCGGATGGTCTCATACAAGCATAGGTAGAGATAGATGGATAAGAAGATACTATACGGCTAGACGAGTGGCTAGAGTCTTCGAGTTTTGTATCAAACTTGGCGTATATGGCGTTCTAGGTCCAGTATGGCCGAGGCTAATAGAGGCTATAAAAATAGCCGAGAGAAACACGGGGCAGGAGATGATCTTCATAAGTACAACGATAGGGGATCCTAAAGATACGGAGAAACAGCTTAAGATGCTGAACGGTTTATACTCGCCAATATGCTGTATACACGGCGGTTGGATAGACTCCTGGCCTATTGAAAACAGGAGGCCCGTCGGGCTTGAGAAGTACTTGAAAATGATTAGGGAGGCCGGCATGATTCCTGGTGTTGCATGTCACAATGGTGAAAAGCTCACTATGATCGATGAAGGAGATTACGATGTCTCCATATTTGCAACTCCTGTTAACAAGATCGGGTTCTACATGTTTCCCAACCGAGAATCTATTCTGAACGCTATAAAGAAGACTAGGAAACCGGTTGTAGCGATCAAGCCTCTAGCAAGTGGTAGATTCGACGAAGGACGGATATACGACTGGCTTAAATGGGTCTTCGAACAAAAGGGGGTCTCAGCGGTATGCATAGGGTTCATGAGTAGAGAAGAAGCCGAAGAAGACATACAGCATGTAAAAAACATATTGGGAGTATCTTGATGACCGACTTGACTACTATTCGTAGAATCTCGCCCATCGTAGTATTTAAGAAGAGCTTTTTAGCACTTGAAACTGTGACCGCTATAGGTATCACTATGATTGTGGTATGTATCATGCTATGTGTTCACCATCCCGCACATTTAGTGCCTATAAAGATGAATATATTTTAGTCTACTTATTGGTAAACTTTTAAGATACTTTTTTGTATACTTTTTAATTGTTATGTCGGAAACAATAAGTTTTAAAGTACCCAAGGAATTAAAGCGGAATTCGATAGGTTGAAAGATGAAGTTAACTGGTTCGAGGAGTTGAGAAACTACGTTATTGAGCGCGTGAAAAATATAAGGGGGGAGAAGATCCTTAAGAAGGTTGTTGAAGAATTGAGGAAGCAAGGACCTGCAAACGTGCCTAAGGGCTTCTCTATTAAATCTGTGAGGGAGGACCGCTACTAACAATGGATGAGGATCAAGCCGAAACAGCTAAAAAATATAACTTAAATGTTGTTAAACTCTAGAATTATATTGATAAATGGAACACGGTCTAGTTAAGGGTAATTTTGTTAAGGTTAACTCTAAAAGTCTACCGAAACCAGACTATAGATTCATAAGCCTTAAAACGGAAGTAGCCTCTTTTGAAGTCCAAAACGGCGGCTCTTCAAATAGGGTTAACCCCAGGTATACCCTGATAGAAAGGAGAAAACTCTAAATTTAAGCCTGTTTCAAAGAAATATAGGCCCCCGTAGCCCAGACCGGTTAGGGCGTCAGCCTTGTAAGCATCATTACGAGGATTTATCGCTCAACTGGATGGATTTCAAAAGCTGGCTTAACAGTAGGTTTTCGAAAACTTATGCCAAAAACAATTATGTTTATGCAAAAAAATATTTTTATGCGTTGTTTGAATATGACCCTCGAATTCACAATCTGAGCGGTTTTCAAAAAGCTAATCTTCTCAAGGCTATTAGAGCCTTCACAAGGTATATTGGAACTCCTGAGCTTTTCGACGAGTTTAAACAGAAATATGGTCTAAAATGGAACAGCTCTAACTCTTTTGAAAGCCTGAGAAATATCTTGAATGGCGGCTCTAAGTTAGATGATCTCTTCCAATGGGCTGAAGCCGTGAAGAGCCTAGGATGGAGGTTCTACTTTCCCACCACCCTAGCCTTCCTCACAGGTTTAAGGGCTGAAGAGGTCTTTTTGGTGATTAGAAGGGTCCAACAGCACGGTTTAAACGGATACTATAACCGTGAATTCGGGGCGTTGGAACACTTCAAGTTTAAAGAGTTTCTAAGGGTTAAGAAGAACGCCTATCTAAGCTTCATAAGTCCAACAGTCCGTGAAGCGTTGGAACAGTTTACTGAGGAAACAAGCTATAATATTTTAAGGAAGAAGCTCCACCGTGAAAACCTGAAGATGAAGCTTCAAGAAGTCAGAAGAGCCTGGGCTACATACATGCGAGGCTATATTTCAACTGAGGCTGTTGATCTTCTCCAAGGGAGAATTCCGCCAGGAATATTTACACGATACTACTATCGTCCCAACTTATTAGAGCTTGGATCTAAAGTTTTAAAAGCCGTAAAGCCTTGGGAGGAGAAGCTCTTATTGTGATTTTCCCATATTTTTTCAGCCGTAAATATTACTACGGGTAATTTATAATGGTAAAACTATACGGGGGAGGGGGTAGGTTTGAAAAGAGCAATTTTTTACAAAAGAAAAGGCGAAAAAATGGTTAAAGAGGGGAGGGGGGTCTAAAAATCCATAAAAAGAGTCCATACAAAACCCATACAAATTTCTGGTATAAAAAACTAAAGCGAAATCCATAAGCCGCTATATTTTTGTATACAAATGTAAACAGCTAAGGCTTTTCAGAAAGGGGGAAGCCTCGATTTTAACATGAAAATGTTAAAATTGTCTTCAGCCAGGGTGTTTTACGGAGGTTTCGTTACCTTAGAAAATTACTGTATTTTGATGGAACTTGAGAATGTACAAATACTGTATTTTTTATAGAAGCCGAGAATGGGCTTGTCGTAAACTTCATGGAAAAACTATGGAGCCTTATCGTAATTTTACGGTAAAATCGTGAATTTTTCTAAAAGTGTCGTTGTAACAAAGTTTATAATAGTGCTTTTATTTTACTATAAAGTAGGAGGAGGTGTAAGAGAAAAATGGATTATAGAATAAGGGCTTTTACTATACCAAAAGGTGTTGATGAAATAGTGGAAAGAGTAAGAAAAAAGATGAAAATGAGTAGAAGCCAGTTCATAGTGCTATCGCTTACAAATTATCTCAAAGAGCTTAACGCATTCAATATTGGAGAGGGAGAACAACAGTAGGAACGGTCAGCCGTAGGTAGCCCCCACTACCCACGGCTTCATGATAACCGAGGTGGACCCATTTGAATATAACTAGAAGAGAATATTTAAGTTTAACTGAAGTTTTAGCTGAAATGCTTAAAGAGGAGGGGAATTCTGGGCTTCCGTATGAGCCGAAGGGGGGACGCTGCGGGGTCTGCGCTAAGCCTGTGATAGCAGACTTACATATTGCCCATAAGTTTGTTGACGGTGTTTTCACAGAACCCGTGTTAATGTGCTTCCAATGTCTGGAGAAACAATACCGTGAAATCTATTCGCCTGAGCAGGCGGGGTTGGATGACAGCTTTCTCAGCTATTTCACAGAGGGGAGAAAGAGACAAGCTAAGATGGATGTTGAAAGGGCTGAATTGAAGCGGAAGTATACGCCTAGGAAAACGCTTGACTTGATGGGCTTCGAAATCGGCTCAACCATTGTAGTTCTACCCGAGGAGGAGAGAAGGTTGAGAGAAATGGCTAAAATACTTCAGAAGGTTTTCAAAAACCCGGTTAAGATTGGAGAGTTTTCCTCGCTTGGACGCTACTTCTATTCGAAATACATTGTTGGAAGAGAGCTTGGTTTAAAGCTTCCCGAGCTCGAGCGGACGGAACTAATCTTAACAGGCGCATTGTACACAGCCTTATGGAGACGACCCGAATATACACCGATAATCGCCGGAGAATATGAGCTGAAGCGCTTCTACAGGGTTTTGCCGAGGCTCCTCGGATATGGAATTTTTCCCTTTGAATCCATATTCATCCGTCCATCAGAAGTCCTAAGGATTTCCTACTGGGGTGTCAATAGAACCGGTATTTATTTGGAAGCGCTCTTTTGGACCTCAAGAATCCTACGAAAATTCACCGTTCTTAATGGAGACAACATGAAAAGCATAGTGGTTTCTGCCTTCTTCCGAGAGCTTTTATGGCTTCAAAAAAGGAAGTTTAAAGGTCTTCCATTCAAATTCTACTTGAAAAGCTTTCTAGATGAAATATCGCTAGGTATGCCTTTAAATAGGATGCAGATATGGAAATGCCTCCGCGAGTTAGACTGGCTAAAAGACTATAAAGCACCTTTTCCCGACGAGTATAGGAAGGCTTTAGGCTTGAGAGACCGGCGGAGAGATGAAGCCGAGTACGAGTTTCTCCGAGATTAAAATTAATGGATAAAAGTATGGAAGTGTAAATTTTTTATGGAAAATTTCCACCCGCTAAAACATTATAATATAATGAAGAAGGGTGTAAGGTCGAAGCCCTCGGAGTTTCTTCAACATAATTCGACCTCTTCAGACCCTTCTTCGGGAGGTGTTCTCATGGAATCTAGGGGTGCTTTCTACCCAGTTGTATGGACCAATCTTTACTTTAGAGGAATAAGCTTCGGTAGAAAAAGCTATCAAAACTTAGGGATCTGCGGATATTCTAAAAAACCCTACAGGGTAGGGAATTTGATGCATGTTTTGATAATCAGGGATATCGTCGTAACTAAAGATTCCTGTGAGGATGCGGAGTGGTGCTTCAACTTCCAATGCCCGTTGAATAAGTCCAGTCTTGAAAAGTGGCTTAGAATTCGGAAAATACGGGTGACTGATAAAAATGTTGAAAAACTGAAAAACCTTCTGAAGATGTTGGAAAACTATCCAGTAGATGAAATCTTGAAGGATGCGGATTTAGAGCCTACCACCTTTGAAGAATTGACGGAAGTTTTTAGAAATCCGTTGAAGAGAAAGAATGAAAGAAAGAATGAGAAAAAGAATAGGATAGCATTCATTGGACAGTGGTGAAAAATGTCGTTGAATGTTGAAAATTTAGAGAATATAGGAAAAGAAGAACTAAGAAAGTATGTAGAGCTTTACAGAAGATTAGGATTCAGTATTATACCGCTACGATATGGATCGAAAGAGCCGATAATTCAATGGCTCGAATTTCAGAAGAGGTGTGCAACAGATGAAGAAGTTGAAAGATGGCTAGGCTCTGGGAGAATAAATTTAGGCGTCGTCTGTGGCTCTATATCTGGAAACCTGGTTGTAATCGACTTCGACGACTTTCAATATTTCGAAAAGTTTTTCAACTTTGAAAAGATAAAGAATTCAACCATTGTTGTGAAAACCGCCAGGGGTGTACATGTTTACTTCAGAACATCCAAGCCGGTGAAGTCGTTCAAAATACCAGGGATCCACCTGGATGTTAAATCGGAGGGGAGTTATGTCGTTGCCCCTCCATCCATTCATCCATCCGGTGTAAAATATGAGTTTATCAACAACCCATGGAAACTACAGTCAATACCTGTTGTAGACGACCTGGAATCCGTCGTATGGACTAGAGCCGGAGAAATGGGTGTGTTTAAACATGGAAACTCTGAAGATCCCCCCTGCATTAGAAGACTGGCGGATGGTGTTGAGGAGGGTATGCGTAATGAAGCTGCCGTTAGACTTGCCTCATATTGGCTCTACTTTAGAAGTCTTCCTCCACTTGAGGTTTTAAATAGGTTGGAGGAATGGAATACTCGGAATAAACCTCCGCTAGAGGATAAAGAGGTAAAAGCATGTCTTGAATCCGTTAGAAAACATGGTTATGAGTATGGTTGTAGCGGAATGAAAGAATTAGGAATTTGCAATGAGAGCCTTGAGAAGCTTTGCAAACTCAGCGGAAAATTCGAAGTGAGGAGGAAACAGGTGGTTTACACGCCCGCGGCTGTTTTAAGCGACGGGAAAATTCTTGAGGAGGTTTTTCGAAATGGAAAAGCATTATTTGCTGTTTACGATCTAGGAGGGGGATTCATAAGCGAAGTTGAGGAGGTTCAGGATGGAGATGTCATCTATAAACCAATAATGAATAAAGATGTTGAAACGGGGCAGGTGATGCTTCCAAGTACGGCAGAGGAATATGAAAGTGACGAAAAGCTGTTCAACGAAGTCATGGATTTTCTAAATAAATGGCACGAGCAACCTGATAGCTTTGAAAGAATTTTAGACGCGGTGTATGTGTTTCTCACATGGATATACGATACACTGCCGCAGATTCCATACCGGAGGGCTAAGGGACGGTGGGGTAGTGGTAAAACAGCATGGCTTGAAACGGTCGGCTCCATATGCTATAGACCGGTGATTCTAGCGGGTTGCGACTCCGAAGCCAGTATAAGGCGGACCTTCGATTTATGGCGGGGAACGGCACTGATTGATGAGGCGGATTTCACAGACTCGAGTTTATACTCCGCGATCATTAAAATCCTTAACATAGGGTTTTCTAAATCGCAGGGCTGGTATCGTTGCTGCAACGAGAACAACGCGAGGCTTGTAGAGGCTTTCCATGTCTTTGGTCCTAAGCTTCTCTGCACGCGCCGCGAGTTTAAGGACATCGCCCTAGAATCAAGATGCATAAGTTTCATATCGAGAAAGGGCAGCGGAAGGGCACCGCTCTATAGAGGTGAACAATTCAAGGCGGAGGCGTTGAGGTTGAGAAACAAGCTACTTCTATGGCGTTTCAGAAACTACAGGAGGATTGTTGAGGTTTCGAAGCAGCTGGAAAAAGAGGGATTGTTTAGCGAGACTTTCAACGGAAAAGTTGAGCCCCGAATAGGACAAGTGATTCTACCGCTTACGCTTGTCTTTGAAAGCCCCGAGCTTAAAAAGTCGCTATTATCACTGGCCGAGTTAAAAACCGAGGAAGTCAGAAGCCTAGACCCAGATGCATGGTTGGAGGAAGAGGTGCCAAAGGCAATGAGGGAAATAGCCGCTGAAAGCGGAGGGGTGAAAGTCCTCGCCCCTAGTGAAAAAGTTACTCAAGTTACTTTAGTTACTCAAGTTAGTGAGGCTCAACAAAAATCAAAAAGGGACTTAATTCCAATAAGAATTAAGGATATCGCCGAGCGTCTTAAAAACGGTGATATGACCGAAGGAGAAGTCAAAGGCTTGACGCGAAGAATATCAAACTACATTAGAACGAGCCTCGGTTTCGTCGTTAAAAAAGGGACGGGGAATTATTCATATGCTTATGTGCCTATTGATTTTTTAAATCGGGGGGGCTTATTAACTAAAGTAACTTCAGTAACTAAAGTAACTCCAAACCCCCCTACTGATTCAATTATTTCAAACATTAGGAGTATATTTGAAAATTGTAAGATTCCGGGGGAGGATTACGCTGAGGAACCTCTTTTCATTAATGAATTAAAAAAGATTTTGGGAGAAGAGAAGGCGTTGGAAGTTTTCAACAGCCTGCTTAGAAAAGCTTTCATCGTAAAGCTTCCAGGTGGGCGATTAAAATGGCTGTAAGGGATGAAAAACAAAGTTTGCGGACTTTCCTTAAAAAAGATAGAAAACCTTTAACATATACGGATTTTGAAATTGGTGGCAACTTTGATGACCCCAGTTTAAAAGGATACCCGCTTATAGCTGTGAAAATGATTAAGCGTGAGCTTGAGTATAAAATAGAAGAATCCACACTTAAAGAGGCTAAAGCCATTCTAAAGGAGTTGCTACCCAGATTTAGAAAATATCCATCAACTGAACATTGGAGAGAAAATGAAGAAGAAAATCTTCTCTTAGGCTGGCTTGCTGAAAAGGTCTTCGATATGACGCTTAATCAGTTTAAAATCCAACATGTCTGGAACCATCCAATAATTCAAGATTTCGAGTTGAAGAAGGGAAAATCAAGTGAAGCCGACTTTATAGTTGGAAGTCTTAAAATTGATGTTAAGGCTTCATCATCAAAGAATAGCCCTGAATGTTATTATGTTAATGTTGAACGGTTTAAACAGCATCACGCAGATATTTATGTCTTCCTACGGTTTAACGAGAAGCTTACACATGCCTGGATATCGGGCTATCTTAAGAGAGAGGATGTTGAGAAGATGACGGTTGAAAAGCTGAAATACGGTGAGGCCTTTAAAATACCGATTAAACAGTTAAATCCGATAACCACGCTTCTAAGAAATCTAGGCGGCGACTTATTACGGTTAAATGAAAAAGAATCTTTAAAGAAAACCGCTTCAATTTATAATTAATGGAGGTGAAGAAGAAATATCATGTTTAAGGTAGAGGTTCGTGTGAAGGGTAAAAATTTGAGAGATCTACCTGATCTTGTGAAATTCTTGAGAGAAGATGTTATTAAATCTATAAGGTCCGAAATTACGCATAGTGTCGCCAATAATATTGCTGCTGAGCTTGAAAAAACCAGATGGCTGGAGGGGAAGGTGAGGATTGTCCACGAATCCGATAGACTGTCTCGAGTCTTCTTCGAGGCTCCAGGCTGGCTTCTGTTCGGCTCGAGACCACACATTATTCGTCCGCGTAGAGCCAGAGCCCTGAGGTTTGAAATCGGCGGCGAGGTAATATTCGCAAGGTATGTCAGACATCCAGGGACAAAGTCTGGCTTAAAAATAAACGAGTTAATCCGTAGAGTCCTACCAGAATCAATAAAAGACGCCTTAGAGCGCGGACTGTTGAAACTCGGATGGAAACTTTGAAGGGTTTAGGCTTTCCCCCGCTTCTATCCGTTAATTTCCTCGACTAGGAGGGGGGGGTCTAAACAACCATAAAAAACAACCATAAAAACGACCATAAAATTCGAAGATTATGAATTTTAATGGAGTTTTATGGAGTTGAAGAGTTAGGCTTTTTTCTCCGCCTCGACCTTATCTCGTCGGATTAATTCAAAAATGTAGTCGGCTACGCTTTTGAAGCCTAGAGCTCGCGCTCTATAGTGCGCCCAAGCCCACAGCTTTTCATCAACTATAAAGATTGAGGTTCTCTTCAATCGGCTGGCTGGCTTCATCATAATGAATTGATGAGCTTCAAGCTTTTAAATCTTTTGCTTCATCTGAAGCAGAAGGGAAGAAAGGGGTCTTTTTAAAAATCCATATTTTTCCATTAATTTTGTCTTCATCTAAAGGCTTAAATAAAACCTTCTGCAACACTTTCTTCAGGTGGTGCAGGTTTGAACCGTGGGATATTCGCGAGCCGGCGGGTAAGCCGCCACAGCCTAAACAAGCCGATCTTCAGCAACAAGCGGAGGTGGACCAGGTGAAGAATGAAAGCGGGATCCTGACGGTTGAAAGCTTCAGTAAACCCGGCATTTATTATTATGTCGATCTGAAGGCTAAAACATGCACATGCCCAGGCTTCCGATACAGGGGAAGCTGCAAGCATTTAAAAATAGCTGAAGAAAAGAAGAAAATAAAAGAGCTATTATGCGTCGAAGAATGGAGGTGAAAAGGTATGAGCGAGAGGCTTCCAATTCTCGAGGTTTGGTTTAACGGTTGGATTTCATATCTCAATGAAAAATACGGTTTAAATCTAAATAATGTTGAAGTCGAACTATTTGATGATGTTCCTACAGAAGGGGGTTTTGAACTTATAATGATGAAGCTGGAGAATACGGTTCTTCTAAGCAGGAAAGTGTTAGACTGGAAGAATGAGGAGATTAAGGCTTTAATGCTTAAAAACCTCTTCACTTCATTAAATCCTAAGAGTAGAAAGAGCTTCTTAAAAACAGTTGTTGAAAGAGACGGCAGAGAGGTTTACCAGAAGCTGTTAAAACTCACGCAGTCTGGAAAATTCTAACAGCCCGTCCTTGCATTTTTTCGATAAAAATTCCTTTATTTTTTTTCAGGATTTTCTCAAACATATGCCTAAGCCAGGTTTTACATGTATAACTATATCTACGGCGCTCTATAACCGTTTAAAAGAGGAGGCGTCAAATAGGAATCTTTCAATCCCCTCTCTTATTGAAGAACTAATTATCAGTACTAGTACCGGTACTAGTACTGATAGAAAGGAGAAAACTCTAAATTTAAGCCTGTTTCAAAGAAATATAGGCCCCCGTAGCCCAGACCGGTTAGGGCGTCAGCCTTGTAAGCTGACGGTCGCGGGTTCAAATCCCGCCGGGGGCTTTATACCATAAGTATAAATACACCTTTTTGGTTGAATATTGTTTAGATGGTTTTGAAGCGTAGGATAGACATCCACGATGCTGATGGTAGGCTTAGGATGGCTGAATCTAGGCTTCACAACCCTATGGATAAGCGTGATAAGAGGCTTCTAGTTGAGTTTGAAAGGCAACTGCTGTCTGAAGGCATCACGCCCATTAGAGTTTCAAAGTACTTGGATATATTGAGGCGTATATCCGATATGTTGGGTAAGCCCTTTGAAGAAGCTACTGCGGAGGATATAAAGGGTCTGGTATACCGCATAGAGCGTAGCGATTACTCCCCCTGGACTAAGCACGACTACAAGGTTGCTTTAAAGAGGTTCTACAAGTGGTTTAAAGGCGGCAATCAGGAGTATCCACCTGAGGTTAAGTGGATAAAGACTACGCTTAAGGCTAGGGATGAATTGCTTCCTGAGGATCTTTTGACTGAGGAGGAGGTTATGAAGCTCGTCGAAGCGTGTGATAACCCTAGGGATAAGGCTTTCATAATGACACTCTACGAGAGTGGTGCTAGAATAGGTGAACTGGGCTCTATGCTTATAAGAGACGTTAAGTTTGAAGAAGGCTATGCGGCTCTAACGCTTAAGGGTAAGACTGGTGCTAGACGTGTAATAGTGGTAGCAGCTACACCGTATCTAATGTACTGGATTCAAAATCACCCTCTGAAGAATAAGTCAGACGCACCGTTATGGGTCAATATGGGAACTGTGAACCGATGCAAAGCCATGAGCTACCCAGCGTTAGCTAAAGTACTTAAAGTAGCCGCTGAGAGAGCTGGGCTTAGGAAGAAGATTCACCCCCACAAGCTACGCCATAGCAGGGCTACTTTTCTAGCCAGTAAGCTCACGGAGGCTCAGATGAACCAAATCTTCGGATGGAAGCAAGGGTCTGAAATGCCGAGCATATACGTCCATTTATCCGGTAGGGACTTAGATGATGCGGTCCTAGGCATATACGGTCTTAAGAAGTGCGAGGAGGCGGAGCCTAAGCTAAAGCCTAAACTATGCCCTAGGTGTCAGACGCCAAACCAGTTTGACGCCAGATTCTGCATCAAATGTGGGCTTGCCTTAGACGTTAGAGTAGCCTTAGAGCTTGAAGAAATTAGACGTATGACCGACAATATAATGGATATGCTAATGAAAGATCCAGAGTTCAAAACACTACTGGCTAAGAAGCTTAAAGAGCTTTCAAAGTAATTCGAAAAATACTAGAGAAAAGTACTCAACGATTATGGTTTCAACAGAAACCACGTAAAAACAATGGAAGCCTCAGCCCCTTTTAAATTCTTAAGTTCATCAAATTAAATAAACTAGAATTAAGCTAGCCTAAGTTCGTACGCTAAATCTGAAAATTAATAGAATACTTCTAAAAAGGGGTAGGCGAAAGGATTATGATATATGTTATTCGAAATATAACACGATATCTTTTAGCCGTGGTTGCAATCGGGTTTAAATCCTGCCAATGTTTGGAAGTAGCCCCTTTTTAACTTTAAGGCTGAGAAGATACGTGGGTAAGTGTATGGTATGTTGTAAAATCTTTGAAAAATACTTCATTAAATCTTCTCTATTTTACTCTTTTATGTTAATTTCCAACTTCTATTCTACTGTTTTTAGTTTAATTTAACCAGTAGTTGTGAGGGAAAATTACTGAATCCTGTAACATTTAACTGAGGGATGGGGTCTTTTTTATAAATCTAATGTTCAATATCGTTATAAGCAAGTGGTTACATCTATCTATATTAGAGTGGGGGTAGCCTATGGGCAATCCCAGATCCCGAAGTAACTTAGACTAAATGAGGGATCCCACGGAGGGTTTCAAATATGAGCTATAGGAATGTATAAGAAGCTGACTACGCTCAGCTACATAGAAACCCCACGACAATATAGAATAGAACGGTATCCAGCAGGTTTTACTCCTAAAGTCGAGAAGACAGTAAGCGAGGCTCTACTACAGAGATATAGGATGATTTTCTACTATTGTTATACTTCAGTTTTAATGTTTAACATGGCTGTAACTCTAAACCCTGAAGCACTTAGGACTTATAGTCCAGCTATTCCAAAGCCAACCAGACTTCAACGAAAACGTATACTCTACCGCATAGAATATGCTAAGGAGAGCTGTGAAACTATACGAAAACTCAGCTACCGCTTGAAGAACGCCAGGATAGAGACCTTGGAGGTCGTCTACATCCCGAGACATAACGTGTATGTGGCGTTGTACAGGGTTCCTGATGTGATGGGTGGGAGTGTGAGCTTAAAGCTTGAGGAGGTCTAAGGCTAAGAGCTTAGAGGATTATAGCCCAGAGGTCTTAGAGAAGCTACCGTACTGGGTTAGAGAGTTCCTCAAGCTACTCAATGAAGTTAAAGGTGAGAAGCGTAGAAGAGCTAAAAACTGAACTTCAGCATAATCCTCCTTCACAGAGTTTCCTCTGACCTTGACCTACTCCAATCACATTACCTCAAGTCAACCTTAGGCTTAACCCATAAAAGACCGTCGATTTTAGAAACCTCAACTAAGCCTTTTTTCTCTAAAGAGGCTATAAAACGCCTTAATTTCATATAATACCTATGATAAAGCCTATCATTTTCAAAAATAGTTTCAGAGTCTAAGCTCTCTAGGTGAAGATAAGCCCTTAACAACACTGGTAAATTAACACCTAAACCACTACTGTTTTTAAATGAATTTAATTAGAGAATCTTCCGCTTACATGGAGTATATCCCAAAAATTTATATAATAAAAGGGATATACTCTTTCATGGTGGGTGCCCTCCTTTATTTCTGAGTTTCTGAAGGCTAGCCGGCAACTAGCCCTATGACGAATTAACTTAAATTTCACCTCCTTTATACTTATTTTCTGTAAAATATATAATTAAATATTTTTACTTAAGGAAAGTCATTATTTAAAAAATAGCTGTATTTTCCATCAAAAATGAAAGAAAAAAACATGAACATGACTATTGTGTTCATGACGACTATCCATCTGATGTTATGGAAATTTTTCCGTGAAAAGCGGACGGACGGACACTACCATAGAAATATAATATATTATATGGGGCTTATATTAGTCGTCTTTCCATATCCCGCTATTCACAAAACCATATATAGTGTATAAGAGGTTGGGGATGAATAAATAAAACAGCCCAGCCCACAGAAGCCTTTAAAATTTACTATGGACATTAAGGTTCCGTTTTTACAATGAAATTCATCGGCCTTCGTTTGGAGTGGTGCTTTTTCTATATTCATATAGACCATCGTGTTTTGAATGGACTTGATGCGAGGGCGAAACACCCCCCTTGCATAATATAATAATATAAAATAAGTAGATATTGGAGGATTCTGTTGGAAAAGCTCCATCTGCTTCAACTTTCTGTAAAAAGAAGAAGCACACTGGAAATCTGAAGGATCGGCGGTGTGTTAATCTATCAAACTGAACAACCACTATACTATCATATACTTCTTTTAGCCGATGATAACCATTTCTCCTTCAATCCTCTCTATAGATGCAACAGCAAAATTAAACATGATCGGCGTTTTCTTTGAGCCCCCTTCGACTTCAACGGATACGTCTAAATCCCTGCCTAGAAAAGGCTTGGCTTCACCTTGGAATTCGGCGGCTCGAGTTTAAAGGAACACATGGGTTAGTCAGTAGGTTGAAAGTATTTAGGTAGATTGGAATTTTATTTGAGGCGCCTCTAGTTTTTGATAGCTTTTTGTTTAAAAAATGCGTTGATTTTTCTCAAGCTGATACGGTTAAACTTATATATTTTCGCTAAAGAATATTTATTCATGTCTTCTGAAGAACTGCTTAGAGTCTTCCACCTCGTATACTCGGAAGACGCTAGGTTTAAGATTCTAAGGGTTTTAGCCTCAAGGGAGGCTGTGAATTTGAGGGCGCTCTCTAGGGCTGTTGGAATGGACCATAAGAGCGTTCGAAGATACTTGGAGAAGCTCGTAAGTATTGGCTTGGTTAGAGAGGTTCAAGTGAGTCCTACGAGTAGGGTTTACGAGTTGAATGGGGAGTTCAATTTTCTAAGGGAGCTATTCCAGCAAATTCGATAGAGAGTTCTACCTTCTCACGACTCCCCCTAACCTCTATATGGTATATCCTACCGCACCATGGGCATTCCCCTTCAAACTCTTCCGTTGTAAAACTCCTACCGCAGTCGCAGAGCACTGTGAAGGATATCTCCTTAAGCTCAACTTCTACCATAAACCCCTAATGACTTTAGGCATAGGCTTATAAAAGGCTAAGCCTCCAAATGGTTCTCTTGAATATCTTTTAGAAGGATTCCACATCGAATTGGAAATTTCTACTCCAAATTGAGCTAAAATTCCCAATTTTGGAAGAAAAGGCTCAATTTATGGGAATAGCCTAAAGAGTATGAAGTGTATATAGCGTAATAGCTATTTATGATAGGCTATGAAGAGCTTAGGTTTTACTGGCTTAAGGGTCTGAGGAACGGCAATTTGAGCAAACTCTCAGGGATTCAGAAGTCCTATTATAGGCTGTGTCTAATGTTCGCTAGGAGGGTAGGATGCATAGTCAGCGATTTCGTAGTTTCCCAGCTCAGAGCCATCATGAACATCCTTGTTGGAGGTCTGAAGCTTAAAGCCCTTAGGAAGGGATGGGAGAGGGCTGAAGAGCTTAAAGCTAGGTTTGAGCATAGCGGTGTATTTAAGTGGGCTCCACGCGTAATTGAGTGGCTTAGGGATAAGTCCTACATACTGTATCTGGGATTCATGGAGATGAATAGTCCTCCACGCTTCGCATGGTGATATTATGAGTAGGGATCAAGCTGTTGGAGCGTTGTTATGCGTTGGAAGTATCCTAGGTATATTGGCTTATGGATGGCTCGTATTCGCATCTGAATGGGCTATGCTTATACTTCAACTGACGGGCTTCATAGCCGTAGCCGCCGTACTAGGCATACTGTCTTGGATAGGCTACACGCTTGCTACAACGCCTCCACCTAAGCCTATAGAGGAGATCGAAAAAGAAATCGAGAAAGAGCTTGAGATGGTTGGGAAAGAAGAGTCTAAGCCTGGAGAGAAGTCTGAAGGCTCTCAGCAGTCTTAAGTTAAGCGTATGAGCCTTTAAATAGAGTGGAAGGGTCTCTTAAAATAGCTAAGCCATATGTCGATGAACGTTGAGCAGACGGTTGAAAAGCACTTCTAAATGCCCCTAGCCTGGAGGATATGCGTAGGCTTTTAAACGATGATGAGTCTAGGCTTCCAATCGCCTCTGTTAAACTCTTCGCCTTACCAACGGGCATATGAGGTTTTCTTAAGGCTTAAAACCGTTTACGTTGGCGACTTACGCGTTGTCGTTGGAAAGGCTAACTTGAGTTTTTAAATCATGCGGTCTTCGAGGAGATGCTTAGAGAAGTCAAAGGGCTTGAAGTAGAAGTCTACGTGGAGTGAGGGTCTTCAAACAGAAGCTGTTGGAAGACGTGTGAGAGTTGAGGGGGTAGTTGAAGGCTGAAGGCCGTTATTTTGGCTGGCGGTCAGGGTAAGCGTTTAAAGCCCTTAACAGACAGTATTCCTAAGCCTCTCATAGAGGTTGCTGGTAAGCCTATAATAGTCCATCAGATGGAGTGGCTTAAGCGTTATGGCGTCGATGAGTTCATAGTTACGATAGGGTATTTGAAGGACAGGTTTATAGAGGCTTTGGGTAGCGGTAGAAAATACGGAGTGCATGTATCCTACGTAGTGGAGGAGGAGCCATTGGGTACAGGTGGAGGACTTAAGAATGCTGAGCCTCTGCTGAAGAATGAGGGGTTTTTCTACGTGGTGAATGGAGATGTATTGACGGACATAGACCCCAGGAGGCTGTTAGAGGCATGTGATGACGGCTTCACAGGTGTTATAGCGTTAGTTCCACTACCGTCTCCATATGGATTAGTCGTCTCAGACGATAAGGGTGTCGTAGAGCTGTTTCAGGAGAAGCCCGTCATAAGCGACCACTGGATAAACGCTGGTGTATACTTGTTCAAGCCAGATGTATTCGAGTACCTGCCGGATAGGGGGGATTTGGAGAGGACGCTATTCCCAAGGCTAGCTGAAGAGGGTAGGCTCAGAGCCGTTAAATATCAGAGTCCTGTGTTTTGGAGGAGTATAGATACTTGGAAAGACTTGGAAGAAGTTGAAGCAGTCCTTAAGGAGACATGTTTTGAACGTTAAAGCGTCTTCTAAAAGCGTCGTAGCCGCCGTACTCTGCGGTGGTGAAGGTAGTAGACTTAGACCTTTAACCTACTATTTCCAGAAGTCTATGATCCCCGTAGGCTCTAGTCAGAAGCCTCTATTGGAGTATATTGTGAGGCTTTTGAAGAATCATGGTATTCGCGACTTAGTATTCCTCGTGAACTACAAGTACGAGCAGATTCTGAATTACTTTGGAGACGGCTCTAGATTCGATGTGAATATTGAGTACGTTGTAGACCGTGCTGATAGACGTGGGACTGGATGGGCTATTTTAAACGCCTATGAGCGTGGAGTCTTCAAAGGCTACGGTAACGTCTTAGTCTACTATGGGGATATTTTGTCAGACGTAGATTTATCAGACATGTTAAATGCTCACGTGAATTCAGATGCGTATGCAACCATAGCTGTTTCAAAAGGCTATAGGCTTCCAGTGGGCATAGCACACGTAGAAGACGGTAGAATAGTTAGGTTTGAGGAGAAGCCTACGATAGAGGTTCCAGTGTGCATTGGGGTTCTTGTATTTAGAAGGGATGCTTTACATGTACTGCAGGGTGAATTCGTAGATGGGTTTGAATTGGACATAATGGGTCATCTAATACCTAGGATTATAGAGCTCGGCAAATCTGTAAATGCGTATTTCACGGATTGCTTCTGGTACGACTTGGGCTCTACAGAGAAGTATGAGAAGTTAGACCACAACCTTATAGATAGGCTTTTCGAAGGAATATTTAAGCCTATAGAGGCTAAACATACGTGAAGGCTCTGGTTACGGGCGGGGCAGGGTTCATAGGTAGCCACCTCGTGGATAGGCTTATGGCTGAAGGATGTAAGGTTACAGTCGTAGATAATTTAAGCTCTGGATGCGTTGAGAACTTTAAACCTTGGCTTTATAACTCCGCATTCAGGTTTGTAAAGGGTGACCTTAAAAATCCCGAAGGGTGGGTTGAAGAGTTTAAAGACGTAGACGTTGTCTTCCACTATGCCGCTAATCCAGAGGTCAGGGTCAGCGTTACGGAGCCTAAGGTCCACTTCGAGGAGAATCTTCAGGCGACGTTTAACGTGCTTGAAGCCTGTAGGGGTTTTAAAGTCCCGCTCTTAGTGTTCGCATCTACGAGCACGGTCTACGGTGATGCTAAACAGATACCCACGCCTGAAGACTATACACCTCTAAAGCCCATATCAGTCTACGGAGCCGTTAAACTGGCTTGTGAAGCGCTTATAGCTACGTACTCTAGGCTTTACGGTTTGAAAAGCCTTATATTGAGGTATGCAAACGTGGTCGGACCTAGGTCTAAGCACGGCGTTTTAGTAGACTTCATTGGGAAGCTCAAATTAAACCCTAGGATGCTTGAAATACTCGGCGACGGCTCCCAGAGGAAGAGCTACATATACGTTGAAGACGCAGTAGATGCTACTTTAAAGGCGCTAGAATATATGCTTGGAAGCGACTGCTTAGAGGAGGTTTTCAACGTGGGCTCTGAAGACTGGGTGAGTGTAAAGGAGATAGCAGATATGACGGTTAAAGCCGTGGGCTTAGAGAGCGTAGAGTACGTTTACAAGCCCGCTACGAACGACGGTAGAGGGTGGCTTGGAGACGTAAAGCTCATGCTCTTAGACATAGGTAGGCTGAGGGGAGCAACTGGCTGGAGTCCTAAGTTGGACTCCAAAGAGGCTCTATGGAAGACTTTAGAGTACTTAGTGAAGGTATTGTTTGCCTGAGCTAGCTTTACATTTTTCAGTTGTTTTCGCTTTAACGGCTCCTAGGCTTGGGATTAAGAGGGCTCTACTCTTATCTCTTTTAGCTCTCCTACCCGATTTAGACGTGCTTATGCACGTTCACAGGTCTATGAGTCACTCGATCCTAATGCTGGCGTTGGTATACGTGCCCGTTTTAGTGGCTGTTTATAAGCTTAAGCCTAGATTCTCTGGTTTGGCTCTACTAGGATTATTCGCTTTAATAGGTCATCTGGTTATGGACTGTTTTCAAACGTACACGCCTCTATTATATCCCATGCTCGATAGGTCTCTTTGGCTTAAAGTCGACGGGGGATTACAGGTTTCTCCAGCGGGTTTAAAACCCCAGGTTTCAGCGGAGGTGAAAGGTACTCCTACAGTTTTCAAATACTTCACAACTATGGATGCTCCTGTTTTCACGAGCGAGGGCTTTTTAATATCGCTTCTTCTCGTAGCCGTTCCATTGTTCTTCGAGGTTAAAGGCTTTGGGAAGACTATAGGCGTTGTTGGCGGTATTGGAGGGACTGGAGTAGATGGTAAGCGTTCATCTGAGGGCGTTAGCAGGGTCTCAGGCTCAAACAGTCTAGATGGTCCCGTTTCCAAGGATGCGGTTACAATCGTCATTCCAACTTTGAATGAAGAGAATGGTATAGGTTCCGTTATAGATGGTCTTATTGCTGAAGGCTATAGGAATATCCTCGTCGTAGACGGCTACTCTTCAGATAGAACCGTTGAAATAGCCAAGTCTAAAGGCGTCGATATCATATATCAGAATGGCATTGGTAAGGCTGGGGCTATTGCAACAGCTATAGAGAAGGTTTCAACGCCCTATATGCTCGTCATGGATGGCGATTGCACGTATAACCCTAGGGATGTGGAGCGCCTCTTAATGCATGCGAAGGACTACGATGAGGTTATAGGCTATAGGTCTGACAGGGGGAACATACCTTTACTCCATAGGGTTGGCAATGGGATTATAAGCCTAGCCTTCAGCCTTATGTTTGGAAAGCACATTAGGGACCCGTGCAGCGGCATGTATCTTCTGAGGACTGATGTAGCTAAGAGGCTTGAACTTGCATCTAGAGGGTTCGACGTTGAAGTAGAATTGGCTGGTCAAATAGCGTCGCTGGGTAGGATAGGCGAAGTCCCGGTAAGCTATGGGAAGAGGGTTGGCGAGGGAAAGCTTAATGCTTGGAGGGACGGCTTTAGAATACTGATGGCTGCCGTAAGGGTTATGTGGCTCTACAACCCAGTATTCCTATTCTCATCTCTACTGGCACTACTGATCGTACCTGGAGCTATAATCCTCCTGGAGCAGCTTACGCTTAGATACTTGTATGGTGCTGAAGCCTGGTCTTTGGGATGGTCTTGGCTTGGATTAGTCTTATTCGTAGCCGGTCTCCAAGGGTTAACCATAGCAACGATATCTCTAATACTTAGAAGGATGGAGAGGAGGATAATCCGCATACTTGAGGGAAGAATGTGAGGAATTCCAAAATCTTAGGCGTAGTTGAATACTTCACTCTGAAGCCTGGGGGCTCGTAGTCGAATTTATCTTAGAGTTACACGCCAATGGATGGCCTGTTGAAGGAAGAAATGGTTTAGATGAAGGCTCAAGTGAGCCCTAAACTAGTTGAAGATTACGCTCAAGATGTTAAAGAGGCTTGTAGAAAAGCTCAAAAAGCTCATCTGAAGCGGAAGAACTATGTGGAAAAGAGCAGTTGAAGATGGAGAAGGCTCATAAGCTAATAGAAGATGTTGGTGGTTCTGGTCTTGGAATGGGCTTAAGAAATGATGAAGGATACGTTCAATGTCCAGATCCAGAACCACCATACACTAAGGGTTGAACTGTAGTTTTCCGTTTAAAGCGTCTTGGCGCCGTAGTATGAAGCCTTTAATGATTGTTGCTGGAACTAGACCTGAGGCGGTAAAGTTAGCTCCAGTTGTTAAGTGGCTTCAGAGGCTTGGTGTTGATTACGTTTTTGTTTGGAGTGGTCAGCATTACGATTACATGCTTAGCCGTATATTCTTTGAGGAGTTTGAGTTAGCTGAGCCTGATGTAGATCTTAGGGTTGGAAGCGGTTCTCATGCTGAGCAGACTGCTAGGATTATGCTTGGATTGGAGCGGGCTATTAAGGATTACTCTCCATCTATTGTTGTAGCTGAGGGCGATACGAATACTGTCTTAGCCAGTGCTCTTGTATCTGTTAAATGTCTAACGCCTTTTGCTCATATTGAAGCTGGCTTAAGAAGCTGGAGTATGCTTATGCCTGAAGAAGTTAACAGACGTGTGGCTGATGTTGTCGCTAGTCTACATTTTGCACCGACGGAGTGGGCTGCGCTAAACCTTCTTTTTGAGGGCATATCTAGTAAGTCTATCCATATAACTGGGAATACTATTGTTGATGCACTTCAGGAGTTTATGAGTAAAGTAGCCGATCTTAGCAATAGTATTCTGGGCAAGCATGGTCTTGAGGTAAGGAATTATATTCTGGTGACTCTGCATAGAGCTGAGAATACGGATGATCCTGGGAGGCTTAAGTCAATTCTTGAGGCTCTCGATGAGCTTTCGCAATATTATTCCGTGATTTTCCCAATACATCCTAGAACTAAAGGCGCTATAGCTAGATTTGGTCTATCTGATTGTTTAAGCAGGGTAAGATTGGTGGAGCCCTTAGGATACTTTGAGTTTTTAGCACTCCTTTCAGGGTGTAGGGTTGTGCTTACTGATAGCGGAGGAGTTCAGGAGGAGGCGTTTACACTTAAAGTTCCCACAGTAACGCTTAGGTATAATACTGAGCGCCCTGAAACAACGCTTTACGGTATTAATGTACTTGCTGGAGCCGAGAAGTGTAGAATAGTTAAGCTTGCGTTGATGCAGGCTGAAAGAACTAAAGAAATAAGGGGGCTAAGCTTCGAGAATCCGCTTGGAGACGGCCAAGCTGGAAAGCGAATAGCTCGATTGCTAGGGGAGGCTGTCGATGAAGGTTTAGCTATAGAAGAACCGGACTTAAGAGAAACGCCCGTGATCGAGTATAGGCTTCTAGATGGGGTAAAGGATCTTGAGGATTCATCGTTATTCGACCTGCTCGCAGCTTTTTGTGAGGATGGAAAGCCAGTACTTGGGAAGAATAAATCGAAGTTTATTGCTAGGATTAAAGGTAGATTGAATGATAAGAATCCTTTTAATCCCAAGTAGTGATTATTTAGGTCATCCCTTTCCGCAGAGACATAACCAGATTTTCGAGAGGATTCATAACGGTAGAGATTTCGAGGTTCATGTTGTTAGATTTAATATTTTCAATAAGGCTAGGTTGTCAAGTAAATGCATCATACATGATATGCCTCTAGAGTTTAAGACTGAAAGCACCCCGCTATACTATCTATTGAATGCTGTAAGCCATATTAGAGAGATTTTAAGGATCATCAAGCAGGAGTCGATTGATTTAATTGTAGCTGGGAATCTTCTGCCACCATTCCTCCTTCAGCTCGTTAAAGAAGTTTCACAAATAAATATTTCCTTCATATTCGATCTACAGGATTATTACCCTACATCTGCGGCAGGCTACATTTGCAGTGTGAATAGCGCTTTAGGGGCCGTTGTAAAGGGGGTTTTCGAATGCATGACTCAGACTCTTTTAAGGGTGGCTGATGCAGTTACTGTGCCTGGCGTAGCGCTTGCAAAGTATTCACGGGATATACGTGGTGAGGAACATCGACGGCAGGTGTATATAGTGCCGAACGGTGTATCGGAGCATTTCCTTAATCGGCGTGACGGGCGTTTACTGAGGAAGAAATTTGGTTACGGTGATGAGGATTTAATCGTTGGTTACGTTGGAAGCATAGAGTTTTGGCTTGATATGCTGACATTAATTAAGGCCCTATCTAGAACCTATAGGCAGGGATTTAACGTTAGGCTTATGCTTATAGGTGGGCGGCTTCAAACAGCCTATGCTGAGAAGGTTATAAATTGGATAGAACAATATGGGATCGAGCATATTGTTGATCACGTAGGCTTCGTAGAGCATGAGAAGGTTCCAGACTACATAGCCGCTATGGATATCGGAGTCATACCATTTGATATAAGGAATCTGACGGCATATTATTCGGCTCCAAACAAACTCTGGGAATATCTTTCACAAGGGGTAAACGTAATTTCTACGCCTATACCTGAGGCGCTCGCCTACAAGCATCTGATCGATATAGCGTGGAGCGAAGAAGATTATATAACTGCGATGAGGAATACCGTAAGAAAAATAAACGTGGAAAAAGATTATCGGGAGATAAGGAGGTACATAGAAAGGAGGACATGGAATAAAAGTGCAGAGCGCTTCAAAGAAATAATGAGCAAATTAGTGATGCGTAAGATATGAAACTTCTCTTCATAGTCTCACATTACTACCCCTATACTGATGGAGTCGAATACGTTGTCAAATCTGTAGCCGAAAGGCTTGCTAGGAGAGGACATGATGTTACTGTGCTTTGTGGCGAATCAAGTCTCAGCGATCTTAAGGAAGAGTGGATTAATGATGTTCATGTAGTGAGGGAGCTTCTAGACGCTAAGAATGCCCACAGAGACCTTAATGGCCCCAAAGTCATAAATCAAAAGATTTAAATGCCCAAAGTTAGCGTGATTTCGATCGCTAAAAGCGAGGCTGAGTTTGATAGGCTGAGGAAAGCCTTAGATGGACAGACATTCAAGGATTTTGAGTTTATAACTTCAACTAAGGGTTCGATTCCCGAGGCTTGGAATGATGCACTATCAAGGGCTAAGGGAGAAATCATTGTTTTCATCGAGTCGGACGCTTTCCCACTCAATGAACACTGGCTTGAGGAGATCGTTGAAAACTGGCGGAAAGGTGCCGTTCTGAAGGGGTTGGAGATTAACCCCACTAGCTTAAATCTCTGTAATCTAGCATGCGATGCAAATATACTCAAAAAAGTGAGGTTTGATGAAAGCTTTAAGTGCACTGAGGATACGGAGTTGTTTGCAAGGCTTAGGAGGATGGGGTTTGAGGTCGGCTTTGTTAACGCATTTCCGGTTGTTCATGTTCCATCACGCACATGGAGGAAAACACTTTCCAGAAGCTTCAGGAGCGGCATGTACTTCATGAAAATTATGTATATGCATGGTAAAGAAAACCTGGACGACGTAAACACTCAAAACTTCAAAAGTAGCCGCATACACCCAATAAGCAATAGACTCCGCATAATAGTGGAAAACGTGCTTGTATTATTAGGTTTGCTTGCTGGAGCAATAGTCTACATTCCGATTCTGATAAAGCGTAAATTGAATATTTGATGGTGTTTTTGTGGTGTTGGGGCCTAAGGAGCACATTCCATCTTTAGTTAATAAATTGCTTTACGCCTACTTTACGCATGTGCCGAGGGAGTCCATTATAGAAATTGCAAGAGCGAATAAGGTGCTTTACCAGCTTGGACAGCTTTTCCCAGAGGTGCAGAAAAGTAATAAATGGCTTGAGGTTTCTAAAAGACGTGTTGCTCAAATGGAAGAACTGATGAGGTTTAACGAGGCTGCTAATGAAGTGGGGTTAAGATATGTTGTTGTTAAAACCTTCAGGTTTCCAGGCTATGTGCCCGATGATATAGACATTCTGTTACATCCTAATTCGCGGCATTTAATATGGGATCTCATTTCCATACTCATCAATAGATATGGGTACTTTCTTAGAAGTAAGGGTACTACTGAGGTGACTATTCGAAAGCCTGTGCATGAAACCTACGTTGACTTTGACGTGCATGCTGATTTAGGGGCTGGCCCCTATGTATACTTGGATGCATGGGTCGTTTTTGAAAACTCCGTCAGCATAGAACTGCGAAGCGAAAGTATACCAGCAGTGAATCAAAAATTTGAGTTCATTATTTGTGCTGCACACGCTATCATGAAGGAATTTGAGCTAACACTAGCGGATATTTTGACCTTTCTCCATCTCTACACATCCATAAAAGAGGTGGGGATATTAAAAGTCACAAAAAATGCGGGCTTAAAGAATGCTACGCATGCCTTTTGGAGGCTTTCCCAGTCTTTAGCAGAGGACATACTTCTGGGGAAAAACATCACTATGCCCTATAGAATCCCCTTATACCTTACTATACCTGCGTATATCGAAAACACAGCATGCAGAATGAGGTTTAGCGGACTTAAACCCCTCAAGGATTTGCTGAGTTTTCCCCGTGCAAGGGGTATAAAAAAGCTAATCGGCCTATAAATGGTCACGGCCCTTAGTGTTAGTATAAATTGAATTTTAAAGATGAATTTAGCAAATGTATAAGCTGATATACTTTTTCGGTTCGGATGGAACTGGTAAAACCACTCATGCGGATCTTATAACAGCCCGTTTGAGATTGATGGGTTTTAGAGTTTGGCGGGCGAGCGTGAAGCAACATCACACGCTTGCATACCTACTCTTAAAGACCCTGAGCCGTGGGGATCCTAAAGGAAAGATTATAAACTACTATGGCTTTAATGATGCATTAATGTACAGAATAAGGACGCCTTGGAAAATCCTCGAAATAGTAAGTTTATTTCCAGCAGTGTTTTATCGCGTAATCCTTCCGTTGTTGCTGGGCTATGTGGTTGTTTGCGATAGGTACATGCTGGACACCTTAGTGACCCTTTCATACTTCCTTAAGGATCCAAAGCTGATATCTGGAGTATATGCTAAGCTGATGGTCAAGCTGATGCCAAGAGATGCCATTCTTTTCTACTTGGATGCTGAAACAGATGTTATACTTCAGAGAAAAAGGGACGAACCTCTAACGATCCACCTTATCGAATACTATAGGCGCGCATATGAGAACATCATGGAACAACTAAGAGTGCAGGGGCTGGCTGTAACGCGGATAAATACGACTACAACTTCGATTAAGGCTGTCCATGAAATCGTACTAGGCTACTTAGAGCCTGGAATCAGGTACTTTTAATTGGCTAAAAAGTACATCGAACTGCTGGAAGAAAGCCTCCCACCACCGGAGCATAGAATGTACAAAATATGGAAGCAATATGCATTAGACGCCATTAAGAGGGGAGAAACTGTAAAGAAGATACTATCGAAGTTCACCTCCTTAGATGGCCTAAGAGTACTGGATGTCGGTTGTGGCGATGGGGGGTATCAATAGCCTTCGCGAAGGGGAAGACTGAGGTATGCGCTGTCGACATCGACTACACGAGGATTAAAAGATCGAAGGTTAGGGCACTGGAGGAAGGGACAGAGGTGAACTTCCTAGTCGCCGACGGGCTACATCTGCCCTTCAGATCATCAGTCTTCGACGTTGTGATTTGCAACGACCTCATTGAGCATGTTCCAGAGCCTAGACATTTGATTGATGAGATTACAAGAGTGATGAAAGGTCAAGGACTTCTCTACCTTTCAGCGCCTAACAGGCTCTCGCCGTATCAAATCATCCACGACGGCATTATGGCCTATTTGGTGTGTCCTTGATGCCCAGTATTATTGCAAAGTATTATGTGACTAAGGTTAGGAAAATCGCAAAAGGATTATGATGTATACAGGTTGCCTACATACTGGTACTTAAAAAGCATCCTTTCGAAGTTTAATCTAAAGTTCACCGATTGCTCTTGTGAGTACTATCTGAGCAGGAAGCTAAATATGCTTTGGGTTTTCCTACTAAAGAGTAGATTTTGGAACATAATTTCGAAGATTATCACCCCAACTTTTATATTTATATGCAGAAGAGAGGATGAGAATAGTCATATTTTCTGAACTATTCTACCCTCATGGTGGAGGAGCTGAGCTAGCTACGTGGTTGTATTCAAAGTTGCTTGTTGAGAAAGGGTTTGAAGTAACCGTTGTGACTAGACAGTTTCCGGGCGAAGCATCAGTAGAGTTCCTCAGTAATGGTATGAAGATATTTAGAGTCCCTATGAGGATAGCGTTCGGAAGCAGGTATGACACCTTAGCTAACGCGGGGGTCTTAGCTAGCTCCTTCATAAGAAGACTGATAAAGGAGAGTGATATCGTTTACGTTCCATGCGGATGGTACAGTGTGATACCCCTCGCCAAAATCTACGGAAAGCCCGTAGTAGTCCATATGCACAACTACTCAATAGTCTGCCCTACATCCCTAATGTACGATTTCGTCAACCATAGGGTGGGAACCTCGTCGCTCAAATCGTTCCTACTCCACGAGATTATCGAAAGAAGACGAGGCGTGCTCCTTACGGCAGTCTCCGCGTTAATGAACGAGCTCCTTGGCAGGCACTATAACCGGCTAAGTACGCTTGCAGATGCAATAATCTTCGTTAGCAGAGCTCAGATGGACTTGGCGCTCTCGAGAACTCCGCTCCTCAAAAAGAAGAGCTATGCGATATATAACCCGATCCCGAACCTTCCGCTAATCGAGTCTGAGAGGAAGGGTATAGGCTACTTTGGAGGGAGGAGCTTCGTCAAAGGCTTCTACACTTTAATGGAAGCGTTCAAAACCTTCAGGTACGGTGGTGTCGAAGCATATATGGCGATGACGTGGAGAGACTACAAAACCGTGAGGCTAGATAATGGAATTTTGGTAAACTTTATGCCGAGAATCAACCCTGAAAGTGTTATGAAAAAACTGTCGATCGTTGTGGTTCCATCATTAATTCCAGAGCCATCCCCGTACGTATTGGTCGAGTCTATGCTCTATGGTAAGTTGATTATTGCTTCTAATGTAGGTGGGATACCTGAAATTGCAAGTAGTTGCTTAGCAGGAGTGAAATTAGTAGAACCAGGGGGCTACGTAGCGATTGCAGGCGCTCTAAATCATTTCCTATCATTTGACCTTGAAGAAATCAATGAGATTGGTGTAAAAAACAGGGAATACATACTGAAGAGGCTGAATAATGAAGATATATTAAAACATTTTATTAAAATTCTACATCAAGCACTAGATTCAACTTAAGTTAGAAATGAACTTGGCGCACTCTAATTGCGATTTAATGACTTAAAATGATGAAAATAGCTGTAAAAGCAAAAGTTCATGTATGGATTGCCCGTAAATATGCCCACTTTTTATGAACTAATTTCTATTTATACTATCTTAACGTTCGTGTTAACCTTTAATTTATTAAGGTACACATCGGGCATTCGCTTGGAAAACAATAAAGGTATAGGGGGGCTTCAGCTGTGTTATATCTGAAAAATAGCGTTCTTTATTTAAATAACTCTTTGCAGGTGGGGGCGCTGCATGCTGGAATGAAAGGAACCCCATACTATAGAAATATAACATTTGAAGATGTTTTAAGCAGAGCAAATGCTATAAGTAATAAACTTAAAAGATAAAGGTGAATAAAAAGGTTAAGATATGGGGATAGCCTCATCATAAAGGTGATGATGAATGCTTATGGATAAAGTTCGGAAACTTTTATTTGCGTATAAACACCCCACTTACTTATATAGATATTTTATGTTAAGGAATGCTTCCTTTGAGGATGCTCTTAAGTTCCATGTAAACGATACCTTGAAAATATTATCTGAAAAATTTCGCAATTTTAATCCAGAAGAAACTTCTACCACCTACGTTGAAAAGATGCTCAAGAAATATAGCTTTGGAAGTTATCCGATGGTTCTTTACGTAGCTTGTAAGCTTTTGCGTCCAAAAGTAGTTGTGGAAACGGGTGCGGGTGCGGGTTTAGCGTCAACATTCATACTTAAAGCTCTCTCAGAAAACGGTGAAGGAGCTCTATACAGCATAGATTTACCCAGATGTGTTTACCGAACCGAATCAGGTGAAATAATTGATGATAGATTTTGGACTCCTGAGGGAAAAGAATCAGGCTGGCTGGTTCCTGAAGATTTAAGACGGAATGTAGATTGGAAATTGTTTATAGGCAAAAGTTCAGAACTTTTGCCTATAATCATTAGAGAATGTCGTGAAATAGATATATTTTTCCATGATAGTGAACATACCTATCAAAACATGATGTTCGAGTACCGAACAGTTTACCCCAGCTTGAAAATTGGAGGACTTCTGCTCTCTCATGATATTGGACTCAATAATGCGTTTACCGATTTTGCAGCAGAAATTAACGCACATTTTACAATATTGAAGAAAGGTTTAGGTCTTGTTATCAAAAGTTAGTATTAAGGTCTAAAGACCATCTGAGTGTAACAAAGGTTCTACTTAAACGGATGTACGTAATCCCAACTGTATGTATATTATGAGATAGATGGGAAGCGTCATGAGAGTATGCCATCATTAATACATAAACCATCACTTACACGCTTATGAAATCAATGCTATGGAAAATGTTGTTATAGCTTCAAACATAAGCGGGATATCAGAAATAGCCGAAGACATTGAGGGCAAAGTGTGAAGCTTTTTATTGTGATGATTACAAATTGTCAATTGACCTAATCGAAAGTACTGTTGACTGTTTTTTTAAATGTGCCTAATGAAGGCGGGCATCGAAGATGGGAGGGAAATCCTCAGGCCGTTTTGATATGAGAAGTCTACTGAGTAGCTTGTTAAGCTCTTAGACTTTTCCTATGATAGGGGTCATGAATATGGATAAAAAAATAATAATGCAGATTCGCGGCCCTACTTTATTCGCAGATTCTTTGAGGTACAAGTTGCCTAATTCATTCCGTAAAGCTTATGCTTCTTTTGTTAAAAATGGCGAATATATAATTTACCGATACTCTTTAGGTACTTTTGGGATGATGAGCCTAAAATCCATCTTCTTGTGGGAGTTCGTTTACTCCCCATGGATTATACATCGGCTGGCTCGAAGGGGGTTTCATATGGTTTCTTGCGGCTTGATGGGGTGGTGGGCTTTTCTGGCGTTTATTTTTGCGAAGGCTTTGGGGAGACCTGTAGTTGTCGGTGATAATCATTGGTACTGGCCGAGTACCTTCTTCGCAAAACTTCATTTTCCGCTGAGCAGATTAGTGGCCCAACATAGCACGTTACTCTATCTGACAAGGGGAGCCAGTATTTTTTGGAGAGAAGTCGGAATCCCTGTTGAGAAAATGAGGATAGGTTTTCCTCCAGATTATGTACCTAAACTTGATATTGGCAGAAAAGATATTTTGAGGACTGAGGAAATACGTAGGTGCCTGGGATTAGAGAGTAAGGCCATAGTCCTCTTTTTCGGAAGGCTAATAAAGAAGAAGGGAGTTGAATTTTTGATCAGGGCCTTTAAAAGGATTCATAACGAGCATAAAGACGTTTTTCTGCTGATATGTGGAGACGGCCCTGAGCGGGCCAATCTGGAAAAATTATGTAGAGATCTTGGAATATCCAATGTACTCTTTTACGGGTTTGTAGAGCCTGAGGATAAGAATGCTTTGTTTTTGATTTGCGATATTTTTGTTTACCCATCCATTACTTTAGAAATTCCTGAAGAATGGCCTCTAGCTGTATGTGAAGCCATGTCCGTTGGCAAGCCTGTGATAGTTACGAATGCTGTTGGGTCTGTGAAGGATGGACTGGTAAGGCACGGGTTCAATGGTTTAGTGGTGTCTGAGAAAAATGTGGAAAGCCTCTATAAGGCAATGGATATTCTTCTTAGAGACGATAGACTGCGGAGTATAATGGGGGAGAACGCCAGAAAAACTATTCAAGAAGATTTTGCATATAGCAAAGGCTTTAAACGCCTGCATGAGGTTTGGGAGGAAGCCCTATCACTTTGCTACGTGTGAGATCGTTCGGATTTCCCTGTCTTGCCTTTTGCTTTTTGGTATTTGTCACTGCGTTTTGCATTATAGCATGGGCATTGGCGACCAAATCTCTGCCACTATGGCTTTATATAACTGCATCATTATTGTTGAGTATTACTTCGGTCATTTCCGTCATGTTTGATGAACGATGGAAGTTTGTAACCTACTTTTTCATAATAGCTTTAATGCTTATCTTGCGGAGCATATATGTATTAGGCTCTAGGTATAACGTACTTCCATTCAGAGACCCATACATGGAATTTACGAATTTAAGGTCCATATTAGATAGTGGACAAATAAGCATTAGTAATACTTACAGAGAATTGACGATTGGCCCAGGCAACTCTGCTTACTATCCAATTTTCTCAACTTTGGCGGCTTTTTTCACATTGATTTTAGGAGTTGACCCTTTAAAGGCAAGCTGCATCCTGCCATTTTTCGTCAATATCTTTATGCTTCTTTGCGTGGTATTATTCGTCGAGAATTTAATGCCCAATGTAAAAATGAAAAATCTCGTTGCTCCAGCGGCTATGCTTATTTTTGCCACAGCACCAGCCATGGTTTATGTTGGAATCTGCTTTTATCATAGAATCTTGGCACTGGCCTTTTTCTACCTTATTTTATACTTTTTGTATAAGTACCTCACTACTAATTCGTCCGTAAAACTTGTTTGCATGATTATCTTTTTAATCTTATTTCTTTCACTTTTACATAGTTCAATACCTGCAGAATGCAGCATAATCATGTTTACGTTCACTTTAGTGGCATACTTGATGCATAAACAAATGTTTATCGAACGGGTAAAGTTAAACTCCCTGCTAAGGCTGTCCACTCTCCATTTCATTGCATTCTTTATGTACAACTTTATGGTGTTTATTACCTCGCCCGTTACGAAAGGAATTCCAGTCATTTTTAATACTATTTTGAGAAATCTTATTTATCCCGAGTATGGTTCTAAAGTTGAAAGCATTTTTTCGACTGTATCTGTGATGCCGGAGGCTGTTGTGCCAGTGCCGTGGATTTATTTGCCTCGTATAAGGGCTTTTTTGCTGGACCTATCGTTACCGGCTGTTAGCGTCTTTATGCTTTATAAGCTTGTGAGAAAAAGGCTTTCTAGAGGTGAGCTATATCCGCTACTTTTTATTTTTTCATTTTCTCCGTATATGATGTTGCGTTTGCTCACTTGGTCCCACGTTTTCATCTTTCGAGTTTTATTATTCCCAATAATAGCCTATTCTTTTTGCTTATTTTTCTCATTATCATTGGAGTCTAAACGAAGGCTTTTGAAATGGGTAGCGGTAGCTGTAACTATTTTCATAGTTTTCGTGTCTTTTCTATCCCCGTGGGAGTCATATTTTCCACGACAATTCTACGATCCAAGTATTTCATATAATGAGGCAGACTTCCCTAGCCCCAGCTACATACATTTAAAAGCGTTTATTAGTATTCATCCGTTTGGTGAAGGCGTTATCCTTTCAGATCTGGCCGAGCTATTAACAATGATTTTGCCGCTAGAAAAATTAGGGAATATCGGACGGCTTGAAGACCATTATGGTAAGCCTCATAGTTACATCTTGGAATTTGTCGAGCTGAAAGTGGGAGCTTCTACAGGCGATATATGGGCCCAGGGACTGAAAGCTATTGCTGAAAGAAGAGTAGCGATAAAAGAGAAAGTATGTTACGACTACGATAGAGTTTTTGATGCTCAGACATACAGAATCTATTTCAATCCATAAAGTATTTCTGGCTGTTAGTATGTTCTTTGATATAAACATTTTTGTTGCAGTACCAAGAATACGAAGGCTAATGTGTGACATAAAGCAGATTCTAGTAACATATTACCGTGGAGTGAAATTTGTTAGTTTCGCTCTTTTCCTCCCCTTCATGGTAACGGGAAAGTTACTCAAGCATATACTAAATGAGGAAGCCTACAGAAAAGTTGGGAACAAAATTTTAGGCTTATACTTGTCAGAAGATGGCCCTTTACTTTTTAGAATAACCGACTATTTCGCTATACATGATGTATTCGAGGCAAAAAGTTACGATCATTATTATTCAATTAAGCCTAATTTCATAACAGTTGATGTTGGAGCACATATTGGCGCTTTCACATTACATTGTGCAAGGCGAGCATCTCAAGTATTAGCCATTGAACCTTGCACTAGCAACTATAAAGTTCTTAATATGAACATTCGCCTTAATCGGCTTAAAAATGTCATACCATTAAAGCTGGCATTATTCTCCCATGAAGGCATATTTAGGCTTTACGTTAGTTCAGAGACAACAGGGTATTCAATGGCGCCGAGCATTGTAAAGAGAAAGAAGATGAGAAAGTACTTAACGGTAAAAGCAATAACCTTTGATAATTTAGCAAAAATCTCGGGAATAGAATAGTTCGACCTAGTTAAGATAGATGTTGAAGGCGCTGAACTTCATGTTCTAAGGGGCTTCGGAAAATCTCTTGACAAGTGCCGTAGATTTGTTATAGCATCTTACCATACATCAACTGAAGCTGACGAGGTAGAAAACTTTTTAAAAAAAGAGGGATTCCTTACGAGGCGGTATTATTGTGAAGGTGATGCCTATATACGCGGAGAAGCAATAACCAGCAAAGAACATAAAGTGTAAGTCAATGAATGGGAATGCTAATAGATCGAAAAAGGATATTAATGTTTTAATGATCTTACCTCACTTTATGCCAGATTTTTTTGCTGGAAATTATAGAAGGATCTTTGAGCTTTTGATGAGGGGGAAGATGGTCGGAATAGACTACGCAACAATAGAATTCACTCCTATGGCTCAGTTAAGAGATTACGTGCAAAGAACACTTGGTTATAGCCTGCCGCACTATCAAGCATATTCAGTTAAAGGCTATGGTAGGGGATATAACGAGGAAAGAATATTTCTTCTCATCGTGAACGCCTTTAAATTTTTAAAAAAAACTCTTGAAATTCGCTATGGTAAACATTATCCAGACATCATCCTTGTACCTGATGCACTATCTTCTTGGGTGTTATACGGCTATTTAGTAAGTGTAATTTTGCGTAGACCTTGCGTGGTTACGATACAACTGATTCCAAAATGGTTGTTAGAGTCAGGGAGCTCTGATATGAAGTCGCTCTACATGCATTTCAGGAGCAAGTATAGGCTGTTGAAAGCGCTTTTCAATACTTTAACCACTTCTATCTTTCTAAGTATTCTAAAAAGATGTTATCTGATAACTGTTAGTGAATGGACTAAAGCTAAATTTCTTAGCTTGGTAAAGACAAAGAAGCTTACATTTGTGAATTATAATGGTGTTTCAAATATGATTATGAAGAAATATGAAGGAACAAAGATATATGATGGTATTTTTATCGGTGTGCATGATGAACGAAAAGGGATTTTAGAGTTGATGAAGGTGTGGAAGCATGTTATTCAAGTTAAGCCTAATGCAAAATTAGTAACATGTGGAGTAATTCCAAAACACATGAAAGATAAAATACTCGACAGGATAAGAGACTATAGCTTACACGAGAACATTTTATTAATGGGTTCTGTAAGCGAGGATGAGAAGATTCAGCTTCTTGCCCGTTCAAGAATCTTTGTGCTTCCAAGTAGACATGAAGCTTTCCCCATAGTGGTTATAGAAGCTTTAGCTATGGGATTACCTGTTGTAGTCTATGATATTCCTGAATTTAAAGATTCTTTTTTTAAAAAATCTAAGGCAGTAATTTCTATTCCTCAAGCTAATACTGAGGTGTTTGCTAAAAAAGTGATAGAATTACTAGAGAATACTGATATGCTTAAGGCTCTATCTAGGATCGCTCAGTTGCATATTAAAAACTTGACTTGGAACGCTGTATTGAGAAAAGAGAGAAGCATTTATATTATGGTCATAAAGGATTTCCTAAAAAGCTGTAGGCGCTGAATCATGACAAGACATAACATAATCTTGCGCCTAGATGCAGAGTATATAAATATAGGCGATAAAGCAATAGATATGTTTGCGCTAGAATTCTTCTCAAAGATTGGTCGCCTAACAATAATTGCACCAGACTACGAAAACTTTAAAAAGTACATATATCCGGAATTGAAGAAAAACTTAGGCTGTTTCCATAGTAAATGTGAGGTCTCAGTTCTTCCAGATATCATAGACTCCTGTCGACCTAAGCACTTTAAAAGAAAATTGTTGAGGAACATAGAATTTCTCTTAAACCTTATAGGTTTTCTTGGCATATCAGCATTGCCTTTACCCATATTAGTTAGATCAAAAAATCCTTTAATAAATTTGGCAATAGCAATTCGCAAGGCTGATATGTTGGTATTTTCTGGAGGTGGATATCTAAATGAGGCATGGTGGAAAAGCACTCTTATTCCACTATTAGTACTTTCTATATCCGCCAAACTTCAAAGGATTAAAGTAGTGTTAGGGCCATCTTCTATAGGTCCTGTAATAAGTAGGAAGTTTAAATTGGGGCTAAGACTACTATTTAAGCAAATGGATTTGGCGTATGTAAGAGAGCCTATGAGTCTAATAGTAGTAAAAGATGTCTCTCCCAAACATTTAAGGGTTCGTTTAGCTAAAGATTGGGGATTACTTAGATTACTTCATTGCTGGTACCAGTATATTGCAACAGCTTCAGATGATGTTCTAGCTATTCATATACGTCCTCCCCTGAAAAAGGAACTGAAGGAAAAATACTATAAAGTAATATGGAATAAAATTATTCAGTTGAAACCAAAGTTCATTCAGATTATCATAATAGCTTTTCAAGAGGAGGAATATTCATATGAATTCTTAGATTTCATAAAAAATAAGGGCTTTGATATGGAACATGTAGAAATTATAAAAGCTCAAACTTATGAAGAACTATTAATAAAGGTTAGAGCAGGGACTTTCATGGGATCGAGTTTCCACTTTACTCTCTTGGGTTACGTGATGAAGGGAACTCTCATACCCATCATTATAGATGATTATCACTACACTAGAGTTATTGGTTTAAGATTTCTTGGAATACCGTTCAAGGAGATCATAGATTTTAGAGGGTAAAGTCTGTAACTTCGGCACTCACAATTTTCATGCGTCTATGGTCTTGCTGGTTCCGTTTGGATCAGCATATTCAAGACACTTATATGACCCAACTGTAATATATGAAGAAGCATCTGGTTTTTTTTTTGGCGCATGATTATAAAATTTTAACCCCATTATCCCCCATGAGTCTAGGATTATGGTTGAACGCTAAGGATACCCCTCGTCTTTTCTACTTTTACTAGGAATGGTGTTCGACTTCGTTTTAAAATATCTATACGTATGAGTAGGGTTACATCACGAAGCATACGTAAAGTAGACTTATTACATACGCCTGATATAGGTAGCTCTCTATTGCTACAGTTTACATTATATTGTTGCTCATCAAAAGCCCTTATGTAATTACAATACATCTTCTTCTCCCGTTAATTTTGGGGCGCTACAAATGGTATTAAGGGCCTTTCTATTGAATTTAAAAACAATAGTGCATTGGGCGCCGGTATACGTGCTGTATTGTCGATGGTTTTTCTCCGGATTCTTTTAAGAGACTTCCTAATCTTTGTGACTAAGTATTCACGTGATGTTTTTATCAAGACATCGAAGTCAAAGAAGGGATACTATTTCTTTAATCCTAACGGGCTTATTGATCGTTGCATAGACATTCAAATAGAGAAGGAATTTGACGCTGTATTCGTCGGTACACACGATGAGAGAAAAGGGATCTCATATCTCCTCGATATATGGAAGCATGTGGTTTCAAGAAAACCTGATGCGAAATTAGTGACATGCGGAGAAATACCTAACCATATGAAGCATGAGATTAAATTAAAAATCGAAAGAGAGACTTGAGAGAAATGTATTGGTAAAGGGCCCTGTAAGTGAGGTGGAGAAGATAAAAATGATGGCTTCAGCCAATCTCCTCGTAATTCCCAAGCATCAAGCGCTCCCTCTCACGGTTGATGAGGCAATATCGGTAGGAATACCTATAGTCGCATATAATTACTCGCCACCTCTCCGTGAGATTTATGGTGAGGATGCACCACTTCTGGTCAAGAAGATGGGAGATGCTAAAGCGTTTGCCGAAGCAATTTTAAAGATTCTCTCCCTCCCCTTAACTGAGCGCCTAAAACTTTCCCGACCTCCTGAGGGAGTCGTAAAACGGTATACGTGGGAGGAAACCATGAGATGGGAAAGAATCATTTACGAGTATGCGATAAGAGCCCGCAGTGTTCGAAATTGTGAAGCTTAAGATGATTAAGAGGGCTCGAATTTGATTCAAAATAGAAATACATCGACTAAGAATAATATATCTATAGTACGAAGTGCCGGGTTTTGTATCGGATGCGGAACTTGTGTTGGAATTTGTCCAAACTCCGCAATAAAACTCATTAAAACACAAGAAGCTTATATTCCACGGCTATGCAGTGAAAGGTGTAACAGATGCACATTATGCCTTCGTGTTTGCCCTAGCTATTCTGTGGATTTCAAGGATTTGAATTTGGAGATATTTGGAAAAGAACCTGATAATAAACTACTAGGAAATTATATCGTTTCGTATATTGGATACTCCACAGATAATCACATAAGGTACAATTCTTCGTCAGGAGGCATGGTAACCCAAATATTAACATTCATCTTAGATAAAGGAATTATAGACGGTGCTATTGTAACAAGGATGAGTGATCACGATCCTTTAGAAGCAGAGCCTTTTATAGCAAGAACGAAGGAGGATGTGATAGAGGCTTCTAAATCGAAGTATTGTCCTGTACCTGTTAATGTAGTGTTAAAAGAGGTCTTGAAATCAAGAAGTAATGAAAGATTTGCTATCGTTGGGTTGCCATGTCATATCCAAGGGGTTAGAAAAGCCGAGGTTGTTAATAAAGTTTTGAGGGAGCGAATAATCCTACACCTTGGACTGTTTTGTGGTCATGCTCCGACCTTTTCTGCAACAGAATTTCTGCTTCAGAAATTAAATGTAAAAAAGGAGGATGTTAGGAGAATACATTACCGTAGTGAGGGGTGGCCGGGTGGTCTATCGGTACTCCTTAAAAATGGTACTAAGGTTTTTATCCCTTTTAATTCACCATATTACTGGGGATTAATATTCGGTCAATTCTTTTTCACTAAACGTTGTTCGATATGTGCTGATAAGTTATGTGAGTTAGCTGACCTTTCATTTGGCGATGCTTGGCTGCCTGAGCTAATGTATGATAAACTTGGCGCGTCATTTGTTATCGCTAGGAGTAAAAGAGGGGAAAGAATCCTCCGCGAAGCTCTCAGGGAGGGTGTTATAAAGTTGGAGAAAATAAGTGCTGATAAAATATTGCAATCTCAGCGTACATACATCGCAAAACGTCGTGCTAAGGCTCGCACATCGATCCTTAATTTATTTTATAGAAGAATACCTTGTATTAATCATGAGCTGCCAGATCCAACGCAGCTTGACTACCTTCGCGCCATACTTTTCTATCCGCTAAATCACATAATGTCAAAAAAATCATCCCGAAAACTCTTAGATATCTATGTTAAGTTTGCAAGGCTTTTTCCCATCCTTAGTGTAGTTTAAACTAGAATGGACTACATAGAGATGATAAATTTGGAAACTAAAAAGTTGGTGATAGAAGGAGGATATAGATTAGAAGGGGAGGTAAAGATAAGTGGTGCTAAGAACTCTGCTTTACCACTTATAACTGCATCTTTAATAGTTGATAGTGATGTTGTATTGAAAAACATACCTGCGATTCTCGATGTGTACAAGATGTGTGAACTTCTAGAGTATATAGGTAGCAAAGTAACCTTTAAAGTTAATGTCCTTCATTTAACTCCTATTCTAAAAAAACCAGAACTATTAACACCATTAACTCAATCAGTGAGATACTCAATTAATTTGTTAGGGCCTTTACTACTGAAGTTCGGTTACGCAAAAATGTCACTTCCAGGTGGCTGTAAAATAGGTACGCGTAAAATTGTTTCTCATATATTAGGGCTTGAGAGGCTAGGTGCTAAAATTATTATCAATATTGAAGATGAGATAATTGAGGCTGAAGCCAAACAGTTGCGAGGTAATGTAATGACTCTTGAGTTTCCTAGTGTGAGTGCAACTGAACATATTATGGTCACTGCCTCCCTAGCTAAGGGCACTACTATAATCCAGAACGTAGCTAAAGAACCAGAGATAATTGATTTAGCAAACTTCTTGAATAGCATGGGTGCTAGAATAAAAGGTGCTGGTACGAACACCGTCAAAATAGAGGGAGTTAACGAATTAAATGGTGTAGAGTATTCAATAATGCCAGATAGAATAGAAACTGGAACCTTTATGCTCGTAGCTGCGGTCACAAAAGGAGATGTCTTAATTGAAGAGACCTGTCCAAATTACTTAAGTGCGTTCATCGAAAAGTTGCGTGCCATGGGTGTTGAAATTAGAGTTAAGGGAGGGTCTGTTCATGTCAAAATGTCTAAGAGGCCTAGAGCAATAGAGATTACCACTGGAGTGTACCCAGGCTTTCCTACAGATTTTCAACCACAGACATCAGCTGTTCTATGCTTAGCAGAGGGCAGAAGCTTTGTGAGAGACTCGATTTTCTCAGAAAGATTTAGTCACATAGGAGGATTGAAGAAAATGGGGGCTAAAATCGAAGTTATTAATAATACAGCGGTTATCGATGGGGTGGAGAAGCTTATTAGTAGCGAAGTGGAGGCGCTGGATATAAGAGCTGGAGCTGCCCTTTTATTAGCCGCTTTGTCGGCTGAGGGAGAAACAATAATACATAACGCCTATCAAATCTATCGAGGATACGAAGAAATAGATAAAAAACTCAAAAAATCGGAGCCCACATAAAAATACTATCTTAACTTATGAAGATCCTTCAAATAAGCAATGAAATTCGTCATGAATTGGGTTGCGCAACTTCATTGAAGAGCTTAGGTTATGACATAACTTACATGCATGTTGGCAATAAATATGAACTTTTAAAAGATTTAACTGTATATACGAATGAAGGTATAGCCAAAGTAAAATATCTAGAAGTAGATTCACCAATTCTTTTTCATGCCGCAATACGCCCACAAAACTTTATTCCAGTAAATATAAGCAGAGGAAATTTTGACTTGGTGATCGCTACTCCTTCAACACCATTCTATTTAGCACATCAGATTGCTAAAAAGTTAAAGACTCCTTTAATTCTTCGAGTATGGGGTATTCGAGCGAATAAGCTTATTGATCACATTGTTTACGGTAAAAACTATCTGGAGCTATTGAACTTTTACCCTAGCATACTACATAGCCTAATGCAGATTTGGAGTTCTCAAGCTTTAGTAGTTTTAGACGATTCTACTACAAACTTCTTGAGAAGGCTACCTTTATTTAAGAAACTAGAGGTTGTTTATCCTACTTATGCCGCACTATATGATAATGGCAGAGTAAATGAGAATCCTGAAATAGAGAAAATAATTGAAGAACAAGGCTATGTTTTTAGTATTGTTACAATAAGTAGAACTAAATCCCTATTTAAATTACAGGAGTATCCTTTATTCCGAATACTTTACATGATTGCCAAAAAATGCCCAGAGGTTAATGTGGTGATTGCTGGTAGCAAAGCTATAGAAGCGAGGAGAAAGCTCGGTTTTTTTCAAATGCCTAAAAATCTCATTTTTGTCGGCTGGGTCTTTTCTGATGACATCCTTAAAACATTATACGGACATGCAAGCTTGGTCGTAACCCCGGTTTTCTTTAGGTCTGTAAGCAATAGACTGCTTGAAGCGCTTTTCTACGGTAAACCTATACTAACAAATACTACCGCTAGCTTGATACACAATAGGTTGAAGCATTTACATCACGTGTTCATATCAGATAACTATCCAGAGTATCCTAGCATCGTTAGAAGGTTGCTCAAAGATGACGCCTTACTTCAAGAACTTGCCTCGGGAGCCAAAGAAGCCTACAGCTCCTTCTTCTCTGCAAGAAAATGCGGGTTAGCCATGAAACATATTATAGAGTCGTTGGCGCGATAAACTGCTTGTGAGAACCTATGAATTTGGATAAATTTATGCCAAATGAGCTTCTAAGCTTATTAATTGCCATGAACATACACATCGTCTCAAGCATATTTTTAAAGTCTTGGAAGCTACCCTCCCTGTTAAATCCTTTAGCTAAAAGGGGTGAGGAAATTCTTTCTGGTACAGCTCTATTTCCAGAAGAGGGATTCCACGTAGTCGACGTAGGGGCGTATAGAGGGTGGTATACTACTTTATCAAGTAAAATGGTTGGTCAGCGTGGTCTTGTTTACAGCTTTGAGCCTGAGCCAAGCAATTTTAAAATACTTAGTCGAGTCGCTTTGTTAAATGGATTGAAGAACGCTCATCTTTTTAGGCTTGCATTGAGTGATAAAGATGGTTTTGAATTTTTACATCTCTCCGAGCACCCGTCAATGCATTCAATAGTTTTAGGGAGGAGCGCGAAGAGGATAAGCGTTCCATGTGTAAAATTGGATACATTAGTTAAACTAATGAAGATTCCTAGACTAGATTTAATTAAAATAGATGTTGAGGGCGCTGAGCTAAAAGTCCTGAAAGGATGTAAAAAAAGTATTAGAGAGTTCAACCCTATCTTCTCCATAGATGTTAACCACTATAATGGAGAATTTGAAGAGGTTCGAGCCTTCATGCAAGATTTCAACTATAAAATCTATCCACTATTTGGTGAGGCAAATAAGCCGTACTCAATTGTTGCATACCCTTCATGTAAAGAAGATCTTGTCAGGCATTTGATTAATAGAACTAAAGAGTTATCTTCATGGATTATTTCGTATAAATTGAAAACATGAATTTCCAATTGCATAAAAGTTTCTATCCTTAAGTATTAGAGTAGCATGGAAGCATACTTTGCATGATGAAAAGAAGTACGTATTCATCATTATAAGTAGTTAAGTATTTAAGTATAATACTACTATGAAAGAGTTTCGCCTAAGCGCTTTGAGTGTAAGCGTTATTGATGATAAGCTTATAGCTTTGCTCAGGGAATACCGGGCTTTAATTTTGAGTCTCATTGACATCGGCTCAGGGAGGTCAACTAAGTTGGCAAAGTTCGAGGGCTCAAGGGGCTTTATATTAGGAGGTAAGGAAGGCAGATTCCTCATCGCCGTAAATGATGGTCTTTACCTAGTAGAGGATTATGAAAGCGAGTTGGTGCTTAAAACTGTCAATCCTAAAAATTTCTTCTGGCACGCGGCTTGCGCCCAAGATAGATTTTTTATACACGAGTACGGCGAGACTCCCACCGGAATATTTGCGTCAGAGGATTTTAAGAACTGGAACAGGCTTATTACAAATGCAGATTTCGATAAGCACTCTAAACATTTTCACTTCATCAAGTACGACCCCTATAGGAGCTGGCTGATCGTTACACTTGGAGATGGTTGTGTAACGAGAGTTGTTCACTCCGAAGATTCTGGTAATACTTGGAGACCTCTGTATAGAGGCCCATGGCAGTTCGTACCCATAGAAATATTAGAAGATAGGATAGTGTTCGGTATGGATTCTGGAATCGCGAGGGGAGGTATAGGCGTTTACAACCCCGAGAACAATCGCTGGGACTTCACTTTTCTTAAGTGGCATGATAGAGAGGTTAGACTTGCGCAGATGTGCGACCTAAAGCGTCTGGATAACGATATTTGGATGGCGACCCTTGGCACACCCCAGGCTGTGATAGTTTCCAGGAACCTGAAAACGTGGTATGTGGCATATGTGGAAGGATTCGATAGGCGGTTCAACTATAACATGTCTTTTGCAGAGGGAAAAAACTTCGTTGCATGTTCTACTGGAAATAACCTCCTCATATTTGAAAAAGGGGAATTAGCTGAGCTCGCACAAAGTGCCCAGCAAGTCCTAGTTGCTTATGAAGCTTATATCGACAGACTGAAGGGTTTCGGCTTCGTCCTGAAAAAGTTATTCGCTAAACTTCCCATTTATGGTTAGCAGACTTAACCATGTCAAGGCCACATGTAATAGCCTTTCTAGGCACCGTCGGTTCAGGTAAGTCAACTCAGATGATGCTTCTAGCTTCGGAGCTTAATCGTAGGAAGATTAAGGTTAGAGCATCTTCCCTAAAGACGGGACATATCTTCGCCTATTTCCTAGAAGTCATATTAGCGAGGATGCTTGCCAGGAAAAGAAAGGATGCATATCCGATAAGGGTTTTGATCGAGGAGAGACCGTATGTCTTCAGAAGGTTTTTAAAGCTGTGGCTAGCGCTGGACATGTTTAGTATTGCCATAAAGTTCCTGCTCAGTATATACCTTCCCCTAAAGCTAGGCTACGTAGTATTAGTTGAAGAGTATATCCCAGCCACGATCTCCGACTACATATATTTAAGTAAGATTGCTAGGTTTACTCTTGGAGCACAGTCTTTCGCCATCACTTTCCCGCTGAAGCTGATGCATCTAGGAGGCTTTACGCAGATAGTCTTCTTAAATGCTGAAAACAGCGTGTTAAAATGCCGCTGGAAGCGCAGGGGGAGCTTTTACGAGAGAAATGATTACCTCGACATGCAACGCACCGTACTTCTATCGATTTCAAGAAGACTTTCGTCTAATAAGCTACTCTATATAGATACAAGTAAACAAACCGTAGAGGAGACGCATCAACTAATAAAGAAACAGCTGATGAGCAAAGTGAAGGGGATTAGTAAGGAGCGGCATTCGGTGAGGCAGTGTGGGTGCATGGCTCGGTTATGAAGGTGTTGATTGCAGGCGGTGCAGGCTTCATAGGGCATAATACAGCTATACTCCTCAAAAGTAGGGGCTTCGAAGTCACTGCCTTTGACAGCCTGAAGAGGTCTACGGAGTCTGCTATAAACAGGTTGCGTGCAAGCGGGGTCTCCATAGTCAAAGGCGACGTCTTAAACGCTATAACACTTAGAAAAGCGCTGAGAGGAGTAGACGTTGTTGTACATGCAGCAGCCTACGTAAGCGTATGTGAGTCGATGAGAAAACCAGCACTATACTTTAGAAACAATGTGGAGGGGACTGCTAATGTCGCTAAAGCATGTTTAGATAGCGGCGTCAAACTCATGATATATCTTAGTAGTGCGGCGGTCTACGGTGAACCAGTAAGCCTTCCGATAAGTGAAACGCATCCAACGAATCCAACGTCGCCATACGGTTTGAGCAAGCTAATGGGTGAGGAGGTCGTTAGATTCTACTCGAAGTACGGTTTAAAACACGTAATACTAAGACTATTCAACGTCTATGGACTTGGGCAGAGTAAAGCCTACGCAGGTGTTGTAACCAGATTCATCGAAAGAGCCGTTAAAGGTCTCCCGCCGATAATCTATGGCGACGGTGAGCAGACGAGAGACTTCATACATGTGAACGATGTATCAGAGGCAATTAAACAGACGATGGAGAGAGACGTGGTAAACGAAACGTTCAACATAGGCTCCGGCATTCCAACGAAAATCAAAGACTTGGCGGAGCTAGTGGTGAAAATCGTAAAACTCGACCGCAAACCAATACATCGAAAGCCGAGGGCTGGAGATATAAAGAACAGCTACGCCGACATCTCAAAAGCAGAAAACCTCATAGACTTCAAACCCAGGGTAAACCTCAACGAAGGGTTAAAAGAACTAATTGAAAGTATTTAACGGATTTTAGACGTAAAGTCTTGCCATTTTTCACCTCGGTGGAGCTGTTACGTTCATCCACAATTGACACCACCTCCCGTGGTAAGTGAAGGTTTTCACGGTGGAATTGTATATCCATAGTTCGAATACAAGCCTCTCGTTAACACCTGGTTTGGTTAACGTTATATCGATTGGTATTGTCGCATTCTCCCCGTGCATAAGTATCAAGTCAAGCATCATGAAGGGCTCCGTAGGCATGGGGTCTACAGGCGTACTGGCGTTTCCGAGTTTAATGAATACCACGTAGTACATTGGCTTACCCATATGGTTTCCAACGTATATGTAAAGCCTAAATACTTCGCCAGCCACAACGGTCTTGGGGTAGTCTCCTATCTTCATCTTAGGTCCAAGCACACCAAGCTCACTGAAGGGCTCTGTAACCCTACCAGCCATAATGAACTGTGAAAACGCGAAAACGGAACCTACGAGTATGACAGCCATGACGACTGCCCAGACTTCGCCGCTGAGGATCATCGATTTTGAATCCCCTCTGGAGCCTAGGCTGACCCTGTAGTCGGCTCTAAGCTTAACCCAGACCCTCCAGAAGAGCCTGGGACCGTAGAAGTATGTGAGGACGGCTAAAGCCACCGCTACCGTCAAAGTAGAACCATATAATATGTACATGCTGTTCCTAGACTTTAAACCTTCATCCCTAACCTTAGGGGCGTCTTCGATTACGGACTTGATTAGCCTGTTTGCCTCATCGAGCGGGCTTAAGTCTCCACTAGACTCTGCCTCGGCTATGAACTTCAAAGCCTCGTTAAGCCTACCTATGAGTAGAGTGACGTTGCCACCAGCCTCATAAGCCTCCAAAACAGCCTCGTACGCCTCGGCGACGTGCATCCTAGCATCATCGGGAGTCGCACATAAACCCATAGGCGTGGCTAAAGCCGTTAATAAGAGTAGAGCAATTACCGTAAACCCAACCCTACACATCTCAAACACAACTAATACTGAAGAAATACTTTTTATACTTTACACACTACTCACCATTGTGGTTGAATAATGAAAAATTCATCTTCTCAGCCGTAAAAAACGCTTATACAAGTGAACCGGGTTTAACCTTAAGTGGAAATTGGTTCGACCCTCAAGTTGAAGGTTGGGAAGAAGGGTTATCTAATCCTACCAAAGGCTATCCGTGAAGCCGCCGGTATAAGGGAATAGTAGTAGAGTGGTTCACATGACCAAGCGGAGAGGCAAAAAATCCCCAACTGACCTTGAAAAACTCATTCTGGAGGCCACTAGGCGCTCAGATAAACTCACAGTCTCCGAGCTCGTAGACCAGCTCGTTAAAGAGCATGAGTTAAGGCCTGAGGAAGCAGCTAAGACCCTATACGTCTTATGGAAGAAGGAGGCACTTAGCCTTTCAGAGCCAAACCCGCCGAAAAACGTCTTAAGCTATGCTCTAAGCCTCAGAAGTCTATGGTTCTGGGCGACATCTACAACAGTCCTAGCAACAGTCTTCACAATTTTCCTAATTGGAAATACCCCCCTAATATACATTAGGTACGTATTAGGCTCCATATACGTCCTATACCTACCAGGCTCCATGCTCATAGAGGCACTATACCCCAGAGGCGAAGACCTAGAGCCCCTTGAGAGGCTTGCACTATCCATAGGTTTGAGCTTAGCCGTAGTACCGCTCATAGGCTTGGCCTTAAACTACACGCCCTGGGGCATAAGGTTAACGCCAGTAACGATAAGCCTAGCCATATTCACGGAAGCCATGGCGATCATAGCCTTAGCCAGGAAGTGCGGATACTTCAAGCTCAACATGAAAACGCTTAATTAGTCGTACCCCGATATCACTTGGTGCTATTAAATGTATGTCCCAATAAGAGTAGCTGGTGATTAAATGGGTTATGTGAGAGTGAGGGGTTTCGTTGGAGCACCTGAGAAACTGAGGGTTGAAGAGGTGGATTTCTTAGTCGATACGGGTGCCTACTATACAGTCTTGCCTCCAAAGCTGACGGAGAGTCTAGCCATAAGGCCCGTGGCGAAGACCGAGCTACTGACGGCTGACAAGAGGAGGGTGGAGGCTTACTTGTCCTACGCCTACATAAAAATAGGGGAGAGGAATGGCATTTTACCCGTGGCAATAATGGAAGCCCCAGAGCCCATGCTCGGGGTGACGGCCATGGAAGGACTCGGGATAAAAGTCGACCCGACGACAGGTAAAATAGAATACACTAGACCCTATGGACTTGCGATACTTTGAATGACCGTGTGCGCAAATTTATCGAGTACGGAAAGCTAAGTCCCTCATACTGAAGGGGAAAAGGTAAATGAGTATCTTCAAGAGAAGGTCTTTCTGATCGAAAGATCAGAGGCAGGCATATAGAGCAGTAGGTTCATCGCTCATACCGTCAGGTATTCTACTATTCACGTTAGCCTTTGTCAGCAGTTTCAGAGTAGATAGGTTTAAATATAGTTTGACCATAGATTTCACTGTCCCCTCTGCTCTGGAAGCATAGCTTCCTATGGGGATGGGTTGGGGCGGGGAGTTGACCTTCGGATGTGGGGATTTGGGTTCACCCCGAAAGCCCTCAATGAGCTAACCGAGAGGGAAGGGTTGAGTAGAGGCGATGAAACACTATGAACCTCTACTTAACTCAGAACCCATTCCACTATAACTTTAATGTTGCTGTGAATCCTACAACGGAAAACGTTATATGACTTTAAAGAGTATTAAACTAGTGGCTACTTATGGTTGAGATCGTGTATCTTCCAAGAAGGGCTGCTGAAGAAGCTAAGAGGAGAGGCATTGACATCGGAGACCTCATCCTAAAGGTTTTAGCTCAGGAGCTTAAACTGGATCCAGAGGAAGTTTCTGAGGCCCGTCTAGAATTAGCATCGAGGTTTTTTGAAGAAGCTAATGCATACCTTGAGAAAGGCGATGCAGTTCAAGCATCTGAAAAGTTGTATAAAGTTGTCGAAGAGTGCATTAAGGTATTGGCGGAGGCATTCAATATACCGCAGGTCGAAGAAGTTGAGGGGAGGGGTAAGTGGGATACTTGGCTTCTAGGGATGGCTTCAACGGACCTATCCAAGACCCTCAAGGAGGATAGGATTAGGCTCGCATGGAAGGATGCATACGACATCCATATATGGGGCTTCCATGAGGCGAAGTATAGGGTGGAGGATGTAAAAGCAGCCCTACCACTAACCGAATGGCTACTAAACTTCACTAAACAAACTATGATAAGAAAACTTGAGAAAACGACATGACGTTCAAAATGCCACGCACATTGATACGACGATACATATGAGAATCGTAGAGATCGCGAAGCTATGAAAATATTTAATTGAGCGCTGTTTCTGTTATCTTATTTAGGCGTTTATGGATGCGTGCTATTAAGACTGTAGGGGTTAAATTTATGGATAGAAGAGTTAATTGCGTAGCTTTATTCGATACTGGCTCAGGATATACCATAGTTCAACGCAAATCCTTTGAGGAGTACTTCGGCTCCAACTGGTCTAAGCTTCCTAAAACAGTTAAACTTTACCTAGTGAATAGAGATTTCGTCGAAGCAGATAAGTATGCTCAAATAACTCTAATCATAGACGACTTTGAACTACTACCACCTGAAACCGTACTCATCGTAGATGAGTTTGCCAAGGAGGTTGAAGTCGAAGGCAGGAGGATCAGTCTACCTGAATTAATAATAGGCTCTGGAACCATGGATAAGTACGGGATAGTATTAGACCCGAAGGAAGGAGTAAAACTAACAGGGGCATCGCTACTGCTTTAAGAGGCCCTCTTGATGAGCCAGAGGCGTGCGTATAGAGCAGTCAGTTTAATGCTCATACCGTCAGGTGTTCTACTGTTCACGCTAGCATTTCTCATGCTGAATTCTACACCCCTTTCAGCTCTAGGAATATCCATGATGATACTCGGCTCCGTCATACTAGCCCTATCTACTGGCACCCCAAAAATACCAGCTGAAGCAAGCCGCCTAATGCTTGAATCTAGCATTAGAAACACCTCAGCCCTAATAGAGGAGCTCGGGCTTAGAAGCAAGGCAGTGTACTTACCCTCCAGGCTTACGAATGGAGAACCTATGGCGCTCATACCTTTGATTTCAAACCCAAAGCCCCCGAAGATAGATAGACCACTCCCCAAGAGGCTCATCGTGAGGTTCGGCTTGAAACAGGAAGACGTAGGTGTGCTCATGGAGACATCAGGCTCAATAGCCGCAGGTATGTTTGAGAAGCCTTCTGAACAATCAGAACCTACGGCAGGCGCCTTAGAATCATCCCTATCAACGATCCTAGTCAACGTCTTAGGAGTCGTAGACTCCGTGAAAGCCTCCATAGATGGTGGTAGGGTCATAGTGGAGCTTTCAAACCCAAAATTAACGATCGATAGTAGAACCTTAGCATCAGAGGTTTTGGGAAGCCCCTTAGCTTCGACGGTGGCTTCACTAGTGGCTGAAGCCTTAGACAAGCCGATAATAGTAGAAAGCGAAGAGCAGGCCAAGAATAGGCTTCTCGTAAGACTTAGAGTCCTTGAGTAGAAGCTCGAATAAGGCTTATGAATATCTCTTTAAACCGATAAGAAAAGGGTTTAAATGGCACAAAACATTAGTATAAGTGGTGTTGCCTTGAAGTTTGGCGTTATAGTCGAGAAGGATGAAGATAATTACTATGTGGCATATGTTCCTGAGCTTCCCGGTTGTCACACTCAAGCGAAAACACTAGATGAACTTATGGAGAGGATTAAAGAGGCAATAGAACTTTACCTAGAGGTTAAGGGACTTCCAGTTGAGGCGAAAAGAGAAATAGTTGGCATCCAATTCATAGAGGTTCCATTAATTGAGTCTAAGACCAATCCCACCTGAGAAGCTCATAAAAATTCTCGCTAAAATCGGCTTTAAGCCCGTGAGACAGCGAGGTAGTCACGTAATACTAAAACACGATGATGGAAGAGTAGTTGTCATCCCAGTTCATAGAGGGGAAGAACTGGGGAGAGGACTACTTTCCAAATCATTAAAAGTATAGGGCTGACAAAAGAAGAATTTCTAAAGCTGTTGGAAGAAATCTAGACCAAATCGCACTTGTGCTGTCTTATATGGAGCCTGAGGCTAGGCTTATACTCCTGATGGGCATAATGTTCGCAGCGACCGTCGTCGTCTTCTCAGCCCTAGGCGAGGATAGGCTCGACCTATATGTTTCCATGTTCACATTAGAGTACTTCGTCTCAATAGCTCTACACGGGCCTTTCAAGCCCAAGGTAGGCTTATACATGAATGTTATAGGCTACTTCCTCCTAGCAGTCTTCTCACTGATAGTGGCGGCTAGAGTGATAGAGATCCTATACGGTGTCTACATATGGGATATGCTAAGGCTTTAACAGTAGCTCTTCTAACGCTCTGTCTAACGGCTCAATGCCTAGCCCAGCCCACGTACATTCCACACGAAGACCCGTCGAAAGTCAAAGAGGTCTTAAACCCTCTGTGGCTTTTAACATACTATGGAGATATACTATCCCTCATGACCTCCAGAGACTACGCCAGCGCTCTAACCCTAATAAATACTATGGGCTTGACGTACCTGCCGAGCAACGTGAAATACGTGATCGAAAGGTTCAACAGCCTACTGACTACGCTTGCTGAGAAGCTGAATCAGACGGAGGCCTTACTAACGCAGGCATCAGCACTGCTGAACACCTACAGGCTTACAGAGGCTAAGGCTAGGCTTGAAGAGGCGAGTATAACACTTGGAAGTGCCAACATAACGCTCATAGAGCTTGAACAAGCCTTAAGTGAGCTCGCGAGTAGAGTGGGGGTTTTCGCAAGCCCAGCTGGAAGCAAAGTTAGAGAATCCTACAATAAGCTCATGGATCTAATGGTTAAGCTTAAAACGCTATGGATGAAGTATTTAGAGCTTTTAAAATCTCTCAGAGAGGAAGCCACAGATTTTGAAGCATTAAAGCTTGAGGAGACACGGTTAGACATATGGCTGAGCCAGACTAAGGCATGGGTAGGCGAGGCAGTAGAAGTATACGGGGTTCTAACCTCAGGCAGTGCTTACCTACCGGGTAGAATGGTTTCAATCCTACTTGGAGGCTCTATGGCGTCAACGGCTTTCACAAACGACTCAGGAGCATTCACGGCTGAGCTTAAAATACCCTACATATACGTTTCAAACCTCACGGTTAAAGCGGTGTACAGCCCCCAGGGTGAAGATGCTCGAATATACAGGCCGTGTGAAAGTAGGGAAATATCAATAAGAATACTATTCTACAGGGTAGAGCTCAAGGTGGGATACCCGTCTAAAGTATACCCAGGTAAGTCTTTCCAAGTGGAGGGCTACGCTTCAACAGATACTGGTGAACCCGTCTACGGATTAACCGTTAAAGCCTCCCTAGCCGAAACGGTCAAGTTTACATCGACCAGCTCAAACGGATACTTCAAGCTAAACGTTCAAGTAGACCCTAGGCTTCACATAGGCGTATACAGGCTTACGGTAGAATCTAGCCCGATGGGCGTCTACGCCCCAGGACGCTACGTAGGTTCTCTAGAAGTCGTTAAAGCTAAGCTTAAGCTGATCGTTTCAGCGCCGAGCGTAATAGTGATACCGTCGAAGGTTCAGATCAAAGGTGAAGCCTCATCAGAGCTTGAAGTAGTTAAAGGCATCATTGTAACGGCTACCCTAGCAGACCTGTCAAACGCCACGAGGTCGGATAACGGGTCTTTCAACGTCAGCTTAGGCATACCAGCTTCACTCATGCTTTCAGGAGTATATACACTCACGGTTAGAGTGGAGCCTGAAGACCCTTGGAATCAAGCCGCAACGTACACGATGAACGTTCTAATATTGAACCCCATTAATGCGTTTTTGGCCTTAATAGCTTCAATACCCATAGTGCTTGTAGTCTTAAAGTCCGTGAAAACCCATAAGAGAATTACTGAGGCTTTCGAAGCTCGGGAAGTCGAGCTTAAGGTTACGCCGACACCCGTTAAACCGACCCTAGTCCTAGAGGGGGGTTGGGCTCCAGTCTTAAACTGCTACTTGAAGGCTTTAGACGCGGTGTCAAAGGCTTTAAAACTCAACCAGGAGCCAAGTGAAACCTTAAGGGAGTTCTTAAACCGCGTTAAACCGATGTTGAAGGACTTAACCGTATACTTCAGAGAGCTCACGGTTATGGCTGAGCTCGCTCTGTACTCGCCAATAAAGCCTAGGGGTGAAGACATTGAGAGGGCTGAAAAACTATTAGATAAACTCGTAGGTGGTCTAGTTGAAGATTAAAAACTGGCTTATAATACTCTCAGCCAACCTGCTGATCGCAGCGATGCTCATATGGTTCTACCCGTCAACTGGAGACTTCAGGTGTGACAACCCGTTCTGGAACGGATACTCAAACCTCGCAGAAGTGCTCAGAGCTGAAACGATAACAGATATGACACGTCTTACAAGCGCCTCTAAATCCGTAGTCCTCATACTAGTACCTTACACGCCTCTGGATGATTCTGAATTAGCCTCAATTGAAGGCTTCGTTAGGAAGGGGGGCGTTTTAATCGTCATGGACGACTACGGATGTGGAAACACGGTCCTAGAGGGACTTAACGTAGGCATTAGGTTTACGTGTAAACCCCTCCTAGACCCATTGTTCAACTATAAAAGCCCAACCCTTCCAAAATGCATAAAGTTCTCTGAAAAGATCGAAGCTGTGGAAAGCATAGTGTTAAACCACGGCTCAACTTTAAACGCATCCAGCGGAGCTGAAGTCTTAGCCTGGTCTTCAAGCTTCAGCTTCCTAGACTTAGACGGAGACTCAGAATGGGACCCCGGTGAACCTCAGGGTCCGTTTCCAGTAGCCGCCAGGGTAAGGCTTGGAGGTGGTTGGCTGATAGCCGTATCAGACCCGAGCATAGCGATAAACTCCATGCTCAACATGGACGATAACATGCCCTTCATACGTAAAGTCTTAGAACTACACGGGGTCGTCGAAGTCTTGATCGACCAGTCTCACATACCCATGTCGCGTCTAGATGAAGCCAAGGAGGTGCTTCAAACCATATACTCATATGCATCTTCACCCGTAGGAGCCATCATAATACTTGCGTTAACGTTAATAGTATGTTTAAAGCCAATATGGGCTGAGGAGGTTAAGAAGTGGAAGAGCTGAAACGTCACCTAAACCTCGTAGAGAGGATTAGAGAAGAACTGAACAAGGTGGTCATAGGTAAGAGCGACTTGAAGGAAGCTTTGCTCGTGGCAATGATATCCGGAGGACACGTCCTGATAGAGGGACTACCTGGGACTGGTAAGACGCTTTTAGCGAGGAGCTTCGCAAAGGTCATAGGTGGGGAGTTTAAACGCATCCAGTTCACGGCAGATATGCTCCCCACGGACGTGATGGGCTTCTACATGTACAGACCTGACGGCTCCTCAAAGCTAATAAAAGGACCGGTATTCGCAAACGTAGTCTTAGCCGATGAGCTCAATAGGTCTACTCCACGCACTCAGGCAGCACTAATCGAAGCCATGCAGGAGGGTCAGGTGAGCATAGAAGGCGTAACCTACGACCTTCCAAAGCCCTTCATGGTCATGGCAAGCCAACTACCATACGGTTATGAGGGTACATACCCGCTTACAGAAGTTCAGATCGACAGGTTTATGCTTAGGGTTTGGAGCGGATATCCAAGCATGGAGGAAGAGATGGAAATAGTCAAGAGGATAGACTACATTGAGGAGTTTAAAGTTGAAACCGTTGCAAGGCCCGAGGATGTGATAGGGCTTCAGATGTTGGCTAGGAAAATATACGTTTCAGATAAGATCGTAGACTACATCACAAGCCTAGTGGCTAAGCTTAGGGGAAGCCCAGACGTGGTTTCAGGTCCAAGCCCTAGGGCGACGATAGCCCTATACAAGGGCTCTAGAAGCCTAGCCCTAATCGAAGGTAGAGATTTTGTAATACCGGATGATGTTAAGAGGCTAGCCCCATTGGTGCTCGAACACAGGATAAAGGTTAAACCCGAGGCGGAAATCGAAGGTATAACCGCTAGAAGGCTTGTAGAAGAGGCTTTAAAAGAGGTGCCAGTACCCAAAATTGCACAGTAGAATCAGACTCCTCCACAATGCTTGCACAGGTTACACATACGTAGTGCTTCTAGTCGGAGCCGTTTTAACGCCAATACCGTACTCCATACTAGCCATACTGCTTACGGCTTTAAATGCATACGCCTCTACAAGACCTAGGCTTAAGCCATCAATAACCTTCGCCACGATCCTGCTCACACCGATGGTTTTCGAGGAAACCCTACCACTCCAACTGAACGTTTTAACATCCATTCCAATCCTACAGACATTGGCTGAGGACTTGAGTGAAAACCCCCCGGAAGAACTTGAAGCATCCAACGGTAGGAGGCTGACGAAGCGAGGTAAAACGCTGATGTACAGTTCAGCCATATTAACCGCTTTATCGACACTCCTAAACCACCCATCATCTGCCATAGGCTCTACTATAGCGTTCACGTACATATCCATATTGATGGTGCTCTCTATACGTAGAATACCTAGGGAGCCGTTTGAAACATATAGGCAAACCCTGAGGACGTTAGTCGGGGAGAGAGCTGAAGCCACCATACGCTTAAACTCAAGACTCAAAGCCCCCGTAAACGTCCGAATACTCCATGAGGAGGAGTGGGTAAGCGTAAAGCCATCTACCTTCAAAGTCACACCTAGAACAACAGTCGAACTGAAGATATCGGTTAAACCTTCACTAGCATGCCCTGAAGCACTTAAACTCAAGTTGACAGCTGTAGACGCCTGGGGTTTAACGACAACGTGCCAAGACTTAGAGGCGTTAGAGCTACACGTCATACCTAAGGCTAAATACGCGGAGTGGATAGCTAAGAAGTACTTGGAAGGCTCCCTAAGAAGCATGGGATACATATCCACAATCCAGCCGGGATTAAAGCCGTCTAAAAGCGGTGTCGAATTCCACGGATGCCGTCTATACGCTCCAGGGGATAGCCCACGCAACATAGAGTGGAAGCACACGTGTAAGCTTCAGAGGCTAGTCGTCAAGGAGTACAGCGGAGGCTTCGGCAGACCCAGCGTACTAGCTGGAAACATGACCGTTAGAAGTAGGGAAGAAGCAGATGAAACCCTATACAGCCTAATATCTTCAGCCTACACCTTAGCCAGAGAATCTACACCAACGGCCCTAGCGGTCTACAGTCGAAAGGACGTACTAGCTACCACGCAGCCTTTAAACCCTGAAGAAGCTTTGAAAAGGCTTCTAAAGCTAACAGGCTCCGTAACCGTTTCGAAAGACGTATTGAGGGTCCTCGGTCCCCCGCAGGTCGAAAGGCTCAGCCGCCTCATAGATGTTTTAAAATCCTCAGAGTCCACGACTGGACTACTAAGCCTCCTACAGCTTGAATACGTAGCTTTACTCAACGCGGCCAGAAGCCACCCGGCAGGTAGAGCTTTGAAAGAAGCATCTGGTAGAACACCTCCACCAGCCATGCTCATAGTAGTCTCCAATATGACGCACGACGCCGAAGCACTAGCCGTCAGGCTTAGGGAACTTAAGGCGAGAGGCTTCGAAGTAATCCAGCCTTTAGAGAAGCGAAGGTAACTAGCCATCAGCACAAATGCATGCGTTGTTACATATAGATGGGTATGAAAAGCCTAAATCGCCCAAAAGTCGAAGAGAGGTTTTACCTAGAAGTCCTGTACTCGGACGGAAGCGTTAAGAGGTACGAGGACTTAAATATGGAGGGTCTTCTAGCCGAAGTATACATAGCCATGGAGTATATAATTAAAGGGAAAGAGCCAAAAATCAAGCAATTAATCCTCAAGAAACTCAACCACACAAACTGAAGAAGCGATAAGGCGGACGGCTAGATGGACATTGAAACATGCCAAAATGATTTAAAATTGTTTAGCTGTGCGCGTATATGTCGTTGAAGGCATGTGCTTTGAGCTATAGTGAAGTTACTTTACACGTCAACTATTGGCGCAGTTATCAAGGTCATCTCCGCAAGCTTTAAGTAGTACCGATGAATTTTGTAGTACTTAGAGTAAGTGTTGGAATATGGAAGTTGTAGTGACTCGTAAGGGTCAGGTGACCATTCCCATCGAGTTGAGGAGAAAGTATGGCATAGTGGAGGGCATGAAAATGGTCGTTGAGGATTCACCATCTGGCATAATCTTTAAGGTTGTTCCGAGGATCGAAGACCTAGCTGGTGTGGATGCTGGAAAATTTAAGGTTGAAAAGGCCCTCGGGCTCATAGATAAAATGAGGTCAGAAGATAGATACTGAGATGAAGGCGGTCATAGACACACGGTTCTTTATTGTGCACTTTTTGGCTGAGGATGAAGAAACGAAGAGCAAGACGAGAAGGATTTTAGAAAGCCTTCAGAGAGAGGCAAGCATTGGATTTGTCCCGACGATAGTTGTCCATGAGCTTTACAAGTTTGAGATGGAAAATTTCGGACGAGATGTAGCAGATATGAGGGTAAATGCCATCTTGAAGTCAAAGCTGAAAGTAGTGGACCTTGACTCATCTACAGCCATCGAGGCCGCACGAATGAGGTGCAAGTATGCAGACCTGCCAATGGCAGACGCGATCATCGCGGCTACTGCTATTAGGACATCTTCCGATTTTGTCCTCACCGACGATAGGCATATTAAGCAGATTAAGGAGGTGAAAACCAAGTGGATATGAACGCGAGCAATATGGTGGCTTTACACTTCGAGCACATTAAGAGTTTGAGCGAAACATAGGCGAGTTTTTAAAGACCGTTGTAACAGGAGGTGCGGACTTCATAGGTAATCACTTGGTCGGGATACCTTTAGATGATATTAGTGACGTGGTGGTTGACAACATTTCTAGGGGATGCTTGGAGAGCTTAAAGCGGGGGGCTTCGAAATAATCCAGCCTTTGAGAAGTGGAAGCGACTGGCCATTAGTATAAGCGTAGATGTCGCTGTATATGGATAGCTATAAAGGCCCCCATTCAAACCTTAAGCCCTTTTTACAATTTTTAAATCGCCTATGTCAGCAGTTTCAGAGTAGATAGGTTTAAATATAGTTTGACCATAGGTTTTAGTGTTCCCTCCGCTCTGGAAGCATAGCTTCCTATGGGGATGGGTTGGGCATTCGGATGTGGGGATGTTGGGTTCACCCCGAAAGCCCTCTATGAATTAACCGAGGGGGAAGAGCTAAGTAGGGATAAAAGCAACAATTCACCATATATCTCTACTTAACTCAAAACCCAGAACTAGACTAAGTTTATACTTAGTATCTCCATGGGTAAATGGATAGACTTATATTCATTTTCATACATGTTTACCTCTAATGATGTTTAGCATGTTAAAAAGAAAACTTATTCTAATATCCATACTAGTCGTTTTAGCAGTCATAGGAGTACTCAGCTATTACGCATACGTAAAAGTTAATGAGGCGGTCAAATACGCTGAAGATGGGTCTAAACACCTTCAAGAAGCGTTTACACTCATTCAAAGTTTTAAGTTTAAAAATGCATCTGAGGAGTTTCAATTGGCTGAATTTTACCTTGAGAAGTCTAAAAGCAGTATAGATGCGTTGAATGGGCTCATATACATCGTAGGCTTAATCCCAAACCTAGCTACGCAGGTGGAGGGCTCCCTCAGGTTGATGGATGTTGGACTTTATACCGCTAGGGCTGGCGTTAGCCTCTCCGATGGGTTAAGTACTCTCTACGATGCGTTAAACGATTCGGTCAAGTACTTCAGCGATAGGGAAAAATACAGGGAGCTTAAAGGGAAGGTTTTAGACGAGCTTAACACGTCTAAAGAGCGGTTCATAGAGGGGGGAAGATACGTTGGCATCGCCCTCTCAAAACTAGAATCAATTGAACCTGAGAAGTTGCCCAGTCAGCTCGTGGAGGTTGTAAATTCAGCTAAAAAGCAGAAGCAGGTCTTAGAGAAACTTCCATCACAGCTGGTGGGATTGGCAGACGCCCTTAAGAGAATATTCATGGGCTTCGATTCATCTATAAATGCTACAGATGAGCTGAGAGGGTTCAACCTAAGAGATGCTCTAGACGACTTTAAAACTGGAGGATTAGAGTTTTCAGAGGCATTAAAAGTTGTTGAAAAAATACCCATCACAGAGGGGACGCTACCGCAGATAAAGGCCGCCGTGGGCGGGGTTAAACTAATGGCTGTGGTAGGGGGTGAGCTGACGACCTCTGGAAGCGAGATCTTAATCGGGGTGGATAAATTAAACTCAAGCCTCCAATACTTGGAGGTGCTTCAATACGAGAAGTCGCTGAGCCTGATGGCGGAAGCTGAAGAGCACTTTAAGAAAGCCGAGGAATACTCCAATTTAGCCCTTAAGAGGCTTAAAAACGCCTCCGACTACATAGGTCCAATCAATATGAGTGACCATTTATTAAACGCCATAAACCATCTATCTAAATCGTCGAGCTATGCCGTGGAAGCCTGTAGGGCTTTATCAGAGGGTGACGTGAACCTGACGAGGGAGAATTTAGAGGAGGCAGTGGAAGAGCTGAGCAGGGCATTTTAGCCAAAACAGCATTAGGGCTTAATCAAACAATATGTCTTTGAGTAGAATACTGATACCCCTCATAATATTCGCCTTAGCCTTAACCCTAAGACTCTACCCCTACCTCTCAACAGGTATTCCATCGCACACCGATTCTTGGCCCCTAATACGCAATGTAGAAAACCTAGCTAAACATACGCCGATAGACCTCAACCCCTCAGAGGGCTTCGACAACTATAACGTGTACTGGCCCACCGTAATGGTTTACACGGTTGTCTTAAGTGCATTGACGGGTTTGCCAGTTTTCCAAGCCTCAGCCCTCTCAGTCCCCCTAGCATCAGCCTTAGGAGTAAATATTTTCCTAGCGCTATCGAAGAAGTTCTCTAATAGTTCTCCGATGGCTTACGCTTCAGCCATACTCTTCGCCTCCATGGCTCCACACGTTATAATATCATCAGGTATTACGAAGGAGGGTTATGCACACACCCTCTACTTGACAACTTTAATGCTGTTGATGCTTGGGTTGCTTAAGGGCAGATGGAGCTTTTACTTAGCATCTATTTTAAGCTTTACGACGCTTCTCTTAGCACACCACTTTACATCACTCATACTGCTCTTAGCGAGCTTAAGCTTCACGTTAACCCTGAGCCTCTTCCAACCATTTAAACAGTTAGACCGTAAACTTGCAGCAACCATTATAACGTATCTGATCTTAACAGCCTTATACTATCAACTACACGCTTTAAAGGGTCTACCTGTAAAGCTCGACTTCAACGACTGGCTCGCACTCTGGTCCTTTGAGACGATTTCAGTGGCCCCTGTTGTTTTCACATTTCTGAGGCACAGGTCCTCCTTTGACAAGATATACCTATGCACGGTGTTGGCGTTAGCCGTCTCCTTAGCGCTTATAGGCGTTAGAGTAAGAGTTTTAGAGGAGGCTCCGACACTACCCATACACATGCTTCTCACGGCAACACCATACATGGCTGTAGCCGTAATGGCTGTATTGGGCTGGTTCAACATCAGAGACGCAGCCCCTGCGAAAGAGTTTACAGTTCTCAAATGCTGGATTATGAGCCTGTTAGGCCTGCTCCTATACGGCTTCTTCGCCTCCCAAAGCCCATTGACATTCATCATCCGCGTGCCGAGCTTCCTATACCCACCATTATTTATATTAGCCCCCATAGGTTTGAAGCAGCTCTTAAAGGCTGTCGGAGGATCCAAGTATAAGCTCTCAATATCCATAGTGTGGATACTAATCACGCTAGGCTTCTTAAACCACTGGTACAGCTATTTATTTACACATGGTAAATACTCAGGTGCATACCACATATACGACGTCAGAGACTTAAACGTAGCATTATGGCTTAGATACTTCATGGCAGAAGGGTCTACTACTTCCTCGGACATCAAATACGGCTACCTACTGAGCGGATACCTCAACTTAAGCTTCAACCCTTACGACTGTTTAACCTTAATATACGGCTCCAATGCCGTGAGCTCGCAGAACATACTGGTGTATAGGTATATGGATGTAGACGGGTACGTGGGGGGAGCCTATGCAATACCCTTAACAGTCACCATATCTAAACTAGACGGTGAAAATTCGCTGAGTAGAGTTTACGATGATGGGGAGAACATAGTCTATGGGGCCAGTCGAGAACACCATAAGTAGAGGCGTAAATCGCCTTAAAGCACTTCAAATGTTATTAAGATTCCACGAGTACGGTCCAGCGTTTACGTTGGCTGGTTTATTCGGAAGCCTATTTACGTTCGAACAGCTCGAATTGAAAACCGTATGGCTTGTCTTCTTCATAGCTTCATCCTCAGCTCTAGCCTTTGTAGTAAACGACATATCAGATAGATACGTAGACTCCCACTCAGAAAGCCCTAGGAACCCCATATCCCTCGGTCTAATAACGGTCAAATTTGCATCCATCGTAGCTACGGTGTTGCTGACCGCGTCTATGCTAAGCCTAATGTTGCTACCAGCGAATTTAACACCCATAGGGCTCGTAGTGATATTCGGAGCCTTCACATACTCCTATGGGATTAGAGCCAAGGCTAAGCCTCCCTTAGACGTATTATACCACTCCATTGGACCAGGTCTTTACGTGGCCATGGGATACATGACCTATAGAAACCTAGACTCAACTGGACTCATCTTAACGATAATCGCGATGCTATTCTCAGCCGTGGCTGAGCTCATTCAAGAAGTTAGAGATTATGCTAAGGATTTGAAGAGCGCTGATAAAGTAACAGTTACACTCCTCGGCGAAAAACCATCCCTTATGCTGGCGAACATAATCATGGCTACGGCTTTAATACTCATAGTAGCCCTAGGCGTTACAGATCGTAGGTTTTACTGGGTTTTACCCTTGACTCCATTAGCATCCCTCCTGATGCATCCCATGCTTAGATCGCTCAAGGAGGAAGACTATCGTACTAAACTTCCATACGAGCTCAACAGAAGGGGTGTGATAGTAGCTTTAATAGTCCTACTGGTTTTTCTAGCAGTCAGACTTTTAGGTTTAAGTGCTTAAGTTTACCATCAACTATAACGTAGTCTCTATTTGTTGGAAGCTCTTCGTATACGTCCGTGGTCGCCATAACCACGGAGGCCTTGAATTCTACGCATGCCTTTAAAAGCATATCCACCACAAGCTTAGAATTCTCAGGGTCTAGGTTGGAGGTCGGCTCATCTGCAAGTATGAGCTTGGGATTGTTTGCCAAAGCCCTGACCACGGCCACCCTCTGCTGCTCGCCTCCACTAACCTCGCCTGGATACCTATCGGCGAGTTTTTCCAAACCGAATACGTTTAGAAGCTTACGCGCTCTATCCTCCATTTCACCTTCCCTAACCCCGGCCAATGCCATGGGGAGCTTGACGTTCTCAACCACAGTAAGCCACGGTATTAAGTTGTACGATTGAAAAATAAAGCCTATGCTTCTAAGCCTAAGGTTCGACTCTTCTTCATCGCTCAACCTAGAAGTATCCACCCCAAACAACCTCACGCATCCCCTATCTGGCTTATCTAGAAGACCGATTAAACGTAGAAGCGTAGACTTACCTACTCCAGACCTACCTCTAATGGAAATAAACTCTCCAACTTCAACCGTTAAGTCAACGCCCTTCAATACATACGAGTTATAGTATTTCTTCCAAACGTCCTTAACTTCGACGGCAGTCCCCATCCCAAATGGATTATAGCTTATCCAGTAGTAATAAGGATTTAGCTTGCTAGTTCCACTGGCCTTCAAAGCAATATTGAGTAAAAACGGCCATGTAGTACTGGCACTACTGATCATAACAATCCTCGTAGCGGAGCTCACGGCCGTTGGAGCTATAGCAAACGCTTACGTGGATAAAGTCGTCAAGACCGTTGAATACATTGGACTGAACTTACGTTCAAACTTCATACTCATTACATCGAGCGGAGAACTCATGGACTACAGTACTTTAGAGGGCGTTCCTTTAAACGCAGATGTCGCAATAATTTCACCGGAGCTTCTAATAAATAGCATAGTCACATTAGGTAATAAAAGCGTGGAGACTCGAATTAGGTGCGTAGAACCCGAAGTCTTTTCAAAGATGGCGGGTATTGAGGTCAAGGGGCTTAATGATGACTACGTAGTGTACATGGGCCGTGTGCTAGCCGATGCACTCAACTTATCCCAAGGGTGCACTGTATGGTTTACCTCTGAAAATGAACCCCTTAGATTCTCCGTGAAGGGGGTTTTTAAAACGCAAACGCCTCTAGACGGAGAGGTTTTAATGGGTTTGGAAAAAGCATGGATGTTGTGGCCAGAGTTGAAGGGTAAGATAAGCCTCATAAGAATCCTCGTCAAAAAACCCTACGACTACGTAGGCTTTGAAAATTTTGAGGTTAAAGGACTTAAAGTCTTATACGGCTCTGGTTTACGACCCGCCTTAAACGACTTAGCTGAGCAGACATATAGGCTAATAGACGTTTGGAGGGTTATCATCTGCGTGCTAATCCTCACAACGGCGTACGTACTGGGGTTGAGGCTTATAGAGGAGTCTAAGTGGGAGTGTACTCTTTTAAGGGCTTTAGGGTTATCTAAGAAGTCAGTCGTAAAGCTTATAGTTTACGAGCTACTTTTAATCTGCATTCTCGGTTTGACTTTAGGCTTAGCTTTAGGAGTTTCAGGTGTTTACGTGGCCTGTATGTTTTTGAAAATCGCAGGCCTATTAGAGGTTGGCGTGAGGCCGCTTTATACAGTCGAACTGATACTTAAAACGTCTGCTTACGTCATCGCATCTACCACGTTCGGAGGATTAGTAGCGATTGCTAAGATCCTGAAAAGACCCATAGCCCTATACGTAAGGTGAACTCATGAAAGTAATTCCATGGAGGAGGCTCATACTCATAGTGCTCGTTACATCCATAACCTGCACATCGTTTACTCTAACGTTTCAACTCTTCCTATCAGCGTACGACGCTTTAGTACACGGTTTAAGCGGAGGCGGGCTGATCGTATGGGATAAGAAAGCTAGAACCCCAATTACAAGCGTAATACGTTATGAGGTTGTGGACTTTCTGAAGAACGTTTTAAGAGTTGAGAGTTTAAGTCCTGAGGTCTTAGCTCCCTGCGTTATAAACGGTAGGATGTTGATGGCTAGGGGCGTTGATCCAAACCTATTCTCCAGCTTTGAAGAGTTTGAAGTAGTGGAGGGCCGTATGCTAGAGCCATACGATTTCCATAAGGTGGTTCTAGGAGTTAGAGCCATGAAGAGGCTTAACCTGCACTTGGGGGAAAGAGTAACCGTTCTGAGCGTACTGAGAGATGTATGGGTTACGTTAGACGTGGTAGGCGTCATATCTACAGACAGCTACATAGACGATGAAATCATAGTACTCACGGATGTGGCTAGGTGGCTCAGAGGACTTAAAAATGAAGAGCTGACAATAGTTAGGGTTAGTACGAATTTAAGTCTATTATCTCCAGAAGGATTTAAAGGCGTCATAGCCGAGGGTGAAGTAGTGAAGTTTGAAGTAACGTTTCCCAACGGAACTAAAGCTGAACACGTTGAAATTCGGGTTAAAGATATGGTATCCGTCAAAGCATTAACCGATAAATGGGGTATAGCGTATTTAAGGCTTCCACCGGGGTCTTACGACGTTGAGTTTTACCTTGGAGGTAGGAGGGTTCAAGGAGACTATAGAGTCACAGTGTCAGGTAGCTTGAAAATCGACGTTAAGCTAAACCCTGAATTCGCTGAAGCCAGCCCTGAGCAGCTCAGTTTACGGACTGCTGATACTAAAATGCTTTTTAAAATGTCTGAACTATCGGCTGGAAGAGCCGAAGAGCTCGTCAAAAGACTCTTCGAAAGCGAGCTGGGTCTTACTGAAGATACTTTAAAGATGTTATCCGCATTAACATCCATCTTCACACTAACCTTATCTTACTACGTAACTTACACCGTGGTATCCAATTGTAAGTTAGACGTGGCCCTTTTAAGGGCCTTAGGATCGTCTAAGAGGAAGACCTTAAGTTTAATGGTCTCTACGCTCCTTAAAGCGTCCGTTTTAGGCGTCGCCTCAGGCTTAGGTTTAACCATGCTCACGGTCTACATCATAAACGGCTTAAACATAACGATCATAGGCTACTCTGTAACAATAACTCTAAACGCCCACGTCCTAACGGCAGCGTCGCTAAGCCTCTTAATTTGTAATTTAGCTGGAGGACTTAAGGCTTTGAAAGACATCCTTGGAAAAACCATAGCCGAAAGCCTTCAATCTGCCCTCTTTCAGCAAGAGGCTGAGCACACTTGACGGGTTTGCTTTTAACACTACAGGCGATTTTAGCCTTACTAGTTGGTTTAATTTTCATCTTTTCATCCTACGCTTGTCTTCTGATACTGCTCGGGTCAAAGTTTAAAGTCCAAGGCGTAGAGAAGTCTGGCTTCAACTACCCCTCAGTTTCCATCCTCATAGCGGCTAAGAACGAGGCCAAGGTACTCCCCTATACGCTCAGCAAGCTCTTAGACTTAGATTATCCCAGGGATAAGCTTGAAATTTTAGCCGTCGTGGATGACGATGAAACTTTAGAAGCCTGTATGAACTTTAAAGACACGGTCAAGCTGATGAAGTTCTCAAGTCCAAAGGGTAAGCCCTCAGCCTTAAACTACGCACTACCCTTCCTTAAAGGAGAGTTGGTCCTCCTCTTAGACGCAGACTCCATCGTAGGCAAAGATTCTTTAAAAACCATGGTTAAATTCATCCTCCATGAAGATGCCGTAGCCGTAACAGCGGTGCCCTACCCACTAAACCTAAAAGAGGGGGTGCTACCCCAGCTCTTCGCCCTCGAATGCTCGCTCTGGGAGAAGTTAACCTATGCTAAGAGCCGTCTAGGTCTTTTCACCCAAGCCCCAGGCTTCTCCTCCCTCGTGAGAAGCTCTTGGATAAGGGCGTTGGGAGGTTGGGATGAGGATTCTATAGCTGAGGATAACGACTTAGCGGTACGCTTAATGTGTAGAGGCGGCAAAGTCAGTCTAGCTCCGGTTAAAGTCGGCGTTGAAGCCCCCTCTAAGCTCAGCACGTTCATCAAGCAGAGGTTTAGATGGTATAGGGGGACGGTTGAAGTCCTTAAACGGAGGTTTAAAGACTTGAAAGGACTTAAACCTATGAATAAGCTGGATGTGGTCCTAAGTCTTCTCTCACCTCTAAGTATAGCCCTCTTCTTGCCAGTACTCGTATTAGTCCTAATCTTCGGACAGCCGATACTGGCTGTGGTTTTGGCATCCGCCATAATCCAGCTAGCGCTCACGGCATCGATCTTCAGCTATCTCCCGCTACATCTTAAAACCAAGGCTTTAATCTTAAGTCTTCCATACTTACTCCTTAACTCGCTCATAGCCATAGCAGTCCTAATATCCATAGTCCTACGGCTTAAGCCCCGCTGGACCAAGACCGACAAATCTGGATCATATCTACGTGGTGGGCATCAGTTAACGAGAGTCTGACTAAACCCAACCAATGGATCCGTATTTATGGAAGCCACCTCATGGATAGCTCAACGGCTTAGAGTTCAACCTGATCCAGGTCTCACCTTTCATCTCTAGTGCGTTGAGGAGAGAATCGTTGACCACTCCATGGACTTATAACCTCCTAAGGGGTGATATATGGAGAGCTAACGTAGAATTTTAGAAAGCATATCATCTAAGACCCGTCCCTTAAACACCTTCTGAACGCCCCCGCAGCCCATCGAAGCGACATACGAAGTAGTGTACATACGATGTTAAGTGCTTTTACACTTGAAGATATAAGCCCGCCGGGGGCTTTCAACTCATTCCCCCGCAAAATAATAGACTAGACACTTGGTGTATCAGCTTTTCAATAAACGTTTCGCTTGACTTACTGGCAAACATTGATCTATCAGCCTAGCTTCAGAATTATTTAGAGGGTATGTTCGTCTTCATCTATCTTTACCTTTAAACTCATCCGAGAAGTTTTTCGTGAGTTTTAAGTATTGAGTTCCATATTCAATGCTCGGCTCTATTTCAGTCCCCTCGTGCCATTCATTCCAAGAGCATATTAGAGCCCAGTCTGAACCACTATTTATAATAGCCCGCCAAGTCTCATTATACACTTTCCCGTCTTGCCTATCCAAGAAGATTCCAGGCTTACGTATTCTCGTATCATCGTAACCTGGAAGAGCTGTTCCAGCGAAAAACCCATCGTACTTAGAAGCCAGTAGCTTAGCATTAGTATAGACTTCTGTTAGATTTCCACCTCTTAGAAGGATATCTAAAGGGCTGTATGTGTATAGACCATCGAAGACTTTAGCATAGTCTTCCTCGAATGCATCAGCTAAGAAGATTGCCTGAAAGCCTTCGTATCTTAAGGTGCGGATTACGTAATCCCACTGTCTAGACGTGTAGAACCTGCTGGCGTATATGAAGATCAAGGAGTAATTTCCCACCCTCAGGAAGGATGAGCGCTCCCCATAAGTCTTTAGAAGGTATCTCAGCTCATTCAGAGAATCTGAAAGGGGATACTTAGCGTAGTGATATCCATCGTAAAGTATACTGAAACGTATGCTTCTCCCATGCTCTTCCACATAATCCATCAACGTCTTAGTGTAGTTGTCTACTGGTCCATCTGGAGGTCCAAACCAGTCTATGACGAATACATCGATTCCAGCTTCTTCCGCTAAATCCAACTGGTACTTTATCAGCTCTGGGTCTGAGCAATCGTATGGGCCAGTAAGAGGATAATGAGCAGCTCCAATATCTCTAATATTGGGCGCTATGAACTTTTCAGGGTCGTGACGACCTATCACCTCACCCGTAGCAGTATCCCATATTGGATGATCCCAGTGGAACCACTTCCCCGAAGGACCAGTAGTATTACCATACCAAGCGTGGTAGAAAGCCATTACCAGCCTAGGTAGTTTTAATGCCTTTAATAAAGGCCTCTCAACTGCCCATAATTCTGGATGTAGAGTTAAAGGGTCTCTCATTGCAATCACCAAAACTATTATTGAGAACATTGTTAAAGCGCTTAATATAATGATTGAGAACCCTCGGTTCATCATCTATAGTCTTCTAAATAGCTAATCTTCACTATGTGTTTTATATCGTTTCACTCCATTAAGTCGGATTGCGTTAAAACATTTACCGTTGTTGACCGGAGAATAATACTGCTAAACATTTAAAGAGTTATCTGTAAGTTTTTAAGTAGGTCAGTACGGAGCTTAAGGTTTATTTGTTGAAACTGGTGTTTCTCGTTGAAACTTGCATCATGGAGTATATTAGCTAAGCTTGTAAATAAAGCCGATGTCATACTTGAGGTTTTAGATGCTAGGGTTCCTCTTGAAACCCGTAGTATTAGAATAGAAAACATGGCTGGGAGGGCTGGCAAACCCATCATAATTGTACTTAATAAGGCTGATCTAGCTCCTAGAAGAGTAGTCTTGGAATGGGTTAAGTTTTTTGAGAACTTGGGTTTTAAAACCGTTCCTTTTATCGCTAAACATCGTAGAGGTGTAAACCGTTTAAAGAATGCCATAAGAAGTGTCTCCTCTAGAAAACCTACGACCGTTCTAATCGTCGGACTGCCGAAAACTGGCAAATCAACTGTTATAAACGCTTTAAAGGGAAAAGCTTCGGCTTCTACAAGCCCCTACCCTGGAACCACAGGCTATACTAAGGCTTTTCAACTCTACAAGGTGGATGAAGACATTAAAATCATAGATACCCCTGGTATAGTGCCTTCTGGTGAAGACTGGCTTGAAACGCTTATACGGGGAACGCCTATAGATGGCTTTTCAAACCCCATTAAACCTGCCGTTGAACTCCTTAAACGTATAATCGATCAAAATCCTAAGGCTATTGAGAAGACCTACGGCTTCTCTGAGAAGGACCCATATAAGATATTAGAGCTTATTGCACGTAAACGTGGATGGCTTTACAAGGACGGTGAACCCATGATAGAGGAGGCTGCTAAAGTCGTAATAAGAAACTACCACGATGCTAAACTGGATTTTTACAGAATGCCTCCGAAGACATAATGCTATGTAAAAATTTAAATTTCTGTGTAGATAACTACACAGAGTATGAGTCTACTTAAAACTAGAACATTAAAGGTGGCGACAATTTCAACAATGGCTGCTCTAATAGTCGCCGTTTCAAGGCTTCCAGGTTTTCCAGCTATAGGTGCTCCAACAACCATAGAGCTTACCACAATACTTTATGCCACTATAGGCATTATACTCGGTCCTAAGCTTGGCTTCATAACATCCCTTCTAGGAAATCTAATAGCTTGGATGATCCCCTCGACGACTGTATTTGGGCTTCTGCTGATACCCGCAGGTGCTCTAGCATCTCTTGTAGCTGGCTTTTTAACGAGTAAAATTGAATTAGGTTGGCTCTACGGATCCGCCGTATTGCTTGTACTTATAATCGGTTGGTATGTTAGTCCAGTCGGCTTCGAAGCGCCACTATACCCAGTATTCCATATCGTCGCTTTAATCCTCAGTTTAACATTGGGTAAGAGGCTTAAAGGTCTTATAGAGGCTAAAGGAGGCCGTCTCATCTGGGGCTCTGCGGTTACATCTTTTATAGCAACAATGACCGATAGCATGTATGGAAACTTAGCCTACATAAGTGCCTTAGGCATACTAGTACCTCTTAAAGCACTTAAAGACGCTCTCGTGGCTTTAGGCATCATCTGGACGAAGACAGGCATCCCTAAGCCAGCCGACTACTTAGCTTTCCTAGGGTTGCCAGTTCCAGAAGAACTATCGCTAGGCTATTTATTTATGGCCGTTCTACCGATAACCATAGCTGAAAGGGCCACTATAACTGTGGCTTCGACATTAGTTTCCATAGCCATCATAAGAGCCTTTAGAACGGTTTTCATGCGTAAGCAAACCCCTAGCAAAACTGAGGAAAAGGGTTAAAATAAGAACCACTTCTTTTTTTTTTGGAAGAAGAGGAAAAAGACTCGCATGGTGGTCTTCCCCTTCGTACATCCCCTTGTGAGACTTAACTTGAGAACTTCTCAATCACCTTGAATAACTTATGGAAAAGCTTATAAACAGTACATGTGTTAGAAATTTCCGAGGGAAATCTTATGAAAATTAAAGCTAGCCTATTGGCAATCGTCCTCTTAGCTTCGCTTTTCTCCAGCATACTTTCAACGAGTATTTCAGTCTCCGCTGCTCAAGCACCGCCGAAAGGACCGTGGGTTGATGAAGTAGACTTTTTCGTAGAAACAGATGAAGCGAAAGCAATCGACATGCTGATGAAAAATGAGATGCAAGTGTACTTCAGAGATGTAAGAGACCCAGGGTTATTCAGAACGATAAAAGCTTCACCGGACCTATGGTATATTACGTCCTTCGGACTCTACTTTGAGTTAACGTTCAATCCCGTGGGTCCAGAGTTTCCAGCAACTGGTAAGTTAAACCCATTCGCCGTTCCACGAATTAGAGAAGCTGTAAACTATCTAGTGGATAGAAAGTATATAGTTGACGAAATAATGGCTGGTATGGCTGTACCTAGATACACTTGCTTAACGCCTGCTTTTCCAGACTATGCGAGGTATGCAGATACAATTATGGAAATTGAGTCAAAATACAGTTACGACCTTGATAAAGCAAGGGAGATTATCACTGAAGAAATGATTAAGCTTGGCGCTGAACTAGTCGGCGGAAAATGGTACTACAAAGGCGAGCCTGTAACGATAATATTCCTAATCAGAGTGGAGGATCAGAGAAGAGCCATAGGTGACTACGTAGCCTCACAGCTTGAAAAGCTAGGGTTCACAGTCGATAGACAGTATAAGACTAGTAGAGAGGCCTCTCCAATATGGATTAGAGGCAATCCAGCAGACGGCAGGTTCCACATTTACACAGGTGGGTGGATAACAACACTCGTTTCCAGGGATGAATCGGATAACTTCGGCTTCTTCTACACGCCGAGAGGGGGCATGGGACCACTATGGAGTGCCTACAAGCCAAGCCCCGAATTCGACTATGTAGCGGGTAGGCTCTGGGCTAGAGACTTTACATCGATTGAAGAAAGAAACGAGCTAATGAAGAAAGCCTTAGAGCTTTCGATGGAAGATTCCGTGAGGGTTTGGTTGGTAAGCCAAGTGGCTCCATGGCCTGCTAGGAAAGAAGTATCACTAACATACGACTTAGCGGCAGGCTTTTCAGGTGCAAGACTATGGCCCTATACGATCAGATATGTTGATCAAGTAGGTGGAACTGTTAAAATAGCGTCTACAGATATTCTGGTTGATCCCGTAAATCCAGTTGGAGGAAGCAACTGGATATATGACGCAATGTACTACCGTGCGACGTCAGATCCAGCCGTTATACCTGATCCATTTACCGGGCTTTATTGGCCGCAGAGGGTTAAAAAGGCAGAAGTCTATGCTTTAGAAGGATTACCTATAGGTGTTACTTTAGACTGGGTTTCCCTAGAATTCGTTGAGAGTATTACTGTACCGACGGATGCATGGTACGATTGGGATGCTGAGAAGCAGGAGATCATCTATGCACCACCAGGAACAACTGCAAAGACGAAGACCATAGTCTACTATGACGATAGCATATTCAACATGACGTTCCACGACGGAAGCAAATTCTCACTAGCAGACATCGTATTCAGCTACATACTTACCTTTGATAGAGCTAAGCCGGAAAGCCCCCTGTACGATGAATCATACGTGCCCGTGTTTGAAGCCTTCAAAGAGTACTTTAAAGGCTTTAGAATAGTAAGCGAAAAACCACTGGTCATTGAGTATTATTCGGATGCCTTGTATTTGGACGCTGAACAGATAGCAGCAAGTGCTGCAAGCGCATTCTACCCAGACTATGCATATGGCCCTGGCCCGTGGCATACTGTCGCAATCGGATGTTTAGCAGAAGTAAACAGTGAGCTAGCGTTTTCAGCCGATAAGGCTGAAGCACTTAAAGTCGAGTGGATGAGCTTCATAGCTGGGCCTTCCCTACCGATTTTAAGAAAATACTTAGATGTAGCTATAGATACGAAATTCATACCGTATGAGAATGTAATGGCTAAATACGTCTCTGAAGAGGAAGCTTTAGAAAGGTATAACAATTTGAAAGCTTGGTATGAGGCTAAAGGCCACTTCTTGGTAGGTGCAGGGCCATTCTACTTGGATAAAGTCGACCCGACGGCTAAAATAGTCGTACTGAAGGCCTACAGAGAATTTACAGACACTGCGGATAAGTGGCTCAGGTTCTCAGCGCCTATGATACCTGAGGTTAAAGTAGTTTCAGTTCCTACTATTACGCCTGGATTACCATCTGAAATAGATGTTTCAGTGACTTTTGAAGGGCAGCCATACCGTATAGATGACATCTACTATGTAAAATACATCGTTAAGAGTCCAACTGCAACCTTGATAGGTGTTGCTGAGCCAGTTGAAGATGGCAGATGGAGAATCGTGCTTAAACCCGAAGAAACATCTATGTTAACAGCTGGAACGTTAAGTATTAACGTACTCGTTGTGTCTAAGCTTGTAGGTATGCCAGTATCTACGACCGCTGTAGCAACAGTTATGAGTGTAACGGAATTCTTAATGGATGAGTTGGCTAAGGTTAGAGCAGACTACGAAACTAGAATAGCCAGTTTAACGAGTGAAATTGAAGAGTTGCGCTCTGAAGTCAGCTCATTAAGCAGTAGTGTAAATACGTTAACCAGTGTCGCAGCACTAGCAGTTATAATCGCAATAATAGCGATAGTTATTCCATTTGTCAGGAAAAAGTAAGCAATATCTTTTTATTTCCCCTTTTTATTTCTATCTATTCTCTGGTAAGTGATGCAATGATTCCAAAGCTCGGAAAGTATATAGTTAAACGTGGAATCATACTCTTCCTAACTGTGATTATTGCTACATATATGACTATTCTGATTGCAAACATGGGTGGATACGTAGATGAAATAATTAAAAGTGATTTATATTTTTCAATTTCGCAAAGTATACGTCAAAATCCAGCATATAAGGCTTTAAATGAAACCCAAATAAGAGAATTGATAAATGCAATTTACAACAATGAATTGAAGAAGATAGGTTTTGACAAACCATTCATATATAGGAGCTTTTCCTATTTAAGAGACGCTTTATCGTTAAGCCTTGGTAGGGCACTCTTCATAAGTAGCGATAGCGGTTCCAAAAGTGTCCGTATTATAATATTGGAGAGGTTGCCAAATACTGTACTCCTGTTTACAACAACACAGCTCCTCCTGTTCTTCATAGGTTTATTCACAGGGCTCTTTCTAGCTAGAAGGTACGGTAGCGTTTTAGACAAATTGTCTGTATTGTTCGCACCTCTATCGTCCATGCCAGGCTGGTTCTACGGAATATTCTTAATATTGCTATTTGCATCACTGTTAAGATTGCTACCTTACGGCGGGATGGTGGATGTCCCACCACCGACCAATAAAGTCGATTATACATTAAGTGTTTTAAAACACATGATTCTTCCCATCACATCTTGGTTGATAGCCTATGCCCCTATTAATGTATACGTAAGACGTACTTTCTTCCTTATGTTTTCAAGTGAAGACTATGTAGAGCTTGCAAAAGCTAAAGGCCTACCTGAATCCTTAATCCAGAGAAGATACATACTTAGGCCTACGTTACCGCCAATCATAACGGACTTCTCCCTAACACTAATAGGCTCGTGGATGGGTGCAATAATGACAGAAACTATATTTAACTGGCCTGGAATAGGTAGTCTATTCTACCAAGCCTCTGTTATGTTTGACAGCCCTGTACTAGTTGGTCTCGTAATAATCTATGCGTACTTACTGGCTTTAACGGTCTTCGTTTTAGAATTTGTATACGCAATCTTAGACCCAAGAATTAAGGCTGGAGGCATATAATGTTGTCAAACATTAAACAGTCTCTTAGGACTCTATTCGTTTATAAGTCTGCCTTAGGTGGACTAACAATAATACTCATCCTAGTGGGAATATCGATATATACTTTATTTGCCATACCTTATGATAATGCCACTAAACTTTGGAGAGCTGGGGAACAGTATTGGTTAGATAGTCCACGTAACGCCATGCCATCATGGGTAAATTTATTCTCGTCTAAGAAAATGCCTGAAACGTTAATACTAGATACTCGACAGCCTCAACCTGGTGTATCTAAGGCTTTAATTCCAGTATCCAATAAGTTCACAAGGATTAAAATCGAGTTTTCATTCAACTACGAATACGACGACTTCCCAAGCGAATTAAACCTATTCTTTAACTCTAAGTTCAATACTTCAGCACCCCAGTTAACAATACACTGGGTTAAACCGAATGGTGAAGACATAGTTTTAAAGTCTTTGATGGTGTCTAGAGGTGAAGATAGGTACTACATATCTAATGATGATAGACTGGCTAAAGAGCTTAAAAACATGGTTTCAAGGAAAATAAACGGAACAATAGGATACGATATTCCGATTACTATTTTACTCTTCGCATCAGAAGACAGCAGTATTCTCGACCCAAGTACGGTTAAAGTGATGAAGGGAAATTACAAGCTCTGGATCGATGGCGTAGTGTTTGAAGCCGATGTGAATTTAGATGCTAAGCTCGTCGTATACGGTAAAGTTTACGGTTGGGCTGGTACAGATCATTTAAGAAGAGACTTAAGCATAGCTCTACTCTGGGGTACACCCATTGCATTATCATTTGGTGTAGTGGCATCCGTTTCCATAGCACTTATACAGATGTTTATCGGAGCCGTTAGCGCATGGTTTGGAGGAAAAGCCGACTCTCTATTGCAGAGAATAACTGAGGTTTTCATGGTTCTACCGTTTTTACCAATCTTAATAATGATATCTACATTTTACAAGTTCAACATTTGGATTCTCCTATTGGTTGTCATAATGTTAAGCATATTCGGCGGTAGTGTTAAAAACTATAGAGCGATGTTCCTACAGATTAAAGAATTCCCCTATATTGAGGCTTCTAGAGCCTATGGTGCTAGTAACCTGAGAATTTTAACACACTATTTAATCCCTAAAGTTCTACCAACGGTAATTCCATCTATAGTACTCTCGGTAGCAGACTTCGTCTTCCTTGAGGCGGCGTTAGCGATACTTGGTTTGGGCGATCCACTAGCTCCAACGTGGGGCAAGATAATAAACGACGCATACTCTAACGGTGCTCTATACAAGGGTTTATATTATTGGGTTTTAGAGCCTTCTCTAATGTTAACAATCACCTCTTTAAGCTTTGCAATGCTCGGCTTTGCTCTAGATAAAATATTCAATCCAAAATTGAGGGAAATGTAAATGGATAGAAGGCTTCTCATAGTGAAAAATCTAATCATGTATTATAGGACGTTGAAGGGAGAAGTTAGAGCCGTTGATGACGTGTCATTCTCACTACTTAGAGGAGAAACCGTCGCTATTATTGGAGAGTCTGGCTGTGGAAAAAGCTCTCTAGCAAAATCGATAATAAGACTGCTTCCCAGAAATACTTCCACGTATAAAGGGTCTATTTTATTTAACAATTTAAACCTAGTAGAGTTAGATGAAGAATCTTTTACGAAGGAAATTCGATGGGTTAAAATCACGTATGTCCCACAAGCCGCATTAAACTCATTAAACCCTGTTATTAAAATCGGGGATCAAATGATTGAACCACTAATCCTACATCAAAAGATAGCTAAACATGAAGCACTTGAGAAAGCTGCAAAAACGCTGAGAATAGTAGGTATAAGTGAAAACTTCATTCACCACTATCCATTTGAATTAAGCGGCGGTATGAAACAGAGAATTATAATAGCGATGTCCCTGCTGACTAATCCTGAGCTTATGATTCTTGACGAACCGACATCTTCACTAGATGTGCTGACTCAAGCCAACATTATGAATCTGCTAAAGAGCATCAAGAGAGATCTAAAGCTAAGCATGATATTCATAACACACGATGTTAGCCTATCAAGCGAATTAGCCGATAAAATCGCCGTAATGTACGCCGGGCAAATCGTTGAATTTAACGATGCAAACGCCTTCTATCATAATCCAAAACATCCGTATTCTCAGAAATTGATGGAGAGTGTTCCTACGCTCAGGACAGACAAGAAGTTGGACTTCATACCTGGAGCGCCTCCGAGTCTTTTAAACCTGCCTAAGGGGTGCAGGTTTGCAGAGAGATGTCCATATAAATTCGAAAAATGCGTTAAAGACCCTCCGTTAGTGTACATAGATGAAAACTTCTACGTAAAATGTTGGCTTTATGTAGGGGGATAACCGTGCATACACCGATATTGGAAGTTGAAGGGTTGAGAAAATACTTTGAAGTAAGACGAGGCCTCTTCGGAAGAAGAGGATACATAAAGGCAGTAGATGGAGTAAGCTTAACTCTTAGCAAGGGTGAAGCTATTTCAATAGTTGGTGAGAGTGGTTGCGGCAAAACCACATTAGGTAAGACAATACTTAGACTATATGAACCCACTAATGGTCGAATTGTATTTAATGGCAAGGATATAACGCATCTGAGTTGGAAAGAGTTAAAATGGTATAGAAGAGAAACAGGTCTTGTTCAACAAGATCCATTTGGAGCGCTCCCATCGTTCATGACTGTTAAAAAGATTCTAGAGGAGCCTCTAATAATACACGGAGTTAAAGATCGAAGAGAACGTGATGAAAGAGTATATAAGGCTCTTGAACAGGTTAAGCTAACTCCAGTCGAAGACTTCATCGGCAAATATCCGCATATGTTAAGCGGTGGACAACAGCAGAGACTTGTGATTGCAAGGTCTATAATTTTAGAGCCTAAACTAATAGTTGCTGACGAACCTGTTTCAATGCTAGATGCATCAGTTAGAATAGAAATTCTTAAACTGCTACAGAATCTTCAGAAAGACTACGAACTAGGCATTATGTATATTACACACGACCTCTCTACTACGCGATACTTCTCAGAGAAAATACTTATAATGTACGCTGGTCATATTGTTGAAAACGCGGAAACAAAGAAGATACTAGCTAATCCAATGCATCCGTATACTAAAGCATTGTTAAACGTTATACCAGACCCAGACCCATCTAATCGTTTCGTGATTAAGAAGGTTCCAGCTGGTGAGCCGCCGAATCTATTAAATCCTCCAACCGGTTGCCGCTTCCACCCTAGGTGTGAAAACATGATAAAAGGTGTATGCGATATCAAAGAGCCCCCAATGATCGAAGTCGATGTTAACCACCATGTGAAGTGTTGGCTCTATGGTCATGCTTGAGAAAGAGTATGTTGAAATTACTGTTGGTGCTTTTCTCCTAGTTACAAGCTTCCTCATATCACTCTTAATGGTGATTGGCGTTTTAGAGCCATCTTTTCCCCTATCCTTCTTAGCCTTTTCAGCTTCATTTGCAGGTTTGCTTATAGGCTTCCATGGATTGTACGGGGTAATCCTGAGGTATAGAAAGAAGCAGTAGCGTTAGCTACATGTGTGAGCTAGGCTTCAAGGAAAAACTATATATCTGATAGCTCTATCTTTAAAATCTCATGCCCTGTAGTAGACGCGAAGTCGAGAAAGACCTAATATTCTGCCCATACCTCTTAGGCTGTGTAAGAAAAAAGGCTCCAATATGTGAAATTTGTACATGGGATGATCCGTCTAAAGAAGAGGAACTATACCTCAAGTTTATGAAGCATATTGAAGAAGTGAGATCTAATTTAGCTAGAGAAACTCCAGCTCAAATAGATGAATTCTGGTGGGAAGTTAAAATCAAACCTACTGAAATCGGACTTCCTACTGGAGAAATTGAAGCTGAAGTTGAGGCTGTAACTAAGTCTGAAGAAATACCGGAGCAACCTAGGCCATCTCTAACCATAGATTACCATCTCAGACGTTTAAGCGAAGATTTGAAGGAAATCGTTTTAAAACTAAGAAGTGAAATACTGAGATTAGATTCAGATATCGAGGAGAAAATCAATAAAACGTTTATAGGATATAGGAGTAGAAAAATGAAGCACTACTTTGTAAATTTAAGAGTTTTACCACTTAAACGTGAAATCGAGATTAGATTCCGCTCAGGTGGACCGATAAATGACCCTGAGAATTTAAGTAAACCTATACCAAAAAGCTTCGACACCCCAATGGATCGCCGAGTAAGAATATCGAGTCAAGATAGAGTACCCTACATCATTAACCTCCTCAAACAGGCATATGAAAATTTGGCTAAAGGCTAGTCTAAGCCTCTATTTCTACGTATATCGCTGGTTTACACGGTCTAGCTAATGTCGCTCTTTTCTTAGGGTCGTAAATTTCAGAAGAGTCTTCATAGTAGACCAAGACCTCGCATTTAAACTCTCTTTCCAAGAATTCTTTAACCTCCTTTAAGAGAAGGTATTCATGTTGTTGTTTAAATCCAACCCAAGTTTTTGCAAACTCTCTATTCATCTTAGGTAGCATATCTATCGTACTCCTAATAAACTTAGCAACCGTCGCTTTATCTACTTTAACACCTGTGTTTTCAAGCTTAACTAGGATCGTTTTAACATCGGGCTCTTCCATGTTTAAGACATCTTCATAGACACTCCACTTCCAATCAGCTGCGACATAATACACTATCCTTGATGGTCTCCCGGGAAGCACTCTAAGTATCCTATTAGTATCTTCGATCAATTCTTTAATAAACTCTTCACTCTTTTCAGCCTCTTCATCGATCGTGCTTAAATCCGGTTGGGGCCACTCGGCTTTACAGATTAACCCATATCCTCCAATCAAACTCCAAGCTTCCTCAGCTGTATAGGGTGCTAGAGGAGCTAGCAACTTGGCTCTAACCTCCATAAACTTTCGCAGAGTACTTGAATATTTAGAAGCATCTTCAAGGTTTAAACACCCCTTCCTTCTAAGGAACCAATTCAACTCGCCATCCATCTGGTAGAGTACAATTTGAACAGCCCTTCTTACGTCAAGTTCTTCAAAAGCTTCGGTTACATCTTTAATCGTCCTCTGCAATCTACTTATCAGCCATCTGTCGACTCTATCGGCTTTAGATTCTACAATAGGCATACTTGCTACGGCTCTATACTGTCTAAGGAGCGCTTCGAGAAAATCTGCCACAGATTTAGCTAGAGATGGGCTGAAATTCGCATCTTGAAGTAGTCCAGCTGTAGAAACTACAGCTATCCTTAATGCGTCCGCACCGTATTCTTTAATCGCTTCTCTGAGAGGTACTATATTGCCTAAGCTTTTAGACATTTTACGTCCTTCCATTAAAACGCTACCGTTTGTAACTATTTGCCTCGGCCAAAGCTCCCTTGGAAATATGGCTACATGGTTGAATACAAAAAACGTCAAGTGGTTTGGAACAAGGTCTCTACCAGAGTGTCTACTATCTAGAGGATAGTAATAGACGAATTCTCTCCTTATTTCCTCAACGAGCTTTGTTTCCACACCCAATGAAGAAGCTACGTTTTTTGGGTCACCTATTCCTAGAAACACGTAGTCGAAGAAGTCGTCATTTAGCTTAGTAGGCTCAAGCAAACCCATGTTTATGTACTTGGCCACGATGTAGTAAGCCATGTATATTGTGCTATCGGATAGAGATTCTATCACCCAGTTCTCATCCCATGGAAGCTTTGTCCCCAATCCTCTCTGTCTAGCGCATGCTCTCTCTTTAAGCCACTCTACGACGTTCCTAAACTCAACTCTAAGCTCCTCCGGAATTATACGCATAGAGTTCAAACACTCATACACCTCTTCCTTCCAACGGCGGTTTCCGTAGTCTATGAACCATTGATTCTCCAAAATCTTAACAGCACATCGTTCACCGCATCTACAGTAGACCACGTCTGAAAGTTCATAAATTATCTTGGCGTAGCCCTGCTCAATAAGCTCTTTCTTAATAAGCTCTCTAGCCTCTGAGACCCTCATACCTGAATATTTACCAGTATTATCGAGCATAACTCCAAACATTAATTCACGTCTATAGAGCTCTCTAGTCGCCTCATCAAGCTTCGGATCAACTTGACTTCTAATACCCATTTTACTACAAACGTCAGCCGCTGGAATGCTTCCAGACCCCTCGAAACCGATAATAGTTATAGGCTCAATCGAACAACCAATTCTCTCTCTAATCTCTTTAAGCGCCATGTAGTCGTACGGAGCATGGCTCGGTACAGACATGACTACGCCAGTTCCATGGCTTGGGTCTACGAATTTTGCCTCTAAAATTGGTATAGATTTATCGTTAACGGGATTTAATACACTTCTTCCGATAATATCCCGCCCCTTGAAAATTTCTAAAGGCTCTATTCGGAGATTTTGATGTTTAAGTCTCTCCAAAGCTTTTAAGCCTACTATCCACTTCTCCCCGTCGACAACAGCTTTAACATAATCTGCCTCAGGATTCACCCATATATTTGTAACTCCGAAAACCGTTTCAGGCCTAAGTGTAGCTGTAGGTATGAAAAAGTCTCCCATTTTAAATTTTATAGCTATGAATTCAACGACTTCAGGTTCAACATCGCCTTTTGTATCGTGTTGTCCAACTGGGTTTCCGCAGCTTGGACACCAACCAACGGGGTGTGTACCGATCTTAATATACCCCTTCTCTTTAAGCTTTCTAAACTGCCACTGTATAAACCTACTGTAGCCCGGGTCTACGGTTGTGAATTCTCTTCTCCAATCTATTGAAAAACCCATTTCTTTCATACCAGTCTTAATTTCCTCGTGGAAAAACCTCGCCATTTTAAACGGGTCTTCAAGCTCCTTTAGCATTTCCTTTGGAACTTTATAGATATTGATGAAGAGTTCTCTGAGTTCTTCATCTCCTGATGCAAGTCTCTTAGCCATAGCAAGGATGGGTGTGCCAGTGTAGTGAAAACCCATAGGGAATAGTACTTTAAACCCCCTCATCCTCTTATATCGTGCATAGATGTCTGTTATCGTGTACGTCCGACCATGACCTACGTGTTGAGGACTATTAGGATACGGATAGGCTACTGTCAAAAAGAACTTGGGCTTAGAAAGGTCTAAGTCGGCTTCGTATACACGTTCTCTCTCCCATATTTTCCTCCATTTCTCCTCGATGGATTTCGAGGTTGAAGCAATAAAAGTCACCAGCATGGATAACTGTTAACATTTTCATATAAAGCTTTCTTTTCACTGTGGATATTTTCCAAATAGATCTTTAGCAACGTTTATTTTGGAAAATCTTCTGAGACTCTTATTGGGATGATGATAGAGGTGATCTCTGAGCCTTTAAACAGTGGCTTTGATGGGTCCCCCGAAACTGACCGTCGTAATTTTACGACTCTCTTCTAGGGATGAGGCTATCTAAAGATTTTTAATCATACAATTCTTCCTAGTTACTATACGAGCAAATGAGCGAAAGAGCTCATCAAATCGTCAACAAAGTCTTAAGTATAATCCACAGCTTAAACGGTTTCTTGGCATCTGAGATTTTAACTCAAACAGATAAGGAAATCATAATTACTCTGGAGAGCGAGGAAGAAAACGTAGACTTCTTAGGCTTTAAACGCTACAATGAAGGTTTGAGAGAAGCTTTAAATAGAGAGTATTCAATGGCCTTAGTCTTCAGGAGCTCCATATTCCCTATGCCGCATAAGCCTCCTGTTAAACTCTTATACGGTAATCTAGTGGTCGGTGAAATGTTTTATGGAGATATCAAGCCAAGTTATAGAGGTAAATTTATAGAAGTATTCAAAGGCTTCGTCGTATACCCTGACCTACTGCCAAGAAAACCGTCTGAGAGGTCTCAAGTCAAATTAGTCTATCTCAAGAGATTCCCCTCATTTATAAGCGAGTTAGACGACTTTATTGAAGATCCAGTTTATGGCGACCCGTCACCTAAAGTCCACAGTTTTCTATTGAGAAAGCTTAAGGTCTCTGAGTTTTCCAATGATGTTGCCACGGGTATTGTAGGATTCAATATCAGGAAGTCTTAAGAGTAGGAGGGTTTTTATAAAATCTATCTGATCAACGGAGGTTAGACTATGTGGGAGGAATATGTCGAAAAGTACAAAGCCATTACAGTAAAGTCTAGGGAACTTTACCAGAGGGCTTTAAAGGTCATGCCTGGAGGCGTTTCTCACAATATAAGATTCTTTCCACCATATCCATTCTACGCAATTAAAGCGAGAGGCTCAAAAATATGGGATGTTGATGGCAATATCTACGCAGACTATTGGATGGGACATATGGCTCTAATACTTGGGCATTCTCCTGAACCTGTTGTAAAGCGTATCAAAGAGCAGGTTGAGAATGGCCTCCACTTTGGAACGGTCAATCCTTACGCTTTAGAGCTTGCTGAAGCCATCCAGAGAAACCTACCTTCAGCTGATATGGTCCGCTTGGGCTGTTCTGGAACTGAAGCAACTATGTATGCGGTGAGGCTTGCTAGAGCATATACAGGCAAAAGAATAGTTGCTAAAGCCGAGGGGGGATGGCATGGCGGAAACACAACTCTTCATAAAGGTGTGAGCATGCCATATGATAAACCCGACTCATTGGGTATTTTGGTGGAAGAGCAACAATTCACGAGAACAATACCAGTTAACGATATTGGAAAAACCGATTCTCTTCTCAAAGAATGTAAAGACGATTTAGCGTGTATAATCATCGAACCCTTGATTGGAAGTGGTTGCATCCCTCTGGATAGAGACTACCTCTTATTTCTGAGAGAAACATGCGATAAGTATAATGCTGTTCTGATATTTGACGAAGTGATAACTGGTTTCAGATTAGGCATTTCAAGTGCCCAGGGGTTCTACAGAGTTAAACCGGATTTAACAACATTGGGCAAGATCATAGGGGGAGGATTTCCAATAGGAGCTGTAGCTGGGCTTTCAGAGATACTTAAACTGGCTGATTTAACCTCTGGGCGTAAATGGGAAAAATGTTGGATAGGTGGTGGAACGTTCTCCTGCAATCCTATGTCATCAATAGCAGGATTAGCTACTATAGAGTTCTTGGAGAAGAACGCCGACCAAGTTTATGGTAAAATTAACAGGCTTGGTGAGGAAGCCAGGAGGAGCATAGATAAAATCCTTAATGGCTTGAACGGTTTAAACGTTAAAACAACAGGTATTGGAAGCCTGCTATTGACACACTTTCTGAAGGAAGGAAGCGATATAAAGTCTCCTAGAGACCGCTTAAAGACAGACTTGGAAATCCAAAGGAACTTCTACATTGCTCTTATGACTCATGGTGTGTTCTTCCTACCCGGTCACGCTGGTGCGATATCTTACGCGCACACAGATGAAGACATCAAAAGGCTGATCGAAGCAGTCGAGAAAATAGTTGAGGGAGCCTGATGAGCGAGTTTGATGATATTGTTAAAAGCTTTGAGAATCTCTCAAAAAGCCTTAACAGGCTTCAAGAGATTGATAATAAACTCAAGACCTTAGATAAACTCCAAAGAAACATATCCAGCTTCGAAGAGATCTGCCGAAGATATCCAGAGCTTCGGATTGACGAACTTAAAGAAGCGGTCCTAGATGCATTAGAGAAACCAAATTTAACACGTGCTCAGAGGGTGGTAATCCTAGCTAAAAACTTAGAGGTTCTTGCGAAGAAAGGTGCTTTAAACGTTAGAGGTCCTAGAGACCTTGAAGTAATAGGTTTAGCTCTCCTTCTCTTCCCAGAACCGACGGGAATTAGCGATGTCATAGGCTTGGCGTTTATCGCAGCGGGTTTACTCCTTAAAAAATCTAAAGGCAGAAGTTAATCTACCTACATCGGTCCCTGAGATATACTTTTTTCCTTGTTTGCAACAGTTAAATTTGTCTTGCTATGTGTAGGGCTTTGAATAGTCGAATTTTAGAGGCATCGTCAATCGTAATATTTTACCTCTTACTTCTCTATTCAATCCCAGGAGCTCTATGTCCAGATAACTATTCAAGTTTATACTCCTACGATAAAGATATGCCTTTAAACGCTGTAGAGGTTCTTCTAACTGAAGGAGACAAATACCTAATCTACAAAGTATATTTTGACTCTGTAAATGGGGAAAGAGTTCCAGCTCTATTAATCCTGCCGAAGGTCGAAGAGAAGGTTCCATGTATAGTATTCCTTCATGGATATGGAGGTAAAAAAGAAGACATATTACCGTTAACAAACCTAGCGGCATCAGAAGGATATGCTTTAATCGCCATAGATGCAGAATATCATGGTGAACGTAAAGAGGAAGGTAAAGCGTTATACTCTATAGATATAGAGGATTCTGTTAGAGGCATTTTACAGACTGTTATAGACCTGAGGAGAACTATTGATTATGTTGAAACCCGTCCTGAAATAGATTCCAGCAGAATTGGTTACGTTGGCGGTAGTATGGGTGGTATACTAGGCGCTATATTCATAGGAGTAGAGCCTAGAATTAAAGCAGCAGCGCTCTTAGTAGCTGGTGGAAATATGAGTCTAATGATAAGGGAGAGTCAACACCCGGCCATACAGCCTATAAGGGAATACCTTCAACTCAACAACATATCTTATGAAGAACTCCAAGAGACGCTTAACCCAATAGACCCTATAAATTTCATAGGTAGCTTTTCACCTAGACCTGTAGTCTTCCACTTAGGCAAGTATGATCGTATAGTTCCAGCTGAAGCAGGTGAACAACTCTACAAGCATGCTGGAGAACCAAAAACCGTTTACTGGTATGATTCTGGACATGATTTGCCACTAGAACTTGTAGTTGCTAGGATTTTAGATTTTATGGATATGGAATTGAAGGATAGAAGACTGGCGTTTTATGAAATGCGAGAGTTTAAATACTGGCTTTCGCGTTACGCGTTGCCGTTAGTCACAGTTATAGTGGTTATATTGTTTTTAGTTTACACGTTTAGAAGGAAAATTATCAGGTCGATTCAACGTACTTTTAAAATACTTTAGACATCCTTATCTGGAAAAAAAAATTTCCCTTACGGAAAAATGTACAATTCCACACAACTTCATTTGATAATGGGCTTAAAGTTCTTTAAGCCATGCAAACGGTAACTTCAAATCTTTCATCGTTTTTAGACCGGGTTCGGCATCTAAAACCTTAGGAATCATATTCATTATGATTGCAACAGTAGCATCATCACCAGGTATGCCGTTTTTAACTTCAAATTCTAGGTTTGGTACTCCGTCGATTTTGACGGCATCTCTAGGGTTTTCCGCTCGAAGGTACATTTGGAGATTAAGTCTAAGCTTTTCAACGCCTCTGATAAACCCACTTAGACTTTGAGAGACGCCTATAACTTGTCCCGGTTTAATTTTGAAAATCTCCGTTTCAATAGGCGTAGATGTTACAACAGGTTTCAGAGTCTCTTCAACTCTGTCAAAATTCCATCCTAAATTGTCGGCAATCATATCAAAGGATTCTCTAAGGCCTATATGTCCTATTCGACCCTTTTGAGCGGCATCTCTGAACTCCTCTACACTCATACCAGATCCTATCTTCTTCTGGAGGGGAAGCCGTCTTTTAGATGCATCAACAATCCTCCAAGCCTCTATCCTATCGATGCTGATGCATATTGTTGTCAAGGTTAAAACGAGAGTATCTAAGACGAAGCCTGGGTTGACCCCAGTTCCAAGTACTACGACTCCGTTTCTCCTAGCCGCATCATCTATACGCTTAGCGGGCTCAGGATTCCTCCTCCATGGATACGCTAATTCTTCGCAAGTAGATATTACACTCAACCCATTCTCAACTATTTCCAATATCTGAGGTTCAACCAAATCCAGCCAAGAGCTTGTAGCATGAAGGACTATATCTGCCTCCACTTTTTTTAAAGCCTCCGTTAAACTGCCATAGACATTAACATCAAGCCTCCTACTAAGACCAGCAACTATACCTAGATCTTTACCTATTTTCGCTTCATCTGAATCCACAGCCCCCACTATTTCAATCCAAGGCTTTGACTGCAAAGCCCTCGTTAATCTTAAACCTATCGACCCAACGCCATACTGTAGAACCCTAACCATTCTAGACCACCTAATCTAAAGGCTTGTATTCCACAGCTTTTACACACTTCTCACTTATAAGCTCCTCTCCAAGCTTATCGAGGGGTTTAAAACATTTAGAGTAATCTGCTATCGCGATCCACTCGGCACTCTCCCCACGTCTTAATGTTCTAGACTCTGAGAATAGGAGGTCTATACCGTTGTTCGCGAGAATAGAAGCGGCTTTAGCTAAAGCCCCAGGTACATCGTTAAGACTTATTCTAAATTCTACGAGTTTAGCCTCGGGGTCTGCAAATGGATTTATAGCGATTTTTCTCTCTTCTACGTCTGCGATCAGGAGAACCCTCATGCCGTCCTTTAAACCTAAAGCCTCTCTGACCTTCACGGGTATTGAAATCCTACCTTTCGCATCAATCTTCTGAATACTTGCTATACGCATAGTCTCTAAATATCATTAGAAGAGTAAAACTTATAAATTGTGGGTCATACTAATTTTTTATCCCACACTTTTCCCACAGGAGGAATGCGTGTGAAAAAGCGTAAGAAACTCCCGGAGACACTTTATGAGGAAAAACCCTTTATGAAAGACATAGTTAAACTGGATGCCAATGAGAATCCATATCCTCCACCTCAAGAGGTCTTAGAGGCTATAAATAATGTTTTAAGATTTGTGAATCGCTATCCGCCAGAGCCTAAGAAGCTTAGAGAGGCAATAGCTGAACGAAACGGTTTAAATAGCGATAACGTTGTTATCGGGGCGGGTTCGGATGAAATAATAGACCTCATAGTTAAAGCTTATGTCTACGAAGGTGCTGAAGTAGCTGTTCTACACCCGACCTTTCCAATGTATGAGAGATTTGCAACTATAGCTGGCGGTTCCATAGTGAAAATCCCCTTAAATCCAGATTTTACGTTCAACTTAGCTACCGTCATTCAGACATTATCCTCTAGAAATATTGAAGTCTTCTTTTTACCAAACCCAAATAACCCAACTGGTTTAGGTCCATCTGTAGAGCAGATTGAAGAAGTACTTAAGGTAGGTGTTTTAACGGTTGTAGATGAAGCCTACTATGAATTCTCAGCCAAGACGGCCGTAAGATTGCTGAAAGACTATGAAAACTTAGTAATACTCAGAACTTTCTCAAAGGCGTGTGGATTAGCCGGATTAAGGATAGGGTATTGTCTTGCCCCAAGGCATGTAGTAGAAAACCTTTTAAAAGTCAAACCACCCTACAACATCTCTTTAATAGCTCAAGAGGCTGCTCTAAAGATTCTCGAAAACTGGCACATAGTAGATGCTAAAGTTGAAGCTATTAAGAAAGCTAAAAACTCGTTGTATGAATCGTTAAAACGGTTTAATTGTATTAAGCCATATCCTTCAGAGGCGAATTTTATCCTCATAGATGTATCAGACTCAGGTCTCTCTTCAAAACAAGTTTCGGCTAGACTTCTAAAACGTGGCATCTCCATCAGAGCGATAGGTGTTCTAGATGGTTTTAAAGGAGACTTTATTAGAGTCACTGTTGGAACAGACTATGAAAATACCATGTTCATTAAGGCTTTAGAAGCGATTTTAAGCTCCAAAGGTGATTAACATATGGCTGGTGTCTTACTCGCTTTACCGAATAAGGGTAGACTCCACAAGCCAGCGTTAGATATTTTGGCTGAGGCTGGCATAAAAGTTCTAGATAAAGGAAAGCTCTACGGTAGAACAAACGATTCTGAGCTTGATGTAATATTCGCCAGGGCTGCAGATATACCTAGGCTTGTCGAATTAGGAGCCGCAGATCTAGGGATAACAGGTTACGACTACGTCGTCGAAGCAAACGCAGATGTTGAAGAACTACTGGACTTAAAGTTTGGAAGGGCTTCTCTCGTTCTAGCCGTGAGAGAAGGCTCTGGAATCGAAACTGTTAGAGATTTGAAAGAAGGGCTTAAAATTGCAACGAAATACGTTAATATAGCTTCCAGATTTTTCTACCATCTCAATCTGGAAGTAGAGATCATACCGATTACAGGCGCTGCTGAAATAATGCCCCACTTAAATGTAGCAGACGCAATTGTAGATGTTTCAAGTACGGGGACTACCTTAAAAATCCATGGTTTAAAGCCGATAGACGTATTACTTGAATCTTCATCTCGTTTGATAGCGAATAGAAACAGCCTAAAGGTGAAAAACGACAAAATAATGGAGATTAAACTCGCACTCGAAAGTGTTCTTAAGGCTAAAGGTAAAAAGCTTCTCATGATGAATGTACCCGATAAGTTTCTAAATAGGGTCTTATCAATTCTACCAGCCATGGCGGGGCCTACCGTTGCAGAAGTAAAAGCTGAAGAGAAAATGTGGGAAGTTTACACGGTTATAGATGAAAATGAGGTCTACAAAATAATAAATCTTGCTAAGAAATCTGGCGCACGTGACCTTCTAGTGGTGCCTATAGAGAGGGTTATCCCATGAAAGTTGTGCCATCCATAGACATTAAAGATGGAAGATGCGTAAAACTAGTCCAGGGGAAACCTGGGACAGGTATGAGTCTCCCCCTCGACCCCGTTAGTATGGCTAAATACTGGGTTGAAGAAGGCGCCCAACTCTTGCATGTAGTAGATTTAAACGGTGCAATGGAACGTTCAAGAGTAAATAGGTCTGTGATTTTCGAAATACTTAAACAAGTAGATGTACCAGTACAAGTTGGTGGCGGGATAGGGTCGGTTGAAGATGCCCTGTATTTTGTTAATGCAGGTGCCCACCGTATAATCCTTGGAACGGTGGTATTTGAAGACTTAAAACTATTTAAGAAAATTGTTGAAGCCGTTGGTCCTGAAAAAATCATAGTAGCCCTAGATGTCAAGCATGGTTTGATAGTTAAGAGAGGTTGGACTGAAACCACGGGCATCAAACTACATGACGCAATCGAAATACTAGACTCCAGTATGTTCTGGGGCATACTTTACACGGATGTTCACCGGGAGGGTTTAGCTTCAGGTGTCTATTTAGAAGCATTGAAGGAGATTCTAAAGACAATCGAGAAACCCATGTTTTACGCTGGTGGAGTATCCTCTATTCAAGACATTTTGACCCTAAAGAAGGTCGGTGTTTATGGTGTCATACTAGGTAGAGCTTTATATGAGAAACGTTTTAGTTTGAGAGAAGCTATGGAGGTGGCTCAAAATGGATAGAATCGCCGTCTGCGAAAGAAAAACGCTAGAAACCTACGTTAGAGTTGAGCTTAATTTAGACGGTTCAGGCACTTCAGAGATTAAGACAGGCTATCCATTTTTCGATCATATGCTTGAGACATTGTCGAAGCACAGCTCGATGGATTTGAAGGTATCTGCAAATGCATTGAAAATGCCTAATGTTCACCACATCGTAGAAGATGTAGCTTTAACAATAGGCGAAGCTTTGAATAAGTCTCTAGGGGATAGAAAAGGCATACGGAGATTTGGCTTCGCAATAATACCTATGGATGACGCTCTGGCAGAGGTTTCCCTAGATATTTCAGGCAGACCGTATCTGCATGTGGAAGGTCAATTCGTCGGATTCGCTGAAGGACTAGACTTCAATATTCTAAAGCATTTCCTACGCAGTTTGGCTCAATCGGGCAGACTTACAATACATGTCTCCCATATATACGGAGAGGATGCCCACCATGTTTTCGAAGCACTATTCAAGGCTTTAGCCCTAGCTTTAAGAGAAGCATGTAAGGTTGAAGCTGAAAATCGGAGTAACATTCAAAGTACAAAGGGGGTTCTAATTTGACACGTTTAAAACCAATTAGATTGAAAGTTCTATCGCAGGATGATATAAGGTATCTTCAGAAAAGAGGGTTACCAGAAATAGGAAGCATTAGAAAGACCGTAATGGAAATAGTTGAAAATGTAAAATTGAAAGGGGACGCCGCAATCATAGAATATACTAAGCTCTACGATGGTGTGGAATTGAACCATAAAAACTTAAGAATACTACGTGAAGAAATGGATGTAGCCTACAGTATGTTAGATGGCACTACATTGGAAGCCATGGAATTTATACGCTCCAACGTGGAGAAAGTATGTCTAGGACTTTTACCTGAAAACAGGCTTATAGAGCCTGTAAAAGGCTTGCGAATATACGTGGTGTGGAAACCCATCGATAGCATCGGCGTCTATATACCAGGCGGTACTAATCCCTACCCCTCGACTATCTTAATGACTGTTACACTCGCGAAGACTGTTGGGGTTCGTAGAGTCATAGTCTGTACTCCTCCTAAGAATATTAAACCAATAGTACTTGCAGCTATGAAAATCGCTGGTGTTGACGAAGCATTCAGAGTGGGCGGTGCACAAGCTATTGCGGCTATGGCATATGGAACGGAAACCATACCTAAGGTTGATAAAATAATTGGACCCGGAGGACCTTATGTTGAAGTAGCTAAGCGTTTAGTTTACGGAGATGTCGGCATCGACTTACCTGCTGGTCCAAGTGAAATACTAATACTAGCAGATGAGTCAGCAGACCCAGCATTGATAGCAGCAGATCTTTTATCTCAAGCTGAGCATCCATATGCCTCAACAATACTCATTTCAACTTCTGAAAAGCTTGCTTTGGAGGTTTCAAAAATCCTAGATACTTCTGCTGACTCACTTACTCTTGAGAGCTTTGAAAGAGGGGGATTATTCATAGCTGATAGCTTAGAGGAGGCTATTGAATTTATAAACATGTATGCTCCTGAACACCTTGAAATAATGCTTAAAAATACGGAGGAGGCATTGGAGAAAATAAGAAACGCGGGTTCAATTTTCATAGGTCCGCTAACGCCAGTTGCTCTCGGAGACTATGCAACTGGAGTGAGTCACGTTCTACCTACTCACGGTGCTGCTAGATTTTCATCGGGTCTCAATCCACTCCACCTTATGAAGGATTTAACTGTCCAAATTGCCGACGAAGAAGGGTTTAGGATGCTTAAAAGATTTGCAGAAATAATGGCGCGTGTAGAAGGGTTAGAAATGCATTACAATGCTTTAAAAATAAGAAGTACATTAATAGGCCTATAGTTTAGGCATTAAAAGGCATTGATACTGAGTATGGATATGTTCAAGAAGTGGTCAATATGAGTTGGCATTTTATAGATGAGCTTTACAGAATTATAGAAGAGAGACGTGATAAGCCCATCAATAGCTCTTATACTTGTAAGCTTATGTCAGAGGGCTTGGAGGCGATACTTGATAAAATCCTTGAAGAATGTTTAGAGCTTATTGAAGCCGCTTATAGATACTCTGAAAGAGACACTGTAAGCGAAGCATCAGACCTCATATACCATGTTCTTGTCTTAGCTGCGTTCATGAAAATTCAGTCAAGCAAGATCCCTGAAGAACTCATTAGGAGGAGGTTGTTAGGTCATGGAGGGAGAAGTGTTCAAAGTGAGTAGCCACACTGTGAATCTTAAAGAGGTTGAAAAATTAGCTGATTCTTTAAACTACAAACACAATGGAGGCTTCGTAGTAGCTGTTGCCCAAGATGTTTCCACGGGAGAGGTTCTAATGGTAGCTTTCATGAATAAAGAGGCATTTATAAGAACGCTGACAACAGGTTTAGCCCACTATTGGAGCTTATCTCGAAAGAAGCTTTGGCGCAAAGGTGAAGAATCTGGACATATACAGCTCGTAAAAGAAGTATATATAGACTGTGACCGTGACTCAGTATTGCTTAAAGTAAACCAAATAGGATACGCTTGCCACGAAGGATATAAGTCGTGTTTCCATTATAAAGTTTAAATTTAGAGCCTTGTTAATACAAGTCGTTAATGTTTTATACAGCCTTCTAAATACTCCTATTCCATGTACTTCAAATCTCCGTTTTACTCTCTGTATGGTGTTGTTGCATCCGAACATCCTTTAGCTTCTATGGTTGGTGCTAGCGTTTTAAAAGATGGTGGAAACGCTGTTGACGCTACGGTAGCTGTAAGTTTTTCATTAAGCGTAGTCTTACCCCATCTTTCTGGAATCGGTGGAGACTTTTTCGCTCTATTAATGGACCCAGATGGGCACACGTATTTTCTAAATGGAAGTGGCTATACTCCTAGTAGGCTTACACTAGATTTCATGTTAAGCTCAGGTTTCTCCTCTATGCCGTCTCATGGAGTTTATTGTATCTCTATACCTGGATTGGTTGACGGTCTATATAATTTATGGAGAAAGTTCGGAAGATTGGAGTGGAATAGGCTTATTCTTCCATCTATTAAAATTGCCCGGGGCTTTCCAGCTACTCAAAGCCTCTGTAGAGCTATCAACAACTTTAGAAATGAGCTTGCGAGCGATAGGGGTTCAAGAGAAGCGTACCTAATAGACGGAAAACCTCCACGTGAAGGCGACATAATAGCGTTTAAAGGTCTTGCTAAAGCCTTAGAATCGATAAGCTTTGACCCAAGGTGTTTCTATGAGGGTGAAATCGCTGAAAGCATCGTAGAATACGTTAATTCTCTCGGCGGCATACTAGAACTGAAAGACTTTAGAGATTATAAGAGTGAGTTTGGCACTCCAATATCAATTGATTACCGTGGTAGGAGGGTTTATGAAATGCCTCCAAACACGCAGGGGATAACAACACTACATATTCTAAAACTTTTAGAGGACTTTGATCTTAAAAGCCTTCAGTCCAAATCCATAGATCGGATTAAAACAATTGTTGATGTTGCAAAGACAGCCTACGATATTAGAAACCAATATGTTACAGATGCGAGATTTATGAGGTTGAAGATCCACGAACTGCTTTCTGATAGTTTCATTAAAGCCATGAAGATTTCATTGAGTAACAAGACTAAAGGGCTCTATGACGGCGATACGACGTTTTTTGCGGTAGCCGATGAAGAAGGCTGGATAGTATCTGCAATTCAGAGTATTTTCCATAATTTTGGCTCTTACATCACTGAACCAAACTTTAACGTTACTTTGAATTCTCGTGCTTCTTCATTCTCTCTAGATGTAAACCATGTAAATAGACTTGAACCGCGTAAAAAGCCCCTGCATACACTTTCCGCCGTTTTGATGGATGATTGTGGCAGTCTTATGGCTGTTGGAATTTCAGGTGGACATTATAGACCGCTATTTCATAGCCAATTAATGACGAATATTATCGATTATGAGCTCCCCCCTCAAGAGGCCATAGAGCATCCGAGGTTTCAGTGGAACCCCGGTACAGCTCTTATAGAATTTGAAGAAGGTTATGTTGGCAATTGTATAGAAGGATATGAGCTTAAGAAACTAAGTTATCCCGCTAGAATGGGCATAGCTTCTATTGTTGAAGTTAAAGGCAGATTGAAAGCTGGATATACGGATATTCGCGGAGATGGACTACCCATCGGAATAGTCTAACCGAATACTCTACCATGAAAAACTTGAAGTATCTAGCTTTTACGTAAACTAGACTCAAACATAACCATGTTGAATAAAATTTAAACCCTTTTAAGTAGAAATTACTCTTTAGAGTTCAATGTCTTTTAAAACGGAAATTATGGAGTTTCCAAGATGTGTAATAATGGGTGCCGAAGCTATTCAAAAACTACCGTATGCTGTTAAAAAGCTCCATCTTGGAGGTAAAATACAACTTGTCTCCGGTGCGACGTTCACTAAGAATATAGCCGAAAGAGTCTACTCACTGCTTTCAGATAATGGTTTCAAAGTCTCAACATTTGTTGTCGAATCCAATCCAGTTACATATATGGATGTTAAAAACTTGGCTAAAAGGCTTAAGGCAGATGGCTCAAGTGTAGTTCTAGGAGTCGGAGGTGGACGAATTATCGATGTTGCCAAACTTGCCTCAGCGTGGCTTGACAAACCGTTCATAAGTCTTCCAACATCAGCATCACACGACGGAATAGCATCCCCAGTTGTCAGCTTCCTACTTAGGATGGACATAACTGAAAACATGGGGGTGGAATATACAGAGGCCAGAGCTCCCGTAGCCATAATAGCTGATACCTCCATTATATCGAGTGCATCCAGAAGAAGTCTAGCTGCTGGATGTGGAGACTTAATATCTAAAATAGTAGCTGTGAATGATTGGCTCCTTGCACAGAAGATTAAAGGTGAAGAGTATAGCGAGTACGCTGCAGCAATGGCACTTATGGCTGCAAACATAGTTAAAAACGGTGTCAACATAATTAGAGCTGGAGGTGAGAAAGCCGTTAGAACAGTGGTTAAAGCTTTGATAGGAAGTGGTGTTTCCATGAGTATAGCTGGCAGTAGTAGACCAGCAAGTGGTGCAGAACATCTCTTCAGTCATAGTTTAGACCTGTTATCGCTTAAGTATGGTTTTGAACGTGCTGAACATGGTATGCAGTGCGGTGTAGGGGCGATAATGATGGCTTATCTCCATAAGCTTAATTGGGAGGATATTAGAAACTTCCTCATGAAGATTGGTGCCCCCGTCAATGCCAAGCAATTAGGTATAGACCCAGAGTATATCGTAGAAGCGCTTACAAAAGCGCATAGGATAAGACCAGAAAGATTGACCATTATAGGAGTTAAAGGTTTAACTAGAGCCGAAGCCGAAAGACTTGCATCTGAAACAGAAGTTATATAGGTTCAAATCTTTGAGATGGCAAGACAGATGTCAAGTCTAAATTTGTAAATTTGAGGTAGAATCCTTGAATGGTCTTGTTGAGACTAGAGAGGGACTTGTACGTTTATTCCTAACATCTCAAGCATTGAAACCGTTATCTGAAAGGAGACCTAAACCCCGTGTTTTCTACAATCCTGAGGCCTCCTTAAATAGAGATATAGCTGTTTTAGCTGTTAGAGTCCTCTCTAGAAAGAGAGGCGGAGATTTGAGGGTCTGCGATCCACTCGCCGGATGCGGTGTTAGAGGCATTAGATTTCTAATGGAAGGGTTAAGTGTTAAGGAAGCAGTTATAAATGATTTAAACTCAGATGCATTGGAATTCATACGTATAAACCTTAAGGCTAACGGCTTCTCTGAAAAGGCAAAAGTTTTTAATTTAGATGCTCGGGAACTTCTTTTAAGGAAGGATATACGTCAGGATGGTTTCGACTTCGTAGATGTAGATCCTTTCGGTTCTCCGGCATTTTTCATACAGCCAGCTCTCCTAAGCCTTAAAATAGGGGGTGTACTAGCTGTAACAGCGACTGATACGGCGCCTTTATCTGGAAGGTATCCAAGGACATGTCTTAGAAGATATTGGTCTAAACCCTTAAAAACTGAGTATTATCCAGAAGTAGCCGTAAGAATTCTGCTGGGCTTTATCGCGAGAAATTGTACGTTGCTCAATAGAGGTCTTAAGCCTCTGCTCGTCCATAGAACGTCACAGTACATCAGAGTATACGTTGAAACCACTCGTGGCACAATGGCGGCTGAGAAGACTCTGGATAAACTGGGGTATTTAAACCACTGCTTCAACTGCTTATACAGGAAATTTGTAGACTTAGGAGATAATATGGTTAATCTATGCCCGAACTGTGGCTACAGGTTGGAATGGGCTGGTCCACTGTGGATTGGAGAACTTTTCGATGTAGAATTCTGCGACCAGTTAGTTGTAGAGTACAAAAATTCGCATTTAAGCAGTAACAGAAGGCTTGGCAAACTTTTAGAAACCATAGCTTCCGAATCTCTAGGTGATCCAACGTATTACGTCATAGATGAATTAGCCTCTTTCCTCAAGATACCCCCACCATCTAAATCCTTAGTGCTCGAAAAGCTTAGAGAAATGGGTTATAATGCGTCTCCAACGCATTTCGACGGCAAGGGATTTAGAACAAATGCGCCTCTGAGGGAAATCTTAAACGGGATTAATGAGATTACCCGCTCTTTAAAACCCACTCTATGATTTTCCTACAGTTAATGGGGGAGACAACTCCTTCGACACTACATTTGGAGTTGTTTGCGCATATTATACATGGGCTTTCTACTACTGGGAAGAATGGATGGTTTTTTTTGACTGGGTATAGACGGTATGTCCATCGTTTTGAATGGTACTCTTTTTCCCTCCTTATAAGCTTCTTCTTCTCGAGTCTAATCGCTATCCTAGAGCCTTCTCTACTAGTAACGCCTATGCGTTTCCATAAGTCGCTTTGTAGAATGCCCCCATCACCACTCTCGTTGATTATCTTTAAAGCCAATTTTTCAAGGTTTCTTCGCTTCTTACCGCTAGTCGTCAATGCATTATCCTCCGACGTGAAAAATAAAAGGTAGCAGGGTTAAGTAAACATTTCTATTAAACCCAGATGATTATGTCGAGGTTTTTTAAAATGTCTGAATATCTGTTTCTTACAGTAACCTCCGTTACATTGGCCACTTCGGCAACCTCACGTTGCGTTCGTCTATTTCCAGTTAGAATTGACGCGAGATATAAAGCCGCTGCCGCTACGCCAGTAGGACCCCGACCACAAGTAAGTTTAAGCTCTACGGCTTTTTTAACTATCTCGCATGCTATTTCCTCAGTTCTTCCTTGGATACCCAATTGATTCGAAAATCTAGATACATAGGCGATTGGGTCTACTGGGGGGATAAATTCGCTAAGTTCTTTAACTATAAAACGGTAGCTCCTGGCTATCTCTCTCTTATCCATCATCGTTACCCTTGAAATCTCATCTAACGTTCTAGCCAAACCGCAGAGTCTACACGCCATGTATATGGAAGCCGCAACGATCCCTTGAATACTCCTACCCCTTATAAGCCTCTTCTTAAGAGCCTTCCGGTAGATCAGTGAAGCCGTTTCAAGAACGTGCTTTGGAGTGTTTAGTGACATAGATATTTTACTCAACTCCGTAAGAGCAAAAGCAAGATTTCTCTCGGAAGAATCTGAGAGTCTAATCCTTCTCTGCCATTTACGAAGATTATATATCTGCAAAGCCTTTGTTTGATCCATCTTTCTAGTTGAATATGAAAACCGCTTCCAGTCTATAGTCGTAGAAAGTCCTTTATCATGCATGGTATAAGTTGTAGGAGCTCCAACTCTAGACCTCTTATTACGCTGTTCATCGTCAAAAGCTCTCCACTCTGGACCACTGTCTGGAAGTCTGTCATCAATAACATAACCACAGTTGGAACATACGATTTCGCCTGAATCATGGTCCTTAATAAGATTACGATTTCCACACTCGGGGCACTTTACTCCACCACTCAAACAAACCCCCCTAGGAGGGTTAATCTTTAACGTAAAGGCTATCCCCCACTATTTTACCAGATTCTTTAGATTCAAGAGGCCTCACAACCATATATGGAGACTTAACATTACCTATCACATCTACTACAACCCCTAAGGGTTTAAGGTTTTTATCATAAACTTTTGTACCAAGTCGCGGTACAAAGCCCTCAAGTTTAACTATGATACTGCCTTGCTTAGAAATTGTAAACACTCTACCAGCCGCTCGTAAAATTTGAGGTTTTTTAGGATTTTTCAAGGGGACAGGGAAGTAAAAATCTAAAAAGCTTAAATAAAGTTTTCTATTTCAAGATTTTTCTAAATAACCTCCATGTCTACTTTTTTCACCTCTTAACAGCCTCATTTCCAAGGCTAATGCCTCTAGAAGCCTCCCCTTAGATGTAGACTTATCCACTATAACATAGCCTCTTCTACTCCACCACATCCTAGGGTATCTAGCAGACTCCCTCACCTGAAAACTTAGATTAAGCCGTTTACATGCCTCAACAAGTTCTTCTAGAGTTGGAGATTCAACAGCCAGTTTTCGCGGGACTCTTCTTCCAAATCTACGGGTTATAGAAGCGTCAAAATAAATAAGCCACACGATGGCTTTACCCGGAAGCTTCATGTAAAATCTTCCAAATATGGAATCGTGGAACTGTGCTTATAAACATTTAAGAAATTCTACCGTAAAGCGATAAAACCAGCAGTCGGAGATAGATAATGTCCGGAGTAGGAGGGGTATTATCATAAACGTTTCAACATTTAAGAATTTACTTAAAAATTCGCGTGGGCCGGGCCGGATTTGAACCGGCGATCTCCACGGTGTGAGCGTGGCGTCCATACCAAGCTAGACTACCGGCCCCATACTATAACTGTTCTAGGAAATTGGGATTTTAAGTTTTAAATCTACTTCTTACCCATGATTTCTCTATGTTTCCACCTGAGGTTGTATGAGTGGCACTTCCTACATTTTTCTGCCTTCGGAGAATTTCTAGCTCCGCATGTACGGCAAATTTTAATAAACAGTCTCCTAGCTTGAGCTATGGCTTTTTTAGCCGGGTCTCTTACTGGCATGGAAATCCTCCTTACCTATTCTAGATTAAAAATCTGACTTATATTCCTTATCTTTATTGAATTGTATTTTGGAATGGTTTTTAAATGCATTGTTTTAAACTTTAAATAACCTTATATCTGGCTTTTACTCCGCTTGTTCTCAAGGGCTTTCCATAAACCTCTCCAGTTCACGTTTTCTGATACGAGTTGTTTAGCCAGATTAATCCGCTTACTATCTCCGTATCTAATCTTACCAGCTATATCTTGAAGCATATTCACCGTAGTATAGGTATCATACGGAACCAAGAGAACGGGAACTCCTTTCTCTTTAGCCTTACTAAGCACCAATGGGCTTGGACGTAGATTTCCAGTAAGCACTAACAGAGAAGTATCGGTTTCCAATGCAACGAGACATATTTCAGGTCTATCTCCGCCAGTTATTACAGCTTTCCTAGGTGTTGCCCTGAAATACCTTAAAGCACTATCAGGAGTCATAGCACCTACGATATAGTTTTCAACTAAAACTTCTTCCAACCTCTCTTCGCATGTTAAGACCTCAGCCCTAAGTTGCTCTTTGACTTCTAAGCCAGTCGGACTCTTCAGATTTGAATTCTCAGGTACAACTCCCCATATTTCTACGTCGTTCTTCTCAAGAATTGGGATATAAACCCGCTTTACTCTATCCAAATCACCCGTAGAAACATTATTCATTATAAGTCCGAGGAACTCAACGTTCTTCTCGACTATGTACGATTTATTGAATACTATTTCATCTACTACGTGATCTCTTTGAACGGACGATACTAGAATCATACTCAAATTTAACTGTTGAGCTATGTCAACGCTTGAAAGACCCATGGATTTACCAGACGATAATTCGTGTAGGGCTTCTACAAGTATAATATCCTTGCCCTCACATATCTTCTCAAAGCTTTCTCTTATAGATTCTAAGATGACACTCCTATCCATAGAATTGAGCTTCTCAATGTAAAAGTAGCTTAAAATTATAGGTGAAATTGTTTGAATATCTTCTTCAAGTCGCAACAATTCTTTCATTAAAGCGGCATCTTCATCTGTTCTAACATTTTTATAGAGGAAGTTGTTCCAGCCGAGGGGTTTAAAAAAGCCAACCTTAAGTCCCTCTTCTCTAAAGAGAAGAGATAGCCCTACACATAATGCGGTTTTACCGAAGCTCTCCCTCCCTGTTGATGCCACATATAAACTTAGAGGTTTCCCATCCAAACTTTTACACCACCCACTTAACTGTACGACAAGGTTATCTTAACATCTAAAGCTAAAGAATTTTTCCCCCTCTCATAAACTATTAATGGGTTGATATCCAACTCGGCAATTTCTTTAAAATCTAATGCTAGCTTTGATACCCTTAGCAATACATCTACGACAGACTCTACATCTGAAGGTGTCTCACCTCTAAACCCTCTTAAGAGGCTGTAGGCTTTAGTCTCCATTATCATGTTGTAAGCTTCTCTACGATTCAGTGGAACCAATCTAAAACTTACATCTCTCATTAAGTTTACATATACGCCCCCAAGCCCAAACATGATCAAAGGCCCAAACTGGAGGTCTCTATGTATTCCAACGATGACCTCCTTACCGGGTGGAACCATTTCTTGAACTTCTACACCGTATATGCGCGCTTGAGGCAGTAGAGTTGCAATGTTACGCATCATGGAATCATAGGCATTTTCTAGCTCATAGTCTGAGTTTATGTTTAAAACAACACCTCCAACGTCTGTTTTATGCACTATATGTGGAGAGACTATTTTCAAAGCTACAGGATAACCAATGCTATTTGCTATGCTTAGAGCCTGTCTAAGGTTTTGAGCAAAACCAGACCTGGGAACGTTTAAACCATATGCCCTTATAACGGCTTTAGCCTCATGACTAAGTAGCACAGTTCTACCCTCAGTCTTAGCTCTCTCTACGATTCTTCGTACAAGGTTTATATTTCTTTCAAACTCAAAAGGCTCCTCCCTGTACCGTATTCTAAGGTATTCAGCATAGTCAACCATATTTCTGAGAGTTTTAATAGCATCTTCTGGGAACTCGTAAACTGGTATGTAGTTACTTTTAAGAATATCGATTGCCTCACTTAGAGAATCACCTCCCATAAAGACGGCTAGAATCGGTTTGTCTGGATACTCGTTATGGATTCTAGCCAAAGCCTTAGCCGTCTCATTGGGCTCTGTAACTGCCTGTGGAGTTAGAATAACCACAACGGCATCTATTCCTTGATCCTTAAGCAGTAGTCTTAAGGCTCTTTCATATCTCTCAGCCGTAGCGTCTCCAAGTACATCCACTGGGTTTATGATCGAAGCCTGCTCTGGAAGAAACGCTCTAAGGCCATCTATCGTCTCGTCTGATAGCCATGCTAATACCAAGCCAAATTTTTCACAAGCATCCGTCGCGACTATACTTGGCCCACCAGCATTCGTTAATATGGCTACATTTCTACCGTTAGGAATAGGCTGTGATGCAAATGCCCTAGAGTTGTTGAACAATTCCTCAATAGACTCTACTTGAATAACACCACATTTCTTAAACGCGGTTGAGTATGCGACGGCACTACCTGCCATAGACCCAGTATGCGATGAAACCGCTCTAACACCCATACTTGTTAAACCAGCTTTAAGTACAATTATAGGCTTTTTTCTTGAGGTTTCTCTAGCAACCTCTACGAATCGAGCTCCATCAGATACCCCCTCCATGTAACAAGCTATAACCTTAGTATTCTCATCGTCCTTTAGAGCTTCTATAAAATCGATAATATTAAGGTCTGCGCTGTTGCCTAGGCTTATAACTACGCTAAAGCCCAGCCCCTCTTTGGGAGCCCAGTCCAGTATAGCTGAACATAAGGCCCCACTCTGCGATAATAATGCTATTTTACCCGGCAATGGCTTAGAAGAAGCGAAAGTTGCGTTCATTGGCGTCGATGTGTTTATAACGCCTAAGCAGTTTGGACCCACCATTCTCATATTATACTTCCGACATATGCTAAGAAGCTCTCTCTCGAGTTTAGCTCCCTCATCACCAATCTCTTTGAACCCAGCTGATATCACAATAAGCCCTTTAACACCTTTCCTACCAGCTTCTTCAGCGACCATTGGAACCATGTTAGATCGGACTGCTATAACGGCCAAGTCTACGCTATCTTCTATGCTCATTATCGACGGATAACACTTTAACCCATAGATTTCATCTGCATTAGGGTTGACCGGGTAAACTGGTCCTTTAAACCCGCTATCTAAAATATTCCTTACAATACGGTTACCGACGGCTTCGGTCCTTCTAGATGCCCCTATTATGGCTATGGAGTTTGGCTTTAAAATGGCGTTGAGGTCTTCTCGACCCATTTTGTATCACTCGTTTTTGAGAGGCTTCAGTCTTGTAAAGACTTGTCTCTCATAAATGGTTTTCTACTTTTAGAGAGTTAAATTAAAAAATTAAGCTGATAAATAATACTTTTAATGGTTAAACTTGACGATATTGATAAACAGATTCTTGAAATACTTAAGAAAAACTCAAGGGTAAAATACACAGCGTTAGCCCAAATTGTAGGTGTTACAGAAGGTGCCGTTAGAAGAAGAATCAACAGGCTTGTTAGAGACGGAGTTATAAAAAGATTTACCATTGAAGTTGTTCTTCCAGAACCGTCATTGAGGGCTCTTGTCCTCATATCTGCTAGAACTTCCTATCCTCTGCCCACGGTCTCCGAGAAAATCAGAAAACTCCCCAATATTGAAGCGGTGTACGAGGTTTCAGGGCTTTACGATATAGTAGCTATAATAAAAGGTGCTAGTATATCCGATTTGAATAATTGTATCGACGAAATTCGTAAAATTGACGGCGTAGAATCTACAAATACACTCGTAGTTTTAAGAGAATCTTCATAGAATATCCGAAAAGCTTATATTCTGTTAAACATCATCGTAGTAGTTGTCAAGCGGTGGTTAAATCGTGTCATCTATAAAGCTTGAACACATAATAGACTCCACCCTTAGAGAAGGTGAACAGACACCTAGAGTTTACTTCAAACCAGAGGAAAAATGTACCCTAGCTAAGATGATCTATGAGACAGTAGGGGAAAAGCTATACATGGAAGTGGGTTCACCATATAGCCCCAAGTATAGAGTGGGCGTCGAGAGCGTCGTAAAATATTTTAAAGAACTTGGATATGGTGATGCTAAACTTATTGGACACTGTAGATGTTTGAGAGAAGATGTTGATATCGCTTGGAAATGTGGGACTTGGGGGGTTACGATTTTCCTTTCACCTACAGAAAGACACCTTCTTTACAAACTCAACGGAATGAGTTATGAGAAGGCTTTAGCCACCATAAGAGACGTGGTACACTATGCTAAAAATAATATCGGCTTTGAATGCGTCATATACACCATGGAAGATGCAACCAGTCTACCAATTGAGAAAATCATAGAAGTTGGAAAAGTGGCTGAAGAAGCTGGAGCAGACATATTGAAGATTCCGGATACTAAAGGTCAAGCCGAACCCCTACAATTTAGGGAAATTTTAGCTGAGGCGTCAGAAGAGATAGATATTCCACTAGACGTCCACTGCCATAATGACAGAGGACTGGCAGTTGTGAATAGTATAATGGGTCTACTCGGCGGCGCTAGAAGCTTTGATGTGACCGTTATGGGGATCGGAGAGAGATGCGGAATAGCCGACTTAGTAACTTCGGTTGAAAACCTTGAATCTCTCTACGGTGTGAAGACTGGCGTAGACTTTAAAAAGATTCCTCAACTCTACAGTTACCTATCTGCTATATCAGGTATACCGATTAACCCATTTCATCCAATTGTTGGGGTTTTCGCTAGGACTCATAAAGCTGGTACGCATCAAAAAGCTGTTTTAAAGTGCCCTGAAACCTATGAGACAATAGACTTCTCTAAATATGGCCTTGAAAGACTGTACGAGTTTGGAGCCATGCAGTCTAAAGAGCTTATAGAGGTACTTCTAAGTGAGTATGATATTGACCAGGCGGTTAAGTCTAAGATAGTTGATATAATACGAACCATATCCATGGAGAAGGGTCGAGATTTAAGGCTTTCAGAAGTGTGGAACATAATTCAAGAGGAAACCGGTAAACCAGTTAAAACAAAACCGGGCTTCAGTGTAAGCATAGGTGATGCAATTATATTTGTTAAAGTGAAACCTGGACATAGCGAACAAGACGTAGTAGAAGGCATTAGAAAACTTCTTGCCAAATATAATGTACCGTTTAGAATTAGAGAGATAACGGGCTACTGGGATTACATTATCGATATTAAAGACGTATCCAGCACTGGTCTCTTAGATAGTATAACTCAGAGCGTCAGAAGCTTAAGTTTAGGTATAGAGGAGACAAGTACGTCAATAGTTTTCGATGAATTTAAGTAAACTTATTTTTCTCCTGTTTAAGATGTACTTTTCTTAGTGTCTGCTTTGAAAAATCTTCTACCTCAGGTTAAGAGGAAAAGAGTCTTCATAGAGGGTTTTTATACTGTGGAAATTGATGAATCCATTATTGAAAAACTATTCGATGCACTAGCTGAAGCGTTATCAATGACTCCGCTAACAAAACCTATAGTTTTCAGCCCGGACGCACGAGGCCATCAGATCCACAAAGGATTAGCCGGATACATGGGCTGGGTTGAATCCGGGGTCTCCATATATACTTGGCGGGATTTTAAGTTTTTCACAATAGACATTTACACGTGTAAAGATTTCAACTTAGAGGATGCTTTAAAAGTGATAAGCAAATTTTTAAATCCATCTTCTATAGTATCAGAGGAGTTCCATTACAAAGATTAACTTTCCTCAAGTGCCTCAAAACATAGGTCAACGTATTTTTCAGCTGGATTTATTCCTGTCGCATTTCTAGTATTCATAGCGTAATCAAACCTTGAATTAGCCTCATGAACTCTAAGTTTACTATTTTCAAGTAGATTTGAAATTACGTTTCTAAGCGCTATGTAAGATTCATGCATTTTAAGCTTTTGAAACATAAGTTCCATTTCATTTTTCCATTCAATATATCGCCTAAACTTGTTTTCATCCACAAATTTTCTAATTTCATCATACATTTTTGCGCACTCATTGGTAAGTTTATATACAATATTATAATCTATATTTTCTATCTGAGGCATTGCATCTAAAGCTATTATACCATATTTTTCTTCTTGCATTATAATTTTAGCAGCCTTTAAAGCCTCATCTACATGCTCTGGATAATTTTTCAACTCAACTCCTACTGGCAGTCCTCCAAGGTGGGTGTTCGTTCTAAACTCCTCAGGCTTCCTAGAGACCCTCGCTATACAACATAGTATACCCATTCCATGCTTCTCCTTAAAAGCTACTATTCTAAGGTCAAAGCCTGGTTTTTCAACATACTCCTGTAGAAAAATGCCTTCTGGGTTTATCTCATTGGGCTTAGAATTCTCCCTAAGAACTTCTATTAAACGTTCTCTACAATCGATTTTTATTATGCCTTTACCCCAGCTTCCATGTGTAGGTTTAAATACAATCGGGTATTCTAGTCTAGCCTCGGCTTCTTCAACAACACATATTATCCAATCTTCTAACTCATGTAGGTTCTTTGGAAAAGGTTTGAATAAACCTTTAGGTACTTTAATACCATACTTTTCAAGTAGTTCAATCGTTTTAATCTTATTAGAGCATAGTTCTTCAACCCTGTAGGAATTTATAACTATTCTATTTAGATTTGCAATTCTTCTAGCTGCTTCTAAAGCTCTACTTTTGCTTTCACACCGATTTACTACGACATGGACTTCTGCTAGGTCTGTACTGGAAAGCGTTGACGGCTCTTTAGTAAAGAGCTTCTTAAGTAATAGCCCCCTCCTATCAGCAGTTAACATTAATTCGGCCTCATCTATGGTTAATCTGTCGTAGAGGAGAGCGGCGTAACTCATCTTAAACTATCTAAAGACTTATGAAGCTTAAAAATCTACCTAAGAGAAGTTGAAAGAATTAAGGTGCTAACTTTTGAAAGTCATACCGGTTTTAGATGTTAAAAACGGTTTAACTGTTTGGGCTAAAATGGGTTTTAGAGACCTATATAAACCGATTAGAAGCAGTTTATATCCATTTTCAAATCCGTTAGCTACTGTTAAAAAGCTGTCTTCACTGGGGTTTAGAACGGTTTACGTAGCAGACTTAGATGCCATACTTTACGGTTTTCTAAACACAGAACTATACAGATTCCTATCTTCAGAAGTAAATCTAATGTTGGATCCAGGGATTAAAAGTCTTGAGGAAGCTTCAAAGGTATTTAATGCTGGTGTTAGAAAGCTCATAATGGCTACGGAAACTCTTCCAAAATTAGAGATCGCACGATGGATTCTAGAAGTTTACGGACGTGATCGGGTTGTTTTAGGTTTAGATCTTAAAAACCGTGAAGTTTTATCTAAGGCCCCCGAATTCGAGGGGTTTTCACCTAAATATTGTCTTAATGAAGCTGTGAGGCTCGGCTTTGAAGAAGCAATTGTTATCGATTTATCTAGAGTTGGCTCTGACAGGGGACCCGACTTAGAGCTAATAAGAGAACTGAAAACCGTCCCCATTAGACTTATAGTCGGTGGAGGTATTCGAAATTTAAACGACCTTTTAATATTGAGAGAAATAGGTGTTGAAGCAGCTCTAGTGGCTTCTGCACTCCATCAATCTAAGTTGACAATTTCAGAGCTCAAGAAGACTAGCTTCCTCTAGGAGGACACCACATGCAAATTTTACTCATTGAAGCCATATTATCCGGCCTATTTAGAAACGTAAATTCGAGCATTCTATCTGAAGGTCTTGCAATGGTTTCCTCTTTGATTCGAGATCTCTCTAAAGCAGGCCATAACGTTTATACCGTCGTCTGTAGGGATCTCTTGAAACTCTCTGGATTTTTGAAAGCCTCTACTATTGTGAGAATAGATGGCGCAAGTCTTCCCAAACTTAGAAAGCTTGCACAATCGTACGATTTAACATATATTATAGCTCCTGAGAGCGATGGACTACTAGCCCGTCTTCTCGAAGAATTTGATGGTTTACACGTCTGCTCAAACCATGAAACGGTTAAACGCCTTTCAGATAAAGCCGTGACACTATCAGAGCTCTTCAAGGTAGGTCTTAAAACCCCTAGGACTTTGGAATATAATCCTGAGGTTCCGATAGATTTAGACTTTCTTAAACCACCATTCATAGTTAAACCCAGAACAGGTGCTGGATGTGAAGGTTTAAAATTGTTTAAATCCTTCGGAGAACTTAAACGCTTCCTCTCCAAAGAAAAGCGTGAACTTTTAATACAGGAGTTTATCAGAGGAATACCCGCAAGTGTTTCTCTACTTACGAACGGTCTTAAGGTTACACCCATTAGTTTAAACCGCCAATTTATATCAATCAGTAGATGTATGTACCTCGGCGGTTATACACCTGTACATCATAGACTTCTAAAGGAGGCATTAGAAGTAGCGACTAACGCTGTTGAGGCATTTAAAGGTTTAAGGGGGTATATTGGAGTAGACGTAGTATTATCCAAGGATGGAGTCTATATTATAGAAATAAACCCAAGATTAACAGTATCCTACGTTGGGTTAAGCAGATCTCTATCAGTGAATCTTTCAAATCCGATTATTGAAACGGGTTTAGGCAAAACTTGCGAATTCAATCCTAATTTTAAGGCCGTTTGCTATTTTAAAAAGACTCTATTTGAAGGTCCGATTTCCAGAGTTCTTAAAATATCAACTCTTCTAGATGATATTGTTTCTCCTCCGTTTCCAATTGAAGACCAGGCTAAAGCATATGGATTTATTGCGGCCACATCAGACAGCTTTAAAAATGCAAGAGCCACCTACTTTAAAATCTTGGAAGAGCTTAGACGTGAAACGAGGTGTAAGATACTGTGGTGAAAGTTTTAGGGCTCGACATAGGCGGGGCTAATTTAAAGTTGACGGTTATAGATTGTGTAGACGGAGTAATATCAAAGGTCGAAGTTTTCACAGAGTATTTCCCAATATGGCGGAGGGGTCGTGAGAATCTTCCAGTTGCAATAAGTAATCTGATTAAAAGGTCTGCTGTAGAAAGTCCAGATTTAGCGGCTATAACGATGACGGCAGAGCTTTCGGATGTCTATTTTTCGAAAACTGAAGGTGTGCACCATATAGTAGACTCTACCATACGTGCTTTAAAGGATGTTAAGCTTAAGTTTTTAAATGTTCACGGTGAGCTTTTAAGCCCGGAGGAAGCTAAATCAGAGCCCTTGGATGTTGCTGCCGCAAATTGGTATGCCTCAGGATGGCTTGCTTCAAAGCTTTCAAAAGACTGTCTTCTAGTGGATACTGGAAGTACTTCGACGTCTCTAGTTCCGGTGCTAAATGGTAGAGTGGCTGCTAAGGGATTTAACGATTTAGAGAAGCTTATGAATGGCGAATTGGTATATACTGGTGCTTTGAGGACGAATGTCGCGGCAATAGTATCGCATGTACCAGTCAAAGGTATTTTAACGCCAGTATCATCAGAATTCTTCGCTCAGTCTGGAGATGTACATCTAATGCTTGGGAATATAAAACCTGAAGATTATACTGTGGACACACCGGATGGTAGAGGGGTTTCTAAGATTGAAGTAGCCGCTAGATTGGCAAGGGTTGTGTGCGCAGATCTAGACATCCTGTCACTGGATGAAATCCATTCCATAGCATCATATATCTATAGGGCTCAGTTGACCCAAATAGTTGAGGCATTGAATAGGCTTTCTGAAAGTTTAAATGTAGATTTAAGGGATAAACCTGCATACACGGCAGGAATTGGTGGAGAATTCTTGTCTAAGAAAGCTTTAACAATATTTGGCTTTAAAAATGTCACATCAATTTCTCAGTATATAGGTTCAAATGCTGCTAAAGTTGTCCCTTCTTACGCTTTAGCCCTTATGGCTGTGGAGTTCCTAGAGGGGAGGGAGCCTAAAAATTGGAGGCTGTTTTGAAAATAGGAGGTAGCTTATATTCGAAGCCCACAGTTCTTGAAAAACTCTGTCTTGAGATCGGGAAACTGTCTTCAGGATATAGGTTAACCATTGTACCTGGCGGAGCCGTCTTCGCAGATGAGGTAAGGCTATGTTATAAGGCCTTCAAGATTTCTGAAGAAACAGCGCATAGGATGGCGATATTAGCCATGTCTCAATACGGATTGCTTATATCGGATTTAATACCTAGTTCTAAACCAGTTTACACAATCAAAGAGTGTTTAGAAAGCTGTTTTAAGGGTCATATTCCAGTTTTCCTCCCTCATAGATTATTGGAAGAGAAAGATCCATTTCCACCATCTTGGGATGTAACTTCAGATAGTATATCCGTCTATATAGCTTCTCTTCTGAACGTCAAAACTTTGATTTTAATCAAAAGTATTGATGGCATTTATGATGAACACGGTAGACTACTCAAAACGGTTGATTTAAATTGGCTTAGACGGCATAATTCATATTTAGACCGTTTCTTCCCAGAGGTCGCTAGAAAGTTAAAGGCTAGGTGTTTTATAGTTAATGGTTTATATCCCGAGCGGGTCACTTCGATTCTGACTAATAGGGAGACGATATGCACAGAAGTACTTATCAGTTGACTGACAGCCTTAAAAATCACCTAGACTACTTCTGGTTGCTGGTATTTCAACCGTAATATGAACATATTATCTAATGCTCAATTGATATCAATCCCGTTTAAATAAACCTTGTACAAACTATCTCTTTTCTCTGCATACAGTTTAACAATATTTTTAGGTTTAAATACCGTCATTTTGTCGAATAATATGTTTTTCAAACGTAGAAGGATCGATTTCAGAGAGATCCTATTAAAGCTGAATCTATGTCTTGAATTGACCGAAGAAAATCTCCATCGAGCTAAATGCTACGTTAAAAGCCTCTATGTCAGTTACTTAACGATGTATGCCTTGGGTGATCGCTATAAGTCTATGATTTACGTAGCTGAGATATCTGAGGCAGAATATATGGTCGAATTAATGTCTAGAGTGTGCTTAGCGTTGGAAAGAGCAATAATAAGGCTTAAAATTTTCTCAGAATTCTACGATGTCTTCTCATTTGAACTTTTTGAAGGTGGTATTGAAAGTCTTGGAAATATCATGTCTTCTACTTTAAACTCTAGCATAATGTTGATAGATAGCGTACGTTCTTCTTCTCAAGACCTCATAACTTCAACCATGCTTGATTCAGTCGAATGCGAATTGGACTTTGAAGGATTGACCGTTAAAAACTTAGCCGAAGGACTAGTAAGACACTTAATGGAAAAATCTAGGGAGACGTCTTAAGTTTTAGAATCCTTTCTTTCATATCCCTAACCTTTTCCAATCTAACCCTGCCATATAGCCATTCACTTGAGTCGCAGACTCCTCTACGGACACCTAAAACATCTACTTTAAGTTTAGCAACGCTAATTACATCTTCAGAATCTAATCCTCCAGCTAAAGCAGTCATCAATCCAAACTCTCTGGCCTTAGAATATATCTGAGCTAATTGCTCAATATTTAAGTATTCGAAAACCTTTTTCCCACCTTTCGTTTTTACATCTATAAGTATTCCATCTGCTCCACTTTCATAAGCAACAGTGGGCAGATGGATCGGGTCTAGTGAACCAGTCAGTCTATAATCCGCATAACAGCATGCTACCACCTTAACGTTCACATTCTCCTCTTTAACGGCTTCCACAATCCAACTCATGAGTTTCAATGCACTCTTGAAGTCGTAAACACCTAATAGTCCTGCTTTAATGTAGTCTACACCTAATGAAGTAGCCCCTAAAGCCGCTAAAGAAGCAGTACCCGGGAGATTCGGTAAATCTCCAATAGTTGCACTAATTTCAACTTTGCCCTTAAATCTCTCAACAATCCGCCTTACAAGAGACGGATGATTTGCCCCTAGAGAGCCTTCATACGGGTTTTTTACATCTAGTATGTCGCATCCACCTTGAAACGCGCTAAAAGCCTCTTCTTCATCTACTACGCTAACCAATAGCTTCAATCTGACCGCCGCAGTTATATACCAGACCACTTAAATCTTAAATTTACCGTTTCAAACTCAATAACCTTTATAAATAGGATTGAGATTAAAAACGGCGAGAGGGATCTTAAAGGTATGAATTCCGCTTGAGTAAAAACCTTCTCCATTAGAAACTATAGAGCACAAGATAGAGATTCCGTTATAAATCTCCTCGCTCAGCTTGTAGCTACTGAGGGTAAACCTGTAAAACCGAGACTACTTAAACTCTTCCTGACGAAGATCAGGAAAAATGGTGGAGTGGTGCTCGTCTCCGAAGTAGATGGTAAAATCGTTGGAACAGCTGGTGGCTACATAGTCAGACCAACTAGTAACGTTGATGGTGAACACTTCGGCTTCATCGAATTTCTAATTGTAGACCCAAGTTATAGAAGGCTTGGAATAGGCGGAGCTCTACTCAAAGAGTTGATAACACGTCTGGCCTTTAAAGGTGTTAATGAAATATGTCTAGAAGTCGATCCTAGGAATGAAGCGGCAGTAAATCTATACTCTAAATTTGGATTCACAACAAGCTACGCCGTAATGCAACTTACATTAAATCCGTCTAAAGATGAGCCTAAACCATATAAACCAATCCTAGTGGCAAGCCACAAGTTACAACCTGGAAGGTTTGGGAAATAATTAAGCCAATCTCAAAATTGCTTGAACCAGCTATAGTTACTACTGCAACTTTTATAAGGTCGATTCTACATAGCCTAATTACTCATGTCTGACGAAGAGTTAGAGAAGCTTAAAGAGAGGGAAATTCGCAAACTCTTAAAGAAAGCCCTCAACAAGGAACCGTCAGATGACTCTGCAGGCGCTTCGGAAGTAGATGTTTTAGAAGTCGATAGCAGTAACTTCACCAGAATTTTAACTGAAAACGTAAGGCTTGTGGTAGACTTCTGGGCTCCCTGGTGTGCTCCATGCCGCATGGTGGAGCCCATAATTTACGAACTTGCTAAAGTCTACGTTGGGAAAGTGAGATTTGCCAGACTTAACGTAGACTCCAACCCTGAGATAGCTGCTAGATTTGAAGTTATGAGCATACCTACACTTATACTGTTTGAAAATGCCATTGAAGTGGATAGAATAGTTGGGGCTCTACCTAGAGGGTTTATAGAACATAAGATTAAGAAGGCCTTCCACCTTTAAATTTTAAAACCTCCTCAATTATTTTCTCAATTGTTGGTATCTTTGAAGTATTTAATCCCCCTCCCTGTCCAAGTCTAACTGTGCCTCCTCCTCTACCGCCACACAGGGTCGCTATATTCCGTGTTATAGCTCCAGCGTTTAATCCAAATTCTCTAGCTTTATCGCCAACCATTACAATGATGCTACTCTTATCTCCATCTGAGATGAAATAGATTGCCACAGCTTCTGGAAACCTATTGACAAATGTATTGGCTTCATTTATTACAATATCCGATTCCTCATTCTTCCTCCTTTCTACGATCAGTTTTACACCATCTATTTCAATGATATTTTTAACGAGAAGGTCCAATCTAACCTCAGTAAGCTTTCGAGTTAAATTTTCAACTTTACTCCTCTCAAGTTTAAGGTCTCTGAGGAGTTCCAAGATAGAGTCTTTAAGTCTATCCGGTGCACTCTTAAGAGCGGCTGAAACTTCTTCAATCAGTCTAAACTTCTGTTGTATGTATTTTAGAGCTTGTTCACCCGCAACGTATTCTATTCTCTCTACGCCGTCTTGTATCCTATCTACGCCAATAATTTTTATAAATCCTACATCGCCTGTACGTTTACAGTGAATTCCACCGCAAGCTTCAACATCCCAATCTTCAATTTCTACGACTCTTATAGTCCTACCTGGGTATACACCGCCTTGGTATAGTTTAAAACCATACTTCTTCTCCGCTTCATCTCTAGACGTAAAGAAGCATCTAACTGGACGATTTTCAATTACTACTCTATTCGCTAGCGTTTCTATCTTCTCCACCTCTTCTAGAGTCAAGCTTTTATAGTGTGTTATGTCGAGCCTTGCCTTCTCCACAGTTTTCTCAGCACCGCTCTGCCATACATGGGGTCCTAAAACCCTTTTAGCAGCCCCTAAAATTATATGCGTCGCTGTATGGTGTCTAGATAAGCTCCTCCTCCTATCCATATCTACTTCACACTCAACATCATCTCCCTCCACTGGCTTAGCTCCTTCAACCTTATGAACTATCACACCATTTACATCTCTAACGTCTACGATTTTAGCGACTCCATTAATAGACCTCATAATCCCTGTATCATGAAGTTGTCCACCGCTTGTAGGATAGAACGCGGTTGACTCTAAAACCACCCAGTCGTCTAAAACTTTCAAGACTTTAGATTTAAATTTCCAAGCCTCGTCGTCTTCGTAGAATATGCGTCTAGTCTTAGGTAGCTCTTCGACTTTCCCTCTAAGTTTCAATTCTTCTATAGTTTTTTCTGAAGTCGGCTTCTCGTGGATTTTAGCAACTAAGCCGTAAAAGTCCTGGGGGATTTCGACTTTAATACCCATGGGGGCCAGCTTCTCCCGAAGGAGCTCTGGTGGGAGGCCGTGAGAGTCATATAATGTTATGAGGTCTTTAAGCGTTAATTCGCGCTTTTTAGCGTCTTTTACAACCCTCATTGCTATGTTTAATGCTTTGCTGATTGACTCACGATACTTCTTGGCTTCTAATTCAAGCATTTCCATTATCTTATCTTCTGCTTCCAGTAGTTCTGGAAAGTCTAAGGCGAGGTTTTTAAGATGTTGGTGGACAATCCATCCAATTTCCAAGTCTAACTTAAGCTCATCTCTAGCTCTTAAGCATCTTCTTATAAGCAACCTAGCTAGGTATCCTGCTCCAGTATTTGAAGCTACAACACCGTCTCCGAGTATCCAAGCCAATGCATAACTATAGTCTACAAGCTTGTATATCAACTCGTAGGGCCTGAGAACATTCTCAAGTTCTTCTAAGGTCATGCCTGTTTTTACAGCAATCTTACTTCTGATATTTTCTAAACCACTTTCTCTGGCACTGAGGATTCCAGCTGTCTTCGAAGCCTCTAAAAGTATTCTTTCGTCTATCTTTTCAACGCCAGCTTTTAATCTAACCTTCTCTATGAGGTCTCCATAGATGGCTTCGTATATGTTGGGTTTACCTGAGAAAACCCAAACGTTTCTTTCAAGTCCATACCCAGTATCGACGATCATATTGTTCATGGCTTTAAGCGTTCCGTTTTCACCCGTCTCGTAGTGCATGAATACTAGAGTAGCTATCTCTCCTCCTCTTAGTAAGACTTCAAAGTCTTCACCTGCATTTCCACCTCCAGACCATAAATCCTCTATGAATGTAAGTTCCTCTGGATTTACTTGGACAATCTCTTTGTAGAATCTAAAACAGTATTCCACTGTTTCATTATTCCAATATACGTATTTTCCATTTACGTTGAAAGCGTGATGAGCCATCATTTCAAAACCCGTTAAATGCCTTCCAGTTCTCCCCACATTTTCGAGGTCTGTAAATCTTATAGATGGCTGTGAAATAACAAGAGGGTTAGCTGGCGGAGGCACCACTCCACTTGTAACCCAAGGCTGAAAATCATATATTGACGCACCAACGAAGTAAACGTCTTCCCTCCATCTTGCTACAACCGGGTATCTTCTAACTATGCTGTGTCCATTCTCCTTGAAAAACTGTAGGAAAGCTTCTCTAAATTCTCTCTTATCGAGTCTTCTAGCCTTTGGAGGATTCCCTATGAAACCATATTCTACACAGGGTTGATCGCCACAGAACTCCTGATCTGGGTTTAAACTCCAGAAGTACCTTCCACACCTACCGCATTTTTTCCTAACAAACCCCTCTCCTCTGAAGATTTCAACTTCGTATATGTTTCCATTCAAATCTGTCACCGGTATGATGAACAGTCAAACTACTAGCTTGAATAGCTATATTTAAAACTATATTATAAAAGTTCAACCAAACGATTTGAAGCATAAGTGACTCTTAAGCCTAGTTTCAAAGCTATAGAAGATTTTTTCCACTATGAAGTTGTAAAGGAGAGACGGTTGATCCAGAGCGTTTAACAAAATTTATATTGTTTCAGGGTCTGAAACAGATTATAGGTAAGAATGTATCGGAAAATCCGTTGAAGAGTTTAAGATTAAGCCCTCTTTAATGGTCCTATTAATAGTATTGACGGTGGTAGTGACATTTGCAGGAACCGTTAGCCTTTTTCTAAACTTATCAGTTGGTGGCATTTTCGGCTGTCGTTATAGTTTCGGACTGGCAAATGAAACAATAATGGTACCAACATTTGCAATCACGATTTTACTGTTAGCATATCTGCTTAAGGGTAAAATCTCCACTACTACGCTTACTTCGCTGTACATTATAGGTTCCGTTATTGGCATATATGGTATTGGACACTTCCAAAATAACGTGAACTTCCCAGTCAGCATAGCTAGGTTAACCCTATTCACGGAGCCGTCCCTCAGAGGAATGCTTGAAAGCATGTGGAAGGATGTTAACAACCTACATTATCAATTTCACTTTTTTGGGTTGAAGAGAACGCATTTAACGGAGGTTGTACCTACATCTACGCCCAGCAGATAGCCCATAAACATCCTCATGTCTATCTACTTATAGTGTTGACGCATTTCTTCATGACGCGGTAAAGCAAGTATATCTTCTAAAAGGCTTCTAGCCTGCTCTTCTGACCTCGTCCAAGGATCCATAAGTATTAACTGGAGCAGTAGCTCTCTACTACCAGCTTCATACGCCTCCAATTCGACTTCAACAGGCGCTACTCTATCCCTTAATATATATGCTGTTAAAGGCTTGGGCAGTCCATGGGTTCTAATTCCCTGAACGCCTCTTCTACTAACAAGTGCAGGGATCTCTACTTCAAAATCTCTCGGTACACCTGGAACGAAACCTCCAATATTTAATATGTTTACTATGAACGTTCTCGGTATGTCGCATGCGATGGACTCTATCAAGGGAACAATTATCTCACCAGACTTCGCCGGTGGAAAGATGCTTGTAACTTTAACAGCTGGGTTTTTCACTATTTCAATCAGCCTGGCAATAGGATCTTCTTTCGGTTGCTCAAGTACGAAGCTCCACCATTTACGTGGGTTTTCCCTCCACATCCGCTCAGTTTCATCGTCTGTATGATACCACCAAGGCCACGATCCACCGCCAGGTGTACACGTATCTCCGATAGGGAAAACGCCGAACCTTTTGTAAAGGTCTACGGCTTTAGGACCTAAATCATCACTAGGAGGACAGTTCTCCCAGTATTTGGGTGCATCCTTCTCGACCCATTCGTCTAGTTTTGGAAATGCATCTTCACCTTTATGGTAGAACTTGGTTAACCATATAAAGTGGTTGACACCTGGGGCTTCAAACGTTATATCTTCCCTTTTAAACCCTAAGACATCTGCTAAATGGTATACTCCACTAAAACCGTGACATAAGCCGACGAGCTTCAACTTTGGATATTTTCGTCCTAAGTAGGTTACCCCGGCTAAAACTGGGTTTGCGAGTTGAATATACCATGCATCTGGACATATTTCCAGCATATCGTCTATTATAGATTCGAATAGTCTAAACTGGTAGAAGTTTATCCAAAAACCTTCATCATGCATTATGTGGTAGCTTCCACCAAACCTATAGCCATGTTTAAATCCTATGGACCATCCAGCCCTATAACCACTATAGCCAACGACGAGAGCAGTATTTACTACAAAATCCGCATCCCTTAACGACCCCCTCCTATCCAAGGTAGCTTCAATATTCAATTTAATACCCATTTCATCTGCATATCTTTTACAAAGCAGGTAAACAGCATCAAGCCTCTCTTTATTTATATCCATTAAACTAACCGTACTTCCCTCAAGATTCGGCGTAAGACATAGGTCTTTAATTAGGGCAAGTGAAAACGTCGCACTACCAGCACCAATAATACTAATTTTAACATCTATCATGCAAGTCATTCTTTGAGACAGTTTCAAATCATTTAAATTTTTACATCATCATGTTTCCATAGGCATTATGCTACGAGTACTTTGAATGTTAATTTAGCCCTTCATACCTGCCATTATTCTTCTAAAATTGATGGAGGGAGTAGTAAATGTGAACTACAAGGCGAACATTTCCACGTTAAGTGGTCGCTAGAAATTTCAACGCTTCTTCTACACTATAGTTTTCATGTACTATTTTTACTAGTGCTTTGACCATGGCTACTGGGCTTCTATATCCCCATACGTTTCTACCCATTATTACACCTTTAGCCCCTACGTCTATTACATCTCTGACTATCTGCAGTAGCCCCTTCAGTCTTCAATACTGGAGTTGCTTAACATTAACACTATTATTGGGACTGGGCAACATTTAACAACCTCTTTAAACGTATCTGGATCGCCAGTATAGTAGGATTTTACGACGTCTGCTCCAAGCCCCGCAGCAACCCTATCCACGAATTTAACGTGCTCAGGCTCAGGCCACCTCCACTTGGCCTTGAGCTTGAAGCGGTGTTCAACTATTTCATGTGGCAGCGCTTCAACAATATAGGGCATACCTCACTTTTCACACTCCTGTGTAATACGTCCAATCTTCTCAGAGTTTTCATTCCCCTTCAACCTTATCATAGAGGGATTCATAAGTATGGCGTCTGGCTTAAAATCGCCGCTTAAAACCCTAGAAAGAGCCTCACCAGGATCCTCCAAATCCTCCAACGGCCCCAAGTCAACACCATGATCCATAATCACGACGACGGTTCTACCAGTTTTCTTGTTAAAAATCCTACCAAGCCTAATGCACTTACCAACCAAACTCATAAAACCACCTTCTAAACCGTAGGATAAAAGCAGATTCAAATGTTAATAGAATTGATATGGAAGGTTTAAAGTGGTCTAGAAGCTAGAATAGCATAAGATGCTAAATTCTTCAAAGAAACTTTAAGATTTAAAGAACCCGTTCTACAAAGCCGAGAAGACTTTAAAAGCAAAAAGTTTATAGATTTTACTATGGGGCCCTCGGAAGTCGTTTCTTTTAGAGTAGATTTATCTAAGACGTATCAGAGGATAGATGGCTTCGGGGTGAATATAAACTCTAAATACTGGAATAATGGTGCTTTAAAGCCAATCGTAGATCTATTGATAGATGATCTTGGTGCTGTTCTATTCAGAGTTGATGTTTACGGCAAATCCAATTGGGTGGATCCCGATAATGCGTTAGGTACAGCTTCCTTAACCCGAGAAAATTACCAGAAAATCTATACGAATACTATTTTTAGAAATGGCTGGGGTATGATGAAGTATCTAAATGAGAGGGGGATAATGCCTTATATTGCTGCTAGTGGAATAGTTCCTTCTTGGATGACTAGCGATGGTAAAACTTTGATTGAGTATGGTTATTTCGCGGAAATGATGCGTTCATTTGTAAGTTGGGCAAGACATAGGGAAGGTATTAGATTTTCACTGTTTGGTCCTTTAAATGAGACGGATATTGGTCCTCCGGAAGGTCCGAAAGTGGAACCGGGGGATTTTACGAAGGTTATTACTGTATTAGATGACGTTTTTAGAGAGGGGTTAGAAGATGTTAAGTTCGTTGTTCCTGAACAAGCATCTTTTAATACTGAATACGTGAAGTACCTGATAAATAATCCAGCGATAGCTGATAGAATAGGTGTAATATCTATGCATATGTACTCCAACATTCCTGTAGAGGTTCTCAGAAAGTTTGTCGATACTGTGAGAAAAAGTCTCTGTGGCAATTGTAGCATTTGGATGGGGGAATATGGTGATTTAGACCAGTCGGGAGAAATAGAGTGGTATGTTGCATGGATAACTACGTACAGGCTTTTCAACATTTTAGATGCTGGTTTCAACGGCGCCATATTTTGGGATGCATTCGACAATTACCACGATCATGATGAAGCTTGGACCATATATGGATTATTAAGAGTGGGGCGGAGAATCTTTACTCCAAAGAAAAGATACTACGCGGCTAAGCAGGTGTATAGATTCGTTAGACCAGGTTTTCTCAGAGTAAACGCCAATGTAGACTCTGAGAAAGTGAGGATTTTAGCATTTACCGACGATGGAAGAGAAGAATTGACCATAGTTGGGATGAACCTCTCCTATGAACACTTATACCTTAATGGCTTCGTGGAAGGTGGTTACTTGGGGATTGGAAGCAAAAAGTTATCTTACTACAGAACCACTGAAGAGGAGAATTGTGTAAAAGTTGGAGAGTTAAATTTAAAGACTGAAAACTACCCATACCATGGTATATTCTTTTACATTCCACCTAAAAGTATATTCACTATTACGACAGTAAAGTGAATAAAGTTGATGTTGCTATTTCTATTGAATGGAATGGGCTTTTAAAGCGGAGTTGGTCCATTATGGTTAAAATAGCTATTATAGGTGTAGGTAATTTAGGCTCTTGTATAGCGTTTGAATTGGCCGTTAAAAACCTCGCAGATGAGCTTGTACTACTCGACGTGGTTAAGCCTCTAGCTGAAGGTCAGGCTATGGATATTGCACAATCCTCCCCCTCCATATCCGACGTAGAGGTTAAAGCTGGAGATTATGAAGATATTGCAGATTCGGATATAGTCGTTATAACGGCTGGTAAGCCTAGAACGCCAAGTATGAAAAGTCGGCTCGAACTATTATCTATAAACGCTCATATAGTAGCGGATATTGCTAAAAGGCTTAAATCAATCGGCTTTAAAGGACTTATAGTAACTGTTACAAACCCAGTGGATACTATGAATTTTTTAGCCTGGAAGATTATTGGATTGGATAGGTTTAAAGTTTTAGGGAGTTCAAGCCTATTGGATTCGGCTAGGTTTAGACTGATAGTATCTAGACGGTTCGGTGTTAAACCTAGTTGTATTGAAGGATACGTGATAGGTGAGCATGGAAACAATCAAGTTCCACTATTCAGTAAACTTAAGGTCATGAGTAAACCAGTAGCATTATCTGCCGAAGAGAGGAGTAGCATCTCCGAAGAGCTTAGAGGTGCCGCTTTAGACGTAATTTCTAAGAAGGGTGCAACCGTATATGCTCCTGCAAGTCATACGGTAGCCTTAATAGAAGCTCTGCTTAGAGGTGGGAGCTCTCTGAGCTTAGCGTCTCTAGTATTGGATGGAGAGTATGGAGTAGAAGGATTAAGTATAGGTGTTCCATTTAAACCAGGTGTTCTCGAAGTCGATGAGATAGTTGAATGGGATTTAAACGAGGAGGAAGTTTCACTATTTCATAAAGGGGTTGAAGTACTTAAACAAGCATGGGATGAGGTTAAAAGTTTAATAAAGGTTTAAATTAAACCATGTGATTATCTTTTCTCCCTGAAAAACAACAGTCTAATTTAGCTTCACTCAGAGGTGTAATTATTGGTGACGGTTTACGATGTACCGGCTGACGTATTGATTAAAAGACTAGCTGAGGAACTTAAAGAAAACTTTCCTGAGGTAATCCCTCCACCATGGGCTATGTTTGTTAAAACAGGTTGCTTTAAAGAGAGGGTTCCCGTAGATTCAGACTGGTGGTATGTCAGAGCAGCCTCCATTCTTCGTAAACTGTATATTAAAGGGCCTCTAGGGGTTTCTCGGCTTGCTACGGAATATGGGGGTAGAAAGAGGGGGAGGCGTAGGCCTCCCCATTTTAGGAAAGCTGGTCGTAACCATATAAGGAAGATTCTACAACAACTTGAGAAATCTGGCTTAGTTCATAAGGTTGATAGGAAGGGGAGGCATCTCACATCTAAAGCTGTAAGTTTTCTTGATTCTTTAGCTACAGACATAGTGAAAAGGTATAGGGGTGGTGTAGCCTCCTCAGCCTGAGGGAGGTGGAAAATGGTGGCTGAAGACCTTGAACTTGAAGAACTTAAACGTAGAAAACTTTTAGAGCTTCAGAAGAAGCTTGAAGAAGAACGTAGAATTACTGAAGCTAAGAAGAGGTATGAAGCTGAAAAACAAGCCGTGTTAAGAACTATTCTCACCCCTGACGCTAGGCAGAGACTGTCAAATCTTAAAATTGTTAAACCTGACTTTGTTGAAAGATTGGAAAATGAGCTTATACAAGCGGTTCAATCTGGACGCATAGAACCACCCATAACGGATGAAATGCTTAAACGTATATTAATTAAACTTCAAGATTCTCAGAGGAGGGAGATAAGAATTAGGAGGATTTAAAGTTGGCAACTCATAAACCTGCTGGTAAAAAGAGGAGACTTGGTAGAGCTTTAAAACAAAACAGACCAGTTCCACCGTGGGTTTACCTCAGAACCAAAGGCAGGGTTCGTACAAGTCCTAAGCGGAGGAATTGGAGGGTAGTTAAACTTAAACTTTAACGGAGGTATATTATTTGAGTGGATCCGCTTCTGAAGAGAGGGTAATCTCCATAAATCTTAGGAGAGTCTGGGACTATTCAGGGTATGCTCGAACATCTAAAGCTATAAGGCTCCTTAGAGAACAAGCTGCTAGACATCTTAAGACAAGCATAGATAGCATAAAGATTGATGAAAGCTTAAATGCACTAATATGGTCTAGAGGTTTGAAAAAACCACCTAGGACTATCAAGGTAAAAGTTGAGAAAAAAGAAGATAACTATATTCTTAAATCAGCTGGCTAAATTTAACGTACAAACACGCTCCCTATTTTCCGTAAACGTAGATTTAACGTTTTAATAATTGAACTATCCAAGAATAGTTATGTGTCTCTCCAATACTTTCAGTATTTAGGTAATCCAAACATAGGTCTCTTTATAATAGCTACAGATGAGTTTCTACTTGTCCCAAGTGGTATGAGTGAAAACAAAGTGGAGTTTCTCAAGAGATGTTTTAAAGTAGATAAAGCCCTAAGTCTAAGGATTAGAGGGTCTAAACTTCTAGGTGCTTTATCAGCAGCAAACTCTAATGGAGTAGTATTACCCTTCGGTTGTGAGCATGAGGCTGAGCTGATACGTGAAAGGCTTGGCGTTAAAGCCGCCTCCATACAAACCTTCATATCTCTAGGCAATAGAACTTTGGCGAATGATAAAGCCGCAATAGTAGACCCTCAGATGCCTGAAGAGGTGATCCGTGTCATTGAAGAGGTTTTAAGCGTCAAAGTTAAACGCTCAACGATAGCTAATCTACCCTATGTCGGTTCTTCAGCAGTAGCTTCAAATAGAGCCGTTTACGCCCATCCAAAAATAAGACAAGACGAAACCCTCCTGATAGAAGACTTTCTAGACGTACCTGTTCATACTGGAACAGTGATGAATGGGATACCCTATGTGAAACTAGGTTTAATCGTAAATCAAAAGGGCGGGGTCGTGGGGAGAGGAACTTCAGGTAGTGAACTTATGGCTATAAGCAGATGTTTTTCACTGTAAGTGAATGCTTTACTTACGTCCCCTAGGCATCTTGTTGGAAGTCATTACATACTCAAATCCCGTCTCTATAAGTTTGGAGGCTTCTATCGTTGAAGCCGTTTTATAGTGGAATTCGTCGTTAGGCTGTTGGAATAAGACATTTTCAATACGTTATTGTAGATCATGATGTTCTGGACGTTTTCATGCCTAAGCATTTCCTTAACATGTATGATACCTCCTTTGTCTTATGATGCTCCATAGTCGGCTTTTAATGCCTGAGCAGATGGAGTGTTATTTTCCTTTAATCTCGGATTATTAAGCTTAGATGCTGTAAGAAATATGGATTAACGTTGTTTGGAAGAGAATAGGAAAAAGCAATCCCTAAATCATGTTTAAAGTTCAAATAGGTGTAACTTCTTCGAAGTACTTACATCATGGCCATTAAAATATACTAAATCTCTTTATGGCTTAATTCTTATTCCAGTCACGTGTGAAAGTGTTTTAAATAAAATCCATAGGTTAAGAAGGAAGAAACAGACCCTATACTCCACGTAGTAGTACGGGTAATTTTTATTTAATTCTACTACTGTGGGTTTGTCATAGTCTGGATGTTGCTTTAACACGTTTATGGAATGGAAAAAATCTTAAGTTCTTCTGATAGTTATTCCAAGTCAGAGAATTCTTCATCAGTTCATTAATTCGCAAGTTATTCCATTACCATTTTTCCGGCATAGGAATCCTTAATACGGTATGTAGAAAACTTTAAGCTAACGTTAATAGATTTAATATCTCCAGCATCCATAGGACAGTATTGCATACATTAAACACGGGTGATCCTATGGCTGAAGTTAAAGTCTTCCGCGTAGTAGGAAGATTTTCAATGGGTTTTCAAAAATCGAGGTTTGTTAAAGAAGTTAGAGCCTTAAAGCCAGAGCATGCAGTTGAAAAGATATACTCTGAATTTGGGAGTCGTCATAAATTGAAAAGGACGGAGATAGAAATAATTTCTGTCGAAGAAGTTACGGAGCCTCAGCCAGAGTCTTAGGCTTCCAAAGTCCTTTTGCAACCGCTGGTATGAATCCTCTTAAAACTTCAGGGTTAAACTTCACTTTTTTACCCTGCTCTGCAGACATATAACACGCCATCATCAATTGAACTATCAATAATCCATCCGTCCAGTCCTCCCTAGGCCTCCTCCCATTGATGAAGCAGTCCACCATGTAGCGGTCCTCATCCATATATCCATATGTGAAAGCCTCATTGGGAATGGTTGGAATTAAACCCTGCTCAGCAACCTGTTTCTCAACAAATTCCTCAGTAGGCGGTATTTTCACATTCCGGCTGAAGAACATGAAGAGTTCAGGCTGTAAAGTGTTAATAGTCATGGAGTATTCTGGACCTAAAACTTCGAAGCTTAATCTAAGAGCTGGTCCTGTGAAACTCCAAGAGGTTCTAGTTTCCGATACTATTAGACTGCCGTCCTCCGCTTCATATGTTACAATTGCCAAAGCGTAGTCTTCAGCAGGTTCCTTCGAATAATCTACCTCTCCTCTAAATCTATCTCTAAGCGTTGAGACGTAAGGCTCCTGAGCCCATTTAAGTGAAGCTATCTCAGCGTAAACTGTTTTAGGTTTTAAAGAGCTTTTAGAATCCTCTGGATTGCTCAGTAGGAATCTAGCGGCTTCTAAGCTGTGGCACATCATGTCTAGCATAACTCCTCCACCGGAAAGTCTAGCATTCCAAAACCAAGATGAATGCGGCCCACCATGTTCTTCAGCGGCTCTAGCTAAGTAGGGTCTCTTCGTATACCTAGCGCCATATCTCCATAGTATGTCTCTACCTTTAACCACGGAAGGCATGAAAACCTGGTTTTCAAGATACCCGTGGAGAAGGCCCACCTCTTCAATCATTTTTACAAGGGCTTCAGCCTCATCCACGTTTCTAGCTAAAGGTTTTTCACAGCAGACACCTATTAAATCGCTTCTACCCTGTTTAACTTCTTCAACTATTGATTTAACAACATCCAACCTTGCGAAATTTGGATTAGCTATCCAAACGGCATCCACAGATTTACTGGAGAGCATTTCAAAAATATCCGTGTAGACTTTCGGTTTACCTACGCCAAGATTTTCAGCTAAAGATGCAAGCTCACGGGCACTTCTTTCTCTAATGTTATATATGGCTGTGATTTCGGCGTTTCTAACACCCACCCAACCCAATATGTGAAATCTAGTAGCGAAACCAGAACCTATAAATCCCACTCTAAGCTTATCCACCATCACACCCAGAATATTTTTTCACAAGCTACTTAAATATAGTTTTAGGCTTTATGTTGAAATGGCGAAAATCATTTACACCTTGGTTATGTAAATTCATCATTTCCAACGTATTAATGGAAGAGCCCATGAAGCATCAAATATAAACCCTTAACGTGTTGCAATTTGTATAGAGCTCAATCAGCATTGAAAAGGTTTTAAGTCATCGTGAAATAGGAGTTTTACCAGTTGAGGAGGAGAGAGTTAAAGGGAAGACTTGCCTTAATCTTACTTGCAGCTTCATGGGGTGGAACTTTTCCAGCTATGAAGATTGCCGTATCAGGTTTAGACGTCTTCTTCTTCCTGTTCTTAAGATTTGCAGTCGCTTTGCTAATATTTACACCGATTTTATTGTTGACGAGAAGAAGACTATACCCTAATCTAGAGGGTTTAGGCCTTGGGGTTGTAGTATTTCTAGGCTTCCTATTTCAAGTCTTCGGAATAAAATATACGAGTGCTATAAACTCAGCCTTCATAACGAGTTTAAATACTCCGCTTATCCCCCTGTTGGGCTTGCTACTTTTCCGTAAAAAGCCTAGTTTAAAGGCTATTTTCAGTATAGCCTTAGGCATGGTGGGATTAGCTTTATTAACAGGAGCCTATAAGATGACTTCTTCTTCAATCGGCGACTTGCTGACATTTATATGCGCCTTTCTATGGGCGTTACAAATACTCTTAGTAGGTAGATTGTCTGAAAAATCGGACGCATTGGGGCTCGCATACTCTGAATCTATTTCAGTGTTAATACTCTCAGCGTTGTTCTCCATATTCATCGGGGAAAATTGGATAAAACCCGAGAATAGTACAGTAATAGCAGTGATGTATACGGGTGTTGTCGCTACGGCCTTCGCATTTTATATTCAAGCTTGGTCTCAAAAAGTAGTCCCTCCAGAGTTCACAGGTGTAATACTTCTACTTGAACCAGTTTTTGCATCGATATTCGCATTCTTCATACTCCAAGAAACACTCAACTTGATAGAGGCTTTGGGAGCTATTTTGATACTTCTGAGCGTCGCAGTATCCATGTAGTTTAACGTAAAAACCTACTTTATCACTGAACTTTTCTATGGTTTATTCTAAGGGTACGTTTAAGTTTTGATTAAAATGTTTAAATCTCTGAAGAATAAAATTTAAATCTTTTAAAGAAAAATATTCAAAAACGGGGAAGATTTTTATGCCATCTGCTACAACACTTGAAAAGATCCTAATAGTATTGATGCTTCTTACTCTAATAGTCTCTATCGCTACTTTAAGTTACATCGCAACCCTTTCAACTACTCTATCAGAGATAAAATCTGCTGAGGAAAGTATAAGAGCCTCCATGGAGGAGCTTGCGAGCACTCTTGGCGAACGGATTAAAGCCTTAGAGGAGGTCGTGAAGCCTAAACCAATAATCATGGGTACTACTGATAAGATTACGGTATTAGATCCCGCCAAAGCCTACGATTTCTATACGTGGGAAGTCTTCAATAACATATGCGAGGGTTTGCTCAAATACAAGCCGGGAACGACTGAACTAGAGCTTGGAATAGCTGAATCTTACGATGTAAGCCCCGATGGAAAAATCTATACATTTAAGCTTAGAAAGGGATTAAAATTTACAGATGGCGCTGACTTAGACGCTTCAGCTGTTAAATACTCTATAGAGAGGGTTATGAAGCTTGGATTAGACCCTTCATGGCTCGTTTCAGCTTTTGTTGACGAAGTTGAAGTCGTGGATACTTATACTGTCAGATTCATACTTAAAAAGGCAGTCTCCTACTTCCCAGCTCTAGTGGCAACTCCTCCATACTTTCCAGTAAGCCCCAAATCCTACCCACCAGATGCTGTCGCAGAACCCACAGTAGGCCACTATGGACCGTACAGGATCAAGAGCTGGGTTAGAGACGTAGAGTTAATATTGGAATCAAACCCAGACTACTATGGTCCACCACCGAAGACTTCTACATTCATTGTCAAATTCTATAAAGATGCTGCCTCCCTAAGATTGGCGGTGGAAATGGGTGAAGTAGATATAGCTTGGAGGACTCTAAGACCCATGGATATTCAAGACCTTAAGAGCAGGGGAGTTTTAACAGTGGAGGAAGTACCTGGACCCTACATCAGGTACTTGGTCTTAAGATGCAAAGATGCACCGTTTAATGACGTCCGTCTAAGGAGAGCCGTAGCTGCGGCTATCGATAGACGGAGAATCGTTGAAGAGGTTTACAAGGGTACTGTCCAACCGCTATACAGTATGATTCCAGCAGGTATGTGGAGTCATATAGATGCTTTTAAAGAAGAGTATGGTGAAAGAAATCTGGAGCTTGCTAGAAGTTTACTACAGGAAGCTGGTTATAGTGAGACGAAACCCTTCGAATTTGAACTATGGTATACACCTACGCATTATGGAGATTTAGAAGCAGACGTAGCTGCTGTGATAAAAGAAAGTCTTGAGGAAACTGGTATGATGAAAGTTACGTTGAGGAGTGCTGAATGGGCTACCTATGCAGCCGAGTATATTTCTGCGGGTGTTATGCCTATATTCCTTCTAGGATGGTATCCAGATTACATCGACCCAGACGACTATACGACGATATTCTTACACTCCGAGTGGTCTCCTGACATGGGTGTATTTTATAGCAACCCCGAGATGGACGTGCTTCTAGATGAAGCAAGTATTAGAATAGATATTGAAGAGAGAGCTATGCTCTACGTAGAGATTCAGAAGCTTATGGCTAAGGAAGCCCCAGTAATTCCGCTATTTCAAGGCATATTACACATAGTCTTTTGGCCCAACGTAAGGGGAGTAATTCTAGACCCGACCATGCTCCTCAGATACTATCTCATCTACAAAGAGTAAATCAATTTCCCAATTTTATTTTTGGAGGAGGTATCTTGTCTTTAAGAGTATATATTGCTAGACGAGTTCTACTCGCAATTCCAATGATACTAATTCTCTTGACCGTAGTATTTTTAGTAATGAGAGTAGCGGGAGACCCAGTAAGTGCTATGCTTGGTGCTCATGCCCCTAAAGAGCAAATTGAAAAAATGAAGGAAAAATTGGGACTTAATGCTCCTCTACACATCCAGTTTTTAGATTATCTCTGGAAGATTTTGCACTTGGATTTAGGTAGGTCGTTAATATGGGGTCAAAGGCCCGTATTAGAAGAAATCATGGAGCATTTCCCAGCTACTTTAGAGCTTTCAATCTCAGCTTTTCTATTCGGAGTGATTATCGGCATCCTAACAGGTACTTTTTCAGCCTGTAGATATGGCAAGTTAATAGACCATTTCTTCAGAGTCTATGGGATAGTAACCTATGCCATCTTCATACCATGGCTGGGTATATTCCTTCAACTCATCTTCGGAGTATACTTGGGATGGTTGCCGACAAGCGGACGGATAGATCCACTTATGGCCCCTAAAACGATAACAGGACTATACGTCTTAGATAGTCTTCTAACGTTTAACATACCAAGTCTAATAAGTGCTGTAAGGCATTTAATTCTACCTACAGTAACCCTAGGATTCTACCTCTCAGGAATATTCACAAGATTAACGAGAGCCCATATGTTGAATGTGCTTCAAAGAGACTATATACTGGCTGCGAGGGCAAGAGGGCTTTCCGAACGACGAGTAATCTATAAGCATGCGTTGAAAAATGCATTCATCCCCATACTGACGATGATGGGTCTACAGTTTGCAGCACTACTGGCGGGTGCCATACTAACGGAGACGACTTTCTCCTGGCCTGGTATGGGAACCTTCCTCACCGAAAGAATCTTATATAGAGACTTTACAACGGTCCAAGGGACTATAGTGTTCTTCGCTATTCTAGTGGTCTTAGTAAGTCTAATAGTGGACATCATATATGTCTACATAGACCCTAGAATCCGTTACTGAAGGGTGAAGATAATATGCTATTCCCCAATATCATTTCATTCATTCTAAGAAGGCTCAAATTCAAGAAAGGGGTAAAATACTACTTCACCTTTGCAGGATTCATCATAATAGCATCTTTCATCTCAATGGCTCTACTTGCGCCCTATATAGCACCCTACAATCCCATAAAGAAAGCTGGGGATCCCCTTGAAAGTCCAAGCTTTAAGTTTCCCATGGGTACGGACGGCCTTGGACGGGATATTTTAAGCAGAATAATATACGGGACGAGAATCGTTTTACGAGTTACATTGATATCCATGGTGTTATCTTTTCTAGTAGGCGTCCCTATTGGACTCCTATCAGGTTATGCTGGGGGTAAATTGGATAGTATAATTTCACTTTTTATGGACAGTCTTTACGCTTTTCCAGGTCTAGTTTTAGCCATAGCTCTAGCTGTCATGCTTGGTCCAGGTGAAATATCCATGGGGATCTCGTTAACCGTAGTATACATACCAACATACTTTAGAATGGTCAGAGGAGAGACGCTATCGGTTAAGGAAAACCTATTTGTGGAAGCGGCTAAGGCGATAGGTGCTAAGGATAGAACGGTAATGTTCAAGTATATATTTCCAAATATCATTCCATCCCTGCCAATAGTCTTATCACTTAATGCTGCAGACGCTGTGCTTACAGCGGCAGCTCTAAGCTTCATTGGACTCGGCATAACTGCCCCTACGCCAGATTGGGGCTTTGATTTAAGAATGGGATATCCCTACCTCACGTCAAAAATATGGTGGCCGAGCACTTTTCCCGGTCTCATGATAGTTTTATTGACTCTTGGCTTCAGTCTTTTCGGAGAAGGGCTTACTGAAATCTTAAACCCTAGGTTGGTCCGGAAATGATCGCCATGAATCGAAATAACCTCCTTTCATTGGAAAACCTGAAAGTCTACTTCTATACAGAGGAAGGCGTCGTTAAAGCGGTAGACGGCGTAAACTTCATTATGGATAAGGGGGAAACCGTAGGATTGGTGGGGGAGTCTGGATCGGGTAAGTCTACCTTAGGTCTATCCATACTTAGATTAGTCCCTCCACCTGGTAGAATTGTGGAAGGAAGGGTACTATTCGACGGGATGGACCTTACTAGGTTAAGTGAGAATGAAATGCGCAAAATCAGGGGAAGACGTATAAGTATGATTTTCCAAGACCCAATGACATCGCTAAACCCTCTGATGAAAGTTGGTGATCATATAGTTGAAACGATAATGTCGCATGAAAAGATTCTCCGTGAGGAGGCTATTGAAAGGGCCCGTCTTCTTCTAGAAGACGTAGGAATACTACCTGAAAGGTTTAACGATTACCCACATCAGTTGAGTGGAGGGATGAGACAGAGGGTTATGATAGCTTTAGCACTGGCTTTAAAGCCAGACCTGGTGATAGCCGATGAGCCCACATCAGCGCTCGACGTAATAGTCCAATATCAGATTTTAGAGCTTATGAGAAAGCTTAAACAGACGTATAACATGGGACTAATTCTAATAACGCACGATGTCAGCGTTGTCGCTGAGGTGGCCGATAGAATAGCAGTAATGTACGCAGGTCAACTTGTAGAATATAGTGATGTGAATTCGTTTTTCAATAAGCCTCTACATCCATATTCTGAAGCTCTTTTAGAATCTATACCCAATATTCAACTCTCAGACAAGAAGCTGAAGTACATAGCTGGTGCACCTCCTAATCTAATCGACCCGCCTCGAGGATGCAGATTCCACACAAGATGCCCCTATGCAGAAAATCGATGTAGTGAAGTAGAGCCGCAGACTGTAGAATTTGAAAGAAGAAGGTTTGTAAAGTGTTTTAAATATCTCAGGTAGGAATGCCCAAGGATGTAAGAGTATGATTCAAGTAAAAGACTTAAAAAAGTATTTCCCGGTACAAAGGGGCCTCCTTGAAAGAGTATTAAGCCGAAAAGTTGACTATATTAAAGCAGTAGACGGCGTCAGCTTTGAGATAAAAAAGAAGGAGATATTTTCTTTAGTGGGTGAGAGTGGGTGTGGTAAAACCACAACTGGAAGACTTATTTTGCGTTTGATCGACCCCACGAGTGGTACGATCATTTTTAAGGGGAGAGATATAACATTCCTTAGAGGCGAAGAGCTTAGAAGGCTTAGGAAGACTATGCAGATTATATTCCAAGACCCCTATGCGTCATTAAACCCCCGTATGAAAATAGGCGATGCGGTTGGGCATCCGCTTGAAATCCACGGCATAGCAGAGGGGCAAGAGAAGAAAAGAATCGTCTTTGAAACACTTAAGAAGGTAGGCTTAGAGCCTCCTGAGAAATTTTATAATGCCTATCCTCATGAGCTTAGTGGAGGGCAAAGACAGAGAGCAGCCATAGCCAGAGCCATAATAGTGAACCCAGAATTCATAGTAGCAGACGAACCGATCTCGATGATAGACGTCTCTCTCAGGTCTAAACTACTTGAGCTTATGAAGCAACTGCAAGAAGAGCTAGAGTTAACATATCTATTTATAACACATGATCTAGCGGTATCTAAATACATTTCAGATAAAGTGGCGATAATGTATCTAGGAGGAATAGTAGAACTCGGTTCGAAGAAAGAAATATTTTCAAACCCAAGTCATCCATATACTATAGCTCTTCTCTCTGCTGTACCTGTGCCAGATCCTAGTGTGAAACGGAAACGTATAGACTTAAAAGGTGAAGTGCCCAGTCCTGTAAATCCTCCCTCAGGATGTAGATTCCACACGAGGTGTCCGTTTAAAGAGAAAATGTGTGAAATCGAGAAGCCGTATTTCATAAAAATTTCAGAAGACCACTTCGTAGCGTGTCATAAGCCATTCTCTCTTAATATTAATCAACATTACATCTAGAATAACCATATACGAAAATTCTCAAACCATCCCTAAGTAGATGGTGAATAGGCTCCGAGTCATTAATGGGAGATTAAGAGAGGTTTAACGCAGACTCTAAGTATTATCGAAGTAGTTTTCAAAAATTTGTAAATCTCTCACGCCAAAATACGAAAGTGGAAATGAAAGGTTTTATATTTCTCCTTGAGTATGGATTATGGGATTTATGAGTAGCCCTTCAGACGAGGAGATTAATAGGCTTGCCGCGGAAATCCAACTTCTAGAGGCGACTTTAAACGTTATTAAGTCTAGGCTCGATATGACAGAAGCAACATTAAATGAATCTCGAATGGCTCTTGAAACTTTAAAGGCCATAGAGTCCGCTAAAGAAGGCGATAGTATACTTGTCCCTATAGGAGCAGGTTCGTATGTATTTGCTAAAATAGAAAACGTCAGTAAGGTTATTGTAGGTGTCGGCGCAAATGTATGTATAGAGAAGAGTATTAAAGAATCCATAGATATAGTCAACGAACGTATAGCTAAACTTGAACAAATTAAGTCATCTCTTCAACAACAATTCGTGCAAGCCTCCCAAAAGCTTGAAGAAAGCAGGGGCAGCCTTGAACGAATGATAAGGAGTAGGGAGGCTGGTGGCTCTGCTAGAAAGTCTTAGAAAAGCCTTCTCACAATTCCTAGAGAAAATCAGCTTAGAGGAGTTAAACCCAGAGAAGATCAAACCCTTACTGGAAGACTTTAAGGTTGAACTTGTAAAAAACGACGTTGCTTATAGTATAGCTGAAAGCATATGCTCAGAGGTTGCTGAAAGACTTTCAGGAGTCAAAGTTAAAAGATTTGAAGACATTAGACCTACCGTTAAAGGTACGTTGAGACAAATTCTCCTCGAAAAATTGTCAAAAAATCGCCAGAAGGATCTAATTGAAACCGTTAAGTCCAAATTATCGGAAAGGAGACCAGCCGTCATACTCTTCGTGGGGGTTAACGGATCTGGTAAAACTTTAACAGTAGCTAAAGTCGCTAAGCTTCTACTTAAAAACGGATTTTCAGTTTGCATAGCGTGTAGCGACACGTTTAGAGCTGGAGCTATAGAACAAGCTGAGATATTAGCAAATAAGCTTGGGATTCGTGCTATAAAACAGAAGTATCAAAGCGATGCGGCTGCGGTAGCTTTTGATGCAATACAGTATGCTAAAGCGCATGGCATAAATGTTGTTCTAATCGACACGGCTGGGCGAATGCAGACTAAGAGAAACCTTATGGAGGAAATGCAGAAGATAGCTAGAGTAGCTAAGCCAGATCTTGTAATATTCGTAGGAGATTCTTTAACTGGTAATGATGCTGTAAATCAAGCCGAAGAATTTATGAGGTATTTAAACATTGACTTAGTTATACTTACTAAGATGGACGCTGACGCCAAAGGTGGAGCCGCTATATCGATTTCTTCACTGATAAATAGACCCATCGCCTACGTAGGAGTTGGTCAATCTCTAGACGATTTAGAGCCATTTAACCCAGAGAAGTTCGTTGAAGATATACTATCGTAGTTTCTGAGGAAAGGTTTAAGAGAGAGGCTAATGAAAAACCTGACGGGTGTATTTTTGCCATTCAAAGTAAAACACCTTCTAACCCTTCAGGAATTAGAGGCTGATGACATCCGTCAGATAATAGACGTAGCATTAGCTATGAAAAGGACTCCACAAGCGTATTCGAAATCATTAGAGGGAAGGGTTTTGGCGATGATTTTCCAGAAACCATCGACTAGAACGAGAGTGTCATTTGAAGTCGCAATGCGTCAGCTGGGAGGTTACGCTATGTACTTGAGGTGGGATGACCTACAGCTGGGGAGAGGAGAAGCGATTAAAGACACAGCTAGAGTTCTCGCGAGATACGTCGACGCCGTTATGGCTAGAGTTTTAAAACACACGGATTTAGAGGAATACGTAAAGTGGTCTCCCATACCCGTAATAAACGGCTTATCTGACAAATGGCACCCATGTCAAATACTAGGGGATATACTCACGATAAGAGAGGTTAAAGGCTTTCTGAAAGGGCTAAAATTGGCTTACGTTGGTGATGGTAATAACGTTTGTAATACTCTTTTAATCGGCTGTAGCAAAGTCGGCGTAAATATTTCAATTGCATGTCCAAAGGGGTATGAACCCATGCAAGAGGCTATTGAATGGGCTTACAGGAACGCTGAGAAATCGGGTGCGAAAATCGAAATCCTCAACAGTCCTGAAGAAGCGGTTAAAAACGCAGACGTCGTTTATACAGACGTCTTTGTATCCATGGGTTTTGAAGCTGAGAGGGAGAAGAGACTTAGAGATTTCCTCCCTAATTATCAGGTAAACTCTAGGCTCATGTCTATGGCTGGAAGAGACGCAATTTTCATGCACTGTCTGCCAGCTAGGAGAGGCGAAGAAGTTTCAGATGATGTTTTAGATTCACCCCGGTCGGTTGTTTTGGAGCAGGCTGAAAATAGGCTTCACTCTCAGAAAGCACTACTATACCTCATGTTGAGCTAGAGGGTGACTTTGAAGCTTATAGTCTTCTCAGTCTCTGATAAAGCTGGTGTTAACATAGCAAATAACCTTATAAGTAGATATGGTTTTAAAAGGTCTGAAGTTACATATCAGAATAGGCCGATTTATAAGCTCGAAATTAAAAACGAAACTATTATGTTGACCTCTATCGAAGGAGATATCGTTGATTCTCAATACATCCAACGCGACTTCAAGCCAAGCCTCGTGATCTTTCTATCTAAACATGCGAGTTCGAGCGGAATAGCTACGCTCTCAGTACATGCACCTGGGAATTTAGGACCTGAAACATACGGTGGATTGCCTTATAAATTATCCATAGCACCGGCTAATGCCATGAAGGCAGCTTTAATCGAAATGAATAACCTCGTCGAAGAAAAAGGTCTTAAGTTTAGAGTCTCCTATGAAGCTACACACCACGGTCCGTCACTCGATGTTCCTTCAATGTTCGTAGAAATAGGTAGTACTCAGAGAGAGTGGGAGAACAGCGAAGCTGGTGAAGTTATTGCTGAAGCCACTATGGCGGCTGTTCAATCTCTCCAAAGGTTTCCAGCCGCCTTAGCCGTAGGTGGACCACACTACAATCCCAAGTTCACCAATGTGGGTCTACGGATGGATTTAGCACCAGCCCATATAGTTTCCAAATACTCTCTTGAAAACGTTAGAAATATGCAAGTCCTCAAGGCTTGTGTTGAAAGAACGCTCGAGAAGGTTCAATGTGCTTTAGTAGACTGGAAAGGGATTCCTGGTGGCATCAGACATGAGGTAATCGACTATTTGAAAAATATGGACCTAGACATAGTTAGAGTTTAAGAGGACATCCCTTGTGCGCCCAGCGGAATATTTGTCGGTGGAAGGATCGTCTAGAAACATTTATCTTTAAATAATTAGATCTAAGTGTTGATCTAATGGGTCTGGTCTCTTTCGTCAAATCCTGTGTGAGAATGTTCAAGCTATCGGTTAAACCAAGTAGAAGAGAATTTTGGCTATCTGTAAAGATATCCGTTATAAGCGTAGGTGCCATCGGTATTATAGGGTTTATCATTCGTCTCATAGCTTCTCTACTTGCGGTTGTTGGTTGAGGAGGTTGTTTTATGAAAAAACAGTCGAAAATTTACGCCATCAAGACGATGATAGGTCAGGAGAAACAGGTTTTGGAGATGTTTGAACGAAGAGTTAAAGCCAAAGGTGAACCATACACATCGGTTATTAAAGCCATAATGTGGGTTAAAGATGTGAAAGGCTACATATTTGTCGAAACGGAAGACCCTTCTCTAGTGGATGAGCTCCTCCAGGGTATTAAACATTCTAGAGGGAGAGTTTCAAGCTTTATAGATCCATCAGAGATAGATAAGTACTTGGCAGCAAAACCTGTTATAGAGTCTCTGAAAACCGGGGACCTTGTAGAGATTATTGGAGGGCCTTTCAAGTCTATGAAGGGTAGAGTTGTAGCAGTTGATAGACAAAAAAGTGAGGTGACATTAGAACTTTTGGAATCTGTCTCACCATTCCCGATAACTATATATGCCGAATATTTAAGGAAAATCGAGGGGGGTGCTTAACTTTAGGCGAGAAGAAAACAGTAGAAATTCTTGTCAAAGGTGGTGAAGCTACAGCTGGTCCACCGATAGGTCCCGCCTTAGGGCCTCTGGGAGTAAACGTACCAGCAATAGTCAATAAGATAAATGAAGCTACGAAAGCGTATGCTGGAATGAGAGTTCCCGTGAAGATCATAGTTGACATCGAAACTAAAGCATTCGAAATCGAGGTGGGCATTCCCACCACCGCGGCTCTTGTATTAAAAGAGCTGGAATTGGATAAAGGCTCGAGTAAAACGGGTTCTGAATTTATTGGTGAGTTAAGCTTCAATTCTATAGTTAAAATAGCTAAAGTTAGAAGGCCGAAGAGTTTAGCAAGAACCCTCAAGGGTGCTATAAAGGAAGTTTTAGGTACTTGCATAAGTATGGGCGTTAAAGTAGATGGTAAACATCCCAAAGAAGTCATAGAAGAGGTGGATAAAGGAGTTTACGATGACGTCATAGGTGAAGATTGATTGCTCAGTGGAGGTTTTAATAGAAAAGTTTTTCTCTCGCGAAGTTTTCTCAATGGTTGAATCATCGGGCTGATGAGAATTGAGCTTCGAACTCAACGATATTATTAACGTTGTTGACGAAATTAAGAAGAGTTGCGAGGGGAAAAACTTCACCCAATCCATAGAGCTTATTGTAAACCTTAGAGATATCGACCTACGTAGACCAGAAAATAGAATCACAGGTACACTAGAGCTTCCCAACGCACTGAATAAGCCCATAAAGGTCTGTCTTTTCGCTACAGGAGAACTCTATATGAAGGCCAGAGACCTTAAAATAGACCTCATACTGGATAAGGATGAACTTACGAAGTTAGCTGGTGATAAAAGACAGGCTAAGAAGATATCTAAAAACTATGATGTATTCTTATCTGAAGCGTCTTTAATGCCCCTCGTAGGTAGGACATGGGGCGTATACCTGGGGCCGAGAGGTAAAATGCCAACACCTATTCCACCGACGTTAGATCTAACCAATGCTATTGAGAGAGCTAAGAGAACTGTTAACATAAGGGTTAGAAATCAACCGCTAATTCAGCTCAGAGTTGGCACACAGAGCATGGATACTAAACAGATTGCTGAAAACGTCCAAGCCGCTTTAAACTGGATTATTGGAAAATTGCCTAAAGGTTTAACAAATATCCGAAGCGTTTATCTTAAGGGTACGATGACCCCAAGTTTCAAGCTTACGATTAAGAGGTGATACAATGCCTAGGCGAGTCGATAAAATACAGGCTATTGAAGACCTTAAGAGACTTTTTAAAGAGTATCCTACAGTTGGATTTGCAGACCTCTATAAGGTTAAAGCTAACCAACTCCATGAAATACGTAGAAAACTTCGAGGCATAGCTATACTCAAAGTTTCCAAGAATACACTCGTCAAGAACGCTATAAAAGAACTTATGGAGAATGGTGAATTCAAAGGAAGCGATGCTTTGTTTAAGTTTCTCGAAGGCCAAAACATCATACTGTTTACTAAGGAAGATCCATTTAAACTCGCTAAGATATTAGATGAAGCTAAAATTCCAAGCTTCGCGAGACCAGGCGATATTGCTCCAGAGGATATAGTTGTCCAAGAAGGTAATACTGGGCTTCCTCCAGGACCATTGGTTAGCGAGTTCAACGAGGTAGGACTTCCCGCCAGAATAGTATCGGGAAGTATTTGGATTAGCAAGACGACGGTCGTTGCTAAAAAGGGTGACGTAATATCTGATAGGCTCGCATCAGTACTTACCAAGCTGGGTATAAAACCAGTTAAAGTGGGCTTAAATCTCAAAGTCGTATATAGTAGTGGGTCAATTTATCCAACGGAAGTCCTTAAGCTCGACGTAGAGTCTTATAGGAGTACGCTCTTAAAAGCTTGGGAGGATGCCTTCAAACTGGCTTTAACATTGAAGTACTTTACGCCCGAAACTCTACCTGCGATAATAGTCGAATGCTACGGCACTTCACTAATACTGGCAGTAAACATTAATTATTTGACTCCCGAGACGCTTCCATTGTTTATTCAAAAGGCTCTAATTGAAGCGTCGATATTAAGTTCTTTACTGTCTAAGACTGGAGAATCTGAAAAGCGGAAAGTTGAAAAGGAGGAACAACCTAAGAAAGAGGAAGAGGAAATTGGTTTGGCGTCTCTATTCGGTTAGAAAAATTAAACGGAGGTTGATATAAAATGGAGTGTATATATGCAACTCTCCTCCTCCATCATGCTGGACAGAAAATAAATGAAGAAAACATAAGAAAAGTTTTAAAAGCAGCCAATATAGAACCCGAAGATGTTAAAATAAAGGCGCTTCTAGCCGCGCTTTCAGAAATAGACCTCGGAGAGGTTTTGAAAAACGTTGCAACCATGCCTGCTATGTCAATAGCACCTGCGGCTGGAGCGTCTGTGACAAAAGAAGAGAAGAAGGAGGAAGAAAAGAAGGAGGAGAAGGCTGAGGAAAAGAAGGAAGAAGAGGCCTTAGAGGGACTAAGTGCACTATTTGGATGACGGGAGAGCTCCAACCACCCGTCTTTTTTCAATAGGTACTCGAACTATTCGTCCACACCTTAGACATGTATATGTTATATGTCTAACACCTCCATGTTTAACTCTAACTCTCAATGTACAACCGGGATGTATAAACTGTTTACAGCCTCTACATATAAGCCTCCTATATTCACGGGGTATTTTAACACGCGTCTTCATACCTATGCGACGTGCTAATTCAACATATCTCTGTGCGAGTTGGGGCTTTATCTCGTGAATTTGAATGGCTTTCTCAAGTAGAATTTCCATACGTTCTCTAGCTATCTGCCTCATACTGTTCTTCAAACTTCGGTCTCAAAAGTCAACTTATAAGCATGTGATTATAAGTCTTTTACTTACAAGTAAGGAGGGCAATTTTCAATTCGAGGTGGGCATTTGAATAGGTTAATACTAGTGTTGGCTGAATCCGCTTTAGAAACAGTGCCTCAAGCTCTATGGGGGCATCCTGAAGTAAGGCGTAATTCTCGTGAGAGGGGTTTAAGTCCAGGTGAAATACTTCTAGATAGGTCTTACCACCATAGAGCTATGAGATATCTAAAGGACGCGCATAAACGCGGTAGACCCGATATTGTGCATTTCTCTCTCCTAAACGCTTTAGAAACACCCCTGAGCGATAAGGGTCTTCTGAGAGTTTATGTTCATACATTTCAAGACTTTATCTTAGAATTCAACCCCAGAATTAGACTGCCACGCAACTACATGCGGTTTAAAGGCCTAATGGAGCAACTTTTCAGAGTTGGAAGAGTTCCTCCTGAAGGTGAAGTGCTAATAACCCTTCGGAAGGGCTCCTTAGCCGATTTAAAAAACGAACTTAAGCCTGACATGGTGATCGGCTTTTCAAGTGGTGGGCTTCTAAAGCCACTGCAAAATATAGTCCTAGAGTTAACCAACGTGGATTCGGTCATGACGGTTGTCGGCTGCTTCCCACATGGAGAATTTAAAGAAGCAAATGTGAAATTATTCGATTCATGCTATGCCATATATCCTAAGACTTTAAATGCTTGGGTTGTGGTGGCTAGATTGGTCTACGAAGTCGAGAAAAGTATGAATCTAAACTTAAAGGAAACAAACATTTAGCTTTCCATTTATATCTTTAGAAGTATTTCCCATATTTACGCGCAAGTACAAACTCCCCCTATGGTTTCACACTTAACCCATAGGTTTAATACTTCCTTAGTTTAAATAGTCGATTGATGTAACTTGCCTCCCCTGAAAGTTATCAAAAGAGATGGTCGTATAGTCGATTTTGATAAGAATCGTATAATTGAAGCTATTTGGAAAGCGTTTAAAGCAACGGGTTTAAATGATAGAGTCCTCGCCGTGAAACTTGGAAACGAAGTGGTCAGTATTCTTGATGAAAAGTTTGGCTTCGAACATACACCACATGTTGAGCAGATTCAGGATATTGTCGAAGAAACGTTGGTTAAGCATGGACTTTATGAGGTTGCTAAGGCCTACATACTTTATAGACGTAAACGTACTGAAATTAGAGAATTTAAACGCATGCTTGGAGTCGTAGATGATATGAAACTTACGGTTAATGCAATAACAATATTGAGAAGCCGATATCTCTTGAGGGATGAGAGAGGTGAAGTATGTGAAACGCCTAAACAGATGCTTATAAGAGTTGCAAGATACATAGGTCTAGTAGATGCTTTTTATTGGGATGATGTCTACGATAAGGACGCTAAACAACCGGTAAGACAAGTTCAAGACTATGAATATAGAACTAGTATTGAACTTTCAAACTACGAACTTGAAATGATGAAAAGGCTCTATAATAGACTTGGCAAAGAAGGTAAGATGAAAGTTGAATTTGAAAAATTATTGTCCTTGCTAGAAGAACGGTGGAACGACCTCTACGAAAACGTTATCGATGTGTTTTTCCAAGTAATGGCTAACCGATACTTTTTACCGAATTCACCAACACTTATGAACGCAAACGCACCTTTAGGTCAACTTTCAGCGTGTTTCGTTCTTCCAATAGAAGATTCTATGGAGAGTATTTTCGAGTCTCTAAAAAACACAGCATTAATTCATAAGAGCGGTGGAGGCACAGGATTTAACTTTTCAAAGCTTAGGCCTAAGGGTGATGTCGTCAAATCTACAAGTGGTATTGCATCGGGTCCTGTGAGCTTTATGCGTATTTACGATGTGGCTACTGAAGTTATTAAGCAGGGTGGAAAGCGTCGGGGAGCCAATATGGGAATCTTGAGGATAGACCATCCAGATATAATTGATTTCATATACGCAAAGAGTGAAGAAGGTATTTTGAGGAACTTCAATATCTCTGTTGCTGTGACAGATGATTTTATGGAGGCTGTTGAAAAAGGTGAAGATTTTGAGCTTATAAACCCAAGAACTGGTAAATCTGTTCGGAAAGTCAACGCTAGATATCTGTTTGACTTAATAGTTTACAATGCCTGGAGGACTGGGGATCCAGGGTTAATATTCATAGACACGATCAATAAGCATAATCCAACTCCGCAATTAGGGACAATTGAAGCTACAAACCCATGCGGTGAGCAGCCTTTACTTCCATATGAATCATGCAATCTAGGATCTATCAACCTGGAGTTGATGGTGAAGAATGAAAACGGTAGATGGGATGTTGATTGGAAGAAGCTTAGAGAAGTAGTTAAGGTTGCTGTTCACTTCTTGGATAATGTGATAGATGCGAATAACTTTCCAACAGATGAAATCGAGAAAGCAACCCTTAGAACTCGTAAAATAGGGCTGGGAATCATGGGTTGGGCTAATATGCTCTTCAGACTTGGAATACCGTATGATTCTGAGGAAGCAGTGGTCCTCGCCAGGAGGATTATGGAGTATATAAACTACCATAGTAAGCTTGCTTCAATAGAACTTGCGGAAAGTAGGGGGCCGTTTCCTGCGTTTAAAGGGTCAATCTACGATTCTGAAGTCCCTATAATGCCGTTTGAAGCTGGAGGGGAAGCGAAATACCGCCATTTGAACTGGGATGAGGTTAGAGATTTGATTAAAAACCACGGCATTAGAAACGCCGCTACGACAACTATAGCTCCAACGGGAACCATAAGTTTAATAGCAGGGACTTCAAGTGGTATAGAACCTAACTTTGCCCTAGCCTATTCTAGGACTGTACTTGGGAGTGTGAAGCTTTTTGAAGTAAACCATATTCTTGAAGAAGTTCTTAGAGAGAGGGGGCTTTATTCTGATGAATTGATAACTGAAATATCTAAGTCTGGCTCTCTTGCAAACGTTCAAGGGGTTCCTGAGGACATTAAGAAGGTCTTTGTAACGGCATTGGAAGTAGACGTAGATTGGCATGTTAAAGTTCAAGCGGCATTTCAAGAGTTTACAGATAATGCCGTTTCAAAAACCATAAATTTAAAACAGGATGCTTCACCTGAGGCTGTTAAAAAGGCATTCTTATTGGCGCATAGACTAGGATGTAAAGGTATTACAGTCTACAGATATGGTAGTAGAAAAGAACAGGTTTTAGAAGTTGGAGTTAAACCCATCAGTAGTTGTCCAGTTTGTGAGGTAGAGTAGTCTATGGGTAAGATTTTCCTCTACTATGGGACTGGCGCTGGAAAGACGACTAACGCTTTAGGCTTGGCTTTAAGATGCATAGGCCATGGCTTAAGAGCTGTGATAATTCAGTTTATGAAGGGTCGTAAAGATATAGGTGAATATAAGGTTATGGAGTTGCTTAAACCCTACTATGAAATATACCAGTTTGGAAGGAGAGAATGGGTGGACTTACGAAACCCATCTGAAGAAGATAAAATCCTAGCGAGAAAAGGTCTTGAGAAGGCTAGAGAGGTCTTAAAGAGTAAACCCCATCTACTAGTTTTAGATGAGATTTGTCTTGCCGCCTTCATAGGACTTTTAGATACCAAGAGTATTCTCGAGCTTTTAAACGAGGTTCCAGATGAAACAGACGTTGTATTAACTGGCAGGTACTGTCCACCCGAGCTTATAAATAGAGCCGATATAGTGAATATGGTTGTCGAAGTTAAGGCTCCAAGAGAAATCTACACTAGAGTAGGAATAACTCATTAGCTTTTTCAAGCCTACTCCGCGGATAATACAACGGCCTTATAAGTCCAGTCCTGAGGCAGTCTTCCAATAGATTTATAGTATTTTGAGAGCCTATATATCTTCGCCTCTATTATTTGAAGAGCCCTTTTATTCGATTTATCTTTTCGATGGCTTTCACAATGTCTTCTCAACCTGGTTGCTTTTCTTAAGAGGTTTGTTAAATCTTCAGGGATGTTGGGGGCTAAGCCATGCTCTTCAAGTATTTCCATAACTGTTTTCCCTGTTATTTGTTTAACAAGAGGTATTCCATATTGGTCTCTCAATATGGTTCCTATCATACTCGGTTGTATCATGTCTTTACCAAGTTTAACAACCAATGCCTCTACTTCCTCAGGCTTATAATTACACCAAGGTGGTGGTCTCTTCGCTATAGGTCTAGTTGAGTGGGATTTACCATGTGCATGGGCTCTTCTCTTCAATTTTACCTCCAACCTTTTAAAATCGACTTACAATATAAAGCTTTTCCCTAGAAGAAATAATTTAAGTAACTCTACTGTTATGCTAATGTAGCATGCCGATAAGAATCTACAATACTCTGACTAGGCGGAAAGAGGTCTTTCAAACCATAGACCCAGGTATCGTTAAAATTTACGTCTGCGGTCCAACAGTTTATGACAGTCCTCACTTGGGACACGGTAGGGCAAGTGTCGTCTACGATATACTTATCAGGTGGCTTGAATATAAGGGGTTCCGAGTTAAATACATCCGAAACATCACAGATGTGGGGCATATTCTGGAGGCTGTTGGAGAAGATCGTATGATTCTAGGGGCGAAACGTGAAAAGCTCCATCCAATGGAGATAGCCGATAAATATCTACTCGAGTACTTTGAGGCTATGGATAGACTTGGAAATAAACGGCCGAGTATTCAACCTAGGGCTAGTGGTCATATCATGGAAATGATTGAAGTAATCGAGAGGCTAATAGAGAAGGGCTACGGTTACGTAGTAGATGGAGATGTTTACTTCGACGTCTCAAAGTTTGAAGATTACGGTAAATTGTCAGGTGTACGGAGAGAGGAACTTATAATGCACAGAGTTGAACCAGACCCAAGGAAGCGTAACCCCGCTGACTTCGCTTTGTGGAAGACAGCTTCAGAAGATTATCCGTTGAGGTGGAGATCTCCTTGGGGCTATGGCTTCCCAGGATGGCACATAGAGTGTTCAGTTATGAGTATAAAGTACCTCGGAGAACAGATAGATATCCATGGTGGTGCTAGAGAATTAATCTTCCCCCACCATGAGAATTCTCTAGCTCAGAGCGAAGCATATACTGGTAAGAAGCCGTTTGTGAAGTACTGGGTTCACTGTGGGCTTTTAACGATAAACGGAGAGAAGATGAGTAAGAGCAAGGGCAACATCATAAGACTTAACGAGGCTTTAGATAAGTGGGGGAGAGATGTCCTACGTATGTTTTACATATCGGCACACTATAGAAGCGATGTTGACTTCAATGAAAACTCCATTAAAATGGCTGAAGAAAACCTACGCCGTCTCTCAGACTTTATTGAAAAAGTTGAATCTATTGAAAAAGTTGAATCTACTCTAAGCGAAGATGAAAAGAAAATCCTTGATATTACTAAAAAGGCTAGAATAGATTTTGAAGAGCGTATGGATGACGACTTAGATACCCCAGGTGCTTTGGCGGTTTTATTCAACTACATGAGAGCTTTCAACAGCATATTAGGAACAGCTTCTAAGTTGAATAGAGAAGTCAAAGAGCAAGTCTTAGAGCTTCTAAACATGGTCAGAAAAGTTTTCGGAATCCTCGAAGTATATGAACCTTTGCCTTCAAAAGGACTCGTCGATCAGCTTATTCAACTCATAGTAGAAGTTCGAGAGATCTTTAGAAGAGAAAAACGATATGATATATCGGATATGGTAAGAAGTAGACTTAGAGAGCTAGGCGTAGAACTTGAGGACGTTTCTGGGGAGACAAAATGGAAGATTAGAAAGCCAATATAATAGTCTGTCTTCTATAAACTCTAAAGTATCTATTATGAGTTTACTCTCCCCTATATCCATAGTCCAACTTCTACTTAAAAGCGTAAATTCATTATGAAACATTTAGTAGACGTAAAAGGTAAGAGCAAATACAATTGTGGTGCTGCTCGAGTTATTTCGTCTAAGCTATTCGTAAGGAATCTAGGATCGTAAACCCATTCTTTAGGCTCTTTTTTACTCTGAGTTGATCCTACATACCAATAATTCAGGTACTCATAATTCCACCAGGATATTATGATGTAGCCTGCGTCTTTAACTTCTTGTTTACAATTAGCATATGCATTTATAGCTTGAGTTGGTTTTGAAGGATTTTTCTTCTTCTCTATTACCTTAAAACCATCTTTCCGTTTGTACGGATTATGGCGAAACCACCATCTGTCTCTACAGTTCACTTTTCATTTCCCGTCTGGTATGTTATCTTCTTTAATATCCTTTTCACTTAGCTTTTCGGGGAGAGCTTAATCTAACCAATAAAATTCTACCTACGTGTTCTTTAAACCCTTCGCAACGCACCACTACGATGTCCTTTGACCTTAGAAAGTTTAGAAGTTAATCTAGCCGAAACAAAAAGACAATGATGAATGCTTATATAAAATTTAATTGGAATACACGGAAGGTCAAACTACAGCTAGTTATGATGAATATCGCTTAATTAAATCCATGTTAAACATCGGAATCCACACGACCATAGGTCCCGGTTCTCTATTAGCCCAGGCATAATAAGGTATGGCTGTAAATTTAACTGGCTTAATCTCTATCGTGGTTTCTTCAAGACTGGAGTAGAGAGACTTAGGATTTTTATTAACAACGAAACCATCACATTCGATTGTACGAATTCCGCCGAGTAAATCTGGTCTTCGCATAATGTTAAACGATGGGTTTAGAGAAACTATTAAATTCCATATGTCGAAACCTGGGTTATCCGCCTGTTCTACGCAGTAGACGAAAGGCCCCCGTTTTAATGCAATTCTGCAAAAGTTCTCCAGAACGTGCGGATGGGATAATAAGACGTTCACTCGCAAATCCAAATCCATCGATATTACATCTCCCTTCTCCCAGGTTCTTTTAACCTCTAAATACTGCGGAGGTTTTATATTGCAATCCAAGGGCTCACCATTTAAGGCTACAGTCGTCCGTAAACTCCACCCTGGGATACGTAAGAATATTGAAAACTCTGACAGCTTTTCAGGGTATACGGTTATTTCAACGTGACCATCCCAAGGATAATCAGTATTCTGGGTTAACTTAACAAGTCCACCGTTAAATTCTATGGTCGTCTCATTAGTTGCATAAATATGTATCCATATTCCATCTTGTGAAGTGCTGTAAAAGTAGCCTGAAACAGACGCTATAAGCCTCGCTATATTCGGTGGACAACATGCGCAATCGAACCATCTGCTTCTTCTATGGGCTCCTCTATCTGCCAGTGGGTTGACGTAGAAGTACGTCTCACCGTCTAAACCAATTCCTGCAAGAGCTCCATTGTATAGAGCCAGCTCTATAATATCAGCGTACTCTGCTTTACCAGTTGCTAAAAGCATACGCCAATTCCACATAACATTCGCTACGGCGGCACATGTTTCAGCGTAAGCGCGTCTATTCGGTAGTTCATAGTTTTCTCCAAAAGCCTCACCCTCATACCTAGAGCCTAATCCTCCAGTAACATACATTTTACAATTAACCATATTTTGCCATAAACGCTCTAAGGCTTTTAGAAGGCTTTCATCTCCAGTCTCCATGTAGACGTCTGTAGCACCACAGTTTAAGTAGACGCTTCTCACAGCATGGCCAACTATTTCGTCTAACTCTCTAAATGGTTTGTGATCTATGTGATATGAGCTTCCACCGATTAAACCTCTACCACGGTTATCTATGAAAAACTTCGCTAAGCTTAGAAAGTCGCTCATACGTGTGGTTCTATAAAGTTCTACAAGTGCCATTTCAACTTCAGGATGTCCTGGTACTCCTTGTCTTTTACCTGATCCAAATATGCTGAGTATGTGATTTGCCAGTTTAATACTTACATCTAAAAGCGTCCTCTTGCCAGTTGCCCTATAATGAGCAACGGCCGCTTGGATAAGATGACCTGCGCAATACAATTCATGCATATCACGTAGATTAGTCCATCGTTGAGCTTTTCTTTCAAATGTAAAATATGTATTTAAGTATCCATTCGCATCTTGGGCATCAGCTATATCGACAATCACATTATCCATAATTTTTTCTAAGCGTCTGTCATAATCGTAAGCTAAAGCGTAGGATGTTGCTTCAATCCACTTATAGACGTCTGAATCGTTGAAGAATAACCCTTTAAACTCAGCTTTTATCTTCCTAGTTGCTCTACGGAAGTTATCTATCCTCCCCGTTTCCTCAAGCATTTCATATTGTGTCGGAAGCGTCACCTCTATGAGCGTTTTTATTCTAGGAGCCCAGAAACCATCCTTAAGTTTGACGGAATCTATGGGTATGGGTCTAAGTAATGAATACGGACTTTGGGAACTATCTACCACAACAAATTTGGGTTTCAATAGATCATGTTAAACTCTTTACAAGATAAAAGCTTATAGGCTCTCTTTTAACTCGATCAAGTACATATAAAAATGCCAAATTATTCTTACTTTAAAATTAAATTTCCACTGGGCTCCAACCTTTCAAGATTTCCAAAGCGTTGGATGTACCTATACGTTCAACACCCATTTTAATAAATTGAAGGGCTTTTTCAAAAGATGAAATTCCACCAGCAGCTTTTATCTTAGCCATCTTAACGTTTCTCTTTATGATTTCAATATCCTCAATCGTAGTGCCACGGGGACCGAAGCCAGTACATGTTTTAATGTAGTCAGCCCCTGTCTCATCAACCATCCTACATGCTAATGCTATCTCTTCAGCTGTTAGATATCCCGTTTCAATTATCACCTTGACCTTTACACCTCTGGGTTTTGAAATTTTCAACACGGCTTCTATATCGGATTTAACCTTCTCATAAAGCTTAGATTTGAAAAATGGGATATTCATAACAATGTCTATTTCACAAGCTCCATCATTTATGGCCTCTTCAGCCTCTAAAACCTTCAACTTAGTGGTTGATGAGCCAAATGGAAAACCCACGGTTGAACATACCTTTGTCTCGGATCCTTTAAGTAGTTTAACTGCATGTTCCACCATAACTGGTAGGACGCAGAGGACACCTATACTGTTCGCTTTTGCGACTTTAGCCGCCTCCTCTATATCTGTAAGACTATGCGTGGGTTTTACTAGAGCATAGTCTATCATAGATGCGAGTTTCCTACGCGTCAGAATCATACGTAGATTAAATTTTACTAGATCTGAAAATTAAACTTTCACTCCAATTCAGTTTTAACAGTAGGCTACGTTAGAATAGTATTAAAGCCGAAAATCGAACGGACAGTTTATTTGAAATTCCTACGGCTTCGCATTGTTTCTAACGGTATCTACCGTATTTGTGGACGAGTTCTATTACGCGTTTATAGTTTTGAAAACTTACATTCTTTGGAATAGAGTGGTCTGAGTGATATATGTAACCTCCACCCTGCTTCGCAAAGGTAATCTTCCTCTTAATCTCCTCCTCTATGGGTTTAGGGTCGTCTAAAGCCATGAGTCTAACGTCTATACCGCCCATGAAAGTCATCTTATCTCCATATTTTTCCTTAAGTTCTATGAGATCCATACCTGCTTTAACTTCTAGAGGCTGTAGGACGTCTATCCCCTCCTCTATGAAGTATGGTATTAAGTCTTTCACATTGCCGCAACAGTGGAGAAACACGTACATTCCTCTAGACTTGAAAAACCTGCACAATTCCTTGAACACTGGATGCAATTGTTCCTCATAGTGTCTCGGTGAGAAGAATAGCCCTTTTCTATAACCTAAGTCACAGTATAAGAATGCTCCGTCGAATTTAAAACCCCCTTTGATCATGATGTCACACATATCCATGGCGAGTTTAGCGTCTGTCCAGTACATGTCTTTAACCCATTCAGGGTCTCTTATAACGGCTTTAAGGAGCTCTGTAGACTTTACATAGTTTTGAATCTTATCGTAGCCTACGGCTGCACCATACATTATAAACTTTCCACGGCTCCTCTCCCTATGGTATGCGTTCAATGATGAGACCCAATCAACCCTCCTCTCACTAGGCTGAAGTCTAACCTTAATCTTCTCCCAATCTTCTTTGGTTTTACATGGCCAATCTATTATCTCTGGAGTTGTAGAGTAATCCTTATGGTTTCTACGTATTCCTCCATATGAAGTCCTCTCAATTATGTACTCCGCGTCTTCATGTATTACTTCAACGGGGAACATAGGAGATGTATCTGCGCTAAACTGGGCAATCTCGTAGCCGAAATAATCGTCAGGAGATTGACCGTCAGGTAAGCCTTCTCTTATCCACCTATTGACTGTGGCAGCCCACGGACTATCGTGTATGGGTATTCTATCCAATCTATCCTCTCTATGTTGTAAAGTAGCAATAATTCTCTCACGGGGTGTCAAAATAACCACGTTTAAATATTTTCTCTAAGGTTTCTTTTTAAGAATTACTAACCAACCTAATGTTTTTAAGCTGTGTTTTACGATTGGGCTGAGGCTATTTGCATGGATAAGAGGTGAAAAAGTTTACATCTACTTATATTCTAAATTTCTAGACGGTGTTAAAGTGTCAACCCGTTTAAAGTTTGGCGTTGTAGGTACGGGTGTGGGTAGTAGCTTTATATCTGGAGCTGCAGCTAAGCTTGCCAAAGAAGGCCTTCTAGAACTTACCGGTGTTGTAGCTAGAAATAAGGCTAAAACTGAAGAATTTGCTAGAAAATACGGGTTTAAAGTTGCATATTCAAACGTCTACGATATGTTCAATTTAGAGAAGCCTGACATATTAGCTGTCTCAGCTCCTCACTATGTGCATTTTCAGGTAGCTTTAGAGGCGATAGAGAACGGTATTAATGTACTCGTGGATAAACCTATGGCAATCAATCTAACAGAAGCTGATGAGCTTATAAGGAGAGCTGAGACTAGAGGTGTTAAGCTTGGTGTAATCTTACAATCTAGATTCGACGACTCCTTCAATTTTGTGAAATCTCTTGTAGATAAGGGTGCTCTTGGAAGACTGGTAATGGGTGAAGCCGTAGTTGAATGGTACAGAACCGAGGAATACTATACAAGTAGCTCGTGGAGGGGTAGACTAGCTACGGAGGGAGGTGGGGCTCTAATAAACCAGGCAATTCACACGATAGACTTACTTCTATGGATTATGGGCGAACCTGAGTCTGTCTGGGCTAAAGTAGCTACAGTAGGTCATAATATTGAGGTTGAAGACCTAGCGGCAGCCATAGTCAGATTCAGAAACGGTGCATTAGGAGTCATACAGGCTAGCACCGCCACGTACCCGGGTCTACCCACGAGATTGGAGATTCATGGTTTGAAGGGAACAGTTATAGTTGAAGGGGATGAAGTCAAGTTTATGAAGATTGCTGAGGAAATTCCAACTTTAAAGCCTCCGGTTAAAAGGATAGAGGGACTTAAATCATGGGAGAGACCTGAAGCAGTTCCCATAGAAAACCATAAACGTCTCTTAAAGGATTTCGTCGATGCGATTTTAGAAGATAGAAAGCCTCGAGTGGACGGTTATGAAGGGCGTAGGAGTCTAGAACTCATAAGGGCGATCTATAGGTCTTCTGCTACTGGAAGCGTTGTGGAGCTTCCTCTGAAAGAATAACACTCCTTCCATTGCATCTTGGGAGCGTTATCTAAACGTTAATCTACTTCTTCTAGCCAATTATCTTTCTGTATGGATATATTAAGTTATGTGAAGCTTACGCTTGACGATCTTATAGATAAGTACCGGTGTCTCCTCAGACAACCAAGTATTTCGGCGAAAAACATAGGCATCAATGAATGTGCTCTTCTTCTGAGAGATTTAATGGAAGATCTAGGCATGTATGCTGATGTTGTTCAAAGTAAGGGTAATCCAGTAGTCTATGGTGAAGTTAAATCTCAAGAGTCTAGTAAGACTCTTTTAATCTATAGCCACTACGATGTTCAGCCTCCAGACCCCCTAAGCGAATGGGTCTACCCGCCTTTTGAAGCGGAAGTGGTGGACGGTAAGATCATAGCGAGGGGGGCTTCAGATTCAAAGGGCAATATAATGGCTTTTCTTAAAGCAGTTGAATATTATATCAAAAGTGGAAAGTCTACGCCTGTAAACGTCAAGTTTCTCTTCGAAGGCGAAGAGGAGATTGGAAGTCCAAACCTTCCAGATTTCGTAGAAACCCATAAAGACCTTCTTAAGTCTGATGCCGTTGTATGTTGGGATGGTGGGCTCCATCCTTCGAATAGACCATCGATTTACTTAGGAGTTAAGGGTATGTTATATGTCGAGCTGAGGTGTAAAACTGCTAAGGTAGATGCCCACTCTTCTTATGCACCGCTGATTGCTAATCCAGCTTGGAGGCTTGTATGGGCTTTAAACTCTATAAGGTCTCCAGATGGACGGATAAATATTAAAGGCTGGTATGATGATATTCAACCAATTACTTCAGAAGAAGCTAGGTTAATCTCGGAACTCCCTCATGAAGATGAGGATATTATGAGAGAATTTGGGGTTGAAGAATTCCTAGATGGGGTTAAAGGAGTTGATGCGCTTAGAAAGTTAATATGTGAACCCACTGCTAACATTGCTGGTTTAAGGTGTGGTTATATTGAAGAGGGTCCTAAAACCGTCCTTCCATGCGAAGCCGTTGTAAAGTTGGATTTCAGATTAGTAATGAATCAAAATCCAGATAAACTCTTAACCCTTCTTAGAAGACATTTAGACTCTAAGGGCTACAGAGACGTGGAAATCGTTAAATTAGGTTCTCTCTTGCCGTCTAAAACACCCCCTTCAGCACGGATAGTTAAAACTTCCTCGTATGCAGCTGAGGAAGTGTACAAAGCTAGACCAATATTATATCCAAGTGCTGCTGGCTCAGGACCAGATTACGTTTTTACCAGACTTCTACATTTAAATTCTATTTGGACTGGGTGCGCTCCACCTTTCTCTAAAGCCCATGCTCCTAACGAGTTTAATACAATTGACCATTTAGTCAAAGGCGTCGCATACGCCGCTAACATATTACGTGAATTCGGAAATTAAACTAAAGTTTAGAGAGCGGCTGGCCATATGGAACTACTATGTATTTACTCTGCGATGGATTTAGAGTTCAAAAACTCAAAGTTAACTATATCAGTTGAGGTGAATACGTTCTAAGACTTATCTCACACTCTTCCCAGCACATCAAAAAAGAGTAACCATTTTGATGCATAGATCGTGGCTATTCGATGCTCCTCCTTCTAAGACTGCCTGTATCTCTTCCTAGCGTCTATGTGGTTTTTCTTGTCGAACCTATCCAGTAGATAATGCCTTTAACTAGGCTTTTAATGGCATCCTCCTTCAAACCATTTATGTCAAGAAGTTTAGGTATATCTTCTACCCTTCATCAGCGTTTTTCAAGACCACTACTGTTATCCACTCTACATTTGGAGCATAAATGTCTTAGCAAGATGCAAATTAATAAATCGAAAGCCAGCGAAGCTTGCAAAGTATTATATACACCTTTAACATAAAAGAGTCGATGGGAGATAATGTCAGAAAAATCTATTGAAGAGTTTAAGATTAAACCCCCTCTACTAATTTCCTTGGCCATTCTATCCGTAGTACTGAGTTTCATAGGTACTGTAGAGATCGCTTTAAATGGTTCAGTGGGCGGTGCTTTCATGTGTCGTTATGCGTGGGGTACCGTTTCTAAGACTATGGGTATTCCAATAATGAGTCTTTTAGTAATACTGTTAGCGTATCCGTTTAGACTTCTAAAATTCAAGATATCGACTTCATCGTATGTCTTATTGTACATCGTAGGTGCAGCAGTCGGTATGTATGGTATTGGGCATTATGAGACTTTCGCATCTTTTCCTGTTGGCTTTAGTAGAACTATACTACAGACACAGCCGGAGTTTTTACCTGTAGTTCAGAGTTGGTGGTGGATGCCTCCCATTGAAGTTGTAAGACTTATAACCGTCGGTGGTGCTACTGTGAATTGGAGCGCATGGAGTGGAAGCATAGTATTCTGGTCTATGTACTTTATTGTATTCTATCTTTTCGGCTCAAGTGTAATGCTTCTATTCAGACGTAGATGGTTGGACATAGAGAAGGTTCCATTTCCATATGTCATAGCAACACATGAGATTATAAATGTAGCTTCTGGCGAGCCTAGCTTAGAAAGAACTAGAAGTCTATTTATTACAGGCTTCATTATAGCGCTTGTCTACGAATTTCAAATTATGATGACGTATATGTTTCCTTGGTGGCCTGACGTCTTAGCCTTCAGAGGCACGCCTGTAGAAGAGACTAGCCCACAGGGCTGTGTATGTCTACTTCCAAATCATCCTATAGCAAGTGCTATAGTATGGTTTCCAGGCTACTCTAAAAACATTTTACCGTTCTTCATATACTATCTTGCTCCCTTAGAAGTTCTCTTCACAGTATGGGTTTTCCAGATAATCATAATGATACTGGCTCAAGTAGCCTACACTATGGGCTACTACACAGGTGTATTTAATATGGGTAGCGCCTGCAGAGTTAGAGCATGGGGTGGCTTCGAAATATCACCTCTGTACGGTCCACCGTACTACTGGATGTGGATGACCATGATAGGTGGAACAACAGCTGTAACAGTTATGATGATATTCCACGCCAGAAGCTACCTTGCTGAAACAATAAGACTCGCCGTCCACGGCGGTCGTGGTAAAACGCCTGAAGAGGCTGGAGAACCATTCAACTATAGAACTGTATATATACTCATAGTAGGCTCAGCCATAGTAGTTCTAGCTTTCTGCTTCTCGGCAGGTTTAAGCTTAGGAACAGCACTATCAGTCCTAATAATAGGAGCATTCATAAACGTGGTTGCAGCAACGTATGTCCTAGGACTAAGCGGATGCGGATACATTCATAACAGGGGCTACTGGCCTAGCTGGCCGCTAAGAATCATATGGTTCCAGAATCGCCCTGAAACCTATACGACAGACTGGGTTATGACCCATACATTCCTTGCCACAGGTGTAAACCACGTAACCATGGGATTGCAGACTGGAGCCTATCTTACGATTCAAAACCTTAAGATGGGAGGCTTAGCTAAAATCAACCTTAAAGATGTGTTTATATTAACTACAATCGTCAGCGTAATATCCATATTCGTTGCAATGGTAACAAGAGTTTGGATAGTCAATATTCTAGGCGTTGGCCGTGTTCCGATATGGGGAGAATGCTCCGTAACAGACTGGTGTGATAACGACTTCGGCGACTATGATCGTGCTCCTGCAAGCGGATTCCAATTAGCAGCTGGAGCCATAGGCTTTATAATAACCATGGTGCTTTTCCTCTTAAGAGCCAGATTCCTATGGTGGCCCATACATCCAGTAGGCTTCATAATAGCTACAAGCATCGCCCCCAACCACATGAAGGAATGGACCACTTTCCTAGCTGCTTGGATAGCTAAATGGCTCACTCTCAGAATGGGTGGAAGCAAAGCATATGAAAAATATGCTATACCATTTGTAAGCGGTGGAGTAGCCGGATATGCACTGGCAAACTTAATAGCTTACCTAATAGGAACGGTAAGGTTCTTTATACCGTTCTAAACTTCCCCCACATTTTTCTTCTTCATTAGCGGAGAAGACCATAGAAATCTATTGAAAGTGCTTGAAATAAGGCTTAGTGAAAATATATTGAAGTCTGTTTGGAGAAGCGAAAGTAATAAAAGGCAAACACTTAAGTCTCTAGATAAGTGTTATTAGTGGTCTCGATGAATATTGTTGAGAAGATATTGTGTAGAGTTTCAGGTAAAAGTAGAGTAGAGCCTGGTGAGATAGTAAATGCTAAGGTTGACCGAGTAATGTTCCATGATTTGACTGGCCCTTTGACCGTTAAAGCCTTTAGAGAGATAGGTGTTTCCAAGGTCTGGGATCCCGATAGAGTGGTTGTAATATTCGACCATTTAGTGCCTCCGAATACTGAAAGAGCCGCTTTAAACCAGAAGATCATTAGGGAATTCGTTAAAGAGCAGAGGATTAAGTGGTTTTACGACATCGGTAGAGGCGGGATATGCCATCAAGTTATGGTCGAGAAGGGCCATGCTAAGCCAGGTGAACTCATAATAGGTGCAGACTCTCATACGTGTACTTATGGTGCGGTTGGGGCTTTTTCAACAGGTATGGGAGCCACCGATGTAGCAGCTGTTCTAGCTACTGGTGAAACTTGGCTCAGGGTTCCAGAAACAGTCTGTGTGAAGATTGACGGTGAATTGAGAGATATGGTTACCCCTAAAGACGTGATACTTTACGTCATAGGATGTTTAAGTGTTTCAGGTGCCGTCTACAAGGCCGTTATTTTCAAAGGGTCTACCGTGGAGAATATGAGTGTAGGTGGACGTATGACTATGTGCAATATGGCTGTTGAAATGGGTGCTAAAACTGGAATAGTTGAACCAGACCACGTTACTGAGCAGTTTTTCAAGTCTAAAAACATACCATATAGTCCGGGCTTTCGTAGCGATCATAATGCTACATTCGATGAAATTTACACTTTTGACGTTTCAAAGTTGGAGCCTCAAGTAGCATGTCCAAACTCCGTAGACAATGTTAAGCCGGTATCTGAAGCCGAAGGTATTAAGATAGATCAAGCATACATAGGTTCTTGCACTAATGGGCGTCTTGAAGATTTAAGACTAGCTGCTAGAATAGCTAAAGGTAGGAAGGTTAAACCCGACGTTAGAGCAGTAATCGTTCCAGCTTCTCAAGAAGTGTATCAAGATGCATTAAAAGAAGGTTTAATCGATATATTTCTACAAGCTGGTGCTCTAGTCTGTAATCCAACGTGTGGTGCTTGCATAGGAGCGCATATGGGTGTTATAAGTGAAGGTGAAGTATGCATAGCTTCAATAAATAGAAACTTCATCGGGCGTATGGGTAGTCCTAAGGCTAGAGTTTACTTGGCTTCTCCGGCAACAGTTATGGCGTCTGCTTTAACAGGCGTTATAACAGATCCTAGGGAGGTGGTAGCATGATAGTAAGTGGTTCAGTTGTAAAATATGGAGACAACATAGACACAGACGTTATAGTGCCAGGTAAATACCTTGGTATAACAGACTATGAAGAACTTGGAAGACATGCTTTAGAAGGGATAGACCCAGAGTTCTCCAATAAGATTAAGCAGACTGGCATTCTAGTAGTTGGTAAAAACTTCGGATGCGGATCCAGTAGAGAAGAGGCTCCGGTTGCTTTAAAGCATGCTGGCGTTAAATGTATAATCGCAAAGTCATTTGCCAGAATATTCTACAGAAACGCCATTAACATCGGTTTACCTATAGTTGTATGTCCAGAGGCTTCGGAGAGGCTGAATAACGGCGACTCAGTTACAGTAAATTTGGCGGAGGGAGTAATAATTAATACGTCTAAGAATGAAGTCTATAGGACTAAAGCTCTTCCAGAATTCATACTGGAAATACTTAAGGATGGTGGTTTAGTAGCTTATCTGCGGAGGAGGTTAACCTGAAAACCTACAACATTGCCTTAATACCCGGCGACGGTATAGGCCCAGAATTAACTGAAGCCACTATGACGGTTTTAAATGCTGTTGAGAATACTCTAGGTCTAAACGTCAACTATAGGTTTCTTGAAGCTGGGGATGGGTGTTTACAGAAGCATGGTATTGCGTTGCCTGAAGAAACGGTTAAATCGATTACGAAGTCTGACGCCACATTAAAGGGTCCCGTAGGTGAAACGGCAGCCGCGGTCATAGTGAAGCTTAGACAGCTACTAGACCTCTATGCAAATGTTAGACCGTTTAAATCCTATCCGAATGTTCCGTGTTTAAAGCCTAACATAGATTTTGTAATAGTTAGAGAGAATACTGAGGGTCTCTATAAAGGCTTTGAATATATGCTGGGCGATGTGGCCGTAAGCCTACGAGTGATAACTAGAGCTGGGTCTGAGCGTATAGCTAAATACGCATTTGAAGAAGCTGTCAGAAGAAATGTTAAACGTAAGGTTACGGCTGTGCATAAGGCTAATGTTTTAAAAGCTACGTGTGGTCTGTTCGCAGAGACTTGTCGAGCAGTCGCTAGAAACTATCCCGGTATTTCATACGAAGAACTCTATGTCGATGCCGCAGCGATGTTTCTAATAAAGAAGCCTGAAGACTTTGATGTGATCGTCACTACAAACATGTTTGGGGATATATTAAGCGATGAAGCGGCTCAGCTTGTAGGCGGATTAGGTGTGGCACCTGCCGCCAACATCGGGGATAAGTATGGCCTCTTTGAACCAGTTCATGGAGCTGCATGGGATATTGCAGGTCGAAATATAGCCAACCCTACTAGCCTCATATTGGCGTCTAAGATGATGTTTGAATGGTTGGGTTTTAAAAATAACGATGAAATCTGCTTGGAAGCAGCTAAAATCATAGAAAAATCCATCATAGAAGCTTTTAGGAGAGGATACGTTACTCCCGATCTAGGTGGCTCTTTGTCGACTAAGGATATGGGTTTAAAGGTTGCTTCTTTAATTAGAGTAGTCGCTTCTGGCGGGTCTTTAAGAGGGTAAGCTTTTTAATATCAGGCATCATTTTATTCAATTATGCCCCCGCGGTATGTAAGGATATTCGACACTACGCTACGGGATGGCGAGCAGACGCCTGGCGTAGCTTTGACGGCTGAGGATAAACTCGCCATAGCCCGTCAATTAGATAAACTGGGTGTAGATGTTATTGAGGCTGGTTTTCCAATAACATCTAAAGGCGAAGCTGAAGCTGTTAAATTGATAGCCAAGGATGGTTTAAGAGTTGAAGTTTGCGGTTTGTCTAGAGCTTTAAAATCCGACATAGATGCTGTGATAGATTGCGGTTTGAACAGTATACATCTCTTTATAGCGACTTCAGATATCCATTTAAAGTATAAGCTTAAAATGAGTAGGGAGGATGTTTTAAACAGGGCTTTAGAAGCTTTAGATTATGCTAAAGCTCACGGTTTAACTGTCGAATTCTCAGCTGAAGATGCCACTAGAACTGATGTAGAATTTCTTAAGGAGTTTTATAGAGCGTTATGTGATGCTGGTGTTGATAGGATAAACGTTCCAGATACTGTGGGGGTGATGACACCTAAACGTATGTATGACCTAATATGTGATTTGAAGAAGGTCGTTTATAGACCTTTAAGTGTACATTGCCACGATGACTTTGGAATGGCTACTGCCAATAGTTTAGCTGCTTTAGATGCTGGAGCTGAGCAAGTCCACGTGACGGTTAATGGTTTAGGTGAGAGGGCTGGCAATGCCGCTTTAGAAGAAGTCGTAGTTGCACTTAAATTGATATATGGTTTTGAAACAAACGTTAATCCTAGTCTAATATATCAGACTTCTAGACTAGTTTCTAGGTTGACAGGTATTCTAGTGCAACCAAATAAGGCCGTAGTCGGTGAGAATGCCTTCGCCCATGAATCTGGTATACATACCCACGGTGTTATAGAACAGCCATTAACTTATGAGCCTATACCGCCAGAATTCGTAGGGCGTGAGAGGAGGATTCTAGCTGGTAAGCATGCTGGTACTCACGGTTTAAAAGCTATACTCAGTCAAATGGGTCTTGAACTTAGTGAGGCTCAAGTTAAAGAAGTCTTAGCTAGGGTTAAAGAGCTAGGCGACAAGGGTAAACAAGTTACTGAGGAAGATTTAATGGCTATCGCTAGAGTTGTAGCCGGAGAATTGGTTAGAGAAGAGAGAATTCTAAACTTAGATGAATTGGCAGTGATGACGGGTAATAAGGTGATTCCCACGGCTTCTGTTAAAGTCTCTATAGATGGTAAAGTCTACGTAGCATCTAAAACGGGTGTTGGCCCGGTAGATGCTGCAATTAAAGCTCTTCAAGAAGTTTTAAACCCGGTGGTAAAAGTCAATTTGAAAGAGTATAGACTTGAAGCTATAACTGGCGGCTCAGATGCTTTGGCGGAAGTTGTTATTAAAGTTGAAGATGATGAAGGTAGCATCGTATCTGCTAGAGCCACTAGAGAAGACATAGTTATGGCTAGTGTAGAAGCTATGGTTAATGCTATAAATAAACTTCTCCTTCGAAAGCGTACAGCGAGTTCAAGAGGTTAAAAGCTTGGATGTTTTCTCCTTCATAATATACGTATCGATAATTACAGCTTCGGGCGCATTAAGTCCAGGTCCTCTAACAATAGCTACGATCATCCGTGGTAGTAAGGGTGGTCTTAAGGCTGGTTTAGGTTGTGCACTAGGGCATACAATTGTAGAACTCCCACTGGTCATACTCATATGGTTTGGCCTACTAAGCTTAATCAGTCAAACGGTAAAACAGTTTTTAGGGATAGTGGGAGGTTTAGCTTTAATAGCTTTCGGTGTACTTCAGCTTCAGGGAGGTTTAAAATTAACTCAGTCTCCATCAAATAGCGAAGTTTCCCTGGAAAGAGGCTCCATTCTAACAGGTGTTATGCTGTCTGGTTTAAACCCGTACTTCCTCCTTTGGTGGTTTAGTATCGGTTCAGTCCTCATATATGAGGCTATGAGTCTAGGTTTAGTACAGGGGTTAACCGTAATGTATGTGTCTCATGTTTGGATGGACTATCTATGGCTTGGATTGTTAGCACATCTTTCAAAGTTCGGGAAGAAAGTGCTTGGCCTTAAAGTCTACCGCTACATACTGTTGCTTTTTAGTATAATTCTAATAGTTTTTGGCGTATCTTGGATATACTTTAGTATAAGCGGTTTATAGGCTTAAGGTTGTATCGGAATCGAAAACACTTTAAACATGGTCGTATAATTTAACTTCTGATGCACATTAAACAGTACGTTAGATTACTTAGACCTGTAAACTCGTTTATGATGGGCTTTGCTGTCTTAGTCGGTCTTTACATGGCCGAGTCAAATATTAAGCTTTGGGTAGTTCAAAGTGCAGTACTCGGCTTTATAACTGGTTTTACTCTAACAGGTGCTTCAATGACTTTAAACGATTACTTCGACCGTCATATAGATGCTATAAATGAGCCTAATAGGCCGATACCGAGTGGAGCTGTAAGACCCACTCGAGCATTAATATATGCAATTCTACTATTAATTATAGGTCTATCTGCTTCAGCTTTTACTTCCAACAAATGCCTCGTATTGGCTTTGCTATCCATATTCTTATCAGTAATATACACATCCTACGGTAAAAAGACGGGTTTTTTAGGCAATATGATGGTTAGTGGATGTGTTGCAATCCCCTTCATATACGGCGGTCTTCTAACGGGAAGATTGAAGACATCGAATATTTTAGCGGCTTCAACGGCCTTCCTATCAAATACGGGTAGAGAGGTGACGAAGGGTATAGTCGACGTAGAAGGGGATAGGATTTACGGTATTAATACGATAGCTGTGAAGCATGGGAGTAGAATAGCCTCCTATGTAGCAACAGGCTTATACTTATTAGCTGTTTTAATCACACCTATACCTATTCTTACTGGTAATCCACCTCTAGGATATTCGTTTACAGTAGCATTAGCTGATGTAGGCTTCGCGGTCTCCTCCATAATCATTCTGAGAAATCCATCAAGGGAGAAAGCCAGAAAAGTTAAAAACATAGTGGTAATATGGATGCTTCTAGGGCTTTTAGCATTTCTACAGCTAGAGGCGTAGAAGAAATTGCATTCATCCATTCCCCTTTAGGGTTCTAAGATGCTCACCGATGGAATTGACGTACAATAATGAATAAAATTTTCACTTATGGGTGTAGTAGAAGACCCATTCTCCATTTTTAGAGTCTAATCTGACGAATCCGAATCTTTCAAATTGCACGACTTCTCCGACTTCAACTGCTAAACAGTTGTTTTCAACAATCCCCTCCAGTTCTGTCGCATCTGGCATTACAACTCTAGCTTTAATGTACTGATCTGCTGGAAGCCAATGTATTAGCGGTATGTTTAACCTCCTAGCTTCTTCATAGGTTTCACTCAGGAGAATGGCTTCTAGCATATTGTCTGAAGACTTTTCTAATTTAACGTTGAAAAGCTCCATGAGTCTAACCATCCCCCTATCCTTCAGGAGCTTTGCGTCCTCCGGAGATATGAATAAACTTGCTCCGTTGTTCTTAACTTCAACTTTTAATCTACGGAATCCCATTTCAGGTTTAGATGGGTGGAACCGTATCTTAGCCTCATACTGTCTCGTTAATCCGTAAACTTTTAATCTAACTGGGTTATGTACGAAAAACAGCCTCTTAGCCTTTGGCTCAACAATCCGCTTATTGTAGGCGTAGAGGTTGTCCCAGCTTAGAGATACTTCAGACTGTTTAACGCCAACTTCTAAAATCATCTGGTGGATGGCTTCAGGCTGTATTCCTCTACGGCGTAGAGCTGCAAGAGTGGGCAGTCGAGGATCGTCAAACCCCTTAAAGAGGCCAGCTTTAATGGCTCTAAGGGTTTTAGACTTAGACATAGCTCCTCCCTTTGGAAGAAGCCATCTACCGTAGTGTATGGCTTCTGGATACTTCCATCCAAAGTGCTTGTATAGGTATAAATGTCTATCGAGTGTTGATAGGAATTCCTTTCCTCTAATTATGTGTGTAATCTCCATCAAATGGTCGTCTAAGCCGTTTGCAAAGTGATAAGTTGGCCAGAGGTTATACTTATCCCCGACTATTGGATGTGGATTCTTAGAAGCGTCTATTATTCTAAACGCCACCCATTCTCTTACAGAAACATTCTTATGTTGTAGGTCTGTTTTAACCCTTAATACCGCATCCCCCTCTCCATAGTAGTCACCTAGCATTTTATCCCATCTTTCAAGGTTCTCTTCAACGGTCAATCCCCTGCATGGACATGGTTTGCCTACTATAACCATTTCTTTAAAAGCCTCTGGTTTACACGTGCAGACGTATGCAGCTTCGGCCTCTATGAGTTTTCTAGCATACTCGTAGTATATGGGTAGGCGTAGGCTTTGAATATATTCTTCATCCCATTTACATCCAAGCCATTTTATATCCTCTCTAATGGCATCGTAATACTCTAAAACTGGCTTTTTATTCTTAGGGTCTGTATCTTCAAATCTAAGTATAAATTTTCCTTTGTAGATTCTCGCATAGTCGTGGCTTAAGTATATGGCCCTAGCCTGGCCGAAGTGTAGGACGAAATCTGGATTTGGCGCATACCTCGTTACAACCATGGGATATTTATCTACGTTGGGGAGGGGCGGTAGGGTTTTTACGGTAGCCTCGACTTCTCTTTCAGCCAATAATTCTGGAAAATTCTCTTCCAGAATTCTTCTTTGTTCTTCTAAGCTCATGCGGTTGACTTCGTCTACGATCTGCTGGATAGTGCTTGTAAGTTCTCTAGCCAGAGCTTTAAGCTCTGGTTTTTCAGCTAAGACTTTGCCTATAACGGCTTTAGACTGGGCCCTCCCTCCATACCTGTATGCGTTCTGTAAAGCATATTTCCATATGAGTGTCTTAATAGGCTCTTCCATAGTCTCTTCAATCCTCTTTCTAGATTACTCGTAGTGGGCGTTTAAAAGGTTGTCTGAAGAGTGATTGCCTTCTAGTGGTCTCTTTGGGGTAAGAAAACTCTATAAGTGGTTTGAAAGATAGTAGTGAAGGAATATGGATATTGAAAAGCAGGATAGAACCATAAGACAACCCATAGTTGTTGTCTTAGGACATGTAGACCACGGAAAAACTACGCTTTTAGATAAGATTAGGGGGACTGCTGTCACCTTAAAAGAGCCTGGGGAAATGACTCAACATATAGGTGCAAGTTTCTTCCCTCTGGATGCGTTGGAAAAGTCTTGTGAATCTCTACTTGCTAAAACTGGGTGGAAGATAAGAGTTCCAGGCCTCTTAGTAATAGACACCCCAGGTCACAGCGCATTTATGAATTTGAGGATGCGTGGAGGCTCCGTAGCAGATATAGCGATTTTAGTGATAGACGTTATTAAAGGCGTGGAGGAGCAGACGATAGAATCTATAGAGCTTTTAAGGTCTAGGAAAGTACCGTTCTTAGTCGCCGTTAATAAAATAGACCTTATACCTGGTTGGAAGCCAAACTACGACAAGCCGTTCAACGAGACTTTTAGGCTTCAAGACCCTTACGTTAGAAAAGACCTAGACGCCAGGCTCTATCTTATCATAGGAGAGCTTTCAAAATTGGGCTTCCAAGCAGATAGATATGATCGGATTAAAGATTTCACTAGGACCGTAGCCCTTGTTCCAGTGAGTGCTAAAACGGGTGAGGGGATACCGGACCTTCTCCTAGTCCTTATAGGTTTAACTCAGCAGTATCTTAAAGCGAGGCTTGAAACTACTAGTGGAGCAGCTAGGGGAACAGTACTGGAAGTTAAAGAGGAAGTCGGATTAGGGGTGACGGTAAACGTAATAATCTACGATGGTATTCTAAAGGTAGATGATATCATAGTTTTAGCTGGTAAAGAGAAGCCTATAGTTACTAAAGTTAGGTCGCTACTCCTCCCCAAGCCTCTAGATGAGATTAGAGCTCCCACAGGAGGTTTTATGAAAGTCGATAAAGTTGTAGCAGCAGTCGGCGTCAAGATAGCAGCTCCAAACCTTGAAGATGCTATTCCAGGGTCTCCGCTTTATGCTGTTCCGGAGGGTGCTTCGGTTGAAGAATATGTTAAAAAGCTGTCTGAAGAAATTGGTAGGCTTCGGATAAAAACAGATAAAATTGGAGTCGTAGTTAAAGCAGATACGTTGGGTGCTCTTGAGGCGTTGATAACCGAGCTCAACAAGAGGGGCATACCGGTTAGATTAGCTGATATAGGTGATGTTTCAAAGCGCGATTTCACAGAAGCTAAGGTTACAGCTAGGGAAAAACCGGAGTATGGTGTAATCCTCGGATTTAACGTTAAAATCCTACCTGAGGCTACGGAAGAATCGGCTGGGATTCCAGTCTTCATAAGTAATATAATATACAGAGTTGTTGAAGATTATGTTGCGTGGTTTAAGGTTAAACAGGAGGAAAAGACGAAGATGATAATTAGCACTTTGATTTTTCCAGGTAAGCTGAAAATACTACCAGGCTATGTATTTAGGAGGAGTAAGCCTGCCATAGTCGGTGTAGAAGTGCTGGCTGGAAGGGTTAAACCTAGGGAGGAGCTCATAAGAGATGATGGAGAAAGCGTCGGAGCTATTCTTCAGGTTCAAGATAGGGGTAAGACTATTCCTGAGGCGACTAGAGGCATGCAGGTGGCAATATCTATAGATAATGCGATAATCGGTAGGAATGTCGACGAGGGTGATATTCTCTACGTAGACGTCCCTGAGCAGCACTATAAGATGTTCAAGCAGACGTATCCTGATATCCTATCCGCTGAAGAGCATGCTGTTCTAGAGGAATTCGCGGAAGTAAAGAGGAGAAAGAAAGCTCTATGGGGTTTCTAAATTTCATGCAGGCTTAACTGGCACTTTTCTTGACCTAGGAAGAGAAACCTTTATAGTAGCGTAAACATCATTAGAAGGGGAGCGCCATGGCTAAGTTTAAACTCGTAGTAGCCAACCCTAAAACAGGTAAGTCCAGAACTTTTGAAGTTGAAGGCGTACAGGCTGTTCCGCTTCTAGGTCGTAGAATAGGTGAGGTTATAGACGGTTCAGTCATGGGTTTAGGTAAAGTTAAACTCCTCATAACTGGTGGTAGTGATAAAGATGGAATACCCATGAGGCCTGATGTTAGAGGAGGAGTGAAAAAGTACATTTTAATCTCAGAGGGTCCTGGCTTTAATCCAAGGAAGGAAGGGGTTAGAGTTAGAAAGCTGGTTAGAGGGAACACTATAACAGAGGATACCTTGCAGGTGAACGTTAAAGTTGTTGAAGGAGACCCTGGTTTCTAAGAGAAATAGTCGTTTGATTTTTAACCGAATATGGAGGCGATGCAGTCTCCTATTAAATGTGCGATTATTACGACTACAACTACTATGATCAAATGTTCAATGACAGTGTTCCAAGGATTCTCTTTTTGTTCTCTAGCGATAATGTAGCTGAAGAATCCAATGAGGATGATACCCCAGATTACACTCGCAATTATAGCCGTAGTCAAATCAAGTGTTATTACTGGAATTATAAATGTTAAAGCAAATGTGAATTTAAATAGGAAGGTTGAAGCTGTAGACTCCCAAATTTCCTTCGAGCTGTGTCTCGCCTCTGACTCTTCAGACATGTGTATTCCAAGCGCGTCGGAGAACGCATCGGCTATTGCTATAGTTAATATCCCTCCTATAACTGCAAGCTTCGAATGTGTGCCAGAGTGGAGGCCGACTATTAAACCGAGCGTTGTAATTATCCCTGAAGTTAAACCAAAACTCATGCCGACTTTAAAGGAATGCTTTAATTTCTTCATTAGATATCAGCTTCATACTCCTCCGATAAAAGTTTTTAGTAGCTCTCCTAAATAGAGTCTAGTTGATGGTGGAATTGCTTGTTTAAGTTTGAAAAAACGCAGAGTATTTTTGAAATTGGAAAAGTTAAAGTCGGCGGGCAACCTGGAGAATTGCCTACAGTTTTAATTGGAAGTATATTCCACGAGGGGCATAGGATAGTTCAAGATAAGTCTTCAGGGCTCTTCAATAGAAGAGAGGCTGAAAGACTGATACTTGTTCAAGAAGAGCTGTCTGAGAAAACAGGTGTTCCTTGTATGCTTGACGTGGTTGGAGAAAACTCTATAGCTCTCATAAAGTACATTGAATTCGTATCAAACGTTACTGACAGCCCATTCCTAATAAATGGATCTAACGCGTCCATAAGAATTGGAGCGGCAAATTATGTGAGAGAAGTGGGGCTTCAGGAGAGAGCTGTCTATAACTCCATAAACTATACGTTAAGTAGAGAGGAGGTCGAAGCCATTAGAGGGGTAAAGCTAAAGGCCGCTATTATCCAGGCCTTTAATCCTAGAAATCCATATCCAGCTGGTATGATCCAAATTCTTAAAGGATCTGCTGAAGAAGAGGGGTTGGTTGCTAGAGCTTTAAAAGCTGGCATAGAGAAGCCCTTAATCTTCATGCTGGTTTTAGACGTTCCAAGCATAGGCTTTGCGGCTCGAGGCATCTATCTAGCTAAGGAAGAATTTGGCATGCCGACTGGAACAGCGCCGATAGGCGCTGTGGGGAAATGGAGTAAAACTAAAGGTTTAGAAGAAAACGTGAAGATAGCGTGTAGAGGTGGGGCTTTAGCTCTCGCTCAAACCATGGGAGCAAACTTTATTATTTACGGCTCTATTGCAAAAGCTAAGCATATCTTTCCCATCTGTGCAATGATCGATGCAATAGTCGCTTACCATGCAAGAAGCATAGGGATAAAGCCGCTAGTTAAAAATCATCCGTTGTATAGGATGATTTAGATTTGGATAGGGAAATTTTACTTAGCTTCTGGGAGAAGCTAGTCAATATTTTTAGGCGTCTTAAACGATGGTTTACCACTAGGGGTTTTATTGAATTTGTATCGAAACTCATGTTGATGGTTAATGACTGCGGTGAGCGTTAATGTTCCAGAATGGGTTAAGGAGGAAAATGAGAGTGTTCAGCGAAACCATAGATTGAGCATTTAAAATATCCTCTAAACGGAGCATAGCTATATACATTCCTTATACATTATATTGGCAAAGAGGAATGGGACTAAAATAGCAGAGAACACCTTTACAATAATCCTGGAAACTTGAAAATTGCCTAAGGAAGAATTTAAACACCATGAGGTTTAAGTTTAGGGATTATTTTTGGGTCATGTTGGGCCCCGGCTGAAATAGCTGATGAAAGTTGCGTTAGACTCGTTGAGGTTAACGCCTTAGTTGATACTAGCGCTACGCTTACAATTATACCACGCAAGATAGCTACGTTTCTCGATCTTAAGGCGACTAGTAGATCCATTGCGGAGAGTGGTGCTGGAAGATCAATCTTGAGAGACCAAGAATATGAATAGAGCTGGAGGGGAGAAGTGAAATAGTGCCAGTACTTGTCTCAGACGTCATAGATAAGGTACTTATCGGTGTAACAACATTAGAAACAGGAAAATTAAAAGAGTGGACACTTCTACTCTATTAACAGATATATAGTGTAAAGTCTTTCAAGTTTTCTTACCTAAGTTTGCTCCTATAGTATTCATTTCCACCATATTTGAGTTTTATCAGTTTACCTTCTTGAAGAAGTTTTTCTAAGATTTGCCAGTCTGCTCCAACCCTTTTTAGAAGACTTACTATCACTTCTTTACGTATTGGATGTACGGCAGCTATGCTGAGTATGTCATCTTCAATTTTTCCCGTTAAAGTGAAATCATTCTTTTCATACTCTACCAAGAATTTTACCCTATAGCTTCCAAGTATCTTGGAGAAGGCTTAAAATGCCTCATTTAAGGCTTCTTTTCTAGCTGGCTTAACCCACTTTTCTGCAGGTGGTCTTGTGGGTACTGCAATATAAGCAGTATTTAATTTGTCTAGTTTTCCAAGAAAGTCTGCTATTCGCTTAAACTCCTCGTCGTATTTTATGCCGTCGATAAGCATTGTTTCGGTTATGATTGTCCCCTCAAATGTTTCTGTAAACTTTCTTACGCCTTCTAAAACATCATTCAACTGTAGGCTTTTATGTGGTCTATTCAACACCCGCCATAAGTCTTGGCTGACTGCATCAACCTTTAATGAGACAAAGTCAGCTTCCAGCAGACTCTCTCTCACCCTACGATTCCAGAGTAGGGAAGCATTGGTTATTACTGCTACTGGGAGGTCTATCTGCTTTACGAGCGATATTCCTCTTCCAATATTAATATCCAGAGTTGGCTCGCCATCTGGGGCAAAAGTTAAATAATCTATCCTCTCACCCTTTGAAAGGATTTCCTTAACTTTGTTTTCAACCGCTATTAAGATATCCTCTGGTTTATAGAAGCATCGTCTTTTAACAAACATGTTTGTTGTCTTCCCCAGTTGACAGTAGACGCATGAGTATGTGCACGTCTTATATGGGACGTTATTTATCCCTAGACTTCTCCCTAAACGTCTAGATGGGACAGGACCAAATACTAGTGACACCATTTACTGTTTCCCCTCAGCAACTTTTATTTCTAGGAAGTCCAATTATGCTGAGAATCCTTCCCATACTCTTTCTATTTCCTTTAAGGCATCAGTTTCCGGAGAATATTCTATGATCGTTTTTCCATTAACTATCGCCTCAGTAACATTTAGATCAAAGGTGATTGTATTGTAAACTGTTTTCTCGCTGACTATTTTAGGATGTAGAAGTAAATGTATGTTTGACTCTTCGACATCGCAATCCAGTATCTGAATGTCATCTCTTACTGAAATGGTTATGTTAGCTACGAGTGAGGTCTTCCCAGTTCCGCCTTTACCACTAGCAATTAATGATATCATAGAGGAGGCTTCACGTCCATTCTTCTTGACTAAAGAGTTTACATTATACCGCTGTTAACCTGTAATTGTTTATCTGTGGCGGGTGTAGCGACAGCCTTCCGTGAGTTCCTTAAGAACACCCTGCTTATATGCTTCAATAACATCCCTGAGAGTATTCGCATTAGCCTTCAGCACAGCAACTCTAGCGTTCTGGAATATACTTAGTGCTCGTGGACCCATACCATAGGTGATTACAGCGTTAGGTCTAAGCCGCAGTATGTTATCGGCTGGTCGACCTATTCCACCGAAGTGCTCACCCGTGTTTAGCACTGCTTGAACGTTCAAAATGTTATTATCCTCATCTAGATCAACTACGATGAAGTATGGTGCTCTTCCGAAATGTTCAGATAATCTGGCATTAAGCCCACTTCCATCTTCAGTAGGTATGATTATTCTCTCCACCAATCTTACACCTCCCTTATAACTATAAACTTGATTTTTACACGTAAGTTTCCAATTTTCATATATTTTTCAACTAACATCTCCATCTTAGACTACACCTCCACCTAGGATTTCGCAAACCTCGCTCTACTCTAGTATTTGCTCGATTCTCTGGACAATCTCCATGAAGGCTTTTGATGCTGGTGAATCCTTATGCTCAGCTATGAATGGTATGCCTTTATCGGAGGATTCACATATCTCTTGGTCTACCGGTATGCTTCCAAGGAATGGCACATCCATTTCCTCAGCTATTTTCTTTCCACCGCCAGACCGGAATATGTCAATCTTCGCTCCGCAGTTTGGACATATAAAGCCGCTCATGTTTTCAATTACACCTATAACTGGCAGGCCAAGCTTTTTAGCGAAATTAACTGCCTTTTTAACAACTATCTGAGAAACCTCAGATGGAATTGTGACGATTACAACCCCATCCATCTCTGGCAGTAGTTGTGCTACGCTCAGAGACTCATCGCCAGTTCCAGGTGGTAAATCTATCAGCAGTAAGTCGAGTTCACCCCAAACAACATCTGATAGGAATTGTCGTATAGCCGTCATCTTTAGTGGCCCACGCCAGATGATGGGAGTATTTTCATCTGGTAGGAGAAAACCCATTGAAACAACCTTAATCCCCAGGGGGCTGGTAGCTGGGAAAACTCCTGGTGGCCCGGCTTGAAGTCTTTGACCGCTTAACCCCAGCATTTTCGGTATGCTTGGACCGTGAATATCAGCATCTAGAATTCCAACTTTATCGATGTGTCCACGTATTGCAAATGCAACTGCAAGGTTTACAGTAACCATGCTCTTACCAACACCACCCTTACCGCTTATGACGGCAATTTTATGTTTTATCTTCCCCATTCTAAACTTTAATATTTGCTCCTGCTCTTCAATCTGTGTCCTCTCTTTATCTGCTGTCTCTACTTCGTTGTTCATATCACAACTGCCTGTTGAAAAGTTTAATATATAAGCTATTTAAATAGTTTATGTTTAGAAATAAAACTGAGGTGGAAGCCTTGGATGATATCGATAGGAAGATTATTTCAAAGCTTCAATTGAATGGGAGAGCAACATTAGGAGAGCTTGCAGAGGTCACAGAATATACTAGTATGGGGGTTAGGAAGAGGCTTCAGAAGCTTATTGAGCAAGATGCTATTAGAGTATTGGCGCTAATAAACCCCTTCTATTTCAGACTTTTCACAGCAATAGTTCTACTTGAGATGGAGAGTGCTGAGGCGATGCAAAATCTTCTCGACAGATTTAGATATTGTCCGAGAGTTGTCCAAATATTTAAGACTTTAGGCGGATATAATTTGATAGCCATTGTTGTCGCTGAGGATCAGAATACTCTTGAAAGCATCTCTATTGAGAAATGCTCTATCAGAAGTGGTGCTGGTGTGAGAAGGTCGGAATTTTACCCAGTGAGCAATATATACTTTTCACAATTCCTCCTGGTGAGAGAATGTCTCGCCAGTAGAAGGGGGAGTATCGCACCGTGTAAGGTCGACTGTAAGCCATGTGCAAGATACGTTGACGGGAAGTGCGTCGGCTGTCCAGCAACAATCTATTATAGGGGAACACTGTAAAGAATATCTTCTATGAAAGGAAATAATCAGTTTTTAAAGCTTAGAGAGGCTGAAAGAGTAGAGATAATCAGTCTCATGGATAATTCCATAGACCTCTTATCAACTTCTTCAAGTAAGAAGGTTAAAGACTTCAGAGATTGAGTAGAGAAGGCTTTCCACTACCCTATTGCTGAACATGCTTCTCAATGCTTGTTCGCGTCTTTGACAGAGGCGCGGCTCACAGCATATTGTTCAATGTTAGGAAGTAGTCCACGTGGCGTAGTAAACACAATACTTTACGCGTAGCAACTTACACGCGTAGAAGCAGTTTACGCGGTTTTAGGCGGCTTCCACTTGGCTGGGAGGGGATTCGAAGAATGCATAAATCAAACGGTAAAGGAGCTGAAAAAGATAAAAGCTTAAAAAAAGCGTGTTGAAAATCGAAAAATGTGAAATTTTAAAAGCTTAAGGCTGAGGCGGATAGCAGGAGTCTAAGCATTGCACGCTTTGTAGAGCTTATACTCGACTGTATTAATACCGATGGAGGAAGCAAGGTGGTCTTCTAGAATTCAAATGAAGAGGAATGGAAATCTTCCGATAAAAGTTTTTCGCATTTTCCTAAATAGAGTTTGGTGATTATGGAATTACTTGTTAAGTTTGGAAAAGCACATAGTGTTTTTGAAATTGGAAAAGTTAAACTCCACGAACAACCCGTTGAATTGCCTACAGTTTTAATTTGGAAGCATGTTCTACGAGGGGCTGGTACTATAGTAAATATCTTCTCACAATGGTCACGTATACAATGGCTGGCTGTAAACAATGGATAAAAGAATTGCCTTGCAAAGCGATTAGGTTAGATCGTTTAACATGTCTAATCCAGCCATTTTCAGCCTTGACAAAAATAAATAGAGATAGACATCAGTCTAAATTGTTAATGTAGTGGACTGGGGTCTTCAAGTTTTGCTGAACGTATACTCCGTCCTCCATGGTGTATACTCTTCGCCACTCTAAATCGTGTCTTGTCAGTGATTTTAACAGTCGTATCTCTACTCTACTTTGATATTCCCTAGTTTCTAGAACATAGTCACATATCGACTTAACTTCTTCTTCTACACTACTGTTTTGAATGCCACTGTCGATTGTGAAAATTGCTACTGCGTTGTTCTTCCTAACTAGTTCTTTCAACCTGTAAACTAGGCTTAGCACTAACTTTTCATCGCCTATTATTTTAAACAGTTGAGATAGAGTGTGAATCAATATTCTAGTGACGTCTCCCGTTATCCTATGGAGGACCTCCCTGATTATATCACTCCCGCCTGATTCGCTCACTACAAACTTGTAGGTTGAACTCTGAACTGCAATCGGCGAAAAGTACAGGAAGTCCAGCTTCCCATTTTTCACATAGCCTTCTAAATCCCAGCCGTAGTTTATCTTAAACTGCATGCTTCTAATTTTTAGATCCTGAGTAGTACTTAGACAGAAGCACCTTTCTCCGGATTTTAACCCTGTATGAAGAAATTGAAAACCAATATGTGGCTTTAAAGTACCCACGGGTCCTATGAGGAGTGCTGTAGTCCCTTTTATGAATCCGCCTTTAAGGAGGAGGTCTAAGCCTTCAATACCGGTCTCTATCTGCCCTATTACTGATATCTCGGATTTGTATGCCATCGTACTTATAATCATTCTATTATATTTATATAGAACACGAATGGGAAAGTCGTTTCAAAATAGAAAAACTTTGAAATTCTAATTTTATAATATTTTCTCCAATATTTTCCATGTAAATTTTTATTTTCTACTCCTTACATTGAAGTTAAAATCCTCCACTTTTAACTTAAGCGGACCAGGCGGTATGCAATTAAATAATTAAGAAAGCTTTACGATGGCGTCGCTTTTGAAGTAACTACTTGTCAAAAGATCCAAGCGACTTGAAGGTTCTACTCAAAGCATTGCTGAAAGTAGAGAAATGTACTGATAGAGTCTATACGGAAATTTGTAACGTTGTGAGCAATGCGCAGTATTGGATGGGTAATTCTATACTATGACCCAGTGGCTAGTCGACTCTTCAATTTCTGGATCGATGAGCATGATATGGGCTTTAAGGCTCATTAACTTATAACGGAAAGCAATCATCCCTTTTTTAATGTGATTTACTGTTTCTTAATATCTCTGTAATCGCTTTAAATTTCTAAATGTAAGCTCACATCATGCTGTTTTCAATTCGCGAAACAGTGGCCATCAAATAAGACTTAGCCACCAGATTATCGAATTAGCACTGGGCATCTCTCATCCTCAAGCAAATAAGTGGACTTGGCCCTCAACGCTCATCAATTAAAGGATAAATGATATTCCTTTGTTTAAGGGTCCGCTTAAAAATTAAGTGGACCGGGCGGGATTTGAACCCGCGACCACCCGGGTGCGAGCCAGGTATTCATACCAGGCTGAACTACCGGCCCACATGAATCAGTCAAATGAAGTGGTTGATAAATTTTATCTCTGATATAGAATGAAAATCAAAATGTTTTTAACTTCAAAATTAATGAAAAAGAGGACTAGTTTTATAGAAAAACTTTTAGTTCATCGTAGAAATAATATTAAAGCAGTGAGAATATGACAATAGTTCAATCAATGAAACAAGAAGAATTAAGAAAAGAGGAAATCGCTAAGAAGACTTCGGCTACAATGGTGAGAATAGTCTTCTACATAGTTTTGTATGTCATTATTGCGGCAATTGTTCAATGGATTTTCACCAGTCTTTTGCCTCCTCTCATAGATTATATCGCATACGTACAAATATTGCTTGCCGTAGCATTTGGATACTTGATCGTTAGCGGTGTGGCAATGTTCTTCTACTGGTCTATGAAAGCAAAATACGATCATGCTACGGCTGCTGCGATTAGAAACGTTGTTAGGATAATAGGTATTGGCGCCCTTGTCGCAGCTATAGCTGGCGGTGTAGCTGGAGGTGTTGCAGGTGTTGCTTTGGGAGGTTTCCTAGGTATGGTTATAGGTTTTGCATGCCAGCAGGTGTTGGGGCAAGCTATTGCGGGTTTGTTCCTATTGGTAGCGAGACCGTTTAAAATCGGTGATCCTGTTACCTTAGCTGGGGAAGATGGTATTGTTGATGATATTGCAACATTGTTTACAAGCGTTATAAAGGCTGATGGTGTACGAGTACTAATACCTAATAATTCTATCATAGGTAGCAAGATCTATTTGAAGCCAAAAGGTGATAAGTAGAACAATGGAAAATAATCGTCAGCGATTGATGTTTTAACGTTGAATTCAACCCCATTTATAACATTCCTTTTTTTAACAGACTTCTGACGGATAGAAGGTTTTTGAAAGTTAAATCCTAATCATTCATATATTGACGTTTGGTTCTCACAATGAGTTGGATGAAAAAAGGTAGAAACGTATTTATATTTTACATGCTCTTCTTCCTCCGATGTAATTGCCGTCTAAAAGATACGAGTTAATAGTCATACTTTTCGTGATAGCCTTTATGGTGTATACTTGGACTTCTAGATTCGGGTTTAGTCTACCGCCGTCAGAAACATACATGGTGTTTTTCAGAGAAGACGCTTGGTTCTTAGTGTATCTGGGACTTGTAGCCACTGTTTCAGCACTATTAACACTTTTCCTAGAGTTTAAAGTTTCAAAGTCTGTTACTTTAATAGGATGGGTCTTCTATCTTCCGGTACTCTTTAACACTTTAATGCCTATGTTCATCCTATTCTTCTCGATTATAGGCGTTTTCTACACTCCTTGGCTGATATTAACGGAGTTCGACTTCGTCAGTAGGGCGATAAACGGCATTATCCGTCTTCAAGATGAAAAAATATGCTTAACCGTAGAGTTGCTAGGCTATATATTTATCACCATAGGCATGCTTATTTACAGTCTGAGTCTATATCAGTTACTATCGCATACTAGAAGAAAAGGAGTGCTACTGACAAAAGGTCTATATGGCATTGTAAGACATCCGCAGTACTTGGGAATATTCCTATGGACACTTGGCTTTGCGGTTTCAGGATGGCGTCTCATAAATTACTTCATGTGGCTTACACTATGCTATTCGTACCTGCTTCTGGCTGAGTATGAGGAAGTCGAATTAGAAAAAACTTTCGGCAGAGAATATTTAGAATACAAGAGTAGAGTACCATTTATAATACCATGCTTGAAGTTGAAGCTTTCAAAGACAACTTTAAATAGAAAGATGAGAATTCTAGTGTACACTGTAATATACGTGTTTTCGCTCATGGCTTGCTACTACATCTTAGACCCGCTCATCGTTGTGTACAGATGACTTTCGTCATAAGCCTTATATTATCCCGCTCTTGGTTTATGCATATGTCAAGGAATACTTTAGCAATAATATTTTCAATTTTATGGAGCATATTCGTAACTTCAGCCTTAACTTCGAGTGCTGAGTACAATTGGCCTGATTATGTCCATATAGACTACGGCTATCCGCTAGTTTGGGGGACTCATGTACTAAATACCATCCACGGACCAGTCGACGTATGGAGAGTCAACCTTACAGCTCTCTACTTAGATTTAGCTTTATGGTTCACTATTATGGTCGTTTGTCTATCTTTAATCCTCTACGTTAAGCCGCGAAAACAGTCTTCTTTGAAACAGTAATCGTTAAAAACCGACTTCAACGAATAGTCTTTACAGGGATGTTTTTAAAAGCTAGGAATGCATTAATTTTAATCTTGGTGGTCATTATAGGCTCTATTGCTGGGTACGTTGGTCTAGTTAAACTTCAAACATCTATGAAAAAGCCTTTCTCAGTCTGGTCTGCCAAGCCTCTCGAGAGGATATATAAGGATACAGTCCCTGAGGAATGGTTTGTGGGTAAACGTATGGAGATTGGTTGCGCTAGGAATGAATACGAAGGATGTATGTTCGGTATCTATGCAAATCGAGATGTTCACAATGTTAGACTTGAAGCGTCAGATTTAACCTGTGGAAGCTACAGGTTATCTAAGCAGAATATTCAACTGTACTTTGTAGGGTCTATCTCTGTTTCAAAGAATACTCCCAATACGCCAGCTGAAGAACTTGAGAGGATAGCCCCCTTCTACGCACCAGACCCATTACTCGACGTAGAAACTGTAAACGTTAAAAGCGGTGAAACGCAGCCATGCTATTTTCTAGTGTACGTGCCTGGAGATGTTGAGCCTGGAGATTACACAGGTAGAATTACGATTTCATCTGATGAAGGGGAGGCTTCTCTTGAAGTTGTTCTACACGTTTACCCTATAACTTTGCCAGACCGTAGAAGCCTCTACGTGACAAACTGGTTTTCACTAGAGAATATAGCGTCATTTTACGGTGTTGAACTGTGGTCTGAGGGATTCTGGAGTGTTTTCGAGAAGTGGATAGCACTTATGGCTGAGCATAGACAAAACGTCTTCTGGATACCTATAGATACGGTTAAAATACTCGTGGAGAATGATAGTTATAAGTTCGACTTCTCAATTTTCGATAGATATGTTGAGCTTCTGCTTAAGTATAAGACGGATAGGATTGAAATAACTCATGTAGCCCACTTTAAGACTTGGGGTGCAAAGGAACTGCTCTTCAGAGAGTTTGATACAATCCATCCCAATGGCGTTGTAAAGCGTGAGAGCGGGGAGAAGATCCTTCCGTTGTTACTTCCAGCTCTTGAGAGGCATTTAGAGGAGAAGGGTTGGCTTGACATGGCTATGATACATATAGCCGATGAGCCTACTGAAGATGGCCTTGAAAACTGGATAAAGGCTTCTGAGTTTATCCATAAACATGCACCCAGGATTAAGAGGATAGATGCCGTTGAAACCGTGGGATTCAACGGGTCTCTAGAGGTTTGGGTTCCAACATTGCATCACTTCAACGACTGGATGGATGAGTACATCAAAGCGATGGATGAATATGAAGTCTGGTTCTACACCTGTTGCAACCCTACAGGTAGATACCCAAATAGATTTCTCGACTTTTCTCTACTTAAAACTAGGGTACTCCACTGGCTGAATTACGCCTACGGTCTTAAAGGGTATTTGCACTGGGGTTTCAACTGGTGGGGTAGAGATCCATTTGGCGAATTAAATCCAAATCTACCACCTGGGGATACGCACATAGCCTATCCTGGGAGAAATGGGCCTCTTTCTAGTTTAAGACTTGAAGCTATGAGGGATGGACTTGAAGACTATGAGTATCTTAAGCTTCTAGAGGAGGAGATTTTAAAGGTTAAGGAGACACTAGGGGAAAGAGCTCTAAAAGAGCCTTTTGAGAGGAGGGCTTTAGAAATATGTATGAGAGCAGTGCCAAGCATAACTGGATACGTTAGAGACCCTGATACTCTAATGGAGGTCAGAAGGCAAATAGTTGATGAAATTGTAGAAATTAAAAGTAGACCTCTAGCATTAGTTTTAACAGAGCCTCCTGAGTGGAGGACTCTCGTAAGCGGCCCCATCATGGTGATAGTTAAGGGTGTATGTGAAAACGGGTCTTACGTTGAAGTCAACGGTAAACCCGTTGAAGTGCATGACGGATATTTCTCAACATATACGTATCCTACGCGCAATGGAGAAATAGTTGTTAAAATCGTGAAGAATGGTTTTGAAAAGACTATTAGACGAAAGTTTAAAGTGGTCCTTTAGTCATTTTGCATTTTTCCCCGTTTTTGCAAAAGCTTCAATACAGATATCGTTAAATATTCGCCTTCTAATGTAGTTAGAGGTTCTCATGGGCTTCTCCATCAGGAGTGGATTGTGGGTTAAAGGTAACTTGCATACGCATTCAACGAATTCTGATGGAAGGCTTACGGCTGAGCAGGTGGCGGATTTATACTATGCAAACGGCTATGGTCTTCTATCTATAACAGACCATGAGAAGTTGACTAAGTTTTCAACGAATAAACTTGTGACAATACCTGGCTTTGAGACGAGCGTTAAAGGTACACGTTTAAACTACGACTATCATGTGGTACTTCTCAACGTTGAAGACGTAGAGTATGTTCAGAAGCTTAGAAACTCTATAGGGGAGCTTCTGGATTTTACGCTTGAAAGCGACGGCTTAGCCTTCATAGCTCACCCCTACTGGTCAAGCCTAACAGTGGAAGATCTAATAACTCTGAAGAATTACTTAGGTATTGAAGTCTATAATACTGGCTGTGATGTTGAATGCGCTAAGGGTTTTTCAATGGTTCATTGGGATGGCGTCTTAGTGACTGGTAAGCCTATATACGGTTTAGCCGTTGATGATGCCCATCGGTATTTAACACCTCCCATAGATGCTCTCGGTGGTTGGATTCACGTTAAAACCGACTCCCCCTCTGCTGAGAGTATACTCCACAGTTTGGAGAGAGGGTTATTCTACTCTTCAATGGGACCTATAGTTGAAGAGTTCTCCTACAAACCTGGCGTAATTGAAGCAAGGTTCACACCCGTAAATAGGATAGATGTAGTCTCTGAGAACGGCGTAGGCTTATCCATATCGCTAGAAACTTATGAATACTTCAGGAAGATTTTCTCCACGAGTGAGGGTAAGAGAACAATGGAAGGCTTCGAAGTCGAATTCAACATTGAAAACGGTGTTGAAAGTGCGTATTTAAACGTAGGCAACTTTAAATTAGCCTTAGAGAAGACTAAAGGCGGTTTAACCGCTTTAAAGCTTGAAAAATACAGTTTAAAGAAGTACTTCAGAGTTGAGTTAACCGATTCAAAAGGCAGAAAAGCCTGGTTGAATCCAATAATGGTTTAATGGAGATATCTCCATTACTGATCACCTTCACCTTTTAGGTAGTTTATGGGAAATCGATTTTACTATGAGAAGCTTCTAACGGTCGGAGCTCGTTGAACCTTCGGGGAAAACTTAAATTTTTGAGAGGGTCAACGTAGTTATCTCCTTGGAGGTTTAAATATTGGAAAATATCGTGGAGAAAATTAGGAGACATGGGGAGGTCATTTGGCTTACTTTAGACTTAGAATCTGGTCAAACTGTTTCTAGGGTTGGCTTATGGAAGAGAGACGTATATGTCTATGGTTGCAAGTTTAGAGTTGGATGCATAGGAGGTGTGTGGACTAAGGAAGAATATAGGGGGAGGGGGTATGCTACTAGGCTTCTTGAATCTGCGATTAAACTGACTTGGGAAGATGGAGGTGATATTCTCTTAGTATCTGGAGACCGTGGACTTTACAGACGGCTTAACTGCGTCGCCGCAGCACCATACTACTTGTTTAAAATATCTAAAGCGGACGTTGAAAATTTCCCGATAGGGATGGTAGAGCCTAGAGAATATTGTGATGGAGACCTATCGGATTTGGTTGAGATTTACCAGATGGAGCCAGTCCGATATTTTAGAACAATTGAACACTTTGAAAACGATATGGATAAGAGGCATTGGTGGCCTCTTTGGCCAGGCTGGTTCTACGTGAAACCCAACACATACATGTTACGTTGTAAATCTCAGAATTTGGCCTATATAGTTGTTCAACCGTCTGCTCAAAAATATTCGAAAGGGAAAACAGTAGCTATATGTGAATACGCGGGGTCTAGAAGTGCTATAGTTGAAGCAATACCATGGATTTTCCAGAAATATGGGATTGAAAAGCTTCTAGTATGGGTTTCACCCTTCGATTTAGAATTCAAATATCTGCTTGATAAGATGGGGCTTAAATCGGAGGTTGAAGACCTTCCTGGACATACGATTAAAATGGTGGATTTTCAAAGGCTCTGTGAGAGACTGCAACCTTACTTTGAAGCACATTTAGGATTTAGAAATCTGAAGCTTTTAAATTTCAGACAGGAGAGTAACGTTTTCACGGTAGAGTTTCAAAGTCAACGTTTTCAATTTGATAGTAGAATGATAGTGCGCTTAGTCTTCGGCTCTGTTGAAGAACCTCTTAAAATACCTGAAAATGGAGAGCTGACTAAGATACTGAAGAAAGTCTTTCCAATTCCATTTCCATGGTCTGGCCTGGAAGCTTTTTAAAGTCAAATTTGTAACTACTGATATAATTCTGCGTTTTCCCCCCTCTTTAGTAATTTTAAGATAGTAACCTCTATTGAGATTACCATTTGGTGAGCCTTTTGAGTAGGCTTGTTAATGTATCTGTCAAAGTCCCTGAAGAGGTAAGGAGATTAATAAAAAGAGTTAACGTGAATTAGAGTGAATATCTTAGGCGGATCATTGAAGCGAAGATTAGAGAGGAGATTGCTAAGGAGGTTGCTGAAAAATTGGATGAGATTCGTAGGAGATCTGGTGAAGTATCTACGAAGGAGATTGTAAAGTGGATAAGGGAGGACAGAGAGAAAAGCTTAGAATAGTTATAGATGCTAGTGTAGTGGCTAAATGGATCATTCCAGGAGACCCTTAGGAAGAACAAGTTATTCTGAGAGCGTTTTCTAGAGGTATTTTAAAGCTTTCCGATGGTATGGAGGCGCTGGAAGCATTGAAATATATAGGCTTTAGTATTAAATCTATTGAATGGGAGGATTCAGTTGAGATCTTAAGCATAGTTGCTACGGCAAAATTGACTGTGTACGATTCAACTTACGTATACCTCGCAAAGAAATTGAACGTGCAATTAGTCACAGCTGGCCGTCAAATGAAAAGGAGTTGTGGAAATATAACCAGAGTAACTCTTCTTGAAGAATTAAATGGTTGGCGGTTTAATTCTAATGAGTCCTCTTTAGCTAAACTCTTTCCTATGTAAATAAAAGTTGAAGTTCGCAGTGTCTCGTATCTACCTATACTCAGAGAAGTGTGAAGTTATTCCATTGGGGTTCTTCTAGGTGAAGAAGACATGTGATAAATTTTATGAGGATTAACGTTGAGCATTAATGTGGAGTCTTTATGAATGAAGGTGTTGTGAGATTCAGTGTCTCAGTTTCACGTGAGTTATTAACCGCCTTTGATAGATTCATTAAAGATTTAAATTACAACAGGTCTAGGGCGGTTCAAGAGGCTATGCGTATGTTTATGAATGAACACGCTTGGAAGCATAGGGAAGGCGAGCTCATCTTTGGAACTTTGAATATCTTCTACGATCATGAGACTAGGGCTTTGGAGGAGTCTTTGACTGATATTCAACACTCCTACAGGGAGCTTATAATATCGGCTTTACATATCCACGTCGATGAGAGAAACTGTATGCTGATAATATCGGTTAAAGGTGAATCTTCACGTATTAAAAAGCTGATTGATGAAATTGCAGGTAGAAAAGGGGTAAAGCAGTTAAAAACCATTACATTCGCCATCTAGGATAGGGGTTGAAAAGTTTAAACGTAGGAATAGTTAGCTTTATCTAGTCCTCCATTTCCTCGCTGAAAATCTGTTTAAGCACATCTTTACTTACTCGAAGTTTCTCTGAAAGGCTTTTAACCCATCTAACGTAGCTTCTAAAAATGTTTTGAAGTATTTCCGCCTTCTCCAAGTCTGTTAAATCCTCCTCCTCTGCCAGAAGGAGTGCAAACCACTTCCCAACATCCGATAGTTTGTAGACTTTAACCCATACTGTTCGTCCTTCCGACTCATTCTTCTCCATAGATTCTGTTAAAACTCCAAGCTTAGTTAAAACCTTTAAATTTTCAATAATCGTTTTATTCGAATATTGAAGCCTCTTTACAAGATCCTTCTGATAGATTTTATTCGAAATCCCATGTTTAAGGGAGAATCTTAAAATATCGAGGGAAGCCTTTGAACCGAAGATGGCGCTTAATATTCTATCTTTCTCTTCAGCTGGAAGAAAAATTACATAAGAGTGTAGTGAATCCATTTGGCCCAATTTAGAACTTTACGAGTTCATCTTAATATCGCTTTCCATTTCAAACTAGAAGATGTGTAAGGAGTCACTTTGATTTTAAAGGATATTTCCCATATCTTCTAGCTTCATCAATCATTACGTAGATGTTTTCCACTCTAACATTGGCATGTAGCGAATTGCTCGATGCTAGAATGAATCCTCCACCTTGAGCCGCCGACTCTATACACCTTCTAACATCTCTTCTCACGTCTTCCTCACTTCCAAAGGTTAGTACGTATTTACAGTCGACGTTTCCAATTAGACATATTCTAGAGCCATATCTTTCCTTGATGTACTTCAAATCCATCACGCCGGGCTCCATCGGATGTAGAGCGCATATCCCTGTATCGATGATATCTTCTAATATCGGGTAAAGGTTCCCATCAGAGTGCTTTAGCACAGGTATTCCATAACGCTTCCCAATATTTACAACCTCTCTTAAATTGGGTAGCTCATATTCTCTGAACAATTTAGGATTTATTAGAGGACCTCTACTATCAGCATAGTCGTCTGTTACGAAAAGAGCATCTATTCCAGCCTCAGCCATCAATTTAGCGAAGCCACGGCAGGCTCCTGCGATCTTTTCCATGAGCTTCCTCACAAAGTAAGGATTACGGTATAGGTCGATCGAGATCTTATCTATTCCTCCTCTTACTTGAAAAGCCATATGCCATCCGCTGTGGCATTGAGCTATTGCAGCTATGTCCCTATTTTTAACCCTCTTCATAATTCTATCAACCATTTCAACGACATCGGGATGGAATGGGTCTGGGGGTTCATAGAATTCCAAGTCTTCGGGGGTGTTGACGACTCCTCCTATGAAATACGTTGTTTTAGCCCCTATACTCGTCTGCATAATCCTACCCCAGTGGTCAATGTATTTCTTACCGTCCAAATACTTAGGCCTGTAATCTCTCGTCGTAAGAGAGTAGTCTGATAAAGCTGGTACAGCGTCGAAATCTAGTTTTTCACACGCTTCTACAAGTGCAAGTCTATAGTTTAGCGAATTCTCCCAGCTATCGCTTCCACCAGCCATCGTTAAAACCGTACCGGAAATTTTACGTTTTAAAACGGCGTCTACAATTGGGGGGTCTAAAGCAAGATCAGTTATAGGGACTGAGTCCGGCTCTTCTAACTCTAAAGCTTTAAAGAAACGCTCCCTATGGCTCATCTACCATCAGAATGAAAATAGTTGCGACCTAGATATAAATAGTAGACAGAGCTCTTCTATAGAATTGAGGATGGCAAGCTTCTGGTTGAACCGATACTAAGTCTGGAGGGGGTCTTAGAAGAGTCTCCATCGATAGAAATAACATTGGAGGAATTCTATACATTTAGAGAAAGACCTCTCGAGGAAGATTGAGCCTTGAAATTACTACTAGATCAAACTTACTTTTTACCTGCAATTAGGTATTTAGGAATCTTCCAGTAAATGCTCCACTTAAACTAATAGGCATAGGTTATGAAATCTCCATAAGCAAAAAAGCTTCAAAATAGTTAAATTATCTGCGCTTCTCCAATAGCTTAAATGGTCCATTAAACAATGGATTAAGGGTTACAATGGTTACGTATGATTTATATGTTAGAATCAGCGCTTTGAACCCAAATCCCATTAAAGAGCTTAACTAATCGTAGCTTTAATAGTTTAGCTAGGTTTGCTTTTAACTAGACCAAGTCCATAGATTAGTATGAAGATTCCAACTACTATGAACCCTAATCCTATGAAGTATGTTGCAAGTTTCTCAAGCAGTTCGGGTGCTATGAGAGCGACAGTTCCTCCGATTATGAACAGGACACCTATTATAGAAGTAGCTATGCCACCTATCTTCACAGGAACTTCTACGCTTATTTTCCTCTCTTCAATCACTATAAGATTGTCGAAAAGAAAACCCAAGCCCATGCCGATAAACATTGCTGAGACGAATCCTAATCCGCCTATGCTTTCAATCAGTAGGAAGCCTACACCCATACCTATGAACATGAATACTGGAAATAGGAAATGCTTCCGCTTATTTTCTATCTTCTCATCACCTTTACTATGCACATAATCACCTGTATAAACTACTGCAGTCGTTAAATTAAAAAACTTGCGATGGCTCAACTAGATTTAAGAGTTTAAAGCATATAAGCTTTCTGAATGAAGTGCTATCTGCGTTTGAAGTCAAATTGTAGGTGATGTTGTCAATGGATTCTGGTGGAAAAATCTGGATTGAACGGAGTTACGAGAATTGTAGTGGTTGCAGAAGATGTGAAATAGTATGTTCGTTGCATCATGAGGGGAGAATTTGGCCTGAAGCTTCAAGAGTGAGGATTTTCATGTTTATCCCAGGTGTTGAAATTCCGCATTTTTGTTTTCAATGTGAGGACTACCCATGCGTTAGTGCTTGTCCATCTAAAGCTTTATCTGTGAATAGTAGAACAGGAGCTGTAAACGTTGATGTCTCAAAGTGTTCTGCATGTGGTTTATGTATAAGCGTCTGTCCGGGGAGCGTCCCACATATGCATCCAGAGAAGAATCACATTGTCATATGCGATTTATGCGATGGAAATCCTAAATGCGTTGAAGCTTGTCAAGAAGGTAAGTGGAATGCGTTAAAAATCGTATCTAGAGCTGAAGACGTTTCCTACAAAAGTTTTGCGTGTTCTCCGCAAATATTGACTATTGAAGTAGCGAAGAAGCTTTTAGGTGAGGAAACAACTAAGGAGGCTCTAGGTTGATAAGAGGATATGCTGGAAAATTTTTGGAGATAGACCTCTCAAGTGGAAATATTAAAGAAACCAGTTTCCCAGATGAGGTTTTACGTGATTACATTGGTGGGAGAGGTCTAGCGGCAAAAATACTTTGGGATAGGCTGGGTGAAAAATGGGAATCTGTCGATCCATTTGCGGAGGAAAATATCCTGCTGGTGCTTACAGGGCCATTGACAGGCTTCATACCTGGAACAAAGGTTTGCGTTTCAGGGAAGTCTCCGCAAAGCAATGGAATGGTAGGATCTACCATTGCTGGTGAGTTCGGTGTGGATTTAAAGTGTGCTGGATATGATGGTTTAATAATAACTGGAAGAGCTGAAAGACCAAGCTATATTTTCATATGTGATAATCAAATCGATATTAAAGATGCTACCCCTATATGGGGTAGAAAAGCTAGGGAAACCGTAAAGTTTCTAGTTAAAAAATCGGTTGAAGAAATTAAAACGCTTAGGTCGAATTATGGGGAAGTAAAAGACCCATCAATCCTATATATTGGACCTGCAGGTGAGAATAAAACAAGGGTTGCAGCCGTAGTGGCTAAATATGCACATGGAGCTGGGTATGGTGGATACGGTGGAGTGATGGGTTCTAAAAACTTAAAGGCAATAGTGGTAAAGGGGTTTGGCCCATTACCTGAAGTTTATGATAGAGATGAAATGCTCCGTCTGTTTAACGAGTTCTCGAGAAGGAATTTTGAGATGGAAGATTTCAGACGCTGGGGGACGGGAAAAGGAGGATACCACTTTGGAGCTGAAACCAGTTCAGAACCTATTAGAAACTGGCAGGAAGAATGGCATAACATGGAAAGTTTCAAAGGAGAGGAATTCGATAAATACTGGGTTAAAAAGTATTGGGGAGACTTCGGCTGTCCAGTTTCATGTTTAAAACTCGCCACGATTAGAGCTGGAAGGTTTAAAGGAACAGTATGTGATAATCCAGATTATGAATTTGAAGCTTATCTAGGCGCAAATCTGGGGATATTCAAACCGGAGGAAAACATCTACATATCGTACATTAACAACGAGTTAGGTCTCTGCGGAATACAGGGTGGTGCGGTTCTAGGATTTGCAGCGGAGCTTTACCAGAGGGGGATATTAACGGAAGAAGAGTTGGATGGGCTTGAACTTAAATGGGGAAATACCGATGCTTTTATCGCCTTAGCTGAAAAAGTGGCATATAGACAGGGAATAGGTGATACCTTAGCTGAGGGAGTATACAGAGCCGCTTTGAAGCTTAGTGAAATTAAAGGTGTAAACCTGCTTCAGTACGTTGTCCATGAGAAAGGTATAGCAATAGGTGCACATGGTGTCAGAAGTGGTAGAGACTTTGCAGAGAGCATATCCTATGCTTGCTCGGTTCAAGCAGGTGATCATACCTCCCTAGCTTCCGTTGAGGAATATGGTAGTGGAGAAGCCTCTGCAGTATTATCTGACTCTGCAATATGTTGCATCTTTACAACGTTCGGCATTGAGGACGTGGAAATATTACGGTTTCATAAGGCTGTAACGGGGTGGAGCATTACAAAGGAGGAATGGTATGGGGAAAAGGCTCTTAGAATACTGCAGATACAGAGGGCTATGCTTCTCTTAGGTGGACCAGATATTTATTGGAAGCCAAAAGTCGATGATGATAATCCACCTAGATTCTGGGAACCGCTACCTTCGGGTCCTTACGAAGGTAAAACCGTTGATAGAAACAGGTTTGAAAAGGATAGACAAGAATATTATAGGCTAGTTTGTTGGGATGAAAACGGCATTCCCAAACCGGAGGCTCTGCGAAAACTTGGATTAGAAAGCGTTGAAGTCAAACTGAGGAAAACTGGTATAATAAAATGATTTAGATTAACGTTAAAATAGAACAATTGATGGAAAAATAGAAGATTTTGATTTTACGGATAATATTTTTCCTCCTTATCTATAGTGAAGATACCAGTCAACCTGATGTCTCTTGAGGAAGCTCCAGCTCTTACTTCGTATTCGCCTTTTTCCAATAGCCATCTTCCACAGTTAAAGCTTGAGAGTTCTCTTAGATCAATTTCAACCTCTACGTTTTCCGACTCACCTGGGTTTAGAAGTCTTGTCTTATGGAAACCCTTCAGCTCCTGGAGGGGTTTATCTATAGCTCCCTTAGGTGCTCTTACGTAGACTTGTGCAACTTCTTTCCCGGGGAATTTACCGCTATTTACAATCGTAAAGGAGATTTTTACAGAGTTTTCCGTCTTCATTATTTTAAGGTCTCTATAGTCAAATGTCGTATATGAAAGTCCAAAGCCAAATTCATAAGCTGGCTCCACGTTGAAAGTGTCGTAGTATCTATAGCCAACGTATATTCCTTCATCGTAGACAACCTTACGAGGGTTGTCCTTTGGTTCTCCCGGGAAGTTCCACGATGGGATGTCTAGGTAGTTTTTTGGGAAGGTTGTTGGAAGCTTCCCAGAGGGATTAACCTTTCCAATAAGTAGGTCTGCTATTATTCTTCCAGCTTCCTGACCAGCCTGCCATACGACTAGGATCCCATCTACTAGGCTTCTCCAACTGACAACCTCTATTGGCCCACCTATGTTCAATAGAACTATTACTTTTTTACCTCTTGCTCGGAATGCTTGAGAAACCTTCTCTATTAGTCTATATTCATCATCACTAAGGTAGAAGTCTCCCTTGTCAGGTTTTCTATCGTAGCCTTCACCTGATATTCTACTGATCACAATTACTCCCACGTCATTCCTACTTGCAACTTCTTCTAAGCTTTCTATGCTTAAGAAGTCTTCTGGAAGTTTAGGCACTATGGGGGTTCCAAAGAACGTTCTTCTAATCTTATATTCTTCTTTCCCCCTCATTTCTCTAATATAGTCTTCATAGACTTTCGCCAATTCCTCATCGATTTTGAGATTCTTCTCCTTTAAGCCTTCAAGTATGGATATGACATACCTTGGATGAGTGTCACCGCTTCCTGTTCCACCCTTAACTGTCTCTATCTGTCCAACCCCGAATATGGCTATTCTAGCGCCTTCTCTAATTGGTAATGCATTATCATTTTTAAGTAGTACCGCCCCCTCAACACCAGCTCTATAGGCGATCTTTGCATGTCCTTCAAGGTCTGGTTTATTCGTATATTCATACCCTTTAAAAGATGGTGAGTTTAAGAGAACCCTCAGAACACTCTTAACGTTTCTATTTAATACCTCTTCGTTTAATCTCCCATCTTTAACCGCATTTACGATCTCTTCAACTTCATCTTTCCTCTTCGGGTTTATCTGATAGGCTTTACCAGGCATTATGAGGTCATTTCCAGCGTTCATCTGCTCAACCGGGTCGTCACCTGCATACCAATCCGTCATTACGAATCCTTCGAAGCCCCATTCTTCTCTTAAAACCTTTGTTAAAAGCCATTGATTCTGTGAGCAGTATTTGCCATTTAGCCTATTATATGCACTCATTATAGCCCAAGGCTTCGACTTTTTAACGGCTATTTCAAAACCCTTAAGATAGATTTCTCTTAAAGCTCTCTCTGAAACAATAGTGTCGATTATCATACGGTTCGTTTCTTGATTGTTAGCGGCGAAGTGCTTTAAACAGGCGCCTACCCCCTGGGATTGAACACCTCTTACAAAGGAGGCCGCCATTTCACCCGTAAGTAGAGGATCCTCTGAATAGTACTCAAAGTTTCTACCGCAGAGTGGATTCCTGTGGATATTCATAGCAGGTGCGAGGAGGATATCTACACCATACTCTCTAACTTCTTCTCCAATAGCTCTTCCAACCTCTTCTAAAACCTCTCTATTCCAGGTTGAAGCTAGCATGGTTTCAATCGGAAAAGCCGTAGCGTGATAGGTTTTCTCATCCCCCTCCCTCGTAGGGTTTATTCTAAGACCAGCTGGTCCATCCGATAAAACGGCTGATGGAATTCCAAGCCTAGGTATTGGGTGGGTTTCACCAGCGGCTCCCTGAACCCGTGAATGTGGGTTTCCGAATAAACTGGGTAATCCCACACCCACAACAGACCTAGCCTTCTCCTCTAAAGTCATTTGCGAAATAATTTTCTCAACTTCTAATTTTTCCATAAATTTTCTCCCCAATATTTTCTAAGAATCTTCAACAGTATTTCAGTTTTATTATTCCTGAGCATCAATAATTCGTATGTAAAAATTAAATGAGAGTGAGAGTTTAAATGTGGGATGTGAGTGAACAAGAATTAATAAGGTCTTTTCTAGACAAAAGAAATATCTTCGCCGTTGTTGGTGTAAGTCGCGATCCCAAAAAATATGGTTACCAAGTGTATAAAGACTTGAAAAATGCGGGATACAAAGTCTATGCGGTAAATCCAAATGCACAGGAAATCCTAGGTGATAAATGTTATCCAGACCTCGAAAGCTTGCCCGTAAAACCAGATGTTGTTGATGTCGTGGTTCCTCCGAAAGTGACAGAGCACATAGTTGAAACTTGCAAAAGACTTGGAATCACAAAAGTTTGGATGCAACCAGGTTCGGAGTCGGAAAAAGCCATCAAATTTTGCAAGGAGAACGGTATTGACGTAGTATATGGCGTTTGCATCATGATAGAACGAGCCAAACATGGTATTACTTCCATGTAAGGTTAGCACGAGATACGAGTGGATATCCACCTTAAAGCGTTAAAGGTTGTAAAATATTAGCTGAAATACCAATTAAGAAATTCAACACATTTTTTGTAATTTTGAAATTTGTGGAGAAGATGTCTAGTTAATAGGAATCCTTATAGATTCTTAAGACTTTGCAGGTGAAACTGTAAGATTGGTATGTTTAAAAACGTTGAGGCAACTTCTCTTTTTAACTTCAATAAGTACTAAAGCTTCACCTCTAATAGGGATAGATCATATTTATGAAGTCGATGCTATTCGACTTCAAAGTTGCATTTACTCTAATTGAACTGGTAGGATTTCTAGTTTAAGAGCAAAATAAAATTAGTAACTGAATTTTAGTGCGGGGGGTGGGATTCGAACCCACGAAGGCCTACGCCACAGGATTTCCAATCTAGACCCTTTTACTTTTGAGATCTTAAGTCCTGCGCCTTTGTCCTGACTCGGCAACCCCCGCTTGCTTCCATTTTATACTTTTGTAGCTTCTTATGTTTTAAGTTTTTCTAATTTTAAACCATCACAAAATGATAAAGCTTATATATAACTTTTTTAAATCAATTTTTCTACGCGAGAAATGTGGCTCCTCCTTCTAGGTTAAACGGCTTGGAGGAGTTATCATCCCTATGAGGAAGGTCCTATGAGTGCTGTCGACATCAAAAGAAGTAGCTTAGATGATTCATCTAGTGAAAAGACTAAAAAATCGTCTTCTAAAGTTGAAGTTTGCCCGGAATGTGGGAGTTCAGATGTCGTCATAGACTATGAGAAGGGTGAAACAGTCTGTAGAGCTTGTGGGCTTGTGATAAGCAGTCAGCTTATGGATCAGGGTCCAGAGTGGAGGGCTTTTACGCAAGAGGAGAGAGAGGAGAGAGCTAGAGTAGGTATACCTATATCTTACTCTGTCCATGATAAGGGCCTATCTACTGTTATAACTAGGATTAATAGAGATGCATTTGGACATGAACTGCCGCTGGATATGAGGCTTAGAATGCTTAGACTTAGACGTTGGCAGATAAGGAGTAGAGTTCACTCCTCCATTGAACGTAACCTTAGCCAAGCGATGGCTGAGCTCGACAGACTATCGGATAAACTTCACATCCCTCCACTCGTTAAAGAGAAGGCCGCCTTAATCTATAGGAAGGCTTTAGATAAAGGTTTAGTTCGAGGCAGGAGTATAGCCGCTATAGCTGCTGCAGCATTGTATGCTGCTTGCCGGCAGACGGAGACGCCTAGGACTCTTAAAGAGGTCGCAGAAGTCAGTATAATTCCTAAGAAGGACATAGCTCGATGTTATAGGCTTCTGCTTAAAGAGCTTGACATAGTGATGCCTATAGCTGACCCGATTAAATGCGTGTCAAAAATAGCCTCTAAGATAGATGTAAGTGAGAAGTGTCAACAGTTGGCCATAGATATTCTTAGGAAGGCTCAAGAGTTGAAAGCAGCTTCAGGTAAAGACCCAATGGGTTTAGCGGCTGCAGCTCTATATATGGCGTGTACTTTGGAGAAGGAGAAGAAGACTCAGAAGGAGGTGGCTGAAGCAGCTAACGTTACAGAGGTTACTATCCGCAATAGATATAATGGTTTGAAGAGGGCTTTAGCTTTAAATGTTTAGTTTTCTTTTGCTATTCGACTTCTATGTTTGATTCTGGGAACCCCATTCTAGTTAAGTAGTTTTTGACTTTATCTCTATGGTCTCCTTGGAGGATTATCTTATTTTCTTTAGCTGTTCCACCGCATGCACATATGGTTTTAAGGTCTTGAGCAATCCTCCTGAGGTTTATGTTTTTATCATTTATACCTTCAACTACAGTGGTTAGTTTTCCATACCTGCGCTTTTCGAGTTTTATTAGAACCTTCTGTTGCTCTTTGCTGAGAGTTCCACAGACACATAGGTCCTTCGGTAGACCACACACCTTACAAATTTCCTGCATTCCCTTCCTCCTAGGTCAAAAATAGATGATGTGAATCGTAAATATAAAACTTTTCAACCCTGTCTACGTTTTAGTATTTCAACACCTGGTAGTTTCTCCCCGGTTATGTATTCTATGAATGCTCCGCCAGCTAAGCTTACGTAGTCAAACTTATCGTATAGATTGAGCTTCCTTAGCACAGCCGCGGTATCTCCTCCACCTGCAACCTTATAAGCCCTAGTTGAAGCGACGGCTTCGAAAACTCTCTTGCTTCCTTCTATGAATGCTTCCTTCTCGTAAACGCCTAATGGTCCACTTACAAGTATAGAGTTGGCATTTGATAGGAGTTTTCCGTATTCCTCCGTTGTTTTAACGCCTATATCCGATATAGGTTTTTCAGAGGGTAGTTTAAAAACTTCTATTTCAACCCTCTTTCCATCTACATCTAGAGCTACGTCTACTGGAAGTTTAACCCTACCTCCATACTTTTCCAACAGTTCCCTTGCCTTAGGTATGAGTTCATACAGCTTCTTACGTTTAAGGACTTCGATGTTTACATCTCCGAGGTTTACGCCTTTAGCCGTTAGGAAAAGTTGACTTACTAATCCTCCGGTTAGGACGTAATCTGCTATGTTGTTTTTAAGCATGTACTCAACTATCGTTACGGTTTTCTCTGCTTTAGCTCCACCTAGTATGCATACCATCGGTTTCTCGGGTTTTTCAAAAACCCTTGAGAGTGCATTAAGCTCTCTCTCCATAACCCTGCCTGCGCAAACTGGTTTAACGGGTGCAAAACCTACGACTGAACAATGCCCCCTATGCGCTACAGAGAAACCATCTAAAACAAACACGTCTATCAACGGTGCTAGCTCTTGAACCAATTTAGACTTTGAATGTTCCTCGGGTGTTTTATCTTTAGCCTCTTCAGGGAAGCTTCTTACGTTTTTAAGCATTAAAACTTCTCCAGGTTTAAGACTTCGTATAGCATTCTTTGCCTCCTCCCCAAACAGGTCGTGTACATATTTCACAGGTCTATCTAGGATACTACTGAGAACCTCGGCATGTTCTTTTAAAGATTCTAAGTAGTCCGGGTCGCCTGGTCTTCCCTGATGCGCTATTATAACTACTCTGGCACCTTTTACACATAGTTCTCTAATAGTCTCTACATGGTCTCTGATGCGTGAATCGTCAAGTATTTTTTTAGAGTTTGGATCTATAGGTACGTTGAAGTCCGGCCTGACAAGCACAGTTTTTCCATAAAAATAAAAATCGCTGAGGGTTGGAAATTCAAACATTAGGCTTCTCACCTTTTAATAGCCTTTACGTTCGGCGATATCGCAGATTCTCTTCACCATTTCAGCCATACGGCATGAGTAGCCCCACTCGTTGTCATACCACGATAGAACCTTGACGAGTCTACCTATGGCTTTGGTCATAGGTCCATCTACGACCGAAGAGTATGGACATTTGATGAAATCCGTGGATACAAGTTCTTCATCAGTGTAGCCGAGTATTCCTTTTAGTGGTGGTTTTTCAGAGGCTTCTTTAAACGCTTTATTTACGTCTGCAGCTGTTACTTCACGCTTCAGTATAGCCGTTAAATCTATTATTGAAACCGTTGGCACAGGTACTCTTAGAGCTATTCCAGTCATTCTACCCTTAAGCTCTGGTAAGGTCAGCGTAGCCGCTTCAGCGGCTCCGGTCGTCGTAGGTACTATGTTCCAAGAAGCTGACCTAGCTCTTCTAAGGTCTGTATGCTGCATATCTAGTAGTCTTTGGTCGTTTGTAACGGCGTGTACAGTATTCATTAAACCACACTCCATGCCGAACTGTTCGTTTAAGACTTTCGCCAAGGGAGCTACCGCGTTTGTCGTACAAGATGCAAGAGAAATTATGTTGTGCTTCTCATGGTCATACAGATGGTCGTTAACACCTATCACGACGGTTATATCGGCCGATTCGGCTGGTCTCATTGGTGCAGATACTAAAACCTTCTTAGCTCCAGCTGCCAAGTGTTTTGCGGCGTCATCCCTCCTCGTAAATCTTCCAGTCGATTCGACTACAGCGTATACCCCTAGGTCTTTCCATGGAAGCTTAGTTATGTCTGGCTGGGATAAGACGGTTATTTTGACGTTTTTAGCGATTATGGTATTTCCTTCAACTTTAACGTCGAATGGGGCTTTGCCGAATGTACTGTCGTATTTGAGTAGATGTGCTAGTGTTTTTGCATCCGTCAAGTCGTTTACGGCTACAAAGTCTATACCTATGTCTCTCTCTAAAGCTGCTCTAAACAGAAGTCTACCGATCCTCCCAAATCCGTTTATCGCTACAGGTACTGGCAAGGTATCACCAGCTTTCATTAGGAAAGACTTTAAATTATAAAGTTTTTCATAGCGCTTTAAGCCTACAAATCGACAATTTCTATATTCAAGGTTTCAGAGTCTAGAATAGCCGCTGTTTTCCTTCCTGTGAGATATCCACATGCCTCACCAGGGTTTACAACGATGCATTCTCCTATTCTCTCCAGCGTGGTTTTATGGGTATGTCCTCTGACTAAAACTCTGTAGAGACCGCTCAAAGCTAAAGCCTTAACTATACGTTCGTCTACGCCATGTAGAACTGCACAGTTTAACCCATCTAGGTTGAATTCTTCAAACGTATCCAATTTGAATCCAAGCTCTACGGCTCTTTCTTTAAGCTTCTCACGTTCGCCATCGACGTTTCCGTAGACTCCTACTAGGCTACATTTAAGCTCTTTAAACCTTAACATTGCGAATGGTGCACACCAATCTCCGGCGTGGATAACCAGTTTAACGCTTCTACGGTTGAATAGTTCTACGGCTTTATCTATAGCGGTTAGATTGTCATGTGTATCAGATATTAAGCCTGCAAGTACCATATCGGTCAAATGTATCAAGCCTTGTTCGTATATTTAAAAGCTGTAGTCTAGCGATGAATCTTTAAAAGCACCGTGTATTTAAACTCGGTATAGGTGTGATATTTTTGAACGTTTTAACTAGTGGTGAAATGTATGCTGAAGAGCTTAACGCCGCTTATCTAGGTGTTTCCGAGCTTCAGCTTATGGAGAATGCTGGAGCGGCAGTAGCGAGAGAAGTAGCATCTAGGTTTACTGTGGAGAATTGCAGGGTGGTTGTGTATGCTGGGACTGGTGGTAATGGTGGTGATGGTTTTGTAGCCGCTAGACACTTAGCATATCACGGGTTTAAAGTAAAGGTTGTTCTAGTTGGTAGAGTTAAAGATGTCGTTAGAGAATCGTCTAAAGTCAATTTGAATGCTCTGCTTAGGATGAGGGATTCTGTAGAGTTTGTCGAAGCCTACGACTCATCTATGTTTAAGGCGGAGGATGCCGACGTGCTTATAGACGCTATTTTAGGCTATGGTGTTAAAGGGGTGCTCAAGCCGCCGATACTACAAGCTGTTAGAACGTTCAATGAGTCTAAAGGGTTTAAAATAGCAGTTGATATCCCAACGGGCTTAGATGCAGATACAGGTGAGGTTTTAGGTGAAGCTGTCAAAGCGGATTTAACCTTGACCTTCCATAAGCCTAAGAAGGGGCTTTTAAATAACCCGGGTTTTGTTGGTGAGCTTAAGGTCGTAAATATAGGTATTCCGCCTGAGGCTTCTATGTATGCTGGTCCGGGCGACGTTTTCCTAGCTGTTAAGCCTAGGCCTCCTCAATCGCATAAGGGAGACTTCGGTAGACTTCTGGTCGTAGGTGGGTGTGAAACGTATACTGGTGCTCCTGCTTTAACAGCTATGGCTGCTTTGAGAGCTGGAGTAGACTTGGTTTTCATAGCGGCTCCTGAGAAAACAGCCTATACAATATCGGGCTTCTCACCAAACCTTATAACGGTTAAACTTGAGGGGGAGTATTTAAAGCCTGAGCATTTTGAAAAGCTTAAGCCTTTAATCGATAAGTCTACAGGTTTAGCTATTGGACCTGGCTTAGGCTTGAGAGATGAGACTTTTCAAGCATTTAAGCTCATAGTTGACTACGCTTGGTCTAAGAATATTCCAACGGTTATAGATGCCGACGGTTTGAAAGCTTACGCCGTTTACAGGCTTAAGGCTGGTTATGCTACGGTTTTAACTCCCCATTTAGGCGAGTATAGTTTAATATTCGGTCAGCCTCCTAAGGAGTTTGAAAAACTGAAGCTTCACGTTAGGGAAAACGCTGCTAGAATTGGTTTAACGATACTGCTTAAAGGTATGGTAGATATCGTAAGCGACGGTACACGTGTTAAGTTGAACTTCACAGGGAACCCTGGGATGACCGTAGGAGGTACTGGAGACGTTTTAACGGGTATAGTTGCTACTTTTCTAAGTCAAGGTGTGGAGCCGTTTAAAGCCGCTACTGCTGCGGCTTTTATAAACGGTTTAGCTGGTGATATAGTTGCTTCGAAGATAGGGTATCATATGACTGCGTCAGACCTATTAGACGTCATACCGGAGGCAATCGAACTCTGTATGAAGGGCGATGTCGGTAGGCTTGAAGAGCTCTACTATTTGAAAGCTCGGCGAGTAGGTGTTTAAACAGTCTTAGATATTTGTTAGAAGGTTCTCTGGAATTATGTAGTCTCCTCTATCTCCCCCCACTACTAATCTAAACCAGGATTCACCGTTTAAATCTGTAACCTTCTCAAGTTTACCTGAGGCTCTAATAGTATCTCCTGTTTTCGCCTGTTCGCAGAATCTGCCTCTGAAAGAGTAGACTTCTCTTACTTGAGCTGGGTTGATTCTTACGCCGGATAGGAATTGAACGTTTGAAACTATGTACCTACATGGCGTGAATATCGACTCTGAATCGTCTGAAACTTCCGCTTTGATCGTGCAGAATCCTATGGGTTCGTAGATTTTATCACCGTATTTCTCGGAGATTTCACTCCAATCGTGTAGGAATCTTATGAAGAAGCTTCTACCCATAAACTTGCCCTGTGTCTTTTTACCGCCTTCAGCTTTTAGGAAGGCTTTAAACGGTATAATCGTATCTTGAGATCTAAACTCGTATAGTTCAGCTAGCTCGTCGAAGTTGTATGGTTTAACTTCATCGTGTTCGCTCATAAGCTCTCCGATGGCTTTGTACAGTTTTAGGGAGTTTTCCTCTCCGTAGACTATTAAATCTATGTCTGATTTTTCATTGTGGAGATCGACTAGTATGGATCCGGAGAGCCCCATGCTTTCTATGGGCACTCCAGATTTAACGGATAGAAGCTTTACGAATTCTAAGGCTTCTCTTTCAACATTGTCTTTAACGCCCAGCTCCATAAGCTGTTTAACCTTCAGTTGGGGGTTATAAACGCGTTTAACTCTTTCTAAAGGTACTCCCTGCATCTCCATGTTGAAGACTGGGCTTCTAAATATGTATACTGGAGCATTTTTCCTCAGAAAGTCCTCTCTATCCTTAAGTCTGTAGATTTTACGGTATTTCACTCCGAATCTAACTCTACTTCCAAAGTCGTCTGGAACATATCTTAAATAGGCTATTATTCTGTCCGGCGGGTGGGAGAAGCCTTTAACGTCGAATATGAAGCCTTCCAAGGTTTCAAGGAAGTCTCCTTCTCTCAGCTTCATATTCTAAATCTTAAACCAATGTAACGCTTATATAAAGAGTTACCGATATCAAATCCCACGTTATGAGGCTGTTTAGAGATAGAGACTTCCTTGAAACATATGAAGGTATGTTCTTCTGCGTAATTGGAAACGTTCACCCTAAGGATAGAGTGATATCTTACTTGAAATATGTTCCCAGCGATTTCGGGCTTTGGGGTAGGGAGCGTAAATACTCTCGAATACTGAAGTCTTACACAACCTTGTCCGTGAAGGAGGTTTTAAACTTCCTGAAGGGCAGTTTTCCACGCTACGTCTGTAGGTTGGATCATATGAGCTTGGAGATGATAACAGTTCCCGTTGACAGTATTAGAATGCATTTTAAGCCTGAGCTCCGGTTGAGAGAACTCTACAGAGAACCCATTGAACATTTAGACGTTTTAGAGAGAAGGACGGTTGAACTCGTGGATCTACTATCTGAAGCTAGTGGTATACCTATTGAATACTTTGGAGTAACTGGTTCAATACTTCTCAAAATCCATAACCCCTCTTTCTCAGACGTGGATTTAACGGTTTACGGTAGGGGAAGTGCTTCTAAAATTAGAAGCACTTTAATCGAACTTAAGAAGAACGGAGTTGTCCAATGGCTTAGTAATGGGGAGTTCGATAAGTGGGTTTTCAGTAAAGCTAAACAGTACGGGTTGAGTTTAAAGGATGCTTGGGAGATATGCAGGAGGGTGTGGAGTAGAGGTATTTATGCAGGTACAGAGTTCTCAGTACATCCCGTAAAGATTGAGGAGGATTCTTCAGAGCAGTATGGGGATTTCACGTACAAGCCTACTGGTGATTTGGTTAAGGTTAAAGCTACAGTAGTTGACGTTGGCGACTCCTACTTCATGCCTGCAGTCTACAAGCTGTCGAATGTTGAATTTCTAAGCGGTCCTAAGGTCGAAGATTTAGTTGAGCTTACGACTTATGAGGGTTTTTACGCTGGTATTTTTGAAGTGGGAGATGCTGTAGAGGCCCTTGGTAAGCTTGAGATGGTTATAGATCGTAGGAGTGGTGAAGCTTATCATAGGTTGGTTATTGGGAGCTTCGAAGCCGAGTGTAGAGATTACATTAAACCCATCGTATGATGTTTAAAATTTTTAAGCATAAGCCGTCATATTATCTAGAGGTGTCTAATGTATGGATGTAATGGAGGCTATTAAAACCAGACGTAGTATAAGACGTTACAAGAGTACACCTGTGGAAGATGAGAAGGTGATCCAGTGTTTAGATGCCGCTAGATGGGCTCCCTCGGCTATGAATTCTCAGCCTTGGGAGTTCATAGTGGTGAAAGACCCTGATGTGAGGAAGAAGTTGGCTGAAATCCACAGGTATGGGAGGCATATGGCTCAAAGCCCCGTCGTAATAGTTGTATTGGCTAAGCCCGTGTCTAGGTATTGGCATGGCGATGCGGCTGTGGCTACGCAGAATCTAATGTTGGCTGCTCATTCGCTGGGTTTAGGTACTTGTTGGATGGGTGTTATAGATACTGAGTTTGAAGAGCCGATTAAAAAGCTTCTAGGTGTGCCTGAAGATTTGAGAGTACTGTGTACTGTATCATTGGGGTATCCTGATGAGTCTCCTACTAGGACTAGAATACCTTTAGAGGAGAAGGTTCACTGGGAAAAGTATGGTTCTAAGAAAAAGCTGGGGTTGTAGGTCCTCTTTTTCTTTTTAAATGTGTTGTTTAATCGTCTAAAAGTATGGCTTCCATTTCTCCGGATTCAGATTCTTCAGCTAATGGTATGCCTGTGGCTTTAGCCGCCCTTTCAGTTAAAGCGAATAGGTCTTCTCTTGAAACTAGGCTTAATTTAAATTTACGCATACCAGCTAAAAGCTGTTGGAGTCCTACTCGCATTCTCTCCATATATCCGTATACTCCTAGTGCACCCCAAGGTACTCGACTTATTCTATTTCCGAGGGATTCTTTAAGCTCCGGAAGGAATGGGTAGAATTTCTCAGGTTCTTCACCGTATATGGTTGTAAATTGTCTTGGTAGATTCTTCTCCTTGGCTAATCTGGCGAAATGTTCAGCTTTCATAGCTGCCGTCAGCATGGCTCTGCCGATAACCACGGCTTTGACGTAGGAAGTTTCTCCAAAGTTTCCTAAGGCTATGGATTTTAAAACTTGGGTTTCATTTACGAATCCACCAGCCATCACTATGTCTGGCACATACCTCCCTTTCTTCTTGAGTATTTCACAGGCCTTTAAGACCTGCGCCTCCAAGTATACTGTTGGGACGCCCATTTCATCCATCATTGGAACGGGGCTCATACCAGTTCCGCCTTCACATCCGTCGAAAGTTATATAGTCTATTTTTGCTTCAGATGCAAGCTTCAGCGTGTAAGCCGTAGCGGAGGGTCTGTAGGCTCCTGTTTTTAAGCTTATGTGTTTTGCACCCTGTTCTCTAAGCCTATCTACATCTTCGAGAAACTCTTCTTTAGATGTAATTCCTACGCGGCTGTGTCTTTCAAAACTCTTTATAAAGTTGCTTTTGAATGCCGCTTGAACTTCTGGGTCTTCAGGGTCAGGTATGACTAAGTATCCTCTCCTCTTGAGCATTATCGCTTTGTCTAAGTCGTAGACTCTAACTTCTCCGCCTATTGCTTTAGCGCCTTGACCCCACTTACGCTCTATAACATCTACTTCGAGTTTAGTCAATGCGTAGATATCTACGCCAAGCCTTTGGTCTTCTACGTTCGTTTGAACAGCTATTCCGCCGTATTTTCCATCCCAGAATTCTCTGTAGGCTTCAACCCTAGACCTTAAGTCTGGTGATTCTACAAGTTTCCCTTGTGATATTTCGGCTTCAGGATCCATGCCACATACGTTTTCACCGACTGTGATTAGTGTACCAGTTAGAGCACATCCGACTGCTACGCTTCTCCAGTAGCGTGAGGCTACGGCTGTAGAGCCTAAAGCGCCGCTTATAATCGGTATTCTAAGTTTAATGCCTCCGATGTTCGTTTCAATGTCTACATTTGGGAATAGTGCTTTATCTGGGTCTGCCTCTATACCTTTCACACCTCTAACTTCACAGTGGAAGTTGAAGTGGCTCCAGTCTAAACCGTAGTCTTTAACCGCTCCAGCCGTACTACGTCCGAATTGGAAAGGTGCGGGATATAATGCTTCTCTACCTCTGAAAGCAGAGAGTGCTATTTCGCATATGAATGGGCATTCTTCTATGCATATAGGACACATTCCGCTTGACGCCGCTGTCTCTTTAACCCTTGTAGACGTCCAATTGGTGGGTTTTGAGTTTAAGTATCTGGAGTCCATGAGGTAGGCACCTCTCCGCTATTTACACTTATGTTGTTTATAAGGCTTACGGTAACCGTTTACCTATGCATCGTAAAGAGGAAGGTTATTTAAAGATAATTTCAAAACGTAAAGTTGATTTATGAGGGATTACGGCTTAGACTTCGACGATGCGATTGTGGTTCAAGCTCTTAAAGAGCTTTCCAGTAGGACGATAGTATCTTATGTTGTTCACTTTGACTCGGTGGATTGGGTTTAAAGGGTAACGCCTGAGGATTTATTGAAGGTTTGAGGCTAATCTTTTATAGTTTGACGTTGCTATATATTTGGGGTGGGTGTTTGAAGGCTTACATTCTTGTGAATTCTGAGCCCCGTATGATATGGAGGGTTGCTGAAGAAGCGCTTAAGATTAAAGGTGTTATAGAGGCTTATGCTGTGACTGGGCAGTTTGATGATGTCATTCAAGTTGAGTTTGAGAAGATGGAGGACCTTGGGATTATAATTGAAAGGGTTCAGAGTATAAAGGGTGTTCTTAGAACTCAGACTTTAATCACGATTCCTCCGCCGGTGAGAGATTAATCTGTCTATTCCGAACTTCTCTATCATTGATATTTTTATTGGAGGAATAAAATATGGTGAAGCTTAGAATGCTACTTTGAGTATTTCGTTCTCAGCTCTTTTAGGATGTTTTTCAATTCCTCTTTCGATGGGAATGTTATGGCGTTGTTTGGACACATCTTCGCACATGTCTGACATCCGACGACGCATTCATAGGGGTTTTTAACTATTGGCCGTGGAGGGTTTCCTTCGGCGTCGTAAACGTTGTGTCCCGCTGCTTGGTCTATTTTAACGCATGTTAAGCATCCTGTGCATTTACTGTAGTCTATCCTTGGAAACCAAGGAATTTCCCTTCTTGGGATTCCCATGTAGGTTTCTACCATTTTTTCACGCTCCAAAAATTTGAAGACTGGTTTTTATTCTGTGGAAGATGTTTTACTGTTTTCCAAGGATTTTGTTGACTGTTTCTTCGACTTTCTTCATGGCTTCAGCTGTATCCATGTTTCTTAAGTCTAGTGAGACCAGCTGTTTCTCTATGTCTAGGCCTTTCGTTTTAAAGGCTTCGCTGAAGAGCCTTCTCTGCATTCTAGGGTCGCATCCACCAACTATATATACGATGTCTTTCCTACCCTCCTGGAGGTAGTCTCTCCAGAATCTATCGCCGTCGTCAACGCATAGTTGCGGGTGGACTATGGCGTATTCGACGTCGAGCTCGTTTCGGATGAAGTTTATCAGCTTCCAGAGGTCGAGCTTAGCAAAACCTGGGCATTCACCAGTGCATATGCACATTATAAACCGCGGCTTTCCAGTCATGGTTTAACACCATTTTTCTCATTAGTTTCAGATTGAAATATTTAAATTTATCGATATGATAAATATATATGATAAATATATAAACGAGTTTTCCACTATTGAAGTAGGCGTAGACCGTTGGACCAGTTTGAACAAAGCCTAGATGATAGATTTATCGGTGAGAAGAGTAGGCTTTTCAAGGCTTTAGCCAATGAGACTAGGCTGAAGATTTTAATGCTTCTAGATGTTAGAGGTGAAATGTGCGTATGCGAGTTGATGTCTGCTCTGGGTTTAACGCAGCCTACTATATCCCACCACCTCGGGATACTTAAAAACGCTGGTTTGATTAGGGAGAGGAAGAGCGGTAAATGGGTTTACTACCGTATAACTGACGCTAGGCTGATGGAGAATATGCGGAAGTTGAGTCTCCTCTAGCATTTAAAGTCGTTTTCCCATTTTTGTTATCTGAAGGTTTTTCATTAGGGTTGTGAATATTCTTGTGGTGTCTAATTTGCATATTAGAGAGTTGAAGAGTATTGTGTTGGATGAAGTTGTCCAGAGAAGGGAGGAGGGTTATGATACTAGGGAGGTTGAAGAGTGGCTTTCAAGGGTTAAGGAGCCTTCTACGTCGGATTTGGAGCGGGTTTTAAGGGGTTTGGAGGTTTGCCCTTTGAGGTCTGACTTTCCTTATGTTGAGCCTTTGGACTTTGATGGTATTGTCGCTGAACGTCCATGGGAGCCTGGGAGGGTTGAATTGTCTTTATCGGATGGGGAGGTTTTGGATAAGATTTACGGTGGTTGGCTTGGACGTTGTGCTGGCTGTCTACTGGGTAAGCCTGTTGAAGGCTTTAGCCGTGAGCAGATTGAGGTTTGGCTTCGTACTGCTGATGCTTATCCTCTTGACGACTACTTTCCACCTATATACGATGTGCCTAGTGATGCCCCTGGGTGGTTGAAGGATAGGCTTTCCCATATTGATGCTGTGTTTAAGAAGACTGGTGTCGGCGTTTTACGTGGGCAGATAAACCGTATGGCTAGAGATGACGATATAGATTATACTATTCTGAATTTACACGTTTTAGAGAGCTACGGTTTTGAGTTTACAACTATGAACGTTGGTGAAGCTTGGCTTACGCTTCTCCCATACTGGCAGGTTTACACGGCTGAGCGTGCCGCGTATAGGAATCTTGTCAATGGTTTAACGCCTCCTGAGACGGCTACGTATATGAATCCGTATAGGGAGTGGATAGGTGCTCAGATTAGGGCTGATATGTGGGGTTATGTTGCTCCTGGAAACCCTGGTTTTGCGGCTGAGCTTGCCTATCGGGATGCTAGTCTTTCGCATGTTAAAAACGGTGTTTACGGTGAGATGTTTGTTAGTGCTATGGTGAGTGCTGCTTTTACGACGGATGACGTTAGGGATGTTGTATACGCTGGGCTTTCTGTAATACCTAGGCGTTCTAGGTTTGCTGAAGCCGTTGGAGATGTTCTCAATTGGAGTGTTGAATTTAGCGATTGGAGGGATACTTTAAGCCGGATATACGGGAAGTATGGGCATTACCATCCTGTACATACGATAAACAATGCGGCTATAGTTGTAATGGCTTTACTGTATGGTGGTGGAGACTATGGGAGGAGTATAGCGTTGAGTGTTATGGGTGGGTTGGATACGGACTGCAACGGTGCAACCGTAGGCTCGATATTGGGTGTAATCCTAGGTGCTGAGGCTTTGCCTGAGAAGTGGGTTAGGCCTTTAAACGATACTGTGGAAAGCTACGTAGTAGGGTACGATAATAGTAGGGTTTCAAAGCTGGCGGAGAGGACGTTTAAATTGGCTAGGAGGGTTGTGAAAACCTAGGGTGGTGTAGTTGAAGATGTGGTTTAAGAGGGGGTTTTATGGTGTTTTATGGATGTTTTTTATGGTGTTTTTTATGGATGTTTAGACCCCTCCTCCTATCTAGTTGTTTTTGGGTATTCACTACTCTTCTTACAGTCTGTTTTGCTTTTTATCGGGTTTTTATTCTCTTCGTGGGTTTTACGGTTAAGCTATTTTACGTAGTATGGCTTTGAGTGTTTAAAGGGGGGATGTTTTACTCTGGGATGTTTAATTCTTCACGGTCTTTTTACGGGTTGGCTTGTTTTCGAGTTGTATGGTTTTACTTCTACGACTCCGAAGCCTATGCTTCTAGACCTTCCGACGCCTACGTAGTTTGCGTAGTCTAATAGTTTTAGTAGGCTTTCGTCTAGGCTTCGATTCAGCCTCCTATGCTTGTATAGGGTCCAGCCTATGAATCCTCTAGGTCTACGCTTCTCATCGTATACCGCCGTGACAGGCTTAACGCTGTAGTCTTGCTCAACGAGTGAGTAGTTGCTGTATATCCTCAGCTTAGCTACGTTTGGGATTTTCAACTCCTCAGGTGCGTAGCTGTTCCAGTGTTCAGCTAAACCATGTATCATAAACGACGGTATTGGGAATAGACTATGCCTTGCAGGCGTCTTCCTTTCGAGTTTAACCCATGACTTTGGAAAGCTTATGAGGACTGGCGTTTTAAACTCTACTCTTATAAGTCCATCTGAGTCTTTAAATCCGAAGCCCTCGAAAGACTTGACTTCTACGCCTATATTCTCAACTAGAACCTCTCCGTTGAAAAGCTCCAGCTTCAAGCTTGGAGCCAAGTCTTGAATCAGCGAAGACAATTCACCGCCACCTCTACTGATCAAGACGGCGTAGAAGCAGTACTTAGTATTCTCCCGGAGGATTAAAGGCTTAGACAAACCCTCAGAATCATCTACTTTAAACAGGTAACGCTTCCCATCCATCCAGTAGACCGGGGTTAAAATCAAAGGCTTAAAGACAAACTTTTCACTGGAAAAGTACTCCACGGGTTTTTCCACACCCCTATTGAACATCCTTATGAAGAGAGTTCTAGAAACCTTAGACGAGAAGGGAGGGATGATTATGTTGGATAATGAGGTGAAATTTATAGAAAACCTTACTACGATTTGAGTCATGAAGCATTCAACCAAATATATAGACTATAAAACGCTTAATAAGAACTCTCTGATCCAATTCCTCAACTTACCGAGGTCTAAGTCTTCAACTTTTACAATATCCCCTCCAAACTTCGCTGTGTATGCTGAGAGATTATCACATACCATTAAAGGGTGTAGTATAAGGTATGCAGTTGCATATATCTGCCCAAGCCCCTCTGATAATTTAGGCGTAATAAGACGATTCAATTCTCTCATAAGAACATTCACGACCTGTTCCGATGTTAAAGAATTAGGTAGAAAATTTAAAACATCAGCGTATACGTTTCTCTTAAGCCACTCCGCTTTTTCCATAGAAATCGTAAAATGCTTTACTTCGCAGAACTGTATGAATGCTTCACTTAGAGTCCTCATTGCATGATGATGAAGAAGTATGGATAAGGCAACAGAGCGAGTCAGATTTTCATCCAATACTTTACAATGCTTTACAGCTACATATGATGAGAGAACCTCATGCCCGGGAGCACCATGCCCTTCTATTATTCTAGTTTGAAATGGATCATATGCTTTACCTAGGTCATGTAGCATGTATGCAACTTTTAATAAATTTATTGAATCTTCGTCGCTTACGTTCAACCTTTTGGAAATATGTCTATGGTACATATTCTTCAAATATATTTCTTGCATATACCGTAACCCAGCAGTTATATGTCTTTCTAACGTCTCAACCCTATCTCCATCATTATAAGCATATATTTTCATGAAAATGCACCTATGAAACCGTATGAATTATCATAGAACTCCATGGGTATGATAAAGGCTATCACATCTCTTAATTCTCCAACAGAAAATCTTCTTATAACATTTTTAGAATTTAAACAGAATAATTTGCTGTCATGAAGTTTAAGAATAAGACAATTATTTTTAATTAACGTTATCACATCAATAATAGTCAATGGAAAACTATATTCATTAAAGAATTGTTCTATCTCTTCATCATCTGACTCATATTCCTGATTTTGTTTAAAGAAATCCTTATAATCAACTATACCTAAAATTAAAGGTTGTTCTCTTGTCAAACTACCATAGTCCTCTAAAACTCTCAAAGTATCTTTAGGACTAACGTTTAATAGAAACATCATTTTCCCAATTCTATCAGATATTTCCTTGTCAAATGATATTTCAAACTCGGCCTCTTCATAAGCTTTTTCTAAAAATTCCTCATATCCTATTTTATTTTCACTTTCCACTATGGGAATATGCCATTGGATATCTTTTCCAATCTCTCCTAGAATACTATGAGCGGAATTAACCAGGTTTAAGGGATATACAGAGTAATATCCACCCTCATGTATTTCCGACTCATCGTATAATATCACCATTTCCCCCTCCTCTTCATTTTTCCTCAATAGTCTACCAGCCCTCTGGATAATAGCGGAAGGAGTGGCTACCTCTGTTATCAGAGCTCTAGCCGATATATCCATACCAGCTTCTACGACCTGCGTAGACGTTATAATCCAATTGTTGGTTTTGGCTATTTTTTCAAGCCTACTTCTTCTGTCTTTCGCGATTACTTTGCTATGTAGAACTATGGGTTTTTCACCTAAATCCATCTCTAGCCTTTTAGCTATCTCCACGGTCTTTTTAACGGTGTTGGAAACTACTAGTATCTTTTCAGCTGATGCGAACTCTTTAACATGTTTCACCACTGTTGATATGTACTCTTCTCTACTATCGAGGGTTTCCCTATGGAAACCTACGCGTTTGGAGATTTCAATGTTTTCAAATTCAGGACTCTTAAAATCTACGCCATACTTAAGCAGTTTGAACTCTATGCCGTAATTAATTAAAAATTCGCTTAGACGATTTGGAACGGTAGCTGACATTATTATGAAGGGGGTTTTAGTATAAGATAGGAACTTTATAATGCTGATAAAAGCTGCTGTAAGCTTTCCCCCCTCTTCTAGGAGAAGTTGAACTTCATCAAAAACGGAGTTTGAGGCTAGAAGAGCCGCTCTTGTGTATTCTCCATGGCCCATACTTACTCCTCTACCTATTTTAATATGATCCCCTGGCGGGACTCTAATAGCTGAAAGAAGATACGTGTCTATAGTTGTTAATACTAGACTTTTCTGCAAATAGGGGGATTCGGATGAACCCAACATCTGTTTGGCTACCCGATGTCTATTCAGTTCTTTAATTAATGGTCTTCCATCTTCGGAGAAAAGCCTTCTATACACGTCTTCGATTATGCTTCTAAGTGGAAGTATGTGAATGGTATGGGGAGCCCAAGGGCCTAAACTTTTAGAGGATAGGTAAGCAAGAGTATAAGGTATGTTTGTTTTTCCATACCCTGGAGGAGCTGAAAGCACCACATTTTTACCCTTGCAAGCTTCTTTTACAGTCTCTAACATTCCAGGTCTATCGCTTACTTTCCGAGTAAGGTTGGAGATCACGTAGTTATAGGCATCATCTATTTCCATTTCTCTCACATTAGAAGTACTTTTGTCATATCTCTTATAACGCTCCTGGTTCTCTCTGCGAATTCATAGCTGTCTCTCCTTTTACTTTCCCTCTCGTATTTTTCACAGAAGACTCTTCCCATGAAGTACAACGTATCAATGGGGTCTCCTGAGCCTGTAAAGGTGTTATACAGTAATGATATCAAATGTAAGTATACGCTATACATGGAGGGGTCAACTCGTCCGAAAAGACATTCACGTGAAACTTGATTTATCCAAGAAATACTTCCTTTATTTAGTTTTAAGAGTTTTAAGAGAATGGAGTATAAATCTGCTACGAACCTTTCGATAGTGGTGTAAGTTGTTAAACTCCTTCTGACCCTTTCAAACTCTATTTGAAATCGTCTACCTTTTACTATTTCCTCTAATCTTGCTTGTTCTTGTGCCTTTTCAGCTATGTCTGAGGCTATGTACAATATGTAAGCTGTTTTTGGAGTTAAAGGTACATTTAATTTCGTAAGATGAGGTATTAATCCATCTGATGACGCTATAAACCTAGCTAATTCCGAATCCCTTAACGTCGGCTCATGTACATGTATATAATTTATAGTGTCTTTTGAATACCCGGCATAAGATAAAGCGTACCCTGAAAGTAATAGTATGATCCATGGTTTTGTCCCCCGAATCTTTAGACTTTTACCACCGGTTCCGTGCATGAAAGCATAACTAGATTCAAATCTCTCAGTAAGTAAGGGTTGAGGAACCGGTAGGTCGCCATAGGAGCCGTATATTATGGAAACATCATTACGACCAGTTTTGTATACTATTTTAGAGAGTTCTTCAAGGTCTTTGAAAGTTAAATAAGTATTTTGCAAAATCTCTGCAACAGTTTCGGAGAAAGATCTTTTCTCGATCTTCCTCTCCAGAAGTTTCTCCAACATTTTTCTATCGTTTATGTGTATGGGGAAGTCTCTTAGCCTATAATCCCCTATTTTACCTAGAAGCTCTCTACCAAGTGCGTTTATTTCACCATTTATAGCGTCTTCTAAATGGGCTTTTAAAACTGCTGACAAAATAACTGTGTCTTCCTGCCATTTAGAAATTTGAATATTCTCATTTGGTATAACTCTTGCTAAAAAATCAACCACTAACGATCTAGCTGTGGAGCCACTTGGAGGTAGCTTTACTGTTACTTCTATCATCTTAACCACCTAGAGTCTAGAATGATTTTCTCTCCCTTGAAATCCATAACTAATGCTTCATCTTTAAGTCTTACCCGTAGTTTAGACGGTTTACTTTTAACTAGGGATATGGGTACTATATAGGGAATCTTAGAATCTTCCGAGTATTCTCCGATTTCTAAAATTGGAGGAATAAAACGTTCTAATGTAAATTCTCCCTCGATAACTTCTTCAACGAGGTTAAGTGGGAAGTAGTAGTCCGTTTCCACCTCTTTTAAGTGTTGTGGTTCAAGAATGTCTGTTTTCACTTCAAGAGGAGACACCAAACCCTCTCTAGGACCTATTCTAGTTATGGACCAAGCTAAACATTCTAACGTTTCCTGCCAGTTGAATTCTGAGATTTTCCCTCCGACTTTAGGGTTAAACACGTATATGGAATCTAGCAGAGGATATATGGAATCCTCCATAGGTGTTAAGTAAACCTTCTCTAAACTTACGGCGTCGCTTTTAGCCAGTCGTACTGGCTTGTGATACCAGTTGACTCTATTTATATCTCCATAATAAGAGAATAGGGACTTTAAAGAGGCGTGAACGGATATAATTAAGCCTTTAAAGAGGGATGCTGAGCTTAAATTTAAGCTTATATTTTCAGGCGATTTTTTATATATGGTTAGGGGGTATGCTAAAGCTCCTATCAAGGTTGTTGGAGGAGGAATGCTTAATGCTTTCCTAGTCTTGCTAAAGAGAGTAACTCTGGATGCGAATCCCCAACTTAAGGCTAGTCTAACTTTTAAAACAAAGAAAAAATTGGGGGGCATTAAACCACCATTACAGTTTTAGTTGTTCATTTACATAATCCATAACTTTATTGAAAGCCTCTTCTACAGAGCTCACCAATTCTACATTTGGTGCTTTTTCAATAGGCACTTCTTTAGAAAAGGCGTATAGTTTGACGGTTTCATTTAACTTCAACTTTTCATAGGCATGTGTGAAATTGACCATTTTGCCAATGGTATCCTTTATGTATTGTTTGGATGCGGGAGGTATGGGGGTGAAAGGTAGTGGATGGGAAATTGCTAATAAGAGGCTTTTTACTTCTATGAATGGTAAAAATCTAGTACGTTTAGCTCCATAGTCGCTACTACTGAGTAGGTTTAACAGTGCACCAAGAGCCACCCGTATACGTCTCTTTCTTTCATCTTCATCTACTGCTGGTGCTCTCTCCACTAGGCTTGTACAGCCTATACCATCTATGTCTAAGTTAAACATTAAACTGTAAACGGCACTGCCAGTTTCCACGTAGTATATCATTTGAGCGGCTCGCGCTTCTTCAGCTTTTGTCGGCTCACTGGGAGCATGTCTAGCGTGGAATTGTGCCTCTAAGTTACTGTAAATTACGGCGTCTATTGCGGGTACCATGTAACTTACTTGAAACCTAGATGTTCTACGTACTGGTGGTGCTTCAGCCTTTAGGAAGCCCCCTATATCTTCGACTAAACAGTTTTTTACAACGGTTTTTTCGAATTCATGGGCATACTTTTCACCTTCTTCTTTTAAATTCTTTACCTCATCTATCATATGTCTCTCGTCCATTTCTTTGAACAACTCTCCTCTAGCACACCACTTGCATACTGGTGGTTTTCCAGCGTAAGTCGCATTTGCTACTTTAATGAGAGATTCTTGGTAAGCGTGAGCAATGGTTTCCCCGCTTATAGCTGGCACTTCTGTTTTTTCAAAACCGTCTTTTGTCTGAAGTATTATTGTAGCCCTTCTATGTCTAGAAATGTTTCCTACGGATTCTACCATGTTTAACGCTTCAACATTAACTACCATCCTGCTGGATAGAGAAAGGAATACCATTAGAGTTCACCCCCCTCTTCCTTAGTAGGAGTAATTCTGTAGGAGTAAGCATATGTAAATGATAGTAAAGCTGCTTCCCTAGCGTATTTAAGGTCTTCAGAGCATAGTTCTAAAAACCTCTCTAAGTCTTCGCTTCCAGGGATGTAAGGAGCTTTTAACTTCCGTCCTCTAGAGGCTTCTATTACTCTTAGAGTTCTTCCGCTAATGTTCTCTTCATGGGATGTCTCCACTAGAACTTTAGCTTGACGTAAGGCGTCGTTTAATGCCGATACTACATCGTTATAGGTGAAGGGTTTTGCTAGTTTATCTATCGGACCGTAAATTCTAGCTTCTGTGAAAAAACCTAGGAATTTAGCAACCTTCTTTACTTCTTCCAATATTTCCCTACTTGTCATTCTCCACCGAATAATTATTTTCCCGCATTCTATTTAAGTTTTGTCTCATTAGAAATATAAATGATTTCAAATTTTTGAATATTTTTTATGGATCAAGAAAACTTAAAACATTCTTATCTCACAAGAAAAGTTGAGATTTTTCGGTAAGGGTGATTCTTGACGCCCTACCCTTATGTTCGACTTCTACTAATCCCAGATTTTTGAGTTCTCGAACGATCCTATAAGCAGAGGCTTTTGAGGTGCCTAATCTTTCAGCCAGCATTTTTAAAGTCATTCGGTCTTCTTTGAGACTTCTCCGTATAATATCTAATGCCTTTCTATGCTCTGTTGGAGGGTTTACCATTTTTAAAACTTCTAATGGAAATTCAACGTACCCTTCGGAATCTTCCCTATGAACTACCACCCTTCCTTTTAATCCCGTGAGGAAACATCCTACTAGTGTTTCTAATATTAACGCCCTCATGCCTCCACTTAACAATACTATGACTTCCCTCGGCGTAAATCTGCTTAAAATATCTTCTATTGTTCTCCTAATCTTGCCGACTGAAAACCAAAAATAATTTATGTCAACGTTTAAAACTTCTATGCGTAGTTTTATATCGTAATCTGATGAAAGTTTTTTAATTATTTCTACGGTTTCCCTTGACCTAGAATCGCTTGTAATCGGTATTGTGAGAAGTAGTAAGTCCTCAGACTCTATACCCAGGCGACTAGATATCATAAACCTTACTATGAACTTCTCTTCAAATCCCACTGTAGCTATAATTAAGCGTCCAATCAAGTTTAATCCAACTTCCCGTTTTTTTACTTTACTAATAGTATTAATTAATCTTTACCCGTTGTAAATGATGCATACTGCATTTAACAAAGACCACACTAGACAACTCAATTCTCTCTTTAGATGCAACCGCAGGTGAGCCCTACGAGGAGTACCGTTGCCGGAGGTGTCTTTCAATTCTCTCTTTAGATGCAACTTACATAAAACGTTACTATTGCAGAATTCTCAACTTCTCCTTTCAATTCTCTCTTTAGATGCAACGGCGCGTCTAAAAGAGGAGGAGCGCCTCAAGAGCATCGCACTTTCAATTCTCTCTTTAGATGCAACATGGTTTACATTGGATTTCGACGATGAAGACTACGGATTCTTTCAATTCTCTCTTTAGATGCAACTAAGCTTATCAAAGACTCCGAGGAGAAGCGTATAAGCATCTTTCAATTCTCTCTTTAGATGCAACTACAGTTCCGTGAATTAAGCCTCGTTGCGGTGCCAGGTGATCTTTCAATTCTCTCTTTAGATGCAACAATGCTAAATTGGGGTGGCTAATGATACCGAAGGATATTCTTTCAATTCTCTCTTTAGATGCAACGGAATATCGCCCCGATACGTCAGGCGCTGGTTCATGCTGACTTTCAATTCTCTCTTTAGATGCAACAGTATAGATGAGCTGAACGACCTCATACAGCCCAGAGGCTACTTTCAATTCTCTCTTTAGATGCAACTTTAGTTATCTCAGGCTTACCTTCAGCTTTCCCCCTATTGTCTTTCAATTCTCTCTTTAGATGCAACGGTTACTACGGTTATTTTATTTTTCTATCTGATAGATTTCTCCTTTCAATTCTCTCTTTAGATGCAACACTCGCGAAAGAAGCGGAATTGAATGAGCTGAGAAATGGTCTTTCAATTCTCTCTTTAGATGCAACCTGAGAGGTCGCGGTAGCAGAACCTGCAGACTCTCAACTTTCAATTCTCTCTTTAGATGCAACAGCCTGAAAGCGCTGGGGTTCTGGAAAGACTGCAGCCTTTCAATTCTCTCTTTAGATGCAACTACAAATTTTCATACAACCTTTGACGATAGTTGTGTCTCACTTTCAATTCTCTCTTTAGATGCAACAGTTGCTTATAAGTATGTTGACGCCCATGAACTCTGTTCTTTCAATTCTCTCTTTAGATGCAACATAAGGATGGTGGTAAAAGAATGGCTGAGGGAGCAGAAGAACTTTCAATTCTCTCTTTAGATGCAACGGGCATGGTTATGAGCTACGTGTTGCTCCGTGGAGGGCTCCTTTCAATTCTCTCTTTAGATGCAACGGTACGCCTTCGCGCTCGCATAGCGTTTTAACGGCTATCACTTTCAATTCTCTCTTTAGATGCAACAACGAGGGGTAAAACCAAAAGACATGAGACCCCAGACGGGTCTTTCAATTCTCTCTTTAGATGCAACAAACGTGAAGGTGGTGGTACTATGGGGGAGGACACGACCATCTTTCAATTCTCTCTTTAGATGCAACCTGGAAGGTCAAAGGCGTCTGGTCGAAGGGGCTCGATTTACTTTCAATTCTCTCTTTAGATGCAACGGAAGCCCAGCCCCGGGCTGCACTCACTCGCAGTATATTCCTTTCAATTCTCTCTTTAGATGCAACGTGAAGCCTCAAGACGCGCGTCTCCAAGCCTTCACCTTCTCTTTCAATTCTCTCTTTAGATGCAACATCACGGTCACCGATGGGTGGCGATGTGGGTTCTAGTCGTGCTTTCAATTCTCTCTTTAGATGCAACTGCGTACCGAAAGCTAGGTCGGTGCCTTCTCCGCTTATCTTTCAATTCTCTCTTTAGATGCAACAGGAGGCTTAGGGAGGAGCTGGAGTGCGCAGAGTACTTCCTTCTTTCAATTCTCTCTTTAGATGCAACCCCTGCGGAAGCACATGAACCTCATGGTCACGACTACTTTCAATTCTCTCTTTAGATGCAACATATGTCAAAAAGAGGGTAGGGACTGTTTTTGAAATCGTACTTTCAATTCTCTCTTTAGATGCAACTGATAAGCCGTGTTGATGCGCGACTTTACAAGGTTATTCTTTCAATTCTCTCTTTAGATGCAACTTCATGGGCAAGACCGGTCTACCAGTGCTGGCGTTCATTAGAGCTTTCAATTCTCTCTTTAGATGCAACTGAAATGGAGGCTTGTCATTTTTACATCTTCATGATAAACTTTCAATTCTCTCTTTAGATGCAACAGGTTGAGTTCGGGTCTGGTTAAACTCTTCCTGACAGAGCTCTTTCAATTCTCTCTTTAGATGCAACTGCAGCCTGTGTGCCGAGCCTCCCTAAGCCAATAAGAAACTTTCAATTCTCTCTTTAGATGCAACACCGGAAAATCGCAAGGCTCCTAGAGCAACTGTTGCGCGAAAGCTTTCAATTCTCTCTTTAGATGCAACGAAGTACAGGGATCTCGTTAAGCCTTTCCTCGACAGCTTTCAATTCTCTCTTTAGATGCAACGTCGTCCCGTCCGCACGCCCCCCGTGCGCGGCTAGGAGGCCTTTCAATTCTCTCTTTAGATGCAACAGAGTGGGAGAAGCAGAGCATCATATGGAGTGCCTTCGGAGTCTTTCAATTCTCTCTTTAGATGCAACAAACGTTTGGTGTGAAGAAGCCCGTCGATTTTCTCCGTAAACCTTTCAATTCTCTCTTTAGATGCAACAAGGATTAGTTGTAGAAGAGTCTAGAGCGAAAATATTCTTTCAATTCTCTCTTTAGATGCAACATTGTGGAAGCAAGTGGGGGCTTATGCCTCCCGAATTCAACTTTCAATTCTCTCTTTAGATGCAACAAACATGGATAGTTAAAAACGTCATCAAGTTCTTTCCAAGCTTTCAATTCTCTCTTTAGATGCAACGGAGTAAATACCGTGAAGCGTTCGCATGGTACGACGATAACTTTCAATTCTCTCTTTAGATGCAACAGGTTTTACGGGCATGCTTGGACTGTTGCGGAGGCAGGCGGCTTTCAATTCTCTCTTTAGATGCAACGGCTTGTTAAAAAGAGGGAGATGGAAGATGAGCAAGGTCGACTTTCAATTCTCTCTTTAGATGCAACGACTATCAGCTGCATTCACAAGTCTGAGCACTGTAATATCTTTCAATTCTCTCTTTAGATGCAACGAGCCGTGGAAGTCGTGGGGGCGAGACTGTGACGAGGATATCTTTCAATTCTCTCTTTAGATGCAACGCCAAGCTGGGTAAACCTGTGCGATGTGGCTATGAGCGCTTTCAATTCTCTCTTTAGATGCAACAGGGCCGAACAGGTGGAGCCGATCTATCGGAAATTCGTAGCTTTCAATTCTCTCTTTAGATGCAACAGGACGGATTAATAAAATAGTTGAGTTGAAGCGGATATTCTACTTTCAATTCTCTCTTTAGATGCAACTGCAAGTCTTCTCAACTGGTCTTCGATGACCGGTATGTAGCTTTCAATTCTCTCTTTAGATGCAACATTATTCAACGTTTCAAACGGGGATGTACTGGGAGTACTTCTTTCAATTCTCTCTTTAGATGCAACTCTGAATTAAGAGCAGGATGTAATTGGACGCATGATAAAGCTTTCAATTCTCTCTTTAGATGCAACTGAAGGCTACGGGGCTTTTAGAGGAGAAGTACGACGTTAGCTTTCAATTCTCTCTTTAGATGCAACAACAGTAAGCGTATCGTTGTGAGAATGTGTCGTCAAGCGGCTTTCAATTCTCTCTTTAGATGCAACCCGGTAGCCGTACTTTTCCAAGATGGGCTTGAGCTCACGCTTTCAATTCTCTCTTTAGATGCAACGAGGTGAAAGGGTGAGTTTAAGTATTAAACTCTTCTTAACCTTTCAATTCTCTCTTTAGATGCAACAGAAGGGTGTTGAAGAAACCGTCGCCACGCTCGAAAAAATCAACTTTCAATTCTCTCTTTAGATGCAACTACGATGAAAATACTGTCTTGGTGACAGTGAGGGCTCAAAACTTTCAATTCTCTCTTTAGATGCAACTGGGGGCTCTACGGGTGTGGATGCTCAGGTGGTACAGCAAGCTTTCAATTCTCTCTTTAGATGCAACGGCGTGGTGTCGCCGCTGCGATGGCTGCTATGCGTGGCGCTCTTTCAATTCTCTCTTTAGATGCAACGAGAAATTTCCTTCAGCTTCAGGTAGATGTTTTCACCTTTCAATTCTCTCTTTAGATGCAACATGGTCAGTATAAATTCACTCTTTACGGCAAGGCTGGTCTTTCAATTCTCTCTTTAGATGCAACTCCTGAGAATGTAAAAGAGGCGATATATAAGATGGATGCCTTTCAATTCTCTCTTTAGATGCAACTTCACCATTCAGGTGAGGATCGACACAGCCATATATTACCTCTTTCAATTCTCTCTTTAGATGCAACTCGAAGAATGGAGGTGAAAAGGTATGGAGGAAGAAATTGAAGCTTTCAATTCTCTCTTTAGATGCAACAAGCTCCAAGCTCTGGCTTGTTAAAAAGAGGGATGTTGACTTTCAATTCTCTCTTTAGATGCAACTCTACTAGGCCGGGCGTCTACTATGCGGTTGACTTGATCTCTTTCAATTCTCTCTTTAGATGCAACTGGATAGGGTTGCAGATAGACAACGCAGAGTCGCCGACCTTCCTTTCAATTCTCTCTTTAGATGCAACACCCATCGCCTCTATGCTCTTCTCCTTCTGCCTCAAAGCGCTTTCAATTCTCTCTTTAGATGCAACTGCATGCTTATATAGGGGTTTTATATACCCCTTATGGGTTTATACGTTAGGTATTTAAATGTTTTTCGCTCCTCCATGTGGAAGGTCTATTAGAAGACAAATTCACCATAGACTTTCCACACGGAAGAAATGAGTGGTATGTTGGGTTCTTGCCTTCTGTTTAAACCAGCGGTTTACAGTACTCTTTGAAGCCGCAGCTTATACAGCGTCTGTGTTTAGCCGCTTCGGGGAGTTCTTCCCCAGATATTATGCGGTTGATAGACTCTAGTGTACGCTTCGCCTCGTTTTTAACGTCTTCATCTAGTGTGGTTGATACAAGCTTCTTGGCTCTAGTATAGTAGACCAATGCTCTTTTTACTGCTCTACCGAAGTTTTCTTCAACCATGAGCGCGTATGAGGCTAACTGAAGTCTATGATCCCGTTTCACGGCTTCGCACATCGGTTCAGTCCACTTGACTTCTACGGGTATGAGCTCGTTAAACTTCGTCACGATCAAATAGTCGAGCTTCCCTCTAAGCTTGAGCTTGCCGCTCACAAGCTCTAAATCGCGGATGACCTTCGAAGCCTTTAGTTTAGCGGCTACTGGCGCTATTACGGATTCGTCGTGCGATTCAGACCCGTAGAGCATGGCTTCCGTGGTCCTCTCCTGAAGATGTAATACATGGGTGAAGTACACTATCCTCGGGCAGTAGGCGTAGTGTTTGACATCTACCGCTGTAAGGTATTCCTCCTCCATACTAAGTCACCACCAATCCTTCATCTCCGGCTTCATCGTAAAGTGGGTTGCCCACTATAATCCTCATGTTGTAACTCGCCTGAGTAAGAGGATACACTTGTACATTGTTCCTCCCGCTTTTAATGAGCCTTCTAAGACCTGCCACTACGTCCATCCTCTGCGAGTCCGTTAAAGGACCTATAAACGCACTATACTGGATCCTCTTTAACCCTTTAGACTTTAGAAAGGCCGCTACGTCAGATCTAAGCTTGTCGTCTTCTATGTCGTATATGACTAACGTGATCAGTGGAGGCATGGCTACCACTTAGCCTTAAACGGCTTATACGTATCCGTCTTCTTCAAGTGCTTAGCTAAAAGTCTAGCCTGAGCCACTATCATATTGGATAAAGGCTCTTCACCAGAGTATAAGGCGGATGAAACGGTAGACCATATCTTAACCAAATCCTCACCCTTGCTACGCGCCTTCAATTTGAGGATGGCTTCTTTGTCTCCACGCGCTAAGACTACGAGAGGCCTATCTACGGTTATGGGTCTGAACTCCTCCATCAGGTCGAACACTAGAGCCATTTTGCCAGCTCTCGGCGAATGTAGAAACCCAAGGTATGGGTTAAGCCCGGCTAGGAAAACGGCCCTCCACACCTCCTTCTTTAATATCGAATAGCCTATGTTAAGTGCACGGTTAAACGGGTCCATAGGTTCTGAGGCCCTTGCATACACTTCCCTACTTTTAAAACCTATTTCTTCAGGTAACAGTCTAGATATAGACATCCAGTAGCGTTTGGCCGCGTGCGCCTCTATGCTCATAACCCCTTCTACAGAATCAATGCCTCTGACCTGGCTTTGAAACTCATCAAGCCTAACGACTTCGTTTTCAAGATCATAGTCTGGTTTGCCAGCGGATCTGAATTTTCTAGCCCACTCCCGCAAGACTATGCGCTGATTATGTATTTTACCTTCAACGAAGAGCTTCGCAAGCCTGAGCCTTTCACTAGGCGCTTCAAAGGCGTCGAGTTGAGCCTTCCAATTCCTCATAGTAGAGCCGTAAGTAGATGGTAGAAGTCTAGCTACGGGTTTTGCCTTATCTAGGAAGACGAGGTCTATGCCGAATTCCGAGGCTAGTTTAACCGCCTCAACCGATATCGACGCGCCTCCAACGGTAAACGCTATGGTGTCTACTTCAACTGGTGCAAGCTCCCACTTGACCTTCGACTTCTCAGATCTATCCTTAACTCTAAGTATGAACCTCCCCTTCTTGACGGAAAGGTAGGCGCCCCATTCATCCACTAAAGCCACTTTACCCACTATTACACACCCCTAAAAACGGGCAGTCCTCAGAACATACGTCGGGCATACCCGGGTCTAACTCCTCCTCTATCATACGCATGGCCGAATCCCTCCTCTCTATGAAACGCTCCCGTAGTTCATCTGAAATCAACACGTGTCTTTCATACACTTTCAGCCCCTGAAATCCTCTATCAAATTTAACCTCCGACAACACCGCGTAGTTTACGGGGATTTCGTACTGAGACTCTATGGCTAATGCGTAAGATGCAAGCCCAACCTCATACTCAGGCCTAAAACCTCTAGTCTTAAGCTCTACGACCGTATGTGGATGTAAAATTGCGTCAACTCTTATGGCGCGGTTCAACCCTATGAGAGTTCCATCCACTGGAAACTCAACGGTCATGGGTATGACGAGGCTTACGAGACCGTCCAAAGACATGTAAGGTGAAACAGTCCTCAACCTGTCTAGTGAAGCTGCATATACGTTAGAGGCGTAGTTCCATAGTGCCTCGAAAACACGTTTGGCAAAATCGCTCTTTAGAGTTTGAAAGCCAGAATAGGCTTTAGCGAAGGCCTCCTCTGAGACATTTTTAAATACCTCTTTAAAACCATCCCCAGATGGGGCCCCTTCATACAGAATAGACTTGACCGTGCAGGATACCATATGATATACCCTGTGGATGAAAGAACCAAGCTCAAGTCTAAAATTGGGCCTCTCCTCAGACTTCAAAATATACCTCACATATATGTGCCTATTAGTAGGACAGAATCCACCAGCAAGATCACTAGCATTAATCCTAACGCTGTAAGCAGGCGCCAAAGGATATTCATCCCAATGCCAACCCCTAAGCTCATCACTAACGCTACAAGGCCTCCTCCTAAAAACCCTAGAAAGCCTGACTACGTCCTCAAACGTAAAAAACAACGGTAGCCACCATACAAATAGAATAACGATAGACGGATAGAAAAACCTTACACTTCAAACACCCAAACCCTACTTCTCCGTGTGGAAAGTCTATGGTGAATTCGGCTTCTAACAGCTTCTCCGCATGGAGGAGCGAAAAACATTTAAATACCTAACGTATAAACCCATAAGGGGTATATAAAGCCCCTATATAAGCATGCAGTTGCATCTAAAGAGAGAATTGAAAGATTGAAGACTCTATTTTCATTGTTTTTAAATATGCGTTTAGTTGCATCTAAAGAGAGAATTGAAAGCATCATCCATCTGGTCTATCACCTGCTTCAGATAGCTGTAGTTGCATCTAAAGAGAGAATTGAAAGTTTACGAAGAAAACTTATGGATTTGCAGAGGTTTCAGCAGTTGCATCTAAAGAGAGAATTGAAAGACTATACAACGATTCCGACTGATGAGAAAACGGTTCTTGAGTTGCATCTAAAGAGAGAATTGAAAGTTGAAACCGCTTACTTGTTGAAGATTTCCACCTGCGAAGTTGCATCTAAAGAGAGAATTGAAAGCTTCGGTGCGAATACCAATGCATTCTTATGTATTAAGTACGTTGCATCTAAAGAGAGAATTGAAAGATGACTTCGAGAATACGCATACAGGTTTGATCGGTTCCGTTGCATCTAAAGAGAGAATTGAAAGAGGACTTTCCTTCTCCTCTCAAGGTTTTCGTCTATCTTTTCTGTTGCATCTAAAGAGAGAATTGAAAGCCTGTGCAAGTCTTAAATCTTCCTGAGCGGCTGAAAGCTTCTCGTTGCATCTAAAGAGAGAATTGAAAGACGGAAAGCAGGTTGGCATAAGCGACACGGTAGCCCTTCAGGTTGCATCTAAAGAGAGAATTGAAAGAGAGATCAAGCTCGGATCCGGCGCTCAGACCAGTGCGAGCTGTTGCATCTAAAGAGAGAATTGAAAGGCCTCGGTTGCAGATAGCACGAAGACGAAATTGAGGCTTACGTTGCATCTAAAGAGAGAATTGAAAGACGTTAAGAAGATGCTGGACGAGATAAAGAGAGAAGAGGTTGCATCTAAAGAGAGAATTGAAAGACCTGCGTCGGTTATCCTCGTAAGCTCTACAATAGGGGGTGTTTGTTGCATCTAAAGAGAGAATTGAAAGTTCAAATATTTTGTGTTGTTTATGAAGACACGTAAAACAGTTGCATCTAAAGAGAGAATTGAAAGGTTGATTTAACCTATCATAAATCATGTATTGTGTACCCTTGTTGCATCTAAAGAGAGAATTGAAAGTATCCTCACTCATCACTTGAGCCTCTCAGCTAACTTATCTGTTGCATCTAAAGAGAGAATTGAAAGCTCTATACATTAAAGCAGTCGACGCAGCCGACAGCAGGTTGCATCTAAAGAGAGAATTGAAAGCGAATCGAGGAACTTTACGGCGGCTTCAACGAGCTCCTGTTGCATCTAAAGAGAGAATTGAAAGAGTTCTGATAGTTGGTACCCCAGTTATGACCGACTCTAGCCGTTGCATCTAAAGAGAGAATTGAAAGTAATTAGTTGTTTAATGCTTGTATCAGTATACCGATTTCAGTTGCATCTAAAGAGAGAATTGAAAGACATATGTGTTACCTGCGGTTATGGTGGCTGTTCCACTGTTGTTGCATCTAAAGAGAGAATTGAAAGCCGTAAACGTGGGACTTGTGGCGGATAAAGCCCTATAAGTTGCATCTAAAGAGAGAATTGAAAGCTGTCTGTGAAGACGAAGTTTGTAAACTGCTCATGTAAGTGTTGCATCTAAAGAGAGAATTGAAAGTATCTGAATATTCGTGGGAGGACTTCAGTCTTCGGAGATTCACTGTTGCATCTAAAGAGAGAATTGAAAGAAGATCTAGAAACGGAACTGTTTTGAAGTCTAATCCGTGTTGCATCTAAAGAGAGAATTGAAAGAGAAGGTGAGGGCTTGGATACACACGTCCTAAGGCTTCAGTTGCATCTAAAGAGAGAATTGAAAGACAGTGTCTAACCGTGATAGTTAAAATAAAGCAAAGTTTATGTTGCATCTAAAGAGAGAATTGAAAGACTCAAAAATGAGTAGAGACAACTCCTCTACTACACTGTTGCATCTAAAGAGAGAATTGAAAGATTAAGCCCTTAGAGTAACGACCGCGAGGCGTCTCTTCTCCGTTGCATCTAAAGAGAGAATTGAAAGTGAACTAGCCTTATACTGGGGTAAGAACGAGGCAGTGTTGCATCTAAAGAGAGAATTGAAAGATCATTACAAGGGTCATAGACCCGCGTTTCCGAAAAAGGTCGTTGCATCTAAAGAGAGAATTGAAAGAATAGAGCGCTACGGTACCGATAGACCGTTTAGCATCCTGTTGCATCTAAAGAGAGAATTGAAAGATGCTCCGAATGTAGTAAAAAAGTTGAAAATGTCACAAGTTGCATCTAAAGAGAGAATTGAAAGCACTCATTGGAAGACAACCTCCTCGCCTGCTTCATCTAAGTTGCATCTAAAGAGAGAATTGAAAGATGTAGAGCCTTGCGTTGAGCTTGTTAGCTTCGTTTGCTTCGTTGCATCTAAAGAGAGAATTGAAAGAGCGTAAGAGCAAGATATTCACGTACTGGATACCGTTTGTTGCATCTAAAGAGAGAATTGAAAGTGAGAACCGGCAGAACCGTGGATGCTCTCGCAGACCTGGTTGTTGCATCTAAAGAGAGAATTGAAAGGTGCTTATTATAAAGCAGTGCGTCAATCGATTTGCAGTTGCATCTAAAGAGAGAATTGAAAGACTCCAAGCCACCCCTTCGGCTCGTAGGGCTCTGGCTTCGTTGCATCTAAAGAGAGAATTGAAAGGAAGACCCGATATGCTGAGCGTGTCTAGGTTGAGCCAGGTTGCATCTAAAGAGAGAATTGAAAGCATCTCTAGGAGCATCCTCACAGCATGTGTTACAACGTCGTTGCATCTAAAGAGAGAATTGAAAGTGCACCAGAGGTGGTAGGTCACCGTCTTGTCCGCCGTTGTTGCATCTAAAGAGAGAATTGAAAGCAGCACCTGACCGACTGCCAAGCATCAACCACGTCCGCGGTTGCATCTAAAGAGAGAATTGAAAGGGACTCCGAGCGAGGGTCGAGAGAGGCTCAGGGCTCTGCTGTTGCATCTAAAGAGAGAATTGAAAGTCTCAGACTCCGACATGCCGCCTCCCCCTGAACATCAAGTTGCATCTAAAGAGAGAATTGAAAGATGATTTCACCGCCCAGCTCGAAACCTACGGCATTTGGATCCGTTGCATCTAAAGAGAGAATTGAAAGAAGCTGAGAAGACCTTTTTCATATTTTCCATATTTTTCAAGTTGCATCTAAAGAGAGAATTGAAAGATAGAGGGGGCGTTCGCAACGAAGTTGAGGCTCATAAGTTGCATCTAAAGAGAGAATTGAAAGACATACACTTCAAGGTGAAGCGCGACGGCGGTGAAGCCGTTGCATCTAAAGAGAGAATTGAAAGACACGCGTCTTAGCCTTCAAGCGTTCGTCATTTGCGATGTCGTTGCATCTAAAGAGAGAATTGAAAGGAATGTGAACGGCAAGACGGTTCAGATGACGCACCAGACGCCGTTGCATCTAAAGAGAGAATTGAAAGCGCTACCAACGTATTCTATTTTCCTTATTGTGTTCCAAGGTTGCATCTAAAGAGAGAATTGAAAGCTCTAATGAACGCCAGCACTGGTAGACCAGTCTTGCCCATGTTGCATCTAAAGAGAGAATTGAAAGGCGTTGTAGATTTCGAAGCCAAGCTTGTTCACTTCTACTCCAGTTGCATCTAAAGAGAGAATTGAAAGGCTAACTTATCTATCTTATCACTCAATTTTTCAATAGCCTGTTGCATCTAAAGAGAGAATTGAAAGTTACACCGCCGTTTTTCCATGCCTTTTCCGCAACCTTTCTCAGTTGCATCTAAAGAGAGAATTGAAAGCTTACAATCGTGGAATTATCAGCGTACTTCTTTTGTAAATTGTTGCATCTAAAGAGAGAATTGAAAGCTATCTGCAACCCTATCCATAGCCATCTCTAGGCGGAGGTGTTGCATCTAAAGAGAGAATTGAAAGACGTTGAGGCTAGGGACTCCAGCGGCTCACCGACCTACCGTTGCATCTAAAGAGAGAATTGAAAGTCGTCTGGGTAGAAGCGTATATCCACGTTCTTAGTCGTTGCATCTAAAGAGAGAATTGAAAGACCCAAGCATTCCATGGGTAATGGGTGGAAGGTATCAATTGTTGCATCTAAAGAGAGAATTGAAAGTCCTCACGTATGCTAGTGCCGAGGCTACGACTATTGGAGCTGAGGCTGTTGCATCTAAAGAGAGAATTGAAAGAGCTTCAAGTCATATCTTCCATGAACGCTGAATTCTGTTGCATCTAAAGAGAGAATTGAAAGTTCGTCAGACCGTTCGGCTATGGGGTTTCGGAGAAATATGTTGCATCTAAAGAGAGAATTGAAAGTGCACACTATCCCCTCATACTTCCTACAAGCCAAACTATGTTGCATCTAAAGAGAGAATTGAAAGACATCAACAGCGTGGAGGTAGGTTGGACTGTTAGACGATGTTGCATCTAAAGAGAGAATTGAAAGAGCTATTAAAAGCCAAGGAATCGGAGAAGACGGGGAATATACGTCCGTTGCATCTAAAGAGAGAATTGAAAGGTAGTGGTATATCGCTACTATTGCGACGCATATTACTACTGTTGCATCTAAAGAGAGAATTGAAAGTATAACGGCGTCACGGTCGTCAGCGGGAATATCTAGTTGCATCTAAAGAGAGAATTGAAAGAATGAAAAACATTTATGCACGTACGGTACAATATAACTTGAGTTGCATCTAAAGAGAGAATTGAAAGCGACCCTCGGTAAAGCGTTCCCCTACCTTGTTTCTGTTTGAAATAACGTCGAGCTCAACGGAAAAATTTAAAGCCTTCAACTGAGCATACTTAAGTGCTATGTTGGTCCTCATAGCATCTCTAGGGAGGTCCCCCGGGGTCGTCACGAGCACAATCGATGCACTTAATGATACTGGTAGAAAATCGAGTCGCGTTTACCTCGCTACGACGAGCGACCCAATAATATGGGAGAAATGCATACCTCTGCTAAGAGAAGACTTTCGAGAAAGGTATCCGGATGTGGAGTTGAGAGATGCGGAGATATACATAAAGAGTAGCGACATATATGATGAGGACGATAACGCTGAATTCGCGAGAAAAGTTGGTTGCGTTATAGCTAGGGAGGTTCGCGCTGGAAACGACGTATACATCAGTCTCGCTGGCGGCAGGAAGACTATGTCCGCCGTTATGGCCTTACTCGGTCAACTCTACGGCGTGAGGAGCATTCTACACATACTCACAGACCCAGAACTTGAAAGAGATGGAGAGGTCACTAAGCTACTTGAACTTCCTATGGATAGAAGAAAGCTCGTTTTACATCCGCCAGCTGAAAAGCGTCGCCTCGTAGAATTCCCCGTATTCGCCATCCCCTGGCACATAGACCAGGTGATCGAGGCTTTAGAATTGGGCGAGTCAAATATCCATGCTCTCGATAAACTAATTAAAAGAATGTCCGCGAAGACGCGCAAATGGCTCTTAGCCGTACTCAGAGAAGCAGAAGAATTATCTAAGATCCAAGGAAAGAGATAGATGTGAGCGATCTTCCTTGATAATTGAGCCAAATTAAGTCTTTTCCTCCCTTACTACATAATGTGAGTTGATGGAGTGTAAGGAGAAAGAGGAGGATTTACTTTTGGCATTGTTTACGTGAAGCAGTCTTCGACAAACTCTCCATCGCATCCTAGATGACCTTGTACTCACAACCATCCCACTCTGCATCCCTATTCTTGGTGAATAACATACAGCACAGCCTTCACCCACTTATACTTGTATGTTCTTAAAAAGATATGGACGAAGCAGTGCAAGTTAAGTGAATTTTCTTATGAATTAAAAATTGATGAATAAAATCTTATATATTAAAACAGTGTGGACAAAAATCGAGCATTCAAATTAAAAGGAAGTTTTGATCGACTTATATTCAAAAGCAATGCAATAGCCCTTAATTTAAGATCGACATAATCGATAAAACCTGAGAATTCGTCCAAGCAGTCGAAAATGCGTATAGATATTTCAATAGAAGCAATTGAGGTGCTCGATCGTTTAAGCAGTTGCACGTCTAGTAAAAGCCATGACAGTATTTGACGCGATAAATAAGTATTACGTAACCGTGGCCTTGCACTATCCGTAATAGAAAGCAGGACGATTATGAACTTCCATCCCCAAGTTATGTTAAAAATCCTAAAATGACTTCGCGTAGAATCCTCTAAAAAGCTAAACTTTATTCGGCGCTAAAAATTCTTCTTAAGATCCTCTTAAATTTAAAAGGTCGTGACTAGACGCCTTTAAAAATTCTTCAAATGTCATCAAGTAAAGAGGTGGTGTTACGTCGCATCGCTTATCAGCTATAATCAGCCCATAAACATCCAGTCTATCACCTACACAACTTTTAAGCACATCAATAGATTCTTTTATTTTTCCTACCTTATTGTCCAGGAAATCTCTAGTAGTGACCTCAATCAACATCAACTTCATGTTATCTTCAGGACCAAATAAAGCCACGGCGTCACACTCACAAATCTGCTCCGCTCTTTGCACATTTCCTTTTAAATCTTTCCTATCTTCCTCCGAAATTTCATATATTTCAACTTTGGGTAAAGCCAAAATTCCATTTTTAATGAGCCTGGTGTATATTAGTACTTCAAAAATAAGATGCCCTTTAAATAGGTAATTTATTAAAAAATCTAAGAAAATTAAATCTAACATTTTTTCATTACTATCCATTTTACTAACTACTTGTTTCACAACACTAATTACTTTCTCAATAGCCTCTACAACTTTACCATCTTTTGAGATAGATTTCATTATTAGATTAGTCATATCCTTAATTTTTTCTTTATCCTTGCTTAAAAGTAACTTTGCGGCCTTTAAAAAATCTTTAGCATAATATTCATCTTCTTTATATTCTTTATATTTTATATCAGATAAATTCACTTTTAATAGAGGTTCAATGATACTCCTTTCATCAATATTTTGATGTAAGATTTCATTTGAAAATGCCAAGTAGAAAGTATATAACGGTCTTCCTCCAATATTATCTTTGCTTGCGCATAATACTACATCATACTGACGAGAATAAATATAAGCTTCATTAAACAAGAACTTTAGAATCTGGACGGCTGAAAAATTCGCTTTTGATTTTTTCATAACTTCATTAGATTCTTCCTCAAACTTGGCCAGTTTCTTAAATATTTCTTTAATTTTATTTTTGAAAGAGTTTTCTAATATGTGAGATAATTCCTTAAGAGTTGTTCTTTCAATTTCAATTTTCTCGAACGCTCTTAATTCTTCTATCAGATTGACAAGGCGAGTCGAAAGATCTTTGACTATTCCATCGAGCAAATCGTAATATATTACACGTTTTTCGTCAAATCCTATATTTTTGATTATCTTAAACTCTTCAGGAGTTATACCTTTGCTAACTTCTTCGTAAATACTGGCTAAATAGTCACCTAATATGTGACGTGCAACTCTTTTATTCACTTCGTCGCATATACCAGCTTCTATGTATATGCAGTCCAAAAACGTATCTATGAAGAGTACGTAAGGATTTAGTTCCAACCTCGTAGCCACTTTATCAGCCCCTCAAGGTCAGTCGGCGGTACGTGTTTAAATGGATTTACTATCCTTAGCATTTTATCATCTAGGCTTCCTGTAGTTAAGTCAATTATGAATATCTTTGCTCCTTTTATCGTTAGATGTCCCAATCCCCTGCTTTTCGACCCTCCGATCGACATCCCCATCTCTCTCACGTACTGTAATGTCGATGCAAATAATTTTGAATCCCCTTCTCCGGGTTTCAGATTGCACGCTATGAACATCAGTTTTACGTCGCTTTCGCTTAGGGCTTCCATAAAGTAGAGGAACTCTTCTTCTACTTTCAACGCCCTCCTATTTATTCCAATTCCAGCCCTCTCACTAGTCCTTCCTTTGATGACCGTATCCACGAACCTGACTTTTGCCGCCACGTAGTTATTACCATACAGTCTCCCTATTGGGCAGTTTACTGCTAAGAGTGCCTCCGTAAACCAGTTCCACGTGGTTTCGTCGTAACCGTTCAACTTCTCTACTTCTTCGGAAAACCCTAATTCACGTATCGCTATGTCTACGTCTCCTCTACTGATCCCCAACGCTTCTGGTTTTAAACCTTTGTGTACGCTAATCAATTCGTTCCTTAGGTTTACGAATTCGGCATCTTTATAGTTTGCGGGTGAATAACTTATCCCCCTTGTAGTCTCGCGGTAGAATTTAACCGATAGTGATGATACTCCGTTGAACTTCATGTTCTTCGCTATCCTCTCTGACATTGATCTAAAAGCGCCCTTCCAAGTCGATGAAGGTATCACTAAGCGGTCTTCAACCTTTAAGAAGCTCCTCCTTACTTCAACGCCACCCGCACCTACGTGTATCGGTGTTTCGACGCCAAAAGTCAATAGCCCGACTATTTTGTTGCACACCGAGTCGAGTTGCAAAATCAATTTCTTCCACCCCCACTTATTGGTTGGATTTGCAACGGCGTTAGAATGTTTAAGCCCGTGAAGACATATCCATCTACCTTAATTGGGTAACCGACTATGGATAGTAGAGCCAATGCCGTGACGGTGTCTTGTTTAACGTTTACACGCCCAACTGCAATAGCTCCTTCGGAAGCTACGCCCGTAAAGACTGGTCTTCTAACGTTCATATCCATATCCCAACCACCGTGTAGAGCTCTAGTTTTAGCGTAAACTTCACTTACGGTTATACTCCCGGCATTATAGACGTTGAACCCACATACTTTTAGTACGCTGTTCAACTCTATGTTCTTTGGATACGGAGTGTAATTTACGAAACCGTCGAAACCCAATAACGGTGATTGCGCGTAAAATAAGACAGTTTTGCCACGCAAATCGACCTCTGATTCGATCCTCTCTCTACGCTCACTTAACGATATCTCCTCAACATTCTCTATGCGCGAACTCCCAAATCCTCTGGATACGCCCCTTCCAATCTTAAGTTCCAACCCCTTCTCAACGTATTTACTCAATTCGTCGGAAATGCCGATGTAACTCCAAAACCTCTGTCCCTCTATCATGAAGTCGTATTCGTATAACATTCCACTCTGGCTTGAAGCTCTACGCTTACTTATGGCAGTGGATATCGTAGACTGAGCCCTTACTGACGCTACTTTAAACATTTCTCCTTCGTAATTTAGCAATATCACCGGTTTTGGATGCACGTAACTTAATGCCGAATGACCCTTACTACACTCGAATTTGAATAGGGTTTTCTCATGGGATCTAAGCTTATCAACAACTTCATTTATGAAGTTCACCCTTTCGTACTTTTTCCCGTGCGGGACTTTGCACTCATACATGAATGGATGTGATGGTTGGGACTCTTTATTCTCTATAACTGGATAAGCGTTTGAAGCAAAGACTCCAAAACTCCTAGCTAACTCCTTGACTTTATCGAGTTTCACGTATCCATTCAAGTATAGGGATGTTAAAAGCGAGCCCCTTAACGTAGTTGAGGGAATGTAATCTAAGCAACCCTTGTAGCCCCTCTCAACCCTCTTCTTTGGAAGAATCGTCGGGGAATTTAATTTAATTTCAATCTTGCAAAATCTCATCGTACAACCACTCCTTCAATTCATCCAACAATGAGATCCACTTCGAACCCTTCAAAAGCCGTTCAAGTCCTTCAGTATCCTCTATCTTCAAGTCGATTTGCGAACGCCTACCAAAACAATCCAACCTCAATTCAGAGAGCGAAAGCAACGTAAGCCCAATTAAATTTACGTCGTCGGTGGTCAACGATATTTCACCTAGGAACTCGGATCCGTATAACTTTTCCGTGCTAAATAGAGCGCCTTCAGCGACTTTACCGCTCTCGTCTTCAATTCTTATCCCGGTAATTACGTAGGGCTTAGCGTAGCCTTGAAGTTCGAAGTCTGAAACGCTCAGTACACTTGGAGTGTTAGACTTTGGGTAACCGAAGAGTCTACATACATCGCATATGCCATTTCTACTGTGAGCTTTTTCGATCATCCCGACATCAACCTCACTACAACTCTTAAACCCAAAGACTTCAGCGATCCTACAGGTAGAGGACCTCAAAGCCCCCTTAAAGCTGGACCCCGGGATATAATGCTTGTACACACTCTTGCCACCCTCCATGGAGGGTTTTCTAGCAAATGCTACATCAGAGCTCGCGAACGATGAGTATATGGAGCCAATGGACAATAAGCCTACGGGCTTTACTCTGACTTTAAACTTAACTCTACTCAAATGACGCCACCCCCGACAATTTTAATCATTCTGTCGGCGTCAGAATAAGATGAATTGTCTATACGTCTTACGTCGCCCTTTAGAAAGTCTGCCAAGCTCTTCTTTGGACCTAGCTCAAAAACGACGCCATACGCCTTCTTGTTCTTCGGGTCGTTCAATCTACTAAGTTGCCTTTGAGCGTAGAATTTGACTAGGAACCACTTCAATATCGGCGGCCCCTCGCTAATTATGAATAAACTATTCACTCTATTAATACACTCCATGATGTTGGCCCTGATTTTCTTCATCCACTCTTGAACCTCGCGTGCCCTCGTCTTTAATCCTCCATCTAAACGTTCGGAGAACCTTGACGCGAGATAGCACTTCTCCGCAAACTCATGGTAATTTGATGCGTCGAAGATCGACTTAACGTAATCCATAAATGCATCTCCATCTGATGCCAATATGAATGGTTGAACTGTAACACCCTCACCCTCAAGATACCTCAACCTCTCTTCGACGATTAACCCGTTTAACGATACATTCTCAGAAACGTCGTACATCAGTGCACTATACTCGGGTCTATCCCTGGTGAACCCCTTGGCCCCATTCATCAGTTTGTCCGCGGCGGAGATTAAGCTCCACAGATTGGCTTTTGCCGAACCCACCGCAACGCCTATGCCCAAACCTCTGGCATTACCCATGTTCAATCTAAATTCATTGCCGATGATCCACGCGAAAATCGGCGAAGCCCATGAAGGCATTACGACCAGGCAGTCATCCCCACCAATGTACAGAGTTCCCAGTAGCACCGATGCGCAATACTTGGCGGCCTCCCCTTTATCCCCTGTAGTTTTATTTACACCTTCATATATTACCGACAGAGCTTTGCTAAAGGCATCCTTCAAAGCAATATCTATTCTCGCGCTCCTTTCGTACATGTCCGTCAGTGAAATCGACGTTGCCATAAAAGGTCCCATGAGGTTACCATCAACTTTGACCACAGCGACATTCCTCCTCTTGACGCGCCCCTCTTCTAATTCCCTGAGTTCGCCCCCGTCGTGACCAGAGATCAATTCAACGACGTACTTGCTCACGAAGTCCCAATTTACTCCAAACACTTCCTTAATATTGAAAGTATCGCCCAAAACCGTAAAGTTGGCCTCTTCAAACCTCTTTCTAAAGCTTATTCTCTCGCCCAACTCGTACAATGACTTACACGTTTTGCAGAGCCTCTTTACGCCTTCAGCTGTACGCAACGATTCAACATATTCATCGATGTAACATAACTCACACAAATTATCATAGCCTACAACGCCACTAATCCTATCGATGGTCACAACATCCTCAGAAACCGTGTTTTTCCTCAAGTGAAGTTCGTTCGCCAAATTCTTCACCATGGAGTAAACGTCGTTACTTACATACACGTGTGCAAAATTGACGCGTAATTTACACTTTGAGAGAACCTCGTTTAACGATTTCCCAATAAGCTCCTCGAACTTAGAGCTCAATAACGATGGGAAGATTAATTCGACGACTCCGCCAGCGGTGTACAAGAATGCTTCATACGGAACCCAGACATTAGATCGCTCGACCATCAGTTGCATGTACAATGGAATATACGACGTTACAACTCCATCTATTAACAAGCTCGCGGCGCTTACGACCTTAACCTCTTGAGCCCTAGATATGTAGTTTTGTATGCCTGCGACGTCGATTACACCAATAGAGGTATCCCTATAATCTACTGCTTTAAATTCTCCAATGGGCTTTAACTGAGATTTAAAACCATCGGTGGCACTACGCAAGCGGTCAAGAAACTTTACATTCAACTCCTCAATCTTCTCAGAAGCCTTGAACCAAAAGTCCCAGCCCTTGGCTCCAACTTCGAAAGCGTGGTCGTAGTTTAAGCCCAACTTTTCAGAGATATCCAATATGTCGCTTTTAATGTAACTTTCAACAACGTGTCTTATCCTATCGATGGTCGAAGCCCTTTGATCTGCCACATTTAAAATTTCTAAAATTTTCCTAAGTTTAGGACATATATCCACAGACTCAGGTTTATGATGATTGCTTATAATGCTAACTACATCGTCCAATATTTCGCTCGAGATAAAGCCCTTCAATAGGACTTCAGCAACGCTTTTTGAAAGTTCAACGTGCATCCTGTAGTTGAATGGTTTTCCAACGTCGTGCAAAAGCGCGGCCAACCTAAGTATTGCGATATCGCGCCTATTTAACTCCTTATTCACGCCTAGACTCCAAGCTATGGCTGAAGTAACAAGCAAATGCGTTATTAAACCTGACGTATTAAAGCCCGGTCTAGTATCAGATGGAAAAATGAACCACGACTTCTCAATTTTATTAGATAGACTTGGATCGCTTAAAACGCTGGATATCTCTTCAACGAAATTTAAACGTTCTTTTTTCTCGTAGACCCACTCGATGAAGTCAACTGGATCAACATCAAACACCACTGCTTTTTCGTGGGATGATTGGACATAGTGAGTCCTGTACAATAAATATGTCTTCAATGGGCTCGGCATAGTTGATGGTAATACTTCTCTCAGCAGTGGAATTCTAAAGTACAGTGGTATTAAGTCTGCGATCAACTCAAGCCTTCTGACTTCATCAAACGACTTAACGTTGTTCAAATTAAGCATTTTCGATAAGAACCTCTTTAAACCCTCGAGGACCTCTTTGAATAACTCTACGTCTTCGGCCTTTACCCTCCTACAGTACTCAATTATAGTTTTTTCGTCTCTGTAAGGGATGACGTAAGCTTTGAATATAGGATATGGTTCTTCGAACTTAAATCCTTTAAAGTCCATCAAGAATTCCAACCTCGTCTACTATTTTGATTTCATTTTTAAAATGCTCCGATGAGGAGTCGACTAGGAGCTTGCAGAGTTCGTCGATCCCTTCATCCAAAATTGTCGTTTCAGGCCTTATGTGCAAGGACCCTACTGAAAGCTCAGTTGAAAATCTGTTTAACATGAGTCCATTAATCCTGTACCTGACTCTGCCAAACCTTTTTCCTCCAATTAAACTCCTATACTTAAATCTACCCAGAATAACGCTCCTACCAATCCTACTATTCATGATTCCCATGCCGAGGAGGAGTAAACCCAATTCGTAATCCTTCAAATTCGTGAAATCTATCCTTCCGTTGAAAGTAGTCCCCGGGGGAGCCGCGCGGACTTTAATTCCATAGGGCAGATTGAGGGCCTCTAGTTTGACGTCGGGGCATACGAAGTCGCTGAAATCGATTAAACCCTTTAATCCAGATGTTCCAAATAAGTCGCACAAAAGGCAAACGCTGCCGATCCTCGTGAAGTCGCATGGAAAACCTCTGTCCTCGAATACCGTTTCACTCCAAACCCTCTGATGCCTCCATCCGCTAGTACCGATGGAGATTCCCCTTATGATGCCAGCTTTAATGAAGCAAGACCTAACACTACCTTGGAAATTGTGAAAGCTTAACTCCAATTTAGCTCTGACGTTGCCCTTGACCGATGACCCAGGTATGACGACACCTCTCGATGTAGATGCAAAATCTTGATACTCCGTGCCCCTCAGGAGGCTTATATCGATAATTCCCCTTTTTACGTATAACTCCTTAAGTTTTTCAACGTCTGCTTCAAACACCTCCCTACCAGCACCGACGTGTAAATACGAACCATCGTCGACAACTATACTAACATCGAGAAACCCGCATAAATCTCTGAACGAGCTTCTGTCTCTAGGCTTTTCTCTCACGACTCTTAATTCTACTCGTCGCACCATACCAAACCCCCTCTAACCTATCGATCAATTTCCAAACGTTATTTTCTGAGAAGTACAACAATCCATCTTTAAATTCGGAGATATCCGATACGTCGACCCCTTCGTCGATGTTTTGTTCGAGGGATGATAAAACTTTATTCTCCTTACCTGGGCCAAAACTCTTCACGAACGCCTCTAATTTTTTGATTTTCACAGAGCCATAGCCTCTAGACGTAAATCCCCCAATTTTGATTTCACCACTATCTATCATTCTAATTATAGACGATAACAACCCGAGGGCGTAATTCGGTAAATTGTGGCATCTGACCTCAAACTTAAACCTGCATCCGGGCTCAATGTACTCTACTTCGTATAATGCCCCCCTAACCACAGCCCCGGTCCTCCTATCTATTGCGATTCCAGTTCTAGAGCCTAATTTAAATGGAAGTAAATTGCCGTCTTCATCGATGGGATATGCGTCTGAGAAAATAACTTTGCTCCTATACATAATCGAGCCAAATATCCTACAGATAATGCATGCGTTATTAAAGAAATACTCCATGGCTTCTGAAGAACGTCTATCTCGCATACACTCATCGATTAAATCCCTCAAAACGTACTCTCTACCTCTGATGGTGACTCTTTTGACGTCCACGCAGTTGTCCTTGGCGAGCCCATTACATACACTCAAACCCAGGGACGTAGCCATCTTTCCGGCTTGACTCCTGAACAAACCCTTCAAACTAGACCCAGGTATGTACGGGATTTCATAGCCACCATACCTAATTTTTATAATCGCTAAGTCAACAAGAGAACTCAAGGGAGGCTCCTTACCAGCGCCAATTCTCAATGGACTAATATTCTCGATGTAACCTCTGAATATGGACTCCCTTAGATTTATCAGGGACGAAGTCCATAGAGGAACTTTCAAATCGCATCACCTTTATCGACTAATTTGAGTTCGCCCTCAACGAATTTGTACTTACGCCACTTAGCTTCTTTCAACTTAATGAGACCGTAGCCGACGGACTTCCTAGAGCCAATACTTAAACCAATTGTAGTAAGCGTTGTCAACAGCGATTTAAGTAATTCCTTTCGTTTGTCTTCAACTTCCTGCTCAGAGTATAGGTCAATGTTTATTACATCCATTTTAAATGTCCACTCAGTCATCGGCGTGATTAGTTCCTCTGTAAATAGCGAACCTGCTCTCACGCTCCCGAATTCTCTATCGATGCTTGTGCCAGTCTTCTGAAAACTATAAAATCTATTATCCTTCGGGAACGCATCGTAAACTCTGATATGGCTAGCCAACTCCGTACTACCGAAAATTCCACAAACTGGACAGAAATCCCCGCGCTTGGCCTCATCTTCGATGGCATCTTTGTTCCAAGGTTCGTGCACTTTAACGCCCTTGGAAGTTGAGGCCATTTCGACGTAGTTTCTAAATAGACCTTTCAAACTAGACCCGGGTATACATGGAATGCCATTAACCCTGTAAACTGCTACATCTACTGGAGCGCCCAAAGGGGGTTCCTTACCAGTACCAATCCTTAACGGAGTTTCATTTACTAGGATCCCCTCAATGCGAATAATGGTATTTAGTCTATCAAAATCCCTGTAATCAGGCATTTACCTTCCCCTCAGAATATTCATTAATGCGTCGAACGTGAGAGTGTTGATATCGATCATCGGCAACCTTACCTCCTCAATGCACTCAAAAACCCATTTGATCAAACCGAGGAATTCGCTTGCGAGACACCTATCCCCATTTTTAACGTAAATTTCGTTTAAAAACTTACTAATCATAGACATCGTTTTACGACCTCTGCCCAATCTCTCAGCCTGTCTATGAGCGAACAATTGGGTAATGAGCAAAGCATCCCTAGCGTCCTCAACCATATATAGAGACCCGATGATGTTCTCAATTTGAGTCTTGGTCAAACCATCCAACTTAGCTTGAACGGCGATCCTAGTGGCATTGTCGAGAAGATCTTTATAGGAGAAAGCCCTCTTCATAAGTATCAAGAACAATACGTGTGATGTGACATTTAATAATTTTTCCTTCAGAATTTGATAGTGTCAGGTATTTTTCTAAGGGTAAAAGTCATCATGGACGCAACTATCAATTTTAATCCGTTTCCTATTGTAAGACGCGAAGACAATCTTTTGTAGAATATGGACTTGTAGCTAGTGGCGGTTTGCAGGAGTTGAGGATTTAAAGTACGTTAATTGCTGTACGCCCCCATCAGGGGCTCTCTGAAGGTTAAGAGTAGAGGATACACAGCTGGGAATTGGAGCTTTAGGTTGAATGGGTCTTCATCTTCACGTAGCTTCGTGACTATATTGGTAGTCCTCTGCAAGGTCAACGTACGTAATTCCATGTAAAGTCCTTAGTCAGGCTATATGCGTGGGGTTTTAAACGACCTCACGCTCTCCACGGTCTTCTTCAGTACATCTATCGACCTGAACGGGTCTGGTATTGAATGCATCTCTATGGGTTTAACGCCTATGGCTTGAACCACTATAGTGCCTGTGCCGTAAACTCTATCCCATATGCCTCTCTCCAAGTTGACCTGTTGCACATACTCTAAGTCGAGTATATCGTAGTCTATGCCTATGACGCCTTTGCGTATTATGATCCTCCTATCGGTTAAAACGTAGTATAGATTCCTCCATAGTAGTATTGGATATACTGAGAAGTTGAATAGTGAGAAGCCTACGGCACAGTACCATAGTAGGAGGAATAGGAGTATGAACAGATTCACATATGGAGGACCGTATAACACACCTATAAGGGGTATGGGTATGAGTAGGAAGACTACGGGTATAATTAGACCTGCGAGGTTCTTGAGGATGAAGGGCTTAAACGCAGACCTACCCACCCAAACTATACGCTCACCCTCCAAGATAAGCTCTACCAAGTCCTCTGGAATGGGGAACTCTAAACCCATCAGAACGAAGTAGTGGTGAACTCAAGATATAAGCCTTCCAGAATTCATTCAAGGTTTGTAGAAACTTCCATAAGCCATGGATATCTCCCTATGGAGAGATGCGCTGTGGGAAAAAGACTATGTGCCGTTGAATGTGTTAAGATTTAATAATACTGATATTACGAAATAATATTAGATGAAAAGAATATCCATAACTATTCCAGATGAGCTTGCAGAGGCTTTAGATAAAGCTACTAAGTTAGACCCCTTAAAGCCTCCGAAGTCTAGGATTGTGTCAGAAGCTCTGATGAGATATTTAGCTTTAAAGTATCCTAGCCTCCTCGGGAGGAGACCATTTAAAGGTCCGACGGTCGTAGCCGTTTTGAAGATCGCTGGGCCTCGGGCACCTTCTCCAACGCTTAGGAGGACTAGAGTACAAACTCCGAGGTGGATTAGAGTTGAGGGTTAGCTATCCTTATGTCGAAGATGGTTACGACTCCAAAGGTAAGAAGCTACCAGCTATACCCGTGCTTTGGCTTGAGCTTTTGACTGATAACGGTAGACTTCGTGGCCCATGCTTGATCGACACTGGCTTCGACGGAGCACTTTACGCTAATGACGAGCTTGCATTACTTCTCGAAGGCATTAAACCGACTGAATATGAGTTGCTTTACGCTATTGGAGGGCGTGAAATCGAGTGTGAAGTATTCAAAGTCAAGGGCTTTGTGGTCTCAGAGTCCGGAACCCCTGTATTAGAGTTGGATGAGCTAAACGTGCTTGTTCCCATGCTTCCTGAGGACCTACCCTACGAAGTCATAGCTGGTAGGGAGCTCCTCAACAAGCTTGCTTTAAAGCTTAACGGATACACGGTTGAAGTTCTTTAGCTTGAAAGTATTGACGTGTCCAATATTGTCTGTAAGTCTGAGGGAGAAGTGAGAAGAAGATTGAGGAGGCTACAGGTTGGGGAGTTTTAACGTGTCTCATAGATTCAAACGTTTGGACTTTAGAAAGCTTAAAGTCATAATGCGTCCTCAGTTAATGGATTTGGCTACGTACTTCTCAACTAAAGCTTCTAGTGACGGTTGAATATTAAGAGAAGACCTCGAGGAGTTACATGTCAGCTCACGCTTCGGAAAACTTTCATAATATAAAATTATATACAGTTATTGTAAGACTGCATAGATGGCGGGTGGGAATTATGGGGAAGGTTGTAATATTGTCGGATGACGTATATGAACAGTTGAGTAGAATGAAGAGGCCTGGGGAATCCCTCTCAGACGTTATAAGGAGGCTTTTAAAGTATAGACTTAAGCTTACCGAGGTGGCTGGAAGTAAGACTATTACGGTTAAAGATTGGGAGAGGGTGAAAGAGGCTTTAACAGCGATTTAAGTTCATACAACTTTTTTAAAACTACTACATCGTCCTGAAACTCTCTCTCAATTTCCAGCAGTATGTTCTCTATCATCTTCTTCGGATCTCCGTTGAGAAGGAGTTGAAGCCGACTCCAGTCTATTTTATCATGGTGATTGATCATTAGCCATAAGGCGTCTTCGACATCTTTTAACGAAGACAAGACTAGTATTTTCGCCGCTATGTTTTCTTCAAGCCTTGCAATTTTCACTTTCTCCCCTTCGATTTCGACTTCAACAGCTCTTTTCAGGGTTTCAAAGTCGAGGGTTGAGGATGCAAATTTAAAGTCAAGCCTAAAGCCGTCGACTAAAATTGTAAAATGACTCTTATTTGCATATGCATCTTTTACTTCTTCTAAACTCACATCGAAGCCTTCTTCTTTCAATCCAAAAAATAATTTTTCTAAATCGCTGAAGGACTTAACTTCAACTATGAAGTCTGCATCTTCCGTAATTCTCCTAATGCCCATCAATATACATACAAGCCCTCCTACGAGCGCGTATTTCAAATTTAACCTATTGAAAATTCTCGCAACCTTAACTGTATAAGCGATTAGACCCATATCATCACTTCATCGCTTCTTTCACCGATTTAATGGTGTAAGCTTCTCCCACTTTCCGAGCATATAGGCGGAAAAGCCACTGAAATATCGACGCGGCTTTTAACCTAGAAACATCTTCAACGATCCCCAGTTGAACCATTACGATGCGCCTGACCTTCTCAAGCTCATCGAGTACACTTAACAATTTGAAATTTTCCTCCACTATACTTTGATAATCCACCGTTTCCTTCATTTCCATCTTAGGAAACATTAAAACGAATTTAAAAAGCTTTTCATACTACGCATAATACGTTGTTTAAAATTTCCCCTTCAATTCTCCTATAATTAAACATCTCTCTAAAACATTTAGAGTTTAGAAAACTTAAAGTCATAAAATGTCTTCGGTTAATGTGCCACTGCTCCATTCATTTGCTTAGTATGTGACTATAGATTGCTGTCGAGTCTATATGGAATCTTATAGAGAGAATTGAAAGTTTAAACTTATGGATAAACATGCTTTTAGCAAAGCCTCAAAAAGTATTTATTCGACTTTGGTAAGCTCTATTTCGTAAAAGCATGTCGGAATCGACTGCTCGTAAGAAGGTTTACGTAGGCTGTATAAAGCCTCAGACCTTGGATACTCACTCGAAGGTATGTGGAGGAGTATTCGTGGGGAGGATTACGTTCAAAAGCTTCGGACGCGTAGGCAGAATTAAGGTGCTCTCCCATGGCTGTGAGACTAAAACTTAAGATCACTATCGACTGTAGATCTGTTGAAGCAGTATCCCTCCTCAACAGCGGCTATGAAGCACCAACGCCTCAACTACTTATTCCAATAGATTTAGCCGTTAAACTCGGCCTCTGGCCGCCTCAAGCCGCATCAGAAGTAGTTCTGGAAACCGCGGGTGGACCTCTGAGGGCTTGGTTCTACCCAAGGTCGGCGAGGGTAAGCGTTTTAACGGAGGACGTTAAATCGAAGGAGGCTCTAGCCGATATCGTGGTCTCCCCACTACCCACAGAACCTCTAATCAACGATAAGCTTGCAGATGAATTGGAAATCGCAGTTGAATCGTTTGGGAGAGGTCTATGGAGGTTCACCTGGGAGCCTAAGGAAAAGCTGAGGAAGAGCGAGTAGAGGAAGTCGAAGAACACCTACGCTCAAAGATAATAAGACATACCGAACATCCCTACAGAGGAGGAAAATGGTCAACGCATGTAGGAGGCTATAAGCGTTATCCCCCTCCCCCTCGCCTCCCCCTCAGCTGAAGGATGTATCAGAAAACCGAACATAAACGTATACATCCTCCTGCCTTGAAAGACTTTAGCAAGCTTCTCCAGTTTTTCAGCAAACTCCCTAACCTCTCTCTCGTAAATCCTAGATTTACACTCACCTACGACAATCACAGCCTCACCATTCCTCCTCCCATCACCATAAAGGTTCACTTCAATCGATTCACCGTCAACGTATACAAACCTACGCTCCAACTCAACTTCTATACGCTCGTGCCTATACAACCAACCAGGTACGACAACCTTAGCAACATCTTCCAGCCCGAATCCAATAACATCAGAAAGTCTACCAACCTCTCCAGCCAAGTTTGAAACCGTAACCGCCAATTGCTTTACATGCTCCTCCGTACGCAATTGAGCCTCAGCCAACCTATTTACCCGTTCTGTCAGCTTATCTACTTGTTCCGTCAACTTGTCTACTCGTTCTGTCAGCTTGTTCAGTCTATCTTCCGTAAGCTTCTGGGCTTCAGCCAGCTTATCTACCCGTTCAGCCAATCTGTCAATGGCATCCGTTAAAGACTTCATAGAGGACCTCAAATCCTCTAAACCGATTAAACCTGCCACCGCATACCTAAATTCTTCATCCTCTCTAAGCAATTTAAGAAGTTGCGTCTTCAACTCAGTAGCCACATCACCACCGCCGTCGGTCAACATACCACTCAAGACTATTGTATCTTAACCTTAACGGTTTAATTAAGCTTTTACAAGAGCGCTGTACAACCTCATGGAAAACCCGTGGGTAGACTTTAACTTGTGAAGACTAGGAAGACCGAAAAGTTGGATTTCACATTTTCCATAAGCTTAAGTAGGGATCGTGTGGATTCCACTGGAAAAACTACCATATGCGATCTAAGCCGTTTAACGCTTGACCAGTTTAACGTAGTTTTCCCCACGGATTTTCTCGACTTTGACAAGCCCATTTTCTTCAAGCTTTTTAATAATCCTCCAAACCGTTGTCTTGGGAAGGTCTAAAGCATCCCTAATATCCGATTCGAAAGCACCGCCTCCTTTAATCCATATAACTTTTAAAACGTTCTTCTCATCTTCGTCAAGCCAGGGGTTTTCACGGAAAAGCCTAGCAACACCCCCACGTCTAAGCCTTAAAAACAGCACGGTTGCAACAGCAACCGCTAAAACTGTAGCCACCACGATATAAGGCATATAGTCTAAGATAACACCGATCAACGGCTTCTTAGCATTCAAAGCCGACTCGTAAGCCTGATTAGCCCTAGCCTCAGCACCACGATAGTCGCCTGCATTGAAAAGCCCCTCAGCCTCCGCCAGTAGTCTTTCAGCATCCGCTAAACCCTCAGTCCTACCCTCGGCTTTAGCATCTGCAATAGCGATTCGGGCTTTGGAAATAGCGTTTAAAGCCTTCAACCTAAATTCAGCTACACCTGGAGGTATGACGTAGCTTACGTACTGTAAGCCCTTAGGCATTTTAAGCAGAATCCTACCATCTTTAAGCAGTGTAACTTCAAGCGGAATATCTGAAAAACCAGTTATAGAAGCATTATAAGGCAGGATAACGTAGAAGACTACCGGGGATTCAACCTTAAAAGTCCATAAAACACCCTCCTTATAAGTCAAATTAAGCGTCTCATATTCAACATATACAAGGCTTTCACCGAAACTGTAAACCGTAACATTCCCACCCTCAACGTCGAAATCCAAAGGAACACCAGAGGAGTCGTAAACAAACATGTTTGAAAAAGGAGAACCTGGCAAACCTACTGTGAAAAACAGACTAGTTTCATTCACGCTAAGCTTAACCTTCACATCGACAACACCGTCAAAGTAAACCGTAAAATTCATAGAGTCAACACGGTAAACATAACCCTCAGAATAAACGCATGAAACAGCTAAAGCGAAAACAACAGCTATAGATAAAACTGGTAGAAACCTCAGAAAACCCATACTCTAAAAGAATTAAGGAAAAAATTATTTAAAGCTTTCCAAACGGTCAATGTTCAAGCTCTTCTAAAAGCTCCTCCAACATACCCTGTATCTCAGTAAGCCTCTCTCTCAGCCTCTCTCTAACCTCTTCATCACCGCGGAACTCCTTAAGCTTCTCAAGCTTATCGGCGATCTGATCAAGCTTATTCAAGATGGCTCTAGCTCTATTCCTCTCCATATTCCTAGTCCTCTCTCTAATACGCTCCCTAAGCCTTTCGAAATGTCTCTCGATATAGCGGTTAGCCCTTTTAATCGCCGCGACTCTGCCCTTTAAAAGCTTATTTAAAGCCGCTAAAGCATGAGCAGCCTTAGAATGGCCTTCGCCGATGGCTTTAGAAGCATCGATATATCTCCCACTCTCTATAAGCTCTTCAGCCTCGTTAGCTGTATCGTTAGCCTCTTTTATAAGCGGGTCAACGAGTTCCGTTATATTCTCCTGTAAACTTGGGAATTCCTCATATGCCTTGTCTCGCAAGGCTTTAACTCTATCTATAAACTCTCTAAGCCTCTCCAAAGCAACTGTAAGACCCCTCCAAGCCATAAACTCCTCAACCTCACCAATGAGAAGCCTGCAGGCGTTCTTCAAGCAATACTCAAACCTAGCCATCGCCCGACGGCCAAGCTCTATACACCCACTATAGTTTCCCTCATCGTATGCTTCACCACTCTGATTGTATAGCCTTAAAGCCTCCTGATACGTAGCATTAATATCGTCAGGAATCTCTCCTAGAGTATCATTTAACAACTCTAAAGTCTGATTAGCCCTCCTCTCTGTAATCTCTAAGAGTCTAAGCATTACCTCAGCCTTATTCTTCAACGCGTCTTCCGTCTCACTGTCTCCGTTGTCCGCCATAACGATAGGCGATACCAGTAGCATACTTAAAGCTAACGTAAGCAATATAGGTGCTAAAACCTGAACTTTCCTCAAACACACCACCTCTCTGAATCTAATTTAACATCTTCTAGCTTATATAGGACACGTATGGGGAAACCGTTTCAACCGATTAAAAGTATTGAAACGCCCCAGTTTAAGCTTTTCCACGGAATCTACTTTAAAAAAAAAAACTGTAAGAGGTCAAACAAAAAGAAGGGCGTTAAAAACTCAGAACGGAGTGAAGAACCTTATAACGACATTACACCAGCCATAAGTATCACTAAAACACAGTCCAAGAAGAATCCAGAGGCTACTGGAACACCATAGTTCTCATAAGCTTTCGACCCTCCAATTCTAAGCGTCGACCCGTTCAATATCTAGGCTACTGAAACGTTTACTGGAAGAACACGTCAAGAGTAGTATTTTGGATCGCATTCGAGACTTGTACTCCTGCCAAACACATAGTCGTCCTGAGAAAGCCATGTAGAGCTGAAATCGAAGTCAGAATCACAACCATAGTTTTTTAAAGGTTGAATCTAATAAAGCTTCAACCTTAGAATTGATTGTTGGAAGAAAGCTTAAATAAACAATTCGTAGTAGGAATTTAGATGAATATTTTCGAGTATTTGTGTAGAGAGGCTAGGAAGATAACTGAACGCTCTCTAAGCGATTTGAAAAGTAGAGAATACTGGTTTGAAACAGAATTTGAGAGGCGTAGGCTCTTTATAGATATGCTAGGCTTATCAGAATACTTCAATAGGAAGCATGAACCAGTCACACCCATTATAACGGGCGTAATCCAGAGGAACGAGTATAGGATTGAAAAGCTCTACTACCAAAGCCTCCCAGGGCTTTACGTCACGGGAAACCTATACATACCTGAAGACCTAGATAAGCCAGCACCAGCAATCTTATACTTATGTGGGCATTCCTTCAACCAGAAACATGCCTACCAAGCACATGCGAGGAAATTCGTACAATTAGGCTTCGTAACAATGATAATTGAAACAATTCAGAAGGGTGAGATACGTGGTCACCACCACGGTACATACCACTACGGATGGTTCAACTGGTACAGCTTAGGCTATACGCCCGCAGGTGTAGAAGTCTGGAACGCTGTGAAAGCGGTAGACATACTACAGTCTAAACCTGAAGTAGACCCAGATAACATAGGCGTCACGGGTATATCTGGCGGCGGTGCTATGAGCTGGTTTACAGCAGCCGTAGACACTAGGATTAAGGCAGTAGCCCCAGTATGTGGAACTGCAACAATAGAATCCCACGTCTGTAAGCGTACGTTAGAAGGGCACTGCGACTGTATGTTCTGGATAAACAACTACATGTGGGATTTAACGGACGTTGGGGCTTTAATAGCCCCAAGACCACTACTCATAGCTTCGACAGAAGGAGACTGGATTTTCGATATAGAGTCAGTGAGGCTTGTATACCGTAAACTCAAAAAACTCTATGAGATTCTCCAGAAACCAGAAAACATAACGCTCGTTGAAACGCCGGGTGGACATGGTTATACGGAAAAATCTAGGATGGCGGTATTCCAATGGTTCCTTAAACACCTAAAAGGTGTTGAAACTCCTTTAGAAGTCGGAGATATAGATGAATCTCCTACATCTCAGGAGACAATTGAAACGTTAAGAGTTTTCAATAGAATACCAGAAGACGAGAAAGTAACGATTGTTCAAAACTGGTTTATAAAAACCGCTAAACCACCAGAGATTAATAACGCCAGAGAACTTGAGAATTATAGAGAACGGCTCATTCAAATACTTATGGAGAAGACGTTTTCAGCATTCCCACGTAAACCCTGCAATTTAAACTTTAAGATAGACCTTAAACAAGAGGACGGAAATTGGCTCGGATACCTAATAAGCTTCACATCCGAAGAAGACTGGAGATTACATATGCAAATCATAAAACACTCAAAAGCCCCTGAGCCTACGCCAATACTATTAGTGTTGAATAGGTCTGCTAAAACCCTAAACTTCCACTGGGTCGAAGAGCCATCGGTTAGTGGACTTAGCACTTCATGGGCTAGAGCATTCCTAGAAGTAAGAGGAGTAGGTGAAACCTCCTGGGCTCAAGACCTGCAGTGGCTTATACGTAGAGCAGCCCCATTAACCGGGAGGACGATAGCGAGCATGAGAGTCTACGACGTACTCAGAGCTATTGAAGCGCTAAAATCCATAAGCTGGATAGACTCCAAACGGATAGGGATTATGGGTAGTGGTGAAATGTCCGTACCCGCGCTCTACGCAGCATTACTCGCAAAAGACGTATACACAGTGGTGTTGAACAATCCTCCACAGTCTCAAAACGTAGCTTCAAACCCGGACGGCTCCGGACCAGTCATAGAAATGTTAAACTGCCTAAGATACACAGACCTACCATACGTAGCAGGCCTACTATGGCCAACCCACATAGTATTCCTAGGACCTAGACCTGAAACATACACATGGGCTGAAGAGCTCTACGTAAGGCTTGGGCCTCCTGGCTCCGTGAGACGCGTGAAAAACCTATCGGAGTTGATGCTCTAACTCCCTCTCAAACGCATAGTACTGCTCTCTAAGAGCTTTAAGGTCCGTTGAGCGTACCATACTCCAGGGTAGAGGGCTATCGCAGTCTTTAGCAGTGTAAACGATTTTTTCAAAATCCACTCCAACCGCTCTAGAAGCTTCCCTCACACTCATCCTATCGTGTAGAGCCATGTATTCGGCAACTCTACCGACAGACCTATCTCCAAGGGAGAATAAAGCCTGGAGTTCAGCTTCAGCTGGGTTTAGCATTTCAATTCGAATCTTAGCCTCAGGCATACTAGACTTGACGATTTTAAAAGCCTCTTCCAAATACCTTCTGGAGGCTAAGGGTAGCCACTGGAAAGGTGTCTGAGGCTTGGGTATAAGAGGATTGATGGATATGTGGATTTCGCCAAACCCCAGCCTTGCACACGCTTCAGCCATCCTCCCAATACCCTTTAAACAATTAGAGTCTTCACCCGGCAGACCGAGCATAAAGTAGAGCTTAAGTCTTTTAAACCCGCTTTTAAAAGCGTTTTCAGCAACCTCCATAATACGGTCCTCAGCCATAGGCTTACCTATGAGTCTTCTAACGTACTCTGAAGCAGACTCGGGAGCCAATGTTAGAGTCCTCTGTCCACCTTCAACTATAAGCTTCATAAGCTCTTCATCAACTAAATCCATTCTAATCGAAGGCGTTGAAAACTCAACACCCTTAGAGACTAAATACGCACAGACATCCTTAAGCCACTCATTATCCGATATCCCAGCGCCTAAGAGTGAAACCTTACCAACACCAGTCCTACGCAACCCTTCATCGATCAAACCTACCATACTCTTGAAATCTCTATGCCTCACAGGTGTATTCACCCAACTCGCCAAACAAAAACGGCATAACCTCCAACACCCCCGAGTCGCCTCTATGTTTAAGGTTAAACCGAAAACCGGACAAAGCGGGTCTTTCTCATCAACTATGGGAACTACTTGAGCAGTCGGATGGAGGCTATCATCGAGTTTTAATGCATAAACCCTATCAACATAACCCTCAGAATAACCTGGTACATAAAAGCCTTTCATACTGCTTAAAACCTCGAGCCTACCTTGCTTACTACGTTGCTCTAAGTGGGCTTCGATAAGCTCGTCTACGATAGGCTCTGCGTCACCGATAACGAAAGCATCTACAAAATCTTCGAGAACCGTCGGATTTGATGTTGGAACAATCCCCCCGGCTAACACAATGGGATGTTTATCGCCTCTATCACAACGGTGTAGAGGTATCCCGGAGTCTAAAAGCCCCTTGAGAAGCTCAACATAACCCTCCTCATATGGAATTGTAGCCGCTATAATGTCGAAGCTTTCAAGAGTCCTTCCTGATTCAACGCTACGTGGAGGTTTAGACCCATCTATGAAGACCCTCTCACATAAACTGTCACTTCTAAGGTTGAATAAGTGGTATAGGAGTTGAACAGTTAAACCAGTCATCCCGGCTCTATATCCCCCGGGGTAGACGAGTGCGATTTTGACTGAAACCTTCCTCCAATCTTTAACAATCATATTGCGCTCTAAAAGCCTGGGCAAAATTCAGTCCTCCAATATGATAATGTAGCCTCTAGGTTATATTTGCTTCTACCAGTCCTCTCAATAAGCTGATTTCAACCTGCAACTCTTAAATCCTAGAAGTCTGAAGTAGTAGGTAGAGAAGTATGGAGATGAGCTGGGAGGAGTTTAAGAAGAAGTTTCCAAACTTGGCAAGGGAAATAGGGGGTAAAGTTCAAACGGTTAATATCGAAGGGGTTAGAACATACGATGCGGAGAACTTCGACGAGCTTAAAATGCCAGATGCGGTATCATACCTTAGACGCTGTAAAACAGAAGAGCAGGCGCTTGAGGTGATAGACTACTTAGAACGTAAGGGAGAGATAACTAAAGACTACGCGGATACGCTTAGGAAGCAACTTAAAGAGAAAGGCGTTAGAAGCTTCGGCTCCTTCAAAGAGCCAGACTACTACATGAGGAAATACTACCGGAAAGACATGTAACATATCTAGCGGGTAAATTTCACGCGTATTTTAAGGGTTCTATCCACTTCCTACAGAGGTCTATCCGCAACACAAATATGGGAGAAGTATAATGTTTACTGTTGCTTTCCAATTTGGAGGGTAGCCGATGAGTGAAGTGTATTTGGTTAAAGCAGTTAGACCCAGGTATGATAGGTCGGAAAGCCTCGTAGTTAAAATCCCCGAGCTTTTAGAGAAATCGGGTATTAAAACCGTGGTTAAAGACGGAGATATAGTTGCTATTAAAATCCACTTCGGAGTAATCGGAGGATATAGAAGTATCCGTCCACAGTTTATCCGCGCAGTTGTAGATGTAGTTAAAAGTCTTGGAGGTAGGCCTTTCATAACAGACACTTGGGGTTTAAACCATCTCAACGACGCTTACTACGATGGTATAAGCCATGCAACGGTTGGAGCACCAGTACTACCAGCCAACGGCATTAAAGAAAACGACTATAGAGTGGTTAAACTAGACAAGTACTACCGTCTAAGCGAGGTTGAAGTCGCAGGAAACATATATGATGCAGATGCTCTGATAAACTTTGCACACGCAAAGGGTCATGGCGGTGCGGGATATGGAGGAGCCATTAAAAACCTAGCCCTAGGCGGTGTGACGGGGAGGATGAGGGGGGCTGAACACTCTAAAGAGAGGGAGGGTGGTGTAGTAGCATTCCACGAGGCAATGGCTGATGTAGTTAAAGCAGTCCTATCGAATAAGAAGGGTAAAGTGTTACATGTACTCTGGATAATGGACGTTGTAGAACACTGCGACTGTGCACCATTCGGCATGATACCACTAGTGCCAGACATAGGGATAGCCGCCTCCAAGGACATAGTAGCTATAGATAAAGCTGGTTTAGACTTGATAAATCAAGCTCCGCCAATACCAGGCTCGGTCGCAGACACCTATGGGCTTAAACCAGGAGAGAATAAGTTTCTCCGTATACACGGAGTAGACCCGTATACTCAAGTCATAGTAGCTGAGAAAGCAGGGCTCGGAAGCACACAGTACAAGCTCATCGAATTTTAAACCGTAAGCAATGGTGAAGACTTGGGGAAGCTCGTCGTCTGTTTAGACGTAAGCGAAAGCATGGGATATGGGTCTCCACAGAAGCTAAGACAAGCCGTAGACATAGCCATTGAGGCAGTCAGGCCGTTAGAAGCCAAGACACCCATAGGGCTTGTAATATTCGACTCTGAGCCTGAAGTCCTACTGGAGCCGAAACTTTATACATTAGTAGAGCTTAGAGGGCTGCTGGAAAAACTCAAACCTAGAGGTGTAAGCCGTCTAGCCGCAGGCGTGGAGAAGTCTATTCAGCTTACCGGAGAAAGCGGTGAAGTCCTACTACTTTCAGATGGACGTGCCAATCTAACCCTGGATAGATCTGTAAGTTTTGAAGGCAAAGTGGAAATCGAACAAGAGCTTGTGACGATTGCACGTAAAGCAGCTGAACAATCTGTGAAAATCCACACGGTGGCCGTCGGTGAAGACGCTTTCACAAATACACTTAAAAGGCTTTCAGAAGAAACGAATGGATTCTTCACTCTAGCCGAGAACTTCCAAGGTTTAAAAGCCAGCCCTAAGAAACTCCGTGAAATCTTCACGGTTGAAAGTTTAACAGTCTACCCCGCTCCAGCCGAACTTCCTCAAGCTCAGCCTACATGGACTAGAGAGTCTCAAATAACCCACGTGGCTGTAGTGTCAGAAATACTGTATGCTAAATATCTAGAAAACCGCATAGCGCTCCTACAAAACCCTAGAAACGGTAGAGAGGCTAGAGTAGCTCTACTCACTATTGAAGAACCAGCTTTAGATGCTTACAGGAGACGCATGGCTAAAACAGTTCAAAGCATCCGCGAAAACAAAGCGATTCTAATCGATAGATCTTACAGAGACTTCCTCCTCGTAGAGTCGAGGGAGGATTTAAAACTCAAGCTATACAGGGTGGAAGAATAAAAATAGCGGGGCTTAAGCCTTTATAAGGCTGTAAAGCTCTCCACAGTCTTATAATCCAGTCTCTTAACCATCTCTAAAACGAGTTTCACAGCATTCTCAAGGTCTTCAAGGCAGAACATTCCAACGTGGGTATGTATGTGTCTCGTAGGTACGCCTATCACTATACTCGGGCATCCAGCCCTTGAAATATGTATTCTACCAGCATCAGTACCCCCTCTAGCTACTTGGCTTAGCTGATATGGTATTTTAGCTTCTTCAGCCACTTTTATCGTAAACTCTTTAAGAGGCTGGTTTGGAATCATAGTGGCATCGTAAGTTACTATCGAAGGACCTTTACCCATTTTTGCCGGCGCCTCAGTAGGCTTAATACCGGGGACATCACCGGCAATATCAACTTCTAAGACAACTGCTACATCTGGGTCAACCACGTGAGCCACTGTTCCAGCGCCTCTAAGTCCAACCTCCTCTTGGACTGTAGCCGCACCGAAAACCGTGTTTGGATGTTGAATCCCATCGATCTTAAGCCTTCTAACAACATCCATAGCTATGAAGGCCCCAAGCCGGTCGTCAAACGCCTTGCCAGTAGCAATTCTACCATTCCTAATGAGCATGAAGGGTGAATAAGGCACTATTGGGTCTCCTATTTTAATCCCCATATCCTCAGCCTCCTTACGGCTTGTAGCCCCAACGTCGATGAACATACTCGTCTTTTCAACAACCTTCTTAGCTTCTTCAGGTGTAAGCAAGTGTGGAGGCTTTGCCGCAATAACGCCGTATACATCCCCCTTGCTAGTCCTTATAACAACTCTCTGGGAAAGTAAAACCTGGTCGAACCAGCCTCCCAACGGATTGAAAGCCACATAGCCAGGGTCATCTATACCGGATACTACGAAGCCAACCTCGTCTATATGCCCAGCAAGAAGCACTCTAGGCCTCTCAGAAGAGCCCTTTTTAACAAATATAACAGAGCCGAGTTTATCCGTGAGGATTTCATCAGCATACGGCTCTACATACCGTTTAACCTTCTGAGCGGCTTCTCTTTCAAAGCCTGCGGGTCCGAAGGCTTCGAAAAGCTCTTTCAAAACGTTTAAGCTCCAATCGTCCAACATGTTCTCAACTCCTAAAAGAAGAAGGAACCTTAGAATTTATAAATCCTCCTCATTCTTCTCCATGTTTTTTCAAACGTATAGGTATCAATGGAATTATACCGATTAAAGAGAATAGTGAAAGCATTGTAAAGGTCTCCGCAAGACCCATGTAACCAGCGATAAAACCGGCTACGATAGGTCCTACAACTACGCCAACCTGCTGGGCAAATCCATAGTAGCCCGTGACTGTAGCAGAGCCTCTACTCAAACGACCTATTAGAGCTAGACTGGCTGCGAAGTAAAGGGCAAAGGATATCCCCCTTAAAGCTTGTGCGACAGCGAAGTCTGTTAAAACTTGAGCAGTTGTAAACCGGAAGTAGGCTAGTGCAAAGCCTGCAGCTCCAATAGCCATAATTATCCTATCGTCGAATCTATCTGTTAAAAAGCCTGAGAGAAGCATGAATGGTATTTCAACCAAAGAGCCTAAAGCAGTTATAGAGCCTATTGCGCTCTTAGAGAGATTCTTATCGACCGCCAGTAGTGGTATAAATCTATTATCTGCGCTAGCTACCATATCCATTATTCCAAGCGACACCAAGAATAAAACCAACTCGTAGGATGCTCCTCCTCTCCTCTTCACAGTCCGTTGAAATCCACCCCCGTTTGAAACGGTGAAAGACGCTAATACAGTCGCCAGAGAAAAGCCGAAGGAATATAGTAGTATCGTCCTAGAGCCGTAAATGTCCGCTAAAACTCCGAACATGAGGTTTCCAACAGTCCATCCGATGGACCTACTTATCCTATACATACCCATAACCCTACCCATGGCTCTACTCGAAGTAGCTTCAGATATTATCGCTAGAGACATTGTAACTATTATAGGGGTGCTGAGTCCCACAGAGAGGCTCACCAGCACATAGGTTGGAAGACCACTCGCAATGTAAGACGCGAGAAACGCCAGCGACAAGAAGACTGTTGAAGATAGTATAAGAAGTCTCTTGTTCAACCCCCTATCGCTCACAACACCAGCTAGAAGTTGAGCTAGACCACCGCCAAGACCGGTTAACGCTCCAACAACACCAATCAAACCATAGCTTAACTCTTCTTCTTTCATCAACAACGGTAGGAAGATGGAGTTGGCTGCTCCAACAACACCCAGTATCAGAGATATTGAGAAAAGTACAGTAAATATCCTAGTAAACCTCTTATCTTTCAACACTCCACCTGCGTCTACACTGGGAGCAATAGGGGGCAAATACTCTGAAGAGTTTTATAAAACTTAACATTGTAGATAAACTGGTTCTACAGTTAAATCTCACATTCTAAACTGAATCTTCCAACTTTAATCTTTGCTTTGGCAAGCTTCCCTAACAACAATAATTCCATCGGCTCAAAATACGCTTTTCAAAATATATCCAAGCCTCAACCCTGCAAATCCTAAGCTACTTGTCCAAAAATTAGCCTAAAATATGCTTAATAATAATTTAGCGGCCGTAAACTTTAACATTTATTGAAATGGAAAGACTTAAATTTAGAATTGGTCTAATTAACTTGTATGGGCAGGGCTAGGGTCGTCGACAAGCTTCCAGAGGACGCTAGAAGCTTCCTATATAAGTTGATTGAAGAGTGTGGTAGTAGCTTTGAAGTCGTCAAACGGTATAGTGAAGAGGCCTCTAAACGCGGTTGGATTAAATTGTCCCAGCCCACAGTCTACAGGATTATGAAGCGTAGAAGGATTGAACTCACCAGACCCAGTTGGGACGAGTACTTCATGGAGATGGCTAGACTCGTGGCCAAGAGGTCTACATGCCTCAGGAAGAAAGTTGGAGCTGTCCTAGTAAAAGATAGACGAGTTATCAGCACAGGCTACAACGGTGCTCCCAAAGGGCTACCACACTGTAGTGAAACAGAGTGCCTAAGAGAGAAGCTCAAAGTCCCAGAAGGCGAGAGACATGAAATCTGTAATGGTCTTCACGCTGAGGAAAATTGCATCATCCAGGCTGCTGTTTTCGGCGTTAGTACTAAAGGTGCCGTGCTGTATTGTACGCATTTTCCATGCTCTATATGTGCTAAGATGATCATCAACGCTGAGATAGCTGAAGTTGTCTATGAGCATGAATATAGCGATGAATTGTCTAAAAAGCTTCTAGCCAAGTCAGGGGTTAAGGTTAGGAAATTTCAGCAGGTAAGGCGTTAGACTTTCCCTAATATTCTTCGACGATTTACCTACGGTTCTGGCCATAGGCTTCAAGCGTTTAAGCCTAATGGCTGGCTGTTTAGCTAATCTTTCAACTTCTTTAGCTTCTTCAGCAATTTTTCTGGTGCATCTACTGTACCCCTGAGCCACCTGTTAACATTTAATAGAATCAATCTTCAAACAACTTCGCTATCGATATTCTCAAGTTAAAGGTGTAACATTTTAGAAATTTGTAGCACTTATTTTTAAAAAGTAACACTTATACTATAGTATCTCCATAAAATGGGGTGATACCATGTCTGTTGTTGAAGTTGGTCCTAAGTACCGTGTAACTATTACTCAGAGTGTGCGTAAGAAGACTCCCTTGAGAGTTGGGCAGAAGGTTTACTTGTTGGCTAGGCCTCCATACATTGTTTTAATTCCAATTCCAGATGATGTTGATAAAGCTCTCTCCGAACTTATCGGCGACATAATCTACAGTAGAGAGGAGCGGGAAAAGGCTGAAAAACAACTTTTGAAAGAGGTTTCTTAAGTGAACGAGCATTTCATGGTTGAGACAGAGTTCCTCTTTGGCTTCCAGCCTAAAGATAAACATTACGGTATAGTTTCCAAGATATTGAAGGCCTATATGGCGACTAAACCCTTCCCCGTCTACTATCCGGTTTCAGCGTTGATTGAGATCCGTGAAGTTATGGCGAGCCATGGGAAAAGCGCCGTTGAAAGACTAAACGCCTTGATATATATAAAAGCGAAAGCAATTACGTCAAATCTCCGGGAGTTAAGCCTATCTTCAGACGACCTAACTCTATGCGAAGAAATAATAGCACAACACATAAACTTGACATTCTTTGATGCTTTACATGCTTCTGTAGCATTAAACAATAAGTTATCAATGGTTTCAAACGATGAAGCTTACGATAAAATCGGAATAAAAAGAATTTCCTTTAAAGACTTTCTAAATCTCCTGGAAAAATGATTAATCATCAGAGTATGTTGTATAGTCTAATGGAATTGTTTCTTTTTTCCAAAAGTAGATAAGCATTGGGAAAATCATACTTTTTCTAGGACTTCCTTCTCCTTCTTTCTGGAGGGGTTGAGACTTGGATATGCTTTAAAGAACACTCTTAGAACTGGTGGAACTATTGTCGTTAGGAATGGTATTTCCGTGATAAACGTCCAAACAAACCATATTAAAGCGGCTTGAACTGGTAGATTCATTTCACCCGAGGGTAGGATTAGAAACTGGCTGAAACCCCAAACTCCTACACCTATAACTCCACTACCGAGGGCTAGGCCCACCACAGAAGCAATACCGTAGCTTGAAAACTCTGGGTAGAACCTGTATATTGCAGCTATAGACGCTATGCTCACCACACAAGCCGATATGAATGCGACGACTGTGATAGAATCGGATATTACGTTTAAAGCGTATAGGATTACGGTCAAAACAACTATCAACATGAGAAAGGCAATTGAATAGTAAACGTGAGTTTTCCCAGTTTTCCTCCTCGCCAAGAGACCCATAACGTAGAAACCGAGGAAGTTTGCAGGAACGCCGACTAAAAGACTCAAAAGGGCATTGCCGTGTATCATCATATCGCTTATAAATATCCCTATGGCGGCACCTAGCCCACCCACCAAGGGCCCATAAACTACGGAGAAAAACCCTGGAACTATGACTGAAGGCCAAAACCTTACAACGCCTATTACAGGCGTGAAGACGCCTAAATACGTTAAATATCCTAGAGATGCGTATAGAGCCGCGTTTACAACTGTAGCGCTAAGGTCTCTAAGCTTCACAAAGACCTATGTTAGACTTAGAAGTAGTTAAACGTATTTCAATAAAACTTTAATGGCTCTAAAGATATTAAAGTAATCATCTATGAGGATTGCAGACAACTTAGAAGGGAGGATGTATTTTGATAGTAGGTGTTGACGTAGGTGGAAGCTTCACTAAGGCTGTAGCTCTAGAAGGATCTAATGTAATCGGTCTATGTACGGTTTTAACAACAGAACCGGTTGCAGCCGTCTCAGGAGCACTGGGAAAACTTCTCTCTCAAGTAGAGAGACCACTTAGAGAAGTCGAAGTTTTAGCCGTCTCAGGAGCAGGTGCTAGATTCCTAGGAAAAAGTGTACTGGATATTCCAGTGGCTGAAGTAGATGAAATCGAAGCCATAGGTATAGGCGGGTTGACGCTCTCAGGTAGAGATAGAGCCTTAGTAGCAAGTCTAGGAACAGGTACAGCTCTAGTTGTAGCACATAGGAATAGCACTATACAACACATCGGTGGAACTGGCGTAGGAGGTGGGACGATTAGAGGCTTAGCACAACTAATAATTAGAAGACAAAACTTCGAAGTCTTAGAGGAATTAGCTTCCAAGGGCGACCTTCGAAAAGTAGATCTAACAGTTGGAGATATAGCCGGTAGGTCGGTAGGAATAATCCCAGCTGAAGCCACTGCGTCAAACTTCGGAAATATAAGTGAAGAAGCCGAGGAGAAGGATTTAGCAGCTGGTATTTTTAACCTCGTTGGAGAAGTCATAGGCGTCGTTGTAAGCCTAGCTGCTAAAGCCTACGGTCTAGAGAAAGACGTAGTCCTCGTAGGTAGGCTTGCTGGAAGTAAGCTGATATTTGAACGCATTAGCGAGGTATGTAGGCTATTCAAAGTCTCTGTAATGGTTCCGGAAAACTACGACTACTGCGTAGCCATTGGAGCAGCGGAGTACATCAGACGTAGGAGGTTCAAGCCTTAGAATAACGTTATATTTTGGGATTCTCCAATTTTAAGCGGTGAAGCCGTTGGAAAGTCTACGTAATAGACTTAAAGGCTGTCTCTTCCTCTCATCTATGATGGGAATTACTAATGGAGAGTTCTGCGCAGAGAGAGGAGCAGGCGGAGCTATGGTTCAACTCGGAGCATACTTAGCTGAACCACCCATGTACGGTGTTTTAGAACCCGGTTTAATCCTCCCACCCGATAAGAGACAATGCGTTGAGTTTTTAGCCGAAGAAGTTGAAAAAGTCAAAAGAAAACTCAATGTACTCGTCTGCTTAAACTTAGCAACCTTAAAACTCGAATGGGGGCTTGAAGCTGCCGAATGCTTCAGAGAAGTCGGCGGGGACCTAGTAGAGCTTAACGTTCACGGAGGTTATAGACGTTACCTGGAGCAAGGTAAGCTCAGAGCCATGGTTCTACCTGAGAATAGAAGTGAATTATTCAACTGGCTTAAAGGCTTTTCAGAACTAGATATTCCGACGATTGTAAAGTTTAGAGCTGGTGTAATACCGGACTATACTCCGGTACTCGATAGAATCGTTGGGATGGATATTTTTGGAGTGCACTTCAACGTAAGGGATGAAGCGTTTAAACGCCCCAATGTAGAATTCGTTAGAGAAGTTAAAAGCCGATATGGTAGTTTGTTCCTATTGGTGAGCGGCTACGTTAGATCAGCTGAAGACGCTATAATGCTTTTCAACGCAGATGCTGATATGGTCGGCATAGCTGAACCTACGATAAAAGACCCGAATTACATAGCGAATATAGCTGAAGGCTTAAAATCTCTTAGAATTAGGGAAGGATTTTAAGCACTTCCCTAGCTCTTTCAATTAGAAGATTTGCCTCGTCCTCTGTTAGACCAGCCTCTAAAAGCTTGGAAACATTGGAATCAGCCAACTGTTTAACAGTCACACAACCTACGTCGATAACCTTGTATAAGGTATTTAAGTCAAATCCCTTCAGGATGGTGACCGGGTATAATTTAAACTCCGTTATGAGTTTTTCCAAATCCATACCGTCTGCAACACTCCAGCCGAGTAGATTAATACCTCTACATTTAGCGTATTTATATGCATGGTTTGTAAACTTAGTGTTTGTCGCAACGAGGGGTTTGGATATGCTCATACTATTCAAACCATTGTCAAACCCCTCTCTAATATCCAGTATTGTAGCCCACACTTTCTCAACAACGTCTAAATCAACGTACTTATGCGGATTCATATGGTGTTTAACCTCGATGTATACAACCTCGCCATCCTTAGATGCCAACGCATCTACTTCATGTTCGATACAGAACCCCTGAACTATGATATTCCGCTTTACTTCATAGCCGAGGCTTCTGAAGATCTGAGAAATGAAATTCTCAAAATCGGGTTTAGACCTCAGTAAGCTTAAACTCGTCCTAAGGTCAACCCTATAGGACATGGCTGGCTTATACTCAGACATTACTCTGAAGACGAGGCTCAGTATTTCACGTGTAGATATCCCATCGTAAACCTGCTCTTCAACACGCTTAGAGACTTTCTCAGCGAGCTCTGTTGAGCCACACAATTTTAAACAGGTTTTGAAAACCTTTTCTCTATCGAAAAGCACACTAGTGCCATCTGCTTTAACAACTGTAACCACTAATTTCCACCCCTCTTAGACCTTACGTACTCAAACGCTGAGACAGCTGCAACATAGCCTTCACCTACAGATTTAGCTAGACTTAAAGGTGGTCCACATAAGTCTCCGCAGGCGAAAATACCCTCTACATCCGTCGCCTGACGTCTATCAACTTTTAAATAGCCAGATGCATCTGGAAGCAAACCTAAGCTAGAAGTAAGCTCTAAAACGCCTCTAGAGCCGAGTTCTACGAACACTCCATGGACATCCAATCTACTCCCGTCGTCGAGTAGAATCCCCTCCACTCTATGTTCACCCAATATTTCAACAACCCTCCTGCCCTCGATCACGGTTACACTTTTACTTTTAAGCTCTTCAAGCAGTCGGCTGGAGAAATCTACACGTTTCGCGATGAGAAAGACCTTAGAAGCGTAATTCGTCATGAGTAGCGCTGCATAGGCTGCGGCACTTCCATCTCCGACTACGGCGACGTTTAATCCTCTGAAAAACCCACAATCACACTCAGCGCAGTAGCTTACACCCTTCCCCATGAGCTTCTCTTCGCCTCTAACGTTTAACCTATTCCTCCTAGCGCCCATAGCCAGTATCACGGCATCTGCTACAATTTCAACTCCACTCTCTGTCTTCAATTTAAACATAGAGCCATCTCTACTCAATTCTACAACGTCTTCCTCAACCATCTCCACGTTTCTAGACTTGACTTGTTTTAAGCCTACTTCAAGGAGTTTAACGCCTTCAATCGGACCTAGTACGCCGAAGTAGTCATCTATACGTGCGTAGTTTAAAGAGCTTCCCCTTGGCTTACCAAGTATGAGGACTTTCATCCCACGTTTGGCGGCAGTTATCGCAGCCTGCACTCCAGCTGGGCCGCATCCAACTATTACAATATCTGCCCTTCTAAAATTCAACCATTCCACCGTATAATTCATCTAAGTGCAAGTCAACCTATAAATATATGTTATACAAAAAGTCAGATCGTAAGAAGGCTATGGTCAACTCACATAGCTAGTGATTTTACGTTGCCTCGTATCTCCCCGTAGGCTTATTATATGTCTTATAAGGCTTTCAACACTGTTGAATCTAAGCCTTAAAAGAGCCCTAAAATACCAATCTTGACATTTAAGACCAGCGAGTATAGAGCCCGATACAACGGCTTTATTTAAATCCTTAGTGAGCACATACCCAGATAGAAACCCCCCACACCACACGTCTCCAGCGCCAGTTACGTCGATTGTTTCACCTGGTAGTTTCGCCAACGCCGGTACAAGCGTTATATCATCGCCTCTCTTAACTATGGCTCCAAGCTCACCCAGTGTTACTACAAGCGTTTTAGCTTCGAGCTTTGCAACGGCTCTAGGTAGGCTTTTTAAACCTGTTAAAGCACGTGCTTCAGCTTCATTCAATACGAAGAAATCAGCCTTCCTAGCAATCTCCTTTAAAGTGTTTAAAGTGCTCTTACGTATGTATCCAATCCACGTGTTAACCGATATTAGCGTTTTAGGACCTGACTTCCTAATGAAATCTATCATTCTAAATACTTTTTGAGGAGGCATGGGTGCCAAGTGGAGGACAGTTTCATCTCCAAGCCAATCTACTGGTATTTGAGAGTGTTTTATATAGACTCCAGCCCCGATTTTAACTTCCAAATACTCAGCTTTCCAGTCTTCATCGTACCTTATTGTAAAGCTTGTCGAAGGCCTAGATGAAATCTTTATCCCTTTAAGGTCGAAATCGCGTAGAACATCCATGTATGCGTAATCTCTACCTACGCAGGTCACTAAGTTCACGTTTCTAATGAGAGTTTTAGCTGCTACCGCCGTGTATAATGCTGCTCCACCAGGCTGGCGATTCTCACCTTTACTCGTAATAACCTTATCCATTGAAACATGCCCGACAACTATAATCCTCAAGCGATGAATCCCCTGAAATCAGCTACAATAAACTCTGTAGTCTTATTTAAAATATAGATACACACAAGTAGATACTGTGATTGTTATGAGGATTTTCAACGTGGAATGTAGAGTTGTAGACCTAAGTCTTAAACTACACCCAGGTAGAGAAGAACGTAGGCTTGAGATTAGAAGGTTTACATACGTAGCTGGAGAATACATGTACGACATAGACACGATGAGTCATATAGGGACGCACGTCGAATGTCCATCCCACTATGTAAACGCCAGGTACGGCATCCATGGTGCAGACCTCTCCGAAATCCCGGTTGAAACATTCCTAGGTGAAGCTGTTCTAGTAGATTTATCTCATAAATCCGCCAGTGAGCCTATAACGGTTAAAGACCTCGAAGAAGCTGGTATAAAGGAGGGGGATATAGTCATCATGGGTAATAGCCATTTTAAGGGAGAAAATAGCCCGTATATATCACCGGAGGCTGCTAAATGGCTTGCTGAGAAGAAGGTTAAAATGGTCGGCGTAGACGACTCAGTTCAAGTTGAAGCTCCTGGAAGCACGGGTTCCCTCGAGCTGATGGCGACTCACAACTACCTACTTTCAAACAACATTCCAATCGTAGAGAGATTATGCAATTTAGATAGTCTTAGGAAGAGTAGATTCATATTCATAGGTCTTCCGGTGAACATAGTGGGGTTGGATTCTTTTCCAATAAGAGCCATTGCACTAGAACAGCTATGAGAACTAGTTAGACTTATTAACGCATATAAGCGAGTTCTAATGATGGGTCTAAAAGTGAATCCACGCGAGAGAATTTTAGCGGTCTTCGAAAGAAAGCCTAAGGACAAAATACCTTGGAATATAAGGCCGGAGTTCTGGTACGTGTACAATAAAGCCAAGGGTATTCTCCCCGCTAACTACGCGAATAAGGACATAGCGGAAATATGCGAAGAATGGGGTGCAAGTTGGAGATGCTACTCTGGATACTTCGTAGAAAGCTTTATAAAAGTATGGTACGAGGGGGATGTAGAATTTGAGACACATCGTAACGGCAATTTAATAACAACCGATATTAAAACGCCTAAAGGCGTCCTCAGAGAAGTCTCTATGCTTGGAGAACTTGGGCTGTCTTCTAGACTCGTAGAATATCCAGTTAAAAGTCTAGAGGACTTCAAGCCTTTACGGTATCTTCTTGAAAACATCAGGGTAGAATTCGATAGAGAAGTTTATGAGAAGATGAAGCTTAAGCTTGGAGATCGTGGCGTGTTATGGTGTTTCTTCCCCCGCTCACCCCTACAAGCTCTATTCATAAACTACATGGGTGTTGAGAGAACTATACGCTTCCTCTTCCGGTATAAGAGCGAAACCGAGGATTTGATGGACGATATCAAAGCCTCAAACGATAAATTCTACAGAGTTTTAGCGCCATCTCCGGTTGAAATACTAAATCTAGGTGAGAATGTAGATTCTCGCATAACTTCGCCTAAGCTGTTCGAAAAATACTGTGTACCCTACTACCAAGAGAGGAGTGACTATCTACATAAGCATGGTAAATATGTCCATATTCACGTGGACGGATGGGCTAAACCCATACTACCACTTCTAAAAGAGACTGGGTTAGACGGTGTAGAAGCTTTAACAGTTGAACCAGTGGGAGACATAACGCTTGAAGATATTAAAAATACCTTAGGAGATGAAATGGTTCTACTCGATGGGATACCATTCATATTCTTCATCCCAGAGGCGATAAGCCTAGAGAAATTCGATAAATTCGTTGAAAAGATTATAACGATGTTCCCAGACAACTTAGTACTGGGGATTTCAGATGAACTCCCCCCTCCATCAGACGTAAACAGGGTAAAGAGGGTTTCCGAGATTATAGATCGAAAATTCAGATGCTGAACGCCGCCTCAGGTGCATAAGTTTTTAAACAGTAGATTAAAAATAGGTAGCAGGGTGTGGATTAGCAATGGGTAAGGAGGATTTAGCCCTATACGGGGGCAAGCCCGTACGAAGTAAACCTCTGCCTCCGATGTTTCCAGGAGCGACGTTTATAGACGATGAAGAGGAGAAAGAAGTCTTAGAGGTTTTAAGAGCGCAATCCCTGTTTAGATACTATGGGCCTAAATTTCTAGGTAAAACCGAAAAATTTGAAAAAGCCTTCGCAGACTACATAGGTGTTAAACACGCGTTAGCCGTTAGTTCAGGCACAGGCGCTCTATGTACAGCTCTAGCCGCTGTAGGCATCGGTCCAGGGGATGAAGTTATAATACCGGGCTTTTCTTGGATAATGGACGCTATGGCGGTACTATTTCTAAGAGCGATACCAGTAATCGCCGAAATAGATGAAACACTATCCATAGACACTGAAGACTTAGAGAAGAAGATATCCGATAAGACGAAAGCAGTTATAGCCGTTCACATGAGGGGCTTTCAATGCGACATGGACCGTATAAAGAAAGTAGCTTCAGAACACGGAATCAAAGTAGTAGAAGATGTGGCTCAAGCGTGCGGCGGCTCCTACAAAGGTAGGAAGCTCGGATCTATAGGCGAAGTAGCCGCATTCAGTTTTCAACTAAACAAGGTTATAACGGCTGGTGAAGGAGGAGCTGTAACTACAAACGACGATGATGTGTATGTTAGAGCCGCAGTCTTCCACGACGCCCCCTTCTACTTAAGGTTTAAAGGTGAACCAAATCCAGGGCTCAACTTCAGACTTAACGAGGTTTCCTCAGCAATACTGCTGGCGCAACTACGTAAAATAGATGGTATAATCACTAAGATGAGGAGACGTAAAGCCAACATAGTTAAAGCAATATCGGAACTAGAGGGGGTAGAAGTCCATAAGCCTGTAGACCCTCAAGGCGATGTAGCAGTAGCCGTTGTTATCTTCCTTGAAAGCTTTGAGAAAGCCGAGCTCTTTGCTAGAGCTTTAAATGCTGAGAATATAGGTGCTTGGCACTTCTTCAACCCCAATAGGAAAGACCTCCACGTATACTACCACTGGGACACCGTCTTAGATAAGATATCCTTCGCTTCCAAAGGCTGCCCCTATGTATGCCCACTCTACGGAAAACGCATTGAATACAGTCGAGAGATGTGCCCCAAGACTTTGAAAATCCTAAGTAGAGCCGTCAACATAGATGTGAGCCCTCTACTCACAGATGAAGATGAAGCTACGATAATAGAGGGTATTGAGAAAGTAGCTAAAGCAATTTTACGATAAGCCAATATAATCTTTTTCTTCCGCGTATACGACTCGTCCTCTAACGACAGTTAAAAGTACTCTAAACCTTCTATCTAGCACTACTAAGTCTCCATCGAAGCCGGGAGCTAGGAGGCCCTTCCTACTTGAAACACCTAAAAGTTTAGCAGGTATAGCAGTAGCCATTGAGAGGGCTGTCCTCATAGGATAGCCTATACTCCTCATAAACCTCACGGCATCTACCATAGATATGGTCGTACTCGCGAAGGAATGCATATCCACCGTGTAAGATACACCCTCTTTAACTACAGTGTTAGATCCATATGCATTTGAGCCTAGCTTATAAGTTCCATCAGGCATACCAGCAGCCCTCATAGCATCTGTCACAATACACAGCCTTCTAAAACCCTTGGCTTTAACAGCTAAACTTATGAGAGCTGGATGAACATGTCTACCGTCAGCTATTATCTCAGCCGTTATACCATCTAACGCTAAAACGGATTCTAAAGCCCCAGGTATTCTGTAGGGTCCCTGTTTGAATGAAACACCTAAAGCATTGTATAAGTGTGTCGCATGCCTCAGCCCTGCATTGTAGGCTTCGTCCACGATTCCATATGGGGCATTTGAATGCCCTATACTCACCATAATATTCTTACTGTAGAAGGCTTTAATGGCTTCAATTCCACCTGGCAACTCCGGCGCTATCGTAACCCTCCTAATTACGTCTGCATAATCTAAAAATGCCTCTACAAGCTCTCTACTGGGAGTTTGTAGAAGTTCCACTGGATGTGCTCCACGCATATCAGGGTTTAAAAACGGCCCCTCCAAATGCAACCCAAGTATTTCAGCCCCATCTCCAGTGGTATTATAGGCCTTCCTAAACGTCTCCAAGATTTTAAGCGTATAGTCTACAGGTGAAGATAGTACAGTCGCTAAAAGTGAAGTAGTCCCTCCACGTACATGGTATTTACAAACTCTATTGAAAGCCTCTAGATTTCCATCGGCGAAGTCGTAGCCTCCACCTCCGTGGACATGGAGGTCTATGAAACCAGGTACACACATTCCACCGTCAAAGTTTAGAATCGTTACATTCTTAACTTTTTCAAAGTCATTTCCCACGTAGCTTATCACACCTTTCTCTAGAACCACGATACCATTCCTAACTACATTATTCGGAGTGTAGATTTTCCCAGCTTTTACTGCCAAGGTCACGTGGCTTAAGAGTTATACATCCCCTTTAAAAGCTTTGAATTTAGAAGCTGGTTTAAACTTTCCTAGAATACTGGTGTATTTCTACACTGTAAATGTATACACCTTTCTCGTCAAATGATTGAATCGAGTTAAAAACAAGTGCTATTAAAATCTTTTTAAACAGACTAGAATCCCCTAACTTCTTTATCATAGGAAAGGCTAATAGAGAGTGATGAAGCACTGTGAAGCCGAGGTTTTATCTAAATGCCAAGGTGAGCTACTGTTTAGGAGAACGATAATCTTTGTAGATAAACCCTATAGAGAGTACAGGTGCAGTAAATGCGACAAATGGATCTACATACCCGACACGTCGAACACAGGTGATAAATTCTGCTTTGAAACACAAGTAAGGATATGATGGCGACTCAAGTCTATACTAATGCCAAGATTTTCTCATAATCCGTATTGAGTTTACCATATTTGCCTCTAATGTATACGCTTATCCTCCTCCAGTCTTCAGAAATCTTAGGTAGAAACTCCTCTACTACGTACGTTTCTACATACTCTTTAAGCGACTTTTCACGTCTAATAGTTCTCTTACGCCAGTCGATGGATATCAATCCAGCCCGGCGCAAATGATGTAGACAGTTGAAAATTTGCTCTAAGCTGAGGGAATAATCCACGCTGCTCCTCAAATCTCCAATTAAAGACTCTATTGAAATTTCATCCTCGGTTCTTAAACATAGAATAGCCACTGTATCTTGAATAAGCCTCGCAGTTCTACTTATGTAGATACCGACCACCCTTGGCAAGACAAGAACCTGCTCCAAGCGATAGCCATATCTCTTGTAAAACCAGTTTTTAACAAGTTCTGCTAAAGCCAAGTAAGAGCTGAGAATGATCACTAAGGCTATGAAGAATGCCGGAGGAGGCTCTACGAGTCTAAAAATCGCCCCCACAGGCGTATAAGGCAGTAGGAGTGCGAGAGCTATAATAGCCATGCTGTTTATAAGCAGTATCTTACTCGGGCGGCTTTTCCAGAACGGTACCACTCTAGTCCTGATGACGAATATTACGAGTGTTTGAGAAGATAGAGACTCAATGAACCATGCTGTTTGGAACAGCGGCTCAGAGGCATTGAATATGAAAAGCATTACGAAGAACGTTAAGAAGTCGAAGAGAGAACTCACAGGACCTAGGCATACCATAAACCGCCGTATAAACTGTATATCCCACTTCTTCGGCCTCTCGACGTATTCTCGGTCGACCTCATCCATCGGTATTGCTGACTGCGAAATATCGTATAGGAGGTTGTTGAGCAGTATCTGTATTGGAAGCATCGGTAGGAATGGTAGGAATAACGATGCACCGGCTACGCTGAACATGTTTCCAAAGTTTGAACTCACACCCATCATTATATACTTCATACTGTTTCCAAAAGTCCTCCTCCCCTCTAAAACTCCGTCGTGAAGCACGGTTAAATCCGTCTTAAGGAGTATGATATCAGCTGCTTCCTTTGCGACATCAACAGCGTTATCTACAGATATGCCGACGTCAGCACTCTTAAGCGAAGGTGCATCATTTATCCCATCGCCTAAGAACCCCACGACGTGACCATTGTTCTTTAAAGCGTTTATTATACGGTCTTTCTGTGCTGGTGTTACTCTGCAAAATACATTTGCCTCTTCAACGACTCTTGCAAGAGCATCGTCACGCATCTGAGCGATCTCCCCTCCCGTCACTACACCTTTAACTTCAAAGCCTAAGTATTCGCAAATCTTCCTAGTCACCAATTCGTTATCCCCCGTGAGTATTTTCAACTCTATACCAGCGTTTTTCAGAAGCTGGAGTGACTCTTTCGCCGTTTCTTTCGGTGGGTCTAGAAAGGCTATAAAACCCAGGAAGATCATATCGTTTTCATCGTGGGCGGAGTATACAGACTTCTCTTCCTTCAAGCGTTTATAAGCTACACCTAAAACTCTAAAGCCTTCTACGCTCAATTCGACGTACCTCTGCTTTATCTTCTGAATAACATCATCTGTCATATCGGCTATAGCGTCTCCCACCTCATAGTATGAGCTGATTTTAACGATTTCTTCAGGGGCTCCTTTAGTAACCATAAAACGCTGGTTTTGGTGCTCTACCACAATGGATAGACGTTTACGTATAAAATCGAATGGAACTTCGTCGATCTTCATATAATCCTTCACATCTATGTCTCTAAATCTCAGCACAGCCTCATCTAGAGGGCTCTTCAACCCTGTTTGAAAATAACTATTTAGGTACGAGTATAACAGCACCTTCTCATTCTCTTCCCCATTGATGTCTACATAGAGTGCAAGCTTTATTCTATTCTCCGTTAAAGTTCCAGTTTTATCCGTACATAAAACATCCATGCTTCCGAAGTTCTGTATGGAGGCTAAACGCTTCACGATAACGCCCTTCTTAGCCATCTCAATAGCACCCTTGGAGAGGTTTACAGAAATAATCATGGGTAGAAGCTCAGGTGTTAAACCTACGGCTAAAGCCACAGCGAAGAGAAGCGATTCAAGGATACTACGCATATAGAGGGCATTTATGAGGAAGACGAATAAGACTAGGAAGATTGTAACCTGCATGATCATATAGCCGAAGCTTCTAATTCCCCTCTGAAATTCCGTCTCTGGCTCTCTTGCCGTTAGCCTTGTGGCGATTTTCCCGTATTCTGTTAGACTTCCAGTTTTCACTACAACTGCTGTAGCATTTCCAGATACGATAGACGTACCCATGAAGAGGTAATTGCGCCACTCTGTAATTGAAGGTTCAAAGGACTTCAACGGCTCAGCCGTTTTCTCCACGGGAAAGGACTCACCAGTCAGTGCAGATTGATCTACGAATAGGTCTTTTGCATTTATCACTCGGGTGTCTGCAGGCACTATATCCCCCGCGGAAAGGTATACTATATCGCCGGGGACTATTTCAGACAATCTTACTTCACGTTTAACGCCATCTCTTAACACAGTAGCCGTAATTGCAACCCTCTTCTTCAGCATCTCAGCTGCTTTCTCAGCCTTAGACTCTTGGTAAAAGTCTAGGATAACGCTGGCGAATACAATTGAAAATACTATGATGGCGTTTACATACTCTCCAAAGAAGCTTGAGATCAACCCGGCGATCAAAAGTATAATCAGCAGAGGGCTTCGAAAATGGGATAGAAATTCAGCGAGAGCTGTTCGCCTCTTCTTCCTAGTAAGCTCATTATAGCCGAAGATTTTTAAGCGCTCTTCTACTTCATCGGAAGAAAGACCAGATAGAGAAGTCTTTAACCGTAGGAGAAGATCATTAATGGGTAGGGTTAGAATTTCGCTTGGACTTGGAAGAGTCCAGCCTACAGCTTCGTCCTTCGTCTCTATCTTTCTGCTTTGAACATCCTTTCCCATATTCTCCCATCTCTCTAAGCCACCCTTCTAATTACGCTTGAATTCAAACGACTGAGCTCAATACAATCCTATAAGGTTTTTCCCTACGAGATAAGATGGATAGGTTGAGATAGACGTATGATATTAAGTCCCATTAAAAGTTTGATAGAATTTTTGAGGCTTTATAGACCTTAGAATACATTTCTTTCAAACTGAGCGAGACCTCACTCTCGTAAAACTTTAAAAGAGTTTTAAGAGTTGCGACTTCAATTTTTAATTCGCTTAAAAGCTTAGGATCTATAAGCTTTTCACCGCTCTCTAACGTTAAGCAATAATCGTAAACGTTTTCAACCCTCTCACCCAAGAAATTTAAATTCTTCTCTACTATATGTTTCGCCGAGTAATCGCTTAATAGAATAAGCCTTGAAGCACATGTTACTCTGCCACCGTAGAGGATTATCCTTTTAATTAGACCGCTGGGTGAAACTATGGATGTTCCTTCATAAACCTCATACCTTGCGTGAGGAAAGAGGTATATGGAAGGAGCGAGTTTAAAACATGGGCTCCTTCTCAAGAGTCTGCTAATAGCCTTTCTTACACGTGTACTATACGGCAAGTCGTATGCAATAAGTATCAAGCTTCCCAGATTGTAGATGTTTTCCTCAAAACTTATGAGGGGCTTGTGAAGCTTTCTAGACGTTTTAAGAATAGTAATAGACTCAAAGTAGTAGTCTAAGATGGGTTTTAAATCCGACTCTATACTATTAGACCGACTTATCCATAGCCCTTTATGAAGCTTCATAAATCCTCTTTCAAGAAGATATGAAACATCTCTCAAGCGTAGGGGCTTCCCCCAAACTATGTAGAAGGGCATCTAAGCACCTTAATAGGATGCGAAGCCACATAAATAATTTTTCTCTAAAAAAGAAAAATTAGGGGGATTGTGTAGTGGGGCAGAGGTCAACCCCACTACTTCTTTTTCTTCTTCTTCTCCTCTTTCTTCTCCTCCTTCTTCTCCGTACAGCTCATGGGGAGACACCTCCAATTAGAATAAGTCTTCCTCTTCTTCCCATTCCTCCTTCTCTTCTTCCTCGAAGACCTCGAGGATCCACTTACGCCCTGTACGTCTTACAACAAGAGTAGTACCGCAGTAGGGGCAGTCTATAGTTGCCTCAGATTCAGGTTTATTGCCTAAATCGACTTGCTCGTTGCACATTGGGCACTTTGCTTTAACCATCTTTTTCTCTACTCTGGAGAGAATATGTGAAATGCTAAAGGATTTACCAAAAACTCTATAAGCGTGTAATAAAGGTTGAATAGTTAAATAAACTAATAAATAAGATTATTTTCTAATTTGAAGCAATATTTTTAGAATTTTTCCAAATAGGTCTGCGAAAATATCTATTTTAGCTGAGGCTCTAGAGAATACAGTAGTATGTATCTGTCACAGAACAATACGGATATCATGGAAGTTCAAACGCTGTAAAAATTACTTTAATCGTTTTCAATTCCAACATCTAATGGGCGTTTAGCATCTATAACCGAGAAACCACTATTGGTTAAAGTAAAATGCCAATCCTTCCTTAGAGGAGGCTGTTATCCTCTTCCTAGTATGATCTACATCGGTCTATCTAAAATACACTACAGCCGTACTTCCATGTAGTTCATGAGATTTAAAGCGTTTAAATGCATTAGACGACTTTAAATTTCTCAGATGGAAGTTTTCACATCTCAACGTTAAACATACCCAGAAAGTTTTCTCAACTTACATCTTCAACAACTTTACGTTTCAACTCTAAGTAATAAAGAAAGTTTTTAAGAGGAACATCTGGAGGCACCGTATGGTCAACTGTCGGAATATATCCTCCAAGTTCAATCATAGGCACTATTTTACTATACACTTCTCTTTCGATCGTTCTCTTACCACCTGTAAGAGCCCTCTTATCTATCCCCCCGTATAATGCCAACTTTTCACCATACTTTCTCCTAACGTTCACAGGATTCATACCTGAAGCTGCTTCAAGAGGCCAGTGGGCATTTACCCCAGCTTCAATCATCAACGGAATTAGGGGTTCAGTATTTCCATCGCTATCCAATTCGATGACTTTAACCCCATGCATTTTTAAGTGCTTGATGATTTCCTCGTAGCGTGGAAGGAAGAATTCCCGGAAAATCCTAGGCGATATTAACGGTCCACTTTTACAGGCGAAGTCTTCGTTGAATATAAATGCATCGACTTCAACCTCGCTTAAAGCCTTTTTAGTGGCTTTTACGAAGAATTCAACGATAAAATCCAGGATTTCATGTACTAGATTCGGCTTCTTGTAGAAGGCTATAGACAATCTCACAGTACCCATCATATTTCTCAGATTCCAGTATAAACCTCCAAAGCCGCAGTTCTCCGTTAAATATAACGGATAGTCTCTATCCTTCCACTTCTTCTTCAACTCCTCCCAGTTCTTAGGATATCTTTTTGGATCGTAAGGGTCGAAGTGCTTCTTAAGCTCTTGGAAGTCTTCACGGTCTTTCAAGAAGAATTCTACGTAGGTATCCATAGATGCTCTCGTGCCGTGAGCTTCACCTTCTTTCAAAGCCCTTCTAATACGTCCCCACTCATCCCTGAAGACGACGTACCTACAATCTTCACTAATAGTCTTCACTTCAAACCCTGGAATCGGTCCTAGGTTTAAAGGGATGAAGTCTCTCCTATCAAGATTGGCGAATTTAGGCTCCCCTCTAAACCAATCCCCCTTAAGCTCTTCTTCGTCTAAGCCCTCGCGAAGCCACCTATCATATGTCTGACTCCATATCCCAAGCTCCCAGTATGGATATCTATCGGCCTTCTGAAAGCCTACAGTGGCTAGAAACCTTTCTCGCGCATTCATTCTTAAAACTTCTTAAGTTAATGAAGCTACGTATAAACATATATTGAGCTTCGGCCGTAGGTTGATTTAATGTCTAAGGTTAAGCTCTCTAGGGAGACATACTACGATAAAGTCTACGGATGTTGGATGGGTAAAAACGCCGGGGGAACATTAGGCGGGCCCCTAGAGCGAATATTCGGTCAAGAAGAAATGTTCAACGTCTGGTGGTATCCCAAGCTTGTGGAGGGTGGTATTCCAAACGATGACCTTGAGATTCAACTTGTTTGGCTTCAAGCTATTAAAGACCGTGGCATCTATATTGCTGCGAGAGATTTAGCCGAATACTGGCTCGACTGCATCCTCTACAACTACGATGAATACGGATTGCATAAGACAAATCTAAAGAAGGGTTTACATCCACCTATTTCAGGATGGTATAACAACTGGTTTAAAGACTGTATGGGTAGCCCCATACGCTCAGAAATATGGGCTTGCATAGCACCCGGCTCTCCGCATATAGCGGCATGGTATGCCTATCAGGATGCCATATGCGACCATGCAGGGGGAGAATCAGTCTACGGTGAAGTCTTCAACGCCGTTGTAGAGTCCTCAGCCTTCCTAATAAGCGATAGAGTTAAACTAGTGGAGATAGGTCTCTCAGCAATCCCGGAGGACAGTATGACGGCAAAGTCCATCCGTACAGCTTTAAACTCTTACCTTAACGGATTGAATTGGCGAGAGGCGCGTGAAAAGGTTAAGGAAGTGGCTTACAGTCCGATAGCTCAGTATTCTCCGATAAACTTAGGCTTTCAAACCATTGGGCTGTTATACGGGGAAGATTTTGGGGATGCTATGTGTAAAGCCGTAAACTGCGGATGGGATACTGATTGTACTGGTGCAACGGTGGGAGCGATATGGGGTATAATCGACGGTAGGAGTAGACTTCCAGAGGAATGGGTTAAGCCTTTAGGTGACCAAGTCCTCGTAAGCCGTGGAATAGTGAACATCCACGTGCCTAAGAACTTGCAAGAGCTTACAGAGGAGGTATGCGTAATAGGCGAACGAGTTCTAAAGTCTTTAAATTCACCTGTAAGACTGTGTGATGAAGACGACTTCTCTAGGGCTGAAGATGCTATACTAGATTCTCTAAAAGATGTAGGTAGGCTTTGGAGAATTCCACCAAACCAGGTGGATTTCGACCTAACCACTGTGAAAGCATCAGTAGTATATGTAGATGGTCCAGCCGTACTCCCGAACACTCCAAACAAGTTTAAAGTCATCTTAGAAAACGCCAGACCAACACGTATTTCTGGAAGACTCACCATACACATCCCAGGAGGTTGGAGTTTAAACCCCTACTCGACTTACCACTTCAATTTAGAGCCGAGAGAGAATGCCGAATTTGATTTTTCAATTGTTGCGCAAGTATACGATATAAACACAGTCAACAGGGGGATGGTAGAAGTTTCAATAGATGGGAGGCCCAGCCTCCTATGTATCCCGTTAAACTTCGTAGGAGGCTTCCGTTGGCTGGTTTCAGAAGTCTTCAGAGAACCAGTTTTTCTAGATTTCGCCTTTCCACCCGAGAAGGACGCCACGCTTATGGAAGCTGGTGAAAAATGGAAGGCTGTGTCTTGGCCTGAAAACGCCCTAGAAATAGAGCCGTTTTTTGCAAACAAGCCCGGGGTCATCTACCTGCGACACTATATGTATTCTTTTGAAGAGCGTAGTGTCGTTTTAGGAGTACCGAATAATAGTAGAATGCGTCTATGGTTAAACGGCAAGATTATACATGAAACCCGTCAAAGGGTTCCACTAAGGCCGAACTACAGCGGTGACGGTTCAAACTATGTTAATACGATTCTCCGAAAAGGATGGAATCATGTGATGATAAAAGTAATACGCTATGATGAACCCGTGAGAGTACACTTCACAGTAGCCGATACTGAATGGCACAGTGGGATAAGCGATTTAACTCAATGTAGATTCCCATGGGAGTCTGTTGACGCTTAAATCCCTCTAAGTCTGAAGAATATGAGCCCCCTCCAGGCTTTGCAGCTCTGAGCCTACAGATACCATGTAGTAAATTTCCCCTTCCCCAAGTAGAGTCCTAGCTAAATCTACGTCCAGGTTTTTAAACAACCTTTCAAAGTTGTAATATGAACAATCCGTTGACGCACGTCGTTAAGAGAACTAAGCTGAGGGCAGAATATTGAGAAGGTTCTTAAAGTCTACTTGTCTAACAGCGGCTTTACATCCAGCAGGTAGCATAGGTCTATTAGCTCCTTCTCATAGTCACCGTAGCACATGGATATGTACTCACTCCTCTGGTTCTGAATGAATTTCTCCACTTCTCCGTGTATTCGTATGAATGCGTGAGGCCAATGGGGGAAGCCGCACTCTAAAAGAGCTACATCTACATCCTTTGGAATGAATGCCTCTCCAGTAACTACATGCATATGGTACTCCCCTTTAATCCTACACAACCGTATTAGCGTCACCGGTCCAGGTTTACATACGAATCCCACGCAAATACCGTCGGCAGCCCCTTCAGTCGGCAGTCCTCTACGTTTTAAAACAATTCTTCTTACATCTTCAGCTAGCGATATTGGAGCGGCTCCATCAGAGGCGAGTTTAACAACATTCTCCCACTTTCTAACCTGTTGTACATCTGGGTTAAACGTAGGCTTTCCACTTAACAAGTATAATATGTACGCTGAAAGCGCCGTGTTAACGTCTCCTATGCAGGAAGTAACAACACCCTCGTCTGGTAGAAGGCTTTGCGCTAAACAGGCTGTAGCGTAGTTGTCTCCAAGCTCTGGAAAGCATTTGACCGCTACAACATCGTACTTCTTCTCTGAAGCAAGTCTCTTCAACGCAATATACAGTCTAATAGACCTATCCATAACTTCGTCGAGCTCAGGCAGATTATCATACTTCGCCTTCAACTCCCTATAGACCTTCTCTACATCTTCTTTTGAAATGGCCTTAGCCAAATTAACAAGCATATACTGGTCTACGTGTTCAACTTTAACTCCAAATTTTGACAGCACTTGGGCAATATCCACAGAACCGGTAACAGCACCCATACTATAGCCTCCTATTAGACCCAGAGTCGTCTTCTTAAGTCTATTAGCGGCATTTGCAGCTCTAGCGAAAGCCACTATACTCTTCAAAGCCTCCTCTTCACTTGGATATCCGTAAACGATTTTATGTTTAACTCCAACTTCATCTAAAGCACCGTGTAGAACTAATGCTCCGCCAGTAGCCCAGCCAATAGAAGTCGGCGTACACCATATTAGTACAGGTACTGAAAGATGATAGGCAGCTCTCCATATTTCCGAAGCCCAAAGCCACGTAGCAACGTAGAAAACAATACAGTCAACGCCCTGTTTTTCACATTCCTCTACCGCCTTCTCGATCTCCCAGCTTTTTGAAAGCACACCATAAACCCTGTAGACGTCCAGCCCAGCTTTTCTAAGAGAATTTAAAGAGTCTTCTACGAGTTTAACATCGATCATAGGTCTACCTAGAGCATCTTTCACTTCAGAGTGTACACCACAAACTATAAACCCAACTTTAACGTTCAATTTAACACCCTTCCAAAATCAACATTAGACGCCTATCTTCACATAAAACTTTCTGTAATACTCCACGTATGATGTGGATAAGCTATAGTTTTCTATCTTAACGGTTTAAAAAATAAGCTCACTCTATGAACGCCTTAAGGCTCGGCAGAGTAGATTTTGCTTGAAGACTTTTCCTATCGGTTTTACCGGGTTTAACCGAAGGGGCTCCAACACGTACGCCATCGGGTGAGAAAAGTAGTTTATGCCACTCTAAACTGTGAGGCGTCGGTGCCTTAGAGACTCTTATCTCTACGGAGTCTTCAACATCTCTTATCTCTAAAACGTAATCGCAAATCGATTTTAGATTTTCTTCAACTTGGCGGCTTTGAACACCGTTATCCAGAAGATATAGAACAACTCCTCGGTTCCTCTCGATCTTCTCTTTAAGCCTATAGATCATACTCATAATTAAACTCTCATCATTTACAATAGAGTAGAGCTGAGAGAAACTGTGTATAACCACTCTTGTAACGCCTTCTCCTGTTCGGAAGGTTATTTCTCTAAGTCCTTCAATACTGCTAGACCTACTCGCGCTCTCAGTGATATGAGAGGGATAGTATATGAAATCTAGCTTTCCAGCATCTAAATAGGGCTTTAAATCCCAGTCATAGCTAATTTTCAAATGGGTTCTTAAAGTATTAAAAGTCAAATTGGTACTCATGAGGAGACATTTTTCACCGCTCTTCAATCCTCCATATATGATTTGAAAGGCTAAGTGAGACTTAAGAGTTACAACAGGCCCTAAGAGTATGATACTTGAGCCTTCTAAAAACCGCCTCTGAGAATCTCATCCAAACCCTCAATCCAAGTCTTCCTTCTGAATAATGACATGATTCAACTATTGTTAAGAGACAAGGTCAACATAAAAACGTGTTGACAACGATTACATTAAAATACAAATGATTTCTTGCATTATTTAACAAATTAAGATGGTATATTGTTGGACCATATCAAGTATCTTTCGAAGTCGATGAGGTCCTTGGTAGATTCCCAAGAACATAATATAGTTTAGAGAAAATTTATTTAAATTTTCTTTTAATATCATAGAGAAAAATTATTTGTAAAAAGTGGAATGCTTTACCCCTCAGATTGTCTTAAGGTCTAAAACCCTCATGGTTGAACTGCTATTTTAACAACTTTAATAAACTCTTTTTAACTATGCATTATCTCCTATAGTCCTGACCCGTTAAACCTTCTTCCAGTATATCCTTAACTCTCCTACCCGATTCTACTAAGATCTTCCGAATACTGTTATGTTTAAGCAACTTTGAAACACCTGGCCCAATCTCTACCGCCAATACAAGGTCTACTTTCAAGTCCGCCAACATCTTTACGACAATAGGTCCTGAACCATAATCGTAAGACGCAGCGGTGTTATCGACTATTTGCACATTTACAATTTTACCGTCTTCACATTCTACTATTGTGAAGGTTTTAGCTTTACCGAAAACATCTGAAACAAAATCCTCTAGACCCATGTGGTTTTTTGTTGGGATGGCTATTTTCAGCCTCCTCATAGCTTAACAACCCCACATTCAAAGTTAGATTAAAAATAGAGAATGTTACTATTGACCACTTTGCCATGCTCCTCCTCTTCCTCTTCTTCCTCCAGGCGGACCCCTATTCAACCTATGAATCATCATCGCTGCTGTTCCACATTTCGGGCAATTAAGCGGCTTATAAACTCCCTGAGGGACTTCTATCACCTGACCGCAGTTAAAACATTGGAAACGTTTAACAGGTAGAGTCAAGATTTTCACAGCCTAGGTTAACTTCCACCTTCCTTGGCTAAGCCTTTTAACTCTCTTATTCTTGCTTCTACGTCTCTTATCTCCTGCTCTATGCTTGCTTTCTCTTCTTCAAGCTCCTTCTTGTAATCTTCTAAAGTAGCTAATTCTCCTTCTGGAGATTGTGGTGGTGTAAACGGCGGATAAACCCGCCAAGCCCTTAGAAGCCTTCTAACAACCCATGGGCTGTACAAGTAGTACCAGCACCATCCCCTTCCGAACGTCCATCCCGGTCTTTGCCATGGCGGTAAGTAGCTGAATGGTCCTCTTCCAGGCCATGGTCCAATCCAACTACCTTTTCTACCTCTCCAACCCCATGCCATATTTTTCACCTCTAAACCTATTTTGTGCTTATGCACACAAACAATTATGTGATAATTCACAGAAATATATAAATATTACTATTCTATCTACAGAATAGTAACGAGCATAACCTGAAGGCAATTGGCCTGTGATGGCTCATGTGGCGACATAGGTTTAGATACGGTAGAAGGGGGAGGCTTCCAAAACCCGTAGCATTAGAAGTAGCGCCATCCGTAAACAATTTTATACCAAACCAGCCGAGAAGCTTAGAGCCCGTATTCTTAGAATTCGCAGAGCTTGAGGCCTTCCGGCTTGTCGACTTGGAGGGTTTATCGCAAGAAGAAGCTGGACAGAGGATGGGGGTTTCAAGAGGAACCGTATGGAGGCTTGTTCAAAGAGCTAGACGTAAAGCTGCTCAAGCGCTCTATGAAGGAAGACCTATTCATATTGTTCCCTATATTCCCCAAGTCGACCATCAACCTAAATAGTGAAAGTTAACGCTAGCTTCATACAGCTGATGGGAAGGTCATAACCCTAGCTCTCTAAGCATGTTCACAAGGTTTCTCATACATATTCTCGAAGCTTCAAACCCTAATCTTGAATATTCAGCTCCCCCAGGCATTAAAACCTTCGCCTCGCTTAGCTTAGCCTTAGGCCTCCAGTGGGTTTCAAGCGATAAGTATCCCTTATACTTGTCGAAAGCTAAAGCCTTCAACTGCTCCCTGTAGTTTACCTCCCCCTCGCCCACTGGAGTGAACTCGTGGCTTCCACCCGGTCCCTTTCGAACTCCGTCTTTAACGTGTACATGTACTACGCTATTTCTAACGTAGTTATACCCATCAGGGTATGGAGTCTCCCCCTCGGGATCCCATATATCGTTCCCAGGATCCCAGACGACTTTAACCGTTTTTGAGCCGATTTTTCCGAGGAACTTGGAAACTCTTAAACCATTACTCGCATACGTGGAGGGCTCGTTTTCAACTCCAAGTATGACTCCTTCGCTTTTAGCAGCGTCTATAAGCGGCTGGTAGAGTTCAACGATTCTATCTACAACCTGTTCAATGCTATCCCTTTTCCAGAAGGTGAAAACCCGTATAATGTTCGTGTCGAGGGTTTTAGCAAGCTCTACACATCGCTCGAAAATCTTTAAATGTTGCTTATACTCCGCCTCATCATCTATGCTTGATTTGAAAACCGGTGAGGCTATGGCTGAAACCTCTAAACCCTCCCTCCTTAGACTTGTTCTAATAGAACCCGCTAAATCTACAAGCTCTTGAGGCTTCCTGTTAAATAGAGTCCTTATTTCCAATCCATCTAGTGAAAACTCTCTAGCGAACACAATTAAATCGTTTAAATCTTGAGAGACTTCATCCGATATAACAGATAGTTTGAAAGTCAAGATGACCACCTTTAAACGCCAGCTCTAATCTTATCAAAGTGTAGAAAGTCTTTAAAACCCCTCCTGTACGGGCGGCTTGGCGCTTCAGCTGGATAGCCTACCGGTATTATCGCTATGGGTCTTATATGGCTTGGCGCCTCTATAACCTTTGAAACCATGTCGTCTCTAAACGCCCCCACCCAGCATGACCCTAAACCTAAAGCCGCAGCTGCAAGCTCAAGATAAGCTGCAGCTATACTGGCATCGTTTATCGAGTATAGGTTTTCACCTCTAGAGCCGTATCTGGTGGCGGATCTACGTCTGTTAGCACATACGACGAAGACAACAGGTGCCTCTGCTATAAACCACTGCCCCCAAGCGGCTTCAGCCAACGCCCTCTTACGGTTTTCATCTCTAACCATAACTATTTCATAAGCCTGCAGGTTTCCAGCTGAAGGAGCTAAATCAACCGTTTCAAGGATCTTAAATAGTTTTTCATCTTCAACAGGCTTAGATTGGAAGCTTCTAATAGATCTACGCCTTTTAACTATTTCAAAAAAGTTTAATTCGCTCATCAATACTATTTAAGAGTGTTTATCAACTATAAGCTTTCTCCGCTCTGTCTAAACTTTTCCAGAAGCTTCTCTACTACTCTAACCATGTTATCTATATCCGGCAGTCTCTCTTTAACAGCTTCACTGTTCAATTTTGCCTCATGGAATCCAGCTACGTGTAAGTAGTATGCTCTATCCCAGCCAACGTAGAATTCTTTACCAATACTTTTAGATGCTTGTTTCGCGGCTTCATCTAAGTCTGATAAAGTCCACCTATCCCTAGCCTTCATCCTCTCCAGAATCATATGGAAGTTGAACACTATGGCTACTGTTTTAACGGCTTCTTCAGCAGCCTTATAAGTCTTTCAAACGCTTGAATAGGGTCTTCCTCTACGAGTCTTCTACCCTCCTCAAGGAGCTTCTCAGCCAATTCTACGTGTATCCCTACTTCTTCTACGGGGTCTAAGTTCAGCATTTTAAATAACGCATCGACTACAGTATTAGATGGGTCGAGACCACGCTTACGAAGCGCCTCTAGAAGACTTTTAGGGATTTCAAATGTTAAACCCATATAAACCTAAATGCTTCTACTCCAACATCCACTTATAAATATGCTTAAGTTAAATTGCTATAGACAATTTACGAGTTATAAAACTATTAATATTTTTAAGGAAATTGCAATCAATTTCTATTGATACTCGATGGAAGCCGTTATTCTCGCCGCTGGTAGAGGAACACGTATGAAGCCCTACTCTAACGCCGTCAATAAGGAAATGTGCCTCATAGGATACTACCCCGTCATAGAGTACGCGGTTAGAGGGTTAGCATCAGCAGGCATAAAGAAGATCTACGTGGTCCTAGGTGAGCGTAAAAGCCAGATAATGGAGTATCTACGCGACGGAGGATGGCTAGGTGTGAAAATAGCCTACCTATACCAGGATATGAGCCGAGGGGCTGGAACAGCTAAAGCCGTGGAGACGGCTGAAGACTGGGTCTCAGAAGACTTCATGGTTGTATACGGAGACACATTCTTCCACCCCATGGAGTTCTTCAAAAGCATGGTTGAATTCCATGAAAGCGTAAAAGCTCATGCCACGGTAGGCGTATACCCCATGACCTCCTACAGGGAATACGGAATAGTCAAAGTAGATGAAGATGCTAGGGTTTTAAATATACTCGAGAAACCCTCTGAAGCAGAGGCTAGAGAAGCCAAACTAGGAGACGTATACCTTGTAAACTCAGGACCCTTAATATTCAACCCAGAAGTATTCAAATACCTAAAAAAGACGCCCATATCTCCAGCAGGAGAATACTGGGTGACAGACACCATAAAACTCATGATAAACGACGGATTAAACATACTCGCATACAGAATACCCAAATCCATATTCTGGAGAGACATAGGAAGACCAGAAACAAGAATAGAAGCAGAAAAATACGTACAAGACATCGGGCTGGCGAAAATCTAAGCTGCAACTATTAGTTCTAAATGTGAAATTATAGATAGAGTGGGCAGTTCTTTAAACCTATATTCTTCAGGCTTAAATATTGTTAAGTGAGCAATAGTTCTTGTGAAAGGCATTATCCTTCACGGCGGTGCTGGAACAAGGCTTAGGCCTCTGACGTTCAGTGGTCCTAAACAGCTTATTCCTGTTGCTAATAAGCCTATCAGTCAGTATGTTTTAGAAGATCTCAGAGATTCAGGTATTAAAGATATAGCGATAGTGCTAGGTGAAACTTGTCCTGAGATCGTTAAAGAATATTATGGCGATGGCTCTAGGTTTGGTGTGAAGATCGCTTACATTTATCAGGGTAAGCCTCTCGGTATAGCTCACGCAGTCGGTTTATGTAGAGATTTCACGTGTAGCGATTCGTTTGTCGTATACTTAGGCGATAACTTGCTACAGTATGGCATTAGAAAGTATGTTGAGGAGTTTCTCAGGGAGAATTATGATGCATATGTCCTTTTTAAGGAAGTCGAAGACCCATCTAGGTTCGGTGTTGCGAAGTTCAATGAGCATAAACAACTCATAGGATTTATTGAAAAGCCCAAGATCCCACCCAGTAAATATGCATTAGTAGGCGTCTACATGTTTAAACCCGTAGTGTTCAATATCATTAAAGATTTAAAGCCAAGCTGGAGAGGTGAACTCGAGATAACGGACGCTTTACAGACCATGCTCGACAAAGGCTATAATATCGGCTATAGCTTTGTAGATGGATGGTGGATAGATACCGGTAAGAAAGACGATATACTTTACGCGAACATGCTGATCCTGGACGAGCGTATTGAGAGGAATATTAGAGGAGAGCTTATAGACTCCAGAGTAGACGGCAGAGTAGTAATAGGGGAAGAGAGTAAAGTCATGAACAGCACGATTAGAGGACCAGTTGTAATCGGTAATGGATGCCTAATCAAAGATTCTTTCATAGGACCATATACGAGCATAGGAAACCGCTCAAAAATACTGGGTAGCTCTATAGAACACTCCGTAATATTGGAGAATTCATTAATAGAAAACGTGGATAAGCTTGAGGAGAGCCTAATAGGCAGAAATGCTAAAATCGTGAAGAATAAGAGACACGGCATCGTAAGACTCAACGTAGGAGACTACTCTGAAGTAGAAATATAAGTAAGCCCATAGGTAAGTTGATATGGTAGTAGAGTATGCCTCTATTAACATCTGTTAAAGAGCTGCACCTCCCAGGCGTGAAAATAGCTGATCTAGCTAGGCTTCCAGACGAGCGTGGAGTATTTACTGAGGTCATGCGTATGGATTGGAAAGACCTTCTAGGGGAAGACTCAATAGTCCAATCAAACCTTTCGATAACTTATCCAGGCGTCGTTAGAGCTTGGCATAGACATGTAAAAGGTCAAACAGATTACTTCTTAGTCTTGAAAGGCTCGATCAAAGTATGCGTGTACAGCGATGAAGAAGATTCGCTTACAAAGAGTCACCTAGTAGAGGTCGTTTTAAGCGATGATAGAATGCAAATACTTAGAGTCCCGGGGAAATACTGGCACGGCTTCAAAGTCGTAAGTCCAGAGCCAGCATGGCTTTTATACTTCGTAAACAGGCTTTACGATTATGCGAATCCCGATGAAGAGAGAAGGCCCTGGAACGACCAGACAATAGTCCCATCCGTAATAAACGGTAGGAGAGACGACCCGAGGTGTAATAAGCCTTGGGACTGGTTTTATCCTCCACACAGGTGATTCCGCCTTGAAAATATTGATTACAGGGGCTAGCAGTCTTCCAGGGTTTAGAACCGTTAAGAAGTGTTTAGAGAAGGGTTACGATGTTTCAGCCGTTTACCATGAAACCCCCATACAAGTCGAACATGGTAATCTTAAGAAGATAAGATTAGACGTACGTGATCTTGAGAGCTTCAAGAGGATTGTTTTTAATGGGAAGTTTGATGTTGTAGTTCACATGGCTGCACTTGGAGACGTAGACTTATGTGAAAGGGATAGAAGCTTGGCCTGGAGCACCACGGTTGAGCCCAGTATAGCGTTGGCTAAATGGTCCTTTGAAATACAGTCCTTTCTAATATATTTATCTACGGACTATGTCTTCGACGGTGAAAGGGGTGGTTACTGTGAATATGATCCTCCAAATCCGGTCAACTACTATGGCTTAGTGAAGTTTGCGGGCGAAGTAGCCTTCAGGTCTTCTAACGTGGATTGCGCAATAGTGAGAGCGAGCTCTATCTATGGTTTTGGTCCTGGGAGGAAGAACTTCGCCAAGTTTCTAGTGGAAAGGCTTGAGAAGGGTGAAGAAGTCAAAGCCCTAATAGACCAGTATACGACGCCTACACAGGCACGGTTGCTCGGAGAAGCTATAGCTGAAATTATTGAGAGAAAGCTGACTGGCGTTTTCCACGTAGCCGGTGAGAGGATGAGCAGGTATGAGTTCGCCTTGAAAGTAGCTAGAACGCTCGGATTAGACGAAAAACTAGTCAAAAAAGCTGAAATGAAAGACATGAAGTGGACTGCCAAGAGGCCTAGAGACTCAAGCCTAAACTCAGAATACACGAAGAGCATTCTAAAAACAGACTTCTACAGTACTGATAACGCTTTAAACGTTTTGAGGAGAGAATACTTGGAGGCGAAGAAGTCTTGAAGGTCTTAGTTACTGGTGGAGCTGGATACATAGGTAGCGTCCTCATAGGAAGTTTGCTAGATGAAGGATATAGCGTAATATGCCTAGACAGGCTCATATTCGGAGATGCTGGCATCAAACCGTACATAGGCATGAGCAATTTTAAGCTAGTCGTAGACGACACTAGAACCTTCAACTCAGAAATTCTCAACGGCGTAAATGCCGTCGTGGACTTAGCGGCCATATCGCAGCCAGACCCCTCAGGCTACTTGGAGGAACGACTTTTCCATGAGATGAACTATAAAGGCCCCGTGAGAGTAGCAAACCTGAGCATGAAACATGGTGTGAAAAAATACATATTCACATCGACCTGTAGCGTTTACGGTTTCCAAGAGGGCTTAATCTCAGAAAAATCCCAGCCAAATCCTTTAGAGAATTACGCTAAAACAAAGCTAATGGTTGAGGAGGAAGTAAAACCCCTATCGTCTAAAGAATTCTGCGTGACGATTCTAAGGTTGGCTACTGTCTACGGACTATCCAAAAAGATGAGGTTCGATTTAGTCGTAAACGGAATGACGCTTTCACTCTATAAGACTGGCGTGATTAAGGTAATGCATCCAGGGACTCAGATAAGACCTGTAGTTCACGTAGCAGATGTAGCAAAGGCGATAATAAGCGTAATAGAAGCCGATGAAAGTGAGGTGAACGGAGAGGTCTTTAACGTAGGCTCAAATGATCAAAACTATCGAATATACGATTTAGCTAAGCTTGTTGGGGATAGCGTGGGTAAACCCTATGGTATAGAGTGGTATGGAGAGCCAGATACAAGGTCTTACAATGTAGACTTCACAAAGATAAGGAAAAGACTTAATTTCATAGCATCCTATACGCCAATTCAAGGATCCAGAGAAGTATACAAGGCTCTCGAAGAAGGTGTGATATCTGATGCACCTGAAACCAGAGTAATCTCATGGTGGAAAACTCTAAAGGCCAAGGAAGTAGTTTAACTAGATAAGGCTTCTTGAATACGAATTTAACTGCCTTTTACCATATTGCTATGGAGAAATCTGCTCTGTAACAGGAATTTACTAATCATTTAGAGGACGTATAGTAAAAACTTCTCGTAAAGTCTCTCATAGGTTATAGACCATATTCAAAAGCGCCCGTCGATTTAATCTATTGGTATGAGTGTTCGGTAAAAATCCTATATTCTTGAGATCAAGAATACCCAGTTTTCTAAGTAGACCATGAACTATGCCTAGTACTAACACCTTAAGGGTTCCTAAGATGCCATCCATAAAAAACAATGGTACCATATAAGCGATTAATTGTTCTACGTAGGATTTTATATCGAGCCCCCCTTCCATGAGCAGTACTGTCGAGTTTCTAACCACATAGTAATATCTCCAAGGTGGCTCATATATCCATATCCTGCGTTTATATGGTCTGCGTAAAGATGGAAGCATTACCTTCATACCTATCTTATGGTCCATAAGCTTCTCCCCATACATCACAGTTATGAAGCCAAGCCTTCTTATTTGATTGTAGAAATCATAATCAGCTTGGTCTAAAAAGAACTCTTCTCTCACTTTCAATCCCCTTTTAATAAGTTCTACTCTTATCAGAGAACCTGAGAATATACCTCGACTCCAAAACATAATACACTTTCCTCTCCAATTAAGTGGAACATGTTGAGAAGTTATTTGTATGATACCAATAGCTTTGCATAGATTATTTTTCTCCAACACTTTACTTAACACAGTTAATATGGCATTAGGATATATTATGGTATCATCATCGAGTAGTAAAATGAAACTCGGCTTAAATGTCTCGACGGCATATTTCATACCGACATTTAGCGCATGAACCCCTGAGTTGAATCCAATCTTAATTAATACTACCTTGTTAAAGGCAGTACAAGTGCTTTGAACCTCAAAGATATTGTCCGATCTATTATCCACTACGATAACTTGATCGACCTGATTACAGACGGATTCTAAAACCTTTGTAAACTGCTTAATATCTGGGTTAAAAGTCCATATAATAGCACAAATGTGTCTAGAATGACTTTCACACATAATTTTTAATCCTCACTTTTATTGACCAATACTCTTTGAGAATACAATGAAAATCATAATTATATGTGTTACTGTCTACCGGGTATAAGGATGCTTAATGTATTATCTACTCTCAGTAACAGGCTTAAGCAAAAGCTTGGAAGACCAACCATAAAATGTAAGAGGTCGGTGACTAGAAATGCGCCGTCAGCGTCTTGCATACATAGTGATATACCCAAGGCTCTTCAATAAAGTAGAAGACTAGAAATTCGCTCTTATTAAGACGTTAGCACTTTTCTTTTAGGTTTTCGACTAGTTAATAGTTAAATTTATAGAGTTTTTCAAAGCAGATGAGTTGACAAAACAGACTTATGAATACGTCTAGAAAGGTAAGGTTAGTCGAACGGTTCTTTCTATGGATGCAAGGCTTAAATTTAACGGCATTAGCAAGCACATAACTAAAGTATATTCGAATCGGAAACCAATGATCAGTCGATAGATATAAAAAGCACTATCTTCTTAAGAAGAGCCAAAAAATCTTTAATAGTTATCATACTACTTGTGAATATTCATAGGGTTGATTTTTATGAAACTTGACTTAGTTATGTGGGCCAAGAATGGTGCAAAATACTTACCTTTAACTCTGAAAAGGATTGATGCTGTTATCCCACATGAAGTTATTGGTGATAAAATTTTTGTCGATGACCATTCAGTTGATAACTCGGTAGAAATCGCTAAAGATTTTGGTTGGAAGGTTTTTATTAACGAAAAAGGTGGAATTGGCGAGGGAGCCAATCTTGCTTTTAGTAAAGTTAAAACTGAGTTTTTTTGTTCTTTTGAACAGGATTTACTACTCACTGATTGTTGGTTTGAGAAAATTTTCAAATATCTTGAGCAACCCAATGTTGCCATTGCCCAGGGTTGGAGGCTATCAACCCATCCCACACTTAGAAAATTCGAGGAGTTTGGTTTAGAATGGTTTGGCGGCGAGAAACTTTATAGCTTAGATAATAATATCTATCGGACTGAAATTATAAGGAGGCTTGGCGGCTTCCCTAGAAATGTTCGGTATCATGTTGATGCCGTTTTAAAATCTAGGATTTTAAAAGCTGGATTAAAATGGATAACGGACACAAGTGTAATCTCAGAACATTTAAAACCTATGACGATTTTTGAATATGCTAAAAGGCATTACTATGAATTTTCCAAGGAAATTCCTACACTGCTCGAAGATGGAATCCTAGTTGAAGATGAAATTAGAAAACTTAAACCGTTTTTTCAAGCAGTGAAGTTAATGTTTAGCCCAGCAATAGGTTTAGGTCTAACGCTCTGGAAAAAGGAACCCACGCTTTTAGTATACTACCCACTTATAAGAATAATGAAATGGAAAGGATATGTAGAAGGAAAAAAGATTATTAATGAGAGAAAGAGTCTATTCAGCCAACCCTCAACAGATGGACATCTACATATGGACTTTCAAGAAAACCTTTAATATGATGTACTTATGTAGTGTATAGTTTGCATGGAGGTTTTGTTTTGGAGTTTAGGTTTCTCGGTGGGACTGGTTTTAAGGCTTCCGTGGTAACGCTTGGTGGTTGTGGTGTTGGCTGGGTTGACCAGGGGACTGCTGATAAGGCTGTTGAGTACATTCTGAACCGTGGCGTTAACGTTGTGGATGTTGCTCCTACCTATGGTGAAGCTGAGGTTAGGCTTAGGAGTTGGGTTGTAAAGTTTAGGACTAGGCTATTCTTAGCTGAGAAGACTCAGAAGCGGGGTAGGCGTGAGGCTTGGGATGAGCTTAAAGCCAGCATGAGTAGGCTTAGCGTTGAAAGCTTCGACCTTTATCAGATGCACGCTGTTGCGGACTTCGAAGACTTAAACAGGGCTTTAGATAGGGATGGTGCTATAGAGGCTTTTAAAGAAGCTAGAGACGTTGGTCTCATAAGGTTTATAGGTTTAACTACGCACGATGTTAGAGTTGCACTTAAAGCAATCGAGCTTTTCGACTTCGACACGGTAATGATACCGGTAGGCTTGTTCAGCCTTGTGAATCCTACGCCTAGAAGCGACTTTAGGCAAGTCTTAAAAGTTGCTAGGGATAGGGGTATAGGTGTTATAGCTATTAAGGCGATAGCTAAGAGGCCTTGGAAGGGTGAGCATAAGTATGGGACTTGGTACGAGCCTTTAGAAGAACAGGAGATGATAGACCTTGCTGTTTGGTTTACACTTTCACAGGAAGGTGTTGCGACTTACTCGCTGCCGTGCGATATTAGACTTTGGCCTAAGGTTTTGGATGCTGTTGAAAGGTTTAGAGTGCTCACAGTCGAAGAACAGGATGAAGCAGTGGAAAGAGCACGTATTGAGGCTTTTGAATACATATACTAGAGTCTTTCTAGCCTCCAAGAGGTGCCAGTTATCCTTTGAACGCTCGGCTGAATTAGTGGGCAAAGTGGGTCTGGACTACTGAACGAATTTGCCACTGCGTAGGCTCTAGCTTTACAACCTCCCCTACATAGTCTACTGTAGTTACATCCTCTACATGCTTCAGGCACGGTTGTAAACACTTCTCTCACCAGTGGGCTTGCTAAATACTCCTCCCAAGCCTTGGAAACACCAATCTTAACATCTGCAATTTTTATCCTTAGAGAGTCGCATAGCGGTATTGAACCATCTGGGAGAATATCCCAAGCCCTATAGATCGGGCAGTCTCCGACGTAGAAGTACTTTGTAGACCCTACTGAAGATAGGAATGGCGCACACCAGATTGCTGCTTTAAAGCCTAGAGCATCGGTAGAATCTCGGATGGATATAACAGCGTTGAGAAGTTCAACAGGCTCAATATTGAGTTGATCGTTATACCTGGCTCTTCCAATAGGTATTATCGGTATGAACGCCGCATATGAAGCCCCCAGCTCCCTAGAAAGCTTAAGTACATCTGTTAATACGTGTAAATTTACCCTAGTAATCGTTGTAACCGTTGCAAAGTCTAATCCAAATCCTTTGAGTAGCTTAAGACTACGTATTAAGGAGTCCCAGCTTCCAAAACCCCTCAACTTATCATGAACTTCCCTAGACGGACCATCCAAGCTCGTAAATATGAAGACTCCTAAGTCGCTGAGAAACTTAGCATAGTCACTATCCAATATTGAGAGGTTCGACTGTATGGATAAATCTACGTCACACTCTCTAAGCAATCTTACTACGCTACGTAGAGGCTTCCAAAGCAACGGCTCTCCACCGGTTATATCCACTGGTGTTGAAAAATCCGCCAGTTCCTCAGCGATCTTTAAAGCCTCATCTTCACTCAACTCACCAACTATATCGTAGCTGTAACAGTGGCTACAGCGAAAATTACAACGGGAAGTCACAAGCCATACTGTAAAATCAGGTTTAGCGGGCATTCCAGCCCACCCCGTAGAGCTGGAATAGTTGAAAAGACCTTAAAATTCGACAGAAAAGAGGAAAATTTAAAACTCAATAAAAACTTTACTCATAAACCCCTTAATGATTTAAGGGTTCTAAGAGGTATCTTCCTTCAAGGGGATATAGTAGTATTCCCCTATGGACTTCTGGTATCTATCCAACCTAGACCCGTACTTATTGACCCTCGGTCTACCAGTATCAGGGTCTCTTCTAAAAGTCACTTCAAGCTCCGATAGGAACCTGTTCATTCCGTCTCTCAAAGGCATGGGTGTAGACGCGACGCCTTCTACGCCTGGTTTACCCGTGAATACCATGAGCTTGTCTGCCACGAAGTCTGCCACCGATAGGTCATGCTCCACTATGAACGCAGCCTTCCTAAGGTTTTCCACTATCCTCCTCACGACTTTGGTTATTGTAAACCTCTCTTCAACGTCTAAGTAGGCGCTCGGCTCATCTAACAGGTATAAATCTGCATCTCTAGATAAGCATAAAGCTACAGCGACCTTTTGAAGTTCACCACCGCTTAGGTTTGACACTTCTCTTTCAAACAATTTGTAGATACCCATTGGTTGGAGGAGTTCTTCATCTAGAAAGCTCGAACCAAACCTATCCCCCAAAACCTTTCTAAAAAGTTCTTCAACAGTACCACTGTAGTTTTCAGCCGATAAGTATTGAGGCTTGTAGCTTACCTTTAAAGACTCAGACGGAGGACTTCCTTCGTCTGGTTTTAAAATGCCAGCGAGGATTTTGACGAACGTCGTCTTACCTATACCGTTTGGGCCCAGTATCCCTACGACTTCTCCAAATCTTATTTCACCCGGTTCAACTTTTAGAGTAAACTCTCCAAGCGTTTTGATGAGGTTGCCCCATTTAACCATGATAGGCATATCAGAAGCATATCTTTCCATGGGGGGTCTAACGTGGAATTTTATCTCATTCCCTCTGAAACGTACGTTTTCATCGGGTATATACCCTTTAAGAAATATGTTTATCCCATCTCTAACTGAGTGAGGATGGGAAACAATACCGTAAACACCAGGCTCACCATATAGAATGCAAACCTGATCTGAGAGATAGTCTAAAACGGCTAAATCATGCTCGCTTACGATTACTGTTTTACCGGATTCACATAGCCTCCTTATGAGCCTAGCTACGGAAAGCCTCTGCTTCACATCCAAGTAACTTGAAGGCTCATCAAAAATATACACATCTACATCTCTAAGACAGCAGGCAGCTATAGCTACTCTCTGAAGTTCACCGCCGCTTAAAACAGACAACTCTCTATCCAAAACTTCATCGAGCTCAAGCTCACCACATACAGACTTCATAAGCCCCCTATCGTCAACTCTAGATAGAAGCTCTCCTACAACTCCTCTATGAACAATAGGTATCTTATCGACATACTGAGGCTTATACGCAACCCTGAGAGAGCCTGAACTTAAGCCTTTAAAGTAATCTTGAAGCGGAGACCCTCCATAATAGCGGATTATCTCATCCCAGTCAGGGGGATCTGTTAACTTGCCAAGATTTGGCTTTACGACTCCAGCAAGTATCATTAAAGAGGTGGATTTACCTACACCGTTTTTACCAACAAGCCCCGTGACTCTACCAGCTATTGGAATTGGAAGCCTGTAGAGTTTAAAAGCATTTACACCAAACCTGTGTGAGCAATCTCTTTCCAACTCCTCCGGAAGGTTCACTATGGATAATGCTTTAAAAGGACACTTCCTAACACATAATCCACATCCCACACACAACTTTTCATTCACAATCGGATAGCCGTCTCCCTCCATCTTAATAGCGTCTAATTCATTCCTAACAGGAGGGCAGAACCTTATGCAAACTAAGCCGCAATCTTTCGGTTTACACTTCTCTTTATCCAAGACGGCTACTCTAACCATTAAACCACCCTAGAAAATCTCAATAGAAACTGAGACTATGTCCATTCACAGAGGCTCATAAAAATAAGGGGGATTTTAAATTAAGAAAGCTACCACTCTTCCTCCTCTTCCTCCCATTCTTCTTCAGGCTCTTCCTCTTCCCATTCCCACTCTTCTTCCTCTCCCCACTCCTCTTCCTCCCACTCTTCCTCCTCTGGTTCTTCTTCCTCTTCTTCCTCTATGTCCCAACTTCTCTTAGCCAAGAGAATTCACACTCCTATTCTCTTCAAGAGGCTTGAAATGTCGTTAAGGAGTATTTAAATTTAATTGTTGTAGGAGAATCTTAAACTGTATAAAACCAGCTAGGAAATTCATTGGAATGTGAAAGTAGTTCCATGATATTTTAAACGCTAGAGTTCTATCTTAAGGTCTTCCGAAGTTAAAGCAACGGACTGCCTCTTCTCTATACGTTCAATCATGCCGTCTCTAATCCAAGCAATGCGGTCTGAAACATCTATCATCTTCAAGTCGTGGGTAGCGCATATAACCGTAGTATTCCTCTCAACTTTAAGCCTGTAGAGTAAGTTTACAATGGCAAAGCCTGTGTTTAAGTCTAAGTTTCCTGTAGGTTCATCGGCTAAAACAATCGAAGGGTCGTTTGCCAACGCTCTAGCTATTGCAACTCTCTGCTGCTGTCCTCCAGATAGTTCAGTAGGTCTATGGTAGAGTCTTTCCCCAAGGCCGACAGTCTTTAAAAGCTCCTCCGCTTTTTTAAGCCTATCTTCCTTCTTCTTACCCGTGAAAACCATAGGTAGCGCTACGTTATCTAAAGCCGTCAAAACAGGTATTAGATTAAAGGTCTGGAAGATGTAGCCTATCTTGTGAGCTCTAAGCCAAGCCTTCTCCTTCTTACTCATCCTAGCTATCTCTATTCCGTCAATTAATACAGACCCACCCGAGGGATCGTCAAGTCCACCTATCATGTTGAAGAGCGTAGTTTTACCACTTCCCGAGGGGCCCATCACAGACAAGTATTCGCCTCTCTCAACCGTTAAATCTACACCTCTTAAAGCGTGAACTACTTCACCTCGAAGGATATACTGCTTTTTTAGTCCTTTAGTTTCAACGACTATCGACATGAAGTACCACAAATTAAGAAAACCAATTATTAACTTAAATTTTTCTATTATACTCTGAATATTTGTATTGAGGCGAAAATCGTGATGAGAAGTAACTTCCTTAGGGTCTTAACAGAGGACTTAAGACAGCTTCTTAAAAAGCCAGCTGGAATCTTAATAAGAGGGACTATTAGTGAAACCACCTCTGAACTTAAAGAGCTTCTAAAATCCAAGGGATGGGTCAAGCTTATCACAGTTGGAGATATAGTTTCTAAAACCATGATAGAAATGGGTTTAAAAGCAGATATATACGTAACAGACTCAAGAAGTCTAAGGGCGTCTACAGAAGAACCTGGTCTTGCAGGTATTGTTGAAAAAATCTACACGGTTCGCAACCCACCAGGCCACATATCGTCTGAAGCTGAAAACACCGTTAAAAGAGCTCTAATTGATGGATGTACATCTTGGATTAGAGTTGAAGGTGAGGAAGACCTTTTAACTTTAATTGCAATCGCAGAGGCGCCTTTAAAAGCTATAGTGCTATACGGCCAACCTAATGAAGGGGTTGTCGTAGTTGAAGTAGACGATAAAGTCAAACAGTGGGCTAAAAGCATCATAGAGAGAATGCCCATTATTTAAAAGGGCAAATGCGAATTCAAACAGCGAGAAGAAATTTGGAGACTAGAAGCTGAAACTTGCTTACGTCAGACGTTTAAAAATGGTTTGAGTTGAGCGGTTCTTTGGAAAATGGTATTTTACTGTATGAATTAATAAAGCATATGTAAGACGACTCCTAGTAACTATAGCGAGGGGGATTTTTGAGCCGGGGTTCACCTAATGCCACTAGAGAGTGGAGTTTCCAAAGGCTTATCAAAGCCTCTGAAGAAGCCGCTAAATTTATAGTGGAGAAGGCTTCAGAGGGCTTCTCTTTCGTCATTCTATGTCATATAGACTGTGACGGATTAGCCTCTGGAGCGATAATAGGGAAGGCTTTAACGAGGTTGAATGTGCCCTTTCAAATCAGGGCAATTAAACAGTTTGAAGAATCCGCCTTAAAAGAGTGTCTTGGAGAGGCTCGTGTAGCGGTGTTAACCGACATGGGGTCTAGCAATCTAGATGCTATTTCAAAGCTTGACGGATGTGAAAGAATAATCGTCCTCGACCACCATCAGCCTGTGTCAGAATCCGTTGAAGGATTTAAAGGTGTTCACGTTAACCCCCACCTCTTCAAATTAAATGGGGCTATAGACATTAGTAGTTCAGGAGTAGCCTATATAACGGCTAAATCGCTTAACCCTTCAAACATCGACCTTTCACCTTTAGCCGTCGTAGGAGCAGTTGGAGATATGCAGAATAGAAATGAGGAGAGAAGGCTCGTGGGGTTTAATGAAATCATCGTCAAAGATGCCGTCGAATCGGGACTGTTGAAGGTCGAAAAAGGTCTTACATTAGCTGGTAGTGAAACCAAGCGTCTACACGAATCTTTAGCGTTAACCTTAACACCTTTCATACCGGGTATATCTGGAGAGGAGGATAAAGCCTTAGCCTTCTTAGCGAGCATAGATATACCTGTTAAAACTGGCCACTTCTGGAGGACACCTGCAGATTTAGCTGAAGACGAAGAAATGAAACTGTTGGACAATTTAACTGCATACATGGCTTCTAAAGGTGTAACTCAAGAAGAGATTGTGCAACTAGTCGGAGAATCCTACATACTTACCAATGAGCAGAGATTTACGCCATTACGTGATTGTAGAGAATACTCCGCCCTGTTAAATGCATGTGGTAGGCTCGGCAAATATGGACTTGGAATAGCAATCGCTATGGGCGATAGGAGTAAAAACACCCTTGAAGAAGCGTATGCCGTGCTCAATACCTATAGGAAAAGCTTAGCCACGCTCATAGAGAGCGTGGTTCAAAACCCATCTAGGCTTATAAACACCGATGAACTTATCATAGTAAACGGTTCGGGTTTAATTCCAGACTCTCTCCTGAGTACAGTAGCAAGCATACTGTCATCCAATTATGTGAAGCCTTTAATAGCCTTCACAGATACGCCAGAAGGCATGGTTAAAGTGTCCGCAAGGGCTCCTAGATCCCTTGTAAATACTGGCGTCAACATAGCACACATAGTAGCGGAAGCGGCTCTATCCGTTGGCGGGTCTGGAGGTGGGCATGACGTAGCAGCTGGAGCATTAATACCATTTGAAAAGAGAAACGACTTCTTAAGAATAATCTCCAGTCTTTTAAGGAAACAACAGGCTGTACCATAAATTTGAAACCCTATATGGATTAAGCTCAAACATTTAAGTATCCTACTTAAGACTTTTATGAGTAAGGCAGTTATACTGTAAATAGGGTATGGAACCGGATGTAGTTGAACTAAAGATACATTTAGGAGATAGGGTTAAAGCCTTGGCTCTTTTCAAAGCCTTGGAACCAGACAATAAAAACCCCCCATCGGGGCTCACTATAAAAGCCGAATTGTCGGATTCAACGATAACTGTAAAGATAGAATCTAACGTTAGAGTGGAAACTCTTCTAAATACTCTGGATGACTTATTGACGTGTTTCTCCACGGCTGAAAAATGCCTCAAATATGTTGAGGTGAAGTAAATTCTTTGAAACGTGTTCAACTTAAACGTGGAATTTCACCGCGTATTCCCATGTTACTTATGGACTGCCTCCTCCTATGGTCATCCGATGGACTTTTATTAATGGATATAAAGTCATCTTGAGGGAAATATTTAATTAAAAGAGTTTTCTTTCTTTGGAAAGCTGAACACTATGTCTAAGACGCGGCGAGCTAGAGATAAGTGGAAAGCTAAAATCTGGTATAGAGTCTATTCGCCTAAATACTTCGGCGAAGTTGAATTACCATCCATACCGGTTACGGAGGGCCAGAATCCTGTAGGTAGAACAGTGGAGGCTACACTTTTCGATTTAACTCAAGACCCGGCCCACCAGACGATTATAATGCGTTTTAGAATAAATGAAACTAAAGAACTTAGAGCCGATACGTTCTTCAGTGGACATGAGTACGCTAGAGACTTCTTGAGAAGCCTTGTACGTAGGGGTAGCTCTAAAATAGACGCTATAATAGACGTCAAAACTAAAGATGGTGCGCTTATAAGAGTCTACCCGATAGCTTGTACGGCACATAGAATAAACTCCTCTCAGAAGAAGGCCATAAGAATGCTTATGTTCAAGATAATTGAAGAAAAGGCTAAGAATTTAAACTTCGACCAGTTTGTCCAGGAAATGATCTTAGGTAAAATAGCCTCCGATATATATAACGAGGCTAAGCGTATCACTCCTTTGAGACATGTGGGGTTTAGGAAATCGAAAGTTTTATCCATAGGGGAAGCGTTGAAAACACCTCCTCCAGAGATGTCGGTTTAAACCTGAGAACTGTAGAGATTCTCAGAGGGCTTGAAGAAGTATTTGTATAAATGGTTTGAAATCTTACAGTATTTTTCAAATAGCTTGTAGTATTCTATACTGTTCTCAGGAATTGGCTTGAATACTTTAGTTATTTTAACAGTAGAGTTGCATGCATCGTTTAAACTCCCGTAATAGCCTAGAGTCTTAGCCGCTAGAATAGCTGCACCTAGAGAAGAGCTTTCTTCAGTAGATGTTAAGAAGACAGGAGTTTGAAAAACGTCTGCTTGAATTTGATTTAGAAGGTCTATTTTAGCTCCTCCACCACCAGCTCTAATTTCCCTTACTGGAGGGACATACTTCTCAAGAACAATCCTGATATGGTTTAATGCGAATACAACACCTTCTAAGACGGCTCTAGTGACATCTGAAAGACTATGTTTTAAACTTAAACCGTATAGAACGGCTTTAGCTGCAGTGCACCAAAGCGGTGCTCTCTCGTCTAAAAGATACGGTAGAAATATTAAACCATTAGAACCGGGCTTGGCTTTAGAAGCTTCAACTTCAATACGATTGAAATCTCCACCGAGGAAGTTTTCAGCAAACCATTCAAAGGATAATCCAGCTGAGTTAATAGCACCACCTATGCACCAATATCCCTCAGCCAAACTGTGGCAGAAAAACCTTGCTTTTCTCGATTTGTCAAGAGTTATACGGTTAGAAGATACTCTAACTGCACCACTTGTCCCTATGTTTAAAGCCGCTATACCACTTTTCAGAACCCCCAATCCTAAATTCTGAAGCATACCGTCTCCACCCCCACAGACTACTGGAGTTCCGTTGGGAAGTCCGATCTTCTCCGCATAGAACCCCTTCAATTGACCCACTATGGATTCTGGCTCAACGACCTCTGGAAGCTTATCCATGTCTAAACCTATTGTTTCAACTATTTCTGAGTCCCATCTACCCCTATGTATGTTGAATAGCGCAGTAGCTGAAGCCAGTATTTTATCCATAACATATACGTTTAAAAGCCTGTATAGAACATAGTCTTTTATCGAAAGAACCTTGTAAACTCTACTGAACATTTCAGGGTTATTTTTTCTAAACCATAAGATTTTAGAGGCTGGCATAATGGGGCTGATATGGCAACCAGTCCTACGGTAGATTTCATACCCCCCTATTGCTTCTGAGAGCTCGAAAGCCTCTATTTTGCTTCTGGAATCCATCCAATTCAGTATGGGACTTAAAATATTTCCATCCTTGTCTATGAATGCGACACTGTACAATTGGGAGCTAAATGCTAAAGCCTCCACTATACCATCGATATCTTTAACGCATGACTTCACAGCCTCGATCACGGAGTTTAAAATCTCATCGGCCCTCTGTTCAGCCCATCCTTCAAAAGGTGAATACACTCTACATCGAACACTTCTTTTAGACTTCTGCCTCCCTTCTAAATCAAAGGCTACCGCTTTAACATTAGTCGTACCTATGTCTACGCTAACTATATAGCTTGTCAAATCTTTCAAGGAACAGTATTCCTCAAGCTGACTTTAAATTTTAAAGGCAATTCAGCCCGACTTCATCTTCTTCTGCGCTCCACCAGATTTACAGAGACTAAATAGACTACCTAATTCCCTATGTTAAGTATTAAATCTAAGTTTAACCGTCTCAATGTTTCAACTTTTGGCACGCCATTTTCATCCCACCCTCGCAAGGTGTAGTATTCATCCAACATTTTACTTAATTCTACTACAGAGCCTTTAGCAGGCCCCTCTGGCATAGGCTCTTCTAAAAACCTACGTGGCAAAGAATCGTCTTTCCGTTTAATACCCTCCCTCACATTGAAAAGACGTGTAAGGTTGTACACTCTTTCTCCAATAGTTTTCAACGTGGTAGCGTCTTCGAGCGGTAAACCCGTAGCCGTAGTTAACATATCCCCTATTTCCCTAAATGTTAAGGCAAAAGATGCGAAGAAACATATACCTGTGGAATCTATGAGAGCCTTTTCATTCTGATAGTCTACTACGAGCCTCGCTTTTCCATCAATTTTAACTGGGTCTACGGCCCCCCCATAGGCTAAGAGCTCTTTATCGGCTGTATACGCCCTTAAATGGCACGCGCCTCTATCTGAGGTGGCGTATCCTAGACCCATGCCTTTAGCGGCTCTAGGCTCATAACCTGGCATTTCCAAACCTTTAACGTGCATAGCTATATCTTCACAACCATATTTAATGCTAAGCTTCCTAACACCGAGTCTGAGTTCCCTTCCAACTCCATCACCTTTACAAATCTTCTCAACGAGCTTCAATAGAGCTTCGCTACTACCCCACTCGGCATGTATTCCATCTATATCTTCACTCCCGATGCACTTCTTCTCATACAGCTCCATGACAAAGCTTACAATAACACCTGTGCTTATCGTATCTACACCATAGGCATCACACAGCCAATTAGCGTAAACTACAGCTTCTCTGTCTGAAACTCCACATAATGGTCCTAATGCCCATAATGTTTCATAGTCTGGGCCATCTACTACGTAATCAGATATATATGCCAGTTTACTGCACGCTATAGGGCATCCGAAACAGGCTTTATCCCTCTTCCAAAGTTGTTTACGCCACTCGTAACCGGATATTTTCCAAGTATCTGAGAATACACCTGTTTCAAAGTTTCTAGTCGGCAACGCCCCCGTCTCATTTATCGTCTCAATTATGTTGACTGTACCGTAGGTCGGTAGACTTCTTGCTGTGACTTCATGCATTCTAAGCCTTCTATGGGCCCTCCAACACGCTTTTTCAAAACCCTCAGGGTCGTAGACGGATATTGGCCTACTTCCTCTGACTGCGATAGCTTTAAGGTTTTTAGAGCCCATGACGGCTCCAGCTCCACCTCTACCGGCACAACGTAGGTCTGTGAAAATTCCAGCTATAGGGGCTAATTCTTCACCAGCTGGGCCTATAGTTAAAACTCTAAACTCCTCATTAAGCCTCTTCTTCACCTTTTTCTCAGCATCCATGGTTTTAGCACCTCGGAGTTCGGTAGCTTCCTCTATGCGAACCCTTCCATCATCTATAATGACCATTGATAGTTGACTTGCCTTCCCAGTGATTATAACCACATCAAAACCAGCCTTTTTAAGCTCAACGCCGAAGAAACCTCCGCAGTTGGAGTCTAAGAAGAGACCCGTATGAGGGCTTTTAGTTACAACGCTGAAACGACAGCTTGAAGGTGCTAGTGTCCCAGTTAAAGGGCCAGTTGCCAATATTAATGGGTTTTCAGGGCTTAAAGGGTCTACATACTTAGGTGTAGAATTGTACAGTAGGAGAGCACCTAAACCCTTCCCTCCCAGAACCATTAATGCGTCTCTTTGGGATAATTCTGCTTTCTCCACTCTCTCAGATGAAAGGTCTATCTTAACTACGCCTCCTGCATAACCCTTGCCTGAAAGGCTCAAATTACCAGCCTCCTTCTACCCTTAAAGCATTCCTAGAACACCATTTCACACACTCTGGTAAACCGTTACACAGATCGCATAAGAAGAGCCTTCCATTTACAAGTTTTAAAACTCCAGCCGGACATGTTTCAACGCAGATTCCGCAACCTTGACATAGCTCGGGTGAAACTTCTACAGCCCCAGTTTTGCTGTTTACTTTAAGAGCCTTCTGCGGACAGACGTTTACACAAGAATAGCATAGTGTACAAACATATGGAGTGAATAATACTCCAGTACTGGAGTTTTCAATTCGCAACCTCGCCATCGATGGATCAAAAACCTTCTCATGAGTAAAACTGCATGCAATTTCACATACACGACAACCGCTGCATTTTTCAGCATCGACTATTATTCTAACTGGAGGCTTAATCCTCTCTCTCAGAATGTCTGTAACCGTCTCCTTTCCATGTATTATCCTCTTCATAAGTCTAACGGCCTCATCTGGATTCTGGTCTTGAACAATATTCCTACCGAAAACTACTCCAGCGGCGCCTGATTCTAAAACCTCAGATATAACCTCTAATGAATCTCTTATACTCAACGCCTTATAGCCTCCTAAAACTAAGACTGGTACACCCGAAGAAACCTTGACTATGTCCCTGAATGAATATGGGTCACCTGTATACGGAACCTTTAACGCATCGGCTCCAAGCTCTACGGCTTTTTCAACAGCCATCTTAACCATATCAACATAATTTGCCTTAGTGACTCTAGGACCCATGGGTAGTGGCTCTACAATTAAAGGCATATCCCAATACTCACATTCAGCCGAAAATTCTTCAACCATCGCCATATGATCTTTCTCTCTATCAAAACCGAGAAAAAGATATGTCACAACACCTGAAGCCCCGATTTTAACAGCATCTTTAACAGTGGTAACCCTATTGAATTGTATGCTTCTAGCCGGTAGTGTATACGTTTTATCTCTAAACGCATTAGTCCAATCTATTCTAACAAGCATAGCTGGCGCACCCTTACCAGTGAAAAGGTGGTGTAACCTTCTAGCCTGACCTGGACTTAAAAGGATGGCGTCTGGTCCACCAGCTATGACTTTTCGAAGAGTCGCCTCTAAATCAATAACGCCTTTTATAGGTCCAAGCATTAAACCGTGGTCTGCCGCTACGACCAAGCTCCTACCATCTGATGGATCTATTATCTGATTTAACCTGATTATTTTTCCAAAGCCCAATTCAAATCAACCTCCACTGTGAACAGTCGACAGTATGTCCAATAGAATTTTGGCTGGCTCATTAAGGGCGAGAGAGCTACTTAGAACTATGCCGTTTAATCCAATGTTAAAGGCATCGGATAAAATCTCTGGAAGACTTCGAAGACTTCTTTCAACTACGAGCTTAGATGAAGGGTCTATGAGAAGCATATGAGCTTTAATAGATTCTCTAACCTTTTTTAAATCTTCAAGCGTCTTCAGAGGTGGCACTACTACTATGGATGCTCCCACCTCCTCAGCCATTCTTGCGGCCAATCCCACGCTCTCTCCATAGTTTTCGCTACTCACTCTTTCGCCGAAAGGCATCGATTCGACTATGAGGGGTAATCCATAGTCGTAGCAAACATCAGAAAGCATCGTTATGAGCTTCATGTTGTTGGAGTCTATACTTTCATCTTCAAAGCCTATTGTAAACGTGGAAATAATCGCTGAAAAATTCATTTGCAATGCCTTTATAACAGTCTCTTCAACATTAGCCTTTGGATCTGAAGACCTTAAAACTTCAGGTTCAACTCTTAAAATGTAAGTTGGCGAGGTTTTACCCAGAAATATATGTAGGTTTTTGACCACTGCATCTGCATCTGCTACTATTAAACCGTCTAGTTTCTTGATAATATCCATGCTTACTCGAGACGTTAAATTCTGAAGAGTAATGTCGTAGCTACAGTCAACTAAAATGCATCTTAAATCAGTTGGTCTTACGATTCGACTGATACGAATGGCAGACAATATTTTCAGCCAAGTGATTATCTATTTAAACTACTTAAAATAAAACTCTTTTTTTAACTATATTTCGAAAATTCTCCCACCGACAATTGTAGCTTCAATTTCGACATCAAAATATCCAGGTTCACCCTCAATCCTTATAACGGTTAAATCAGCAACTTTTCCCTTTTCAATAATTCCTCTATCTTTCGACCCCTCTAATTCAGCTTGATTGGATGATGTAAACATTGACGTAAGTCTCACGGATTCGTCTAGGCTTCTGGAATCGGCGTCTATCATGAAGCCTGAATGTTTAACTGTAAACATATTTAAGAGGTTTCTGAAAGCCTTATTCATAGTTAGTAGACTTGAACAAAGTGTATTTGGAGGTGCTGGTTTTACTTCTCCTCTATCAAAATAGCCCTTTACTACTAGAACATCTTCAATAGGATGTTTACAGCATATCGTCGAAAACAATTTGAATTCTCCTGTAGGTACTTCTTCTCTAATCGGAAAAGCAGAATCCGTTATAGCTATAATTTCATTTAATCTATTTTTAGAAATCCTCCTCTCAATAATGTCTGAGACATAGCGAAAATCTACGTGATAGCCGTCTACGATAATCTCCACATATACAGGCAGAGTTAATGCTGCCTCATATGCTCCACCACCGTTGAAAGGTTTGAAAGATTGCCCCATCGCGCCATTAGTTATATGGACTATGAATTTCAAACCAGAATTGAAGGCCTCCTCCAACTTTTTTGCTGGAGCTTTCGTATGTCCACACCCAACTATAATACCTTTAGAAGCCGTATACTTGATAAGGTCTACTCCGAAATCAGGAACTATATTCATGAATTTGACAACTCCAGTCTTCAAAAGACTATCAACTATAGCCCTAGCTTCGGTAGAACCCGGGGAAACTATGTATTCCTTGGGTTGAGCACCTGCACATTCTACATTTATGAAGGTACCCTCTACGTAAGCACCTTCAAACCTAGCTCCTTCAACACCATTCTCACCGGACTCCATGTAGAGCCTACAAGTCTCTAAGTACTCCAGAAGGTCTTCAATCGGCATAGCTATGGTAGCTAGGTGAAACGCTGTGACTCCTTGAGCTACTAATGACCTAGAAACCCATCCTATTCTACCCGGATCCGTCAAAAATTTAGTTAAACCGTTGACGTCATGCATGTGTTGCTCTCTAAAACCCGGGACTATATAGCAACCATTGCAATTTAAAACGTCTCCTACAGTCTCAGTAGAGCCGCCTATCTTACTAATATATCCATTTTTAACAACTAAGTCTCCCTTCAAAACACCTCTTGGCGTAACTATTAAACCGTTTTTAAGTGTTAGGCTCATACTAGTTACTATACCTCATTAGGCTCTCTAAATTTTTACCTCTAACTTAATCCAATTGAAGGTCCTAGTATCTCCGTTCAACTATGAAGTCCGTTAAAGCTTCTAGAAGGTCTCTAGCTTCTGTCTTGGGAAGTAAACTTAAGGCTTTTTTTGCCTTTAGAGAATACTCATGGGCGAGTTTTTTGGCATGCTCTATAGCGCCTGAAGACTCTATGAGTCTTATGGCTTCTAGTATCTGCTCTTTAGAAGCAGTTCGGCTACCTAAAACCTCCATAAGTCTTCGCCTCCCCCAATCATCAAGTCTACTTAAAGCCTCGAGAACGACTATGGTCTTTTTCCCCTCTCTTATATCGCTTCCGACAGGTTTGCCAAGCTCTTTTTCGACGCCTGAAACCCCAAGTATATCGTCGACCATTTGGAAAGCCATACCAGAATACAGTCCGTAGTTTCTCAACGCCTCAACCTCCTTTGGAGAAGCCTCAGCTATGAGTGCGCCTATTTCTGCGGAAACCATGTAGAGTCTAGCCGTCTTAAGGTTAATCATTCTCATATACTCCTCAATTGTTACACCGCGTATTGGCTTCTCAGCCAGTTTCATATCCATAGTTTGTCCCGCACAGATGTCTATCAGAGCTTCGGAAAATCTCTCGATAACTTCCACTATAATGGAGTCTCTAATGCCTTCAGCTCTCATATTTCTAGAAAGAATTTTATAAACCAATGCGAAGAGCATATCGCCTGATATTATGGCTTGTGGAATCCCCCAGAGTATGTGAACAGTCGGGACTCCCCTTCTGGTTTCATCACGGTCGATTATATCATCGTGAATCAACGTGAACGTGTGTAGAATTTCAACTGCCACAGCGGCTGGATATGGCTTGGAGCCGGTTCCACCACATGCTTCATAAGACTTTACAATTACAAACGGTCTAAGTCTTTTACCACCAGCTTTTAGAAGATGATAACTAGATTCGCGTAAGGCATCTGGAATGTTAAGTTCCCCGATAACCTTACAGATTTCCCTGGAAACCTTCTCTGAAATTATGGATAATTCATTCATGAGGTTTGCCATTCTTCACACCTAATTTTCAGTTTCCTAAATACAGCCCAGTCTCTAACGAGACCAGTTAAAACATATGGCCTGCTTTTAAGCTCTTCTATAGTCTCAGAGCCTGTTAAAACCATAGCCAACTTTAATTCCTCACGAATTCTTCTTAAGACTTTCAGAACACTCTCCCAACTTTCTATCGCAGGTTTAAGTAGTGGGAGTGCTAAACCAGCTAAATCTGCACCTAAAACTAAGGCTTTAGCAACATCTAAACCGCTCCGAATGCCTCCTGAAGCTACCAAAGGTAATTTTACAACAGATTTCACTTCGAGTATGGATATAGCCGTTGGAATACCCCAATCCCAGAAGGTTTTAGAAAGTTCAGCTTTCTCTTCTTCACCAGCCTCTATGTTTCTATAGTACTCTACACCAGCCCAACTTGTCCCACCCGCTCCAGAGGTTTCAAGTGCGTCGATACCCGTAGATGCTAAAAGTTTAGCGTCTTCTCTACATATACCGGACCCGACCTCTTTAACTATCAAAGGGCATTCAAGGTTCAATTTCAATTCCCTGAGTCTATTCAAAATTCCCTTAAAAATTCCTGAACCTTCATGTTGGAGGAGTTCATGAAGAGGATTTAAATGGACAGTTAGAGCATTTGCATCAAGTATTTCAACCAATTTTTTCAATTCACCATATGAATGTGTTAAAAGCTCCTGAAAACCTATATTAGCTGAAATAAATGCCTTTTCTGCATTCTCTCTTGCTATCTTAAAAGATTGTATGGAACTTGGATTTTTAAGACATACTCTTCCACTCCCAAGACACATACCTATCCCAAGTTCTCCAGCGGCTTTAGCTAAGTTGGCGTTTATCTTAGTAGCTTCAGCTGTTCCGCCAGTCATAGCTGAAATCATTATTGGAGCTTTAAAATTGAAGCCTAGAAATTTAACGGAAAGGTCTATTTTTTCAAAGTCTATTTCTGGTATACATCTATGTATTAAGTGCACGTTTTCAAAGCCAGGAGTAATTGTTTTCGCCTCAACTTCTTTCTCGGAACAGATGCGTATATGGTCGTTCTTCCTTCTACCTATGGAATCCACTATTGAACACCTTTTATCACTGTACCCATAACTTTCTCACCCTTAAGAACTTTAAAAAGCCTCCCGGGTTTTAATCCACTGATTATATAGACATCCACACCCATGCGAGCTATTTCACATGCACGTTCGAGTTTGAACCACATTCCACCAGTAGCATCAGACGATTTAAAGCTCAATCGCCTTATAAGGGCATCTACTTCATCAACCGTAGCCTCAGTTACAAGTTGCGCTTCGGGGTTGTACTTAGGGTTATCCGTATATAATCCATCGACGTCGATTGTAAAGACGGCTTTTAAAGGTTTAAGTTTACATGAGAGCTTAGACATAAGCAAATCTCCAGAGATTATTGAGAAACCCCTATAAAGGTCGAATGCAACATCACCAAATGTTACCGGTATTAAACCCATTTTTAAAGCATTGATAAAAGGTTCGTAGAAGAGACTTTTTAAATTGCCCAATGCAAGTGTTGCGAAAGCTATGGGCGGTAAGGGAACAACTTTTAAACCCCTACGTTCTAATGCCTCCAGAACTTTTTCGTTAAGTTTAAGCATAGCTCTATGCGTTATAGAGAAACCTGCGATCTGTTCTTCCAACCCTGTAAACTCTTTGTTCAACCCGTATTTTAAAGCTAGGGGATGTCCGAAAGACCCCCCTCCATGCACTATAACGACTCTTTCCAAGCTTGAGGCTGAAATTTCATGTGCAAGCCTGTTTAAAGCTTTACGGTTAACAGCCATAAACCTGTCTTTAACTGTTATAACACTACCGCCGAGTTTAATTATAGCCTCAATCTTCATAAGTCACACCAATTCTAGACACTGGAGCAACTATGGGTTCTCCTCCAGCCTGTTTTATACCTTCTACAACGAATTTTAATCTCTCCTTAGGCACTAGGGCTACCATACATCCTCCTCCTCCACCCCCAGTCATTTTAGCCCCTAAAGCTCCAGCCTCCCTAGATGCATACACGAGTTTATTAAGTTTGAAATTTGAAACACCCAGGGCTTCGAGTAGGCCGTGGTTTACATTCATAAGCAACCCCAATTCTTCAAGATCCCCCTCTTCAAGTGCCTTTAATGCTCTTAAAACAGTGGATAAGTAGGTCTTCCTAAGGCGCTCCATTACATCCGTCCTCTTCTCAGCAAAAGCTCTAACCTTTTCAACCATAACCCCTGTAGATCTCCTTTCTCCAGTATTCCCCACGACGAGCGTAAAATCTTCCAATAGTTTCACTGGTTTAGCTCCTACTCCACGTTGATATAGTATGGCTCCACCGTTTACCGCTACAGCTGGATCTATGCCTGAAGGATTTACATGCACAGTTTTTTCACATTCTAGGGTCATTTTGAAAAGTTCATCTTTAGATAGTTTAACTTCGAATAGACCAGCTATCGCGGCTATGATGGCTGAGGCGGTAGCTGCTGAAGAACCTAACCCAACCGATATTGGCAAGTTAGACTCTATTTTCACGTGGACATCCTCTCTCTTCGAGCTTACAGCTTTTAGGGCGACGGCTAGTGCCTTATCGACTAGAGTAGTTCTAAAGCCTTCAATGAAAGTGGTTTGAGACTTATATGCCGTTACTTTAACTCTAAGGTCAATCGCTACAGCTATAGCCGGCTCCCCATACACCACGAAGTGTTCTCCGAAAAGTATTACTTTACCAGGTGCAGAGGCTTTACAGTAGCTTTTCATTTTAAACACGCTCAAAGACTATGGAAGCATATCCTACAACAGCCGAGTAGTCTCCAGTTATATCTCCGCTCGTCCTATGGCTTAGAAGTGTCGTTTTAATATTTCCGAGTGTTTTTAACGCTACGATCATCGTGGCTACAGGGCCAGGTCCACACATACTGACACCTTCATCTACGGCTTTAAATAAAGCCTCTTCATCCATTTTAAGAATGGCATCTATGACGAGCCTATCTTTCCTAATAGTTCTTTCGTGAGGCTCGTAGTGGTTTAAATCTGTAGAAGCTATTATGACAGCATCAATATTTTTAAGAGCTGTGGCTAAAGCTTCTCCAAGCTCCCTAGAAGTCTCAAGGTCTTGCATGAGCATACATATTGGTACTATTCTGGGAGATCCATAGAGGTATTGGAGAAATGGAATCTGCACTTCAATTGAATGCTCATATGAATGCGCTCTTTCATCGATATCTATTAAATCTGAAGCTTCAACTATTTTCTTACATGTTTGAGAATCTACTTCAACGTTTCCAAGCGGTGTCCTCCAAATTCCCTCAAATGGGTATATGGAAATACCACTCCCCAATCCAGTATGGTTGGGGCCCAGTATTACAAAGACATTGGGGGTGCCATCCTCAGCAAGTTTACAATATCCATGTGCTGCAACAGGTCCAGAATACATATACCCTGCGTGAGGCGATACTAATCCACAGATCTTTCTCTCTCCTTCACCAATAGATCTGACTTTAGGCAGGTATCCAGGTCCAAGCTTATGCTTAAAACACTCTTCTATTTGCTTAATCAGTCCGTCACGGCTCCCACTGTAAAATGCTCCAGCTTGAGCGGGATATCTGATTTTGAAAGGCCATCACCTCTAAATATTGTAGAGCTAGACTGAGATATTTATCTTCCTCACAGAAGAGTCTAAATATCTCCCACCTCGTAGAAATTATGGTGCACTGTTTGAATTCCATAGGACGTAGTCTTGTAATGACGGTTTTTGGAGAAAGTCACGGTGAAGTTGTGGGAGTTGTCTTAGATGGCTGTCCAGCTGGGCTACCTCTAAGCCTTGAGGATGTTCAAAGAGAAGTTGATAAGAGGAGGCCTATTAGTGAATTGTCTACTCTTAGAGCAGAAGTAGATAAAGTCGAGTTTAAATCTGGAGTATTCAGGGGACGTACAACTGGAGCGCCATTGTGTATGATCGTGAGGAATTTAGATGTAGACCCAGCTGTCTATGAAGAATTCAAGTTTAAACCTAGACCTAGTCACGCTGATTATCCGGCTTTCATAAGATACGGGGGCTTTAATGACTATAGGGGTGGGGGGATGTTCTCAGGACGCATGACCGTAGCATATGTCATGGCTGGAGCTGTGGCTAAAAAACTACTCTCAATGATAGGCATCCAAGTTTACGCGCATACAGTCCAGATAGGGCATGTTAAGCTTGAGAGAGAAGTAAGTCTAGAAGAGCTTAAAACCAAAGTCTATACAAGCCGCGTCAGATGCGTAGATCAGGAGGTGTCTAAAGAAATGGAGCAGGTTATACTAGAGGTTGCTGCAAAATCGGACAGTATTGGAGGTGTTGTTGAAGGCTTAGCGTTTAACGTTCCAGTTGGATTAGGAGATCCATTATTCGGAAGCCTTGATGGAGATATCGCCCAATTATTGTTCAATATTCCAGCAGTTAAAGCTGTGGAATTTGGAGCTGGTGTTAGAGCTGCATATATGATGGGCTCTGAATTCAACGACCAGTATGTCTATAGAAATGGTAGAGTGGAGACTATAACAAATAATTCAGGTGGTATTCTAGGAGGTTTGTCCAACGGGATGCCCATAGTAGTTAGGGTAACTTTCAAACCAACCCCTTCAATACCTAAGAGACAAAAGACTGTCGACCTTATTAGGAAAGAGGATACATATATAGAGATTAAGGGTAGACATGACCCCTGTATAGTACCCCGTGCAGTGCCGATTGTTGAAGCCTGTCTAGCATTTGTAATAGCAGACCACTGCTTGACATTAGGACTTATACCAAAAGTTTTTGAGAATGCTTTAAGAGAAAATGTATAAGCCACTTGCTTAGGTGAAACTTCTCTTGGAAATAGAAGAATTGAGAAAACGTATAGATCAAGTAGATTTTGAATTGCTTAAGCTTCTAAAGGAACGGTCTGAACTGGTTAAAAGAATTCTGGAAACTAAGAAGAAATTGAGTTTACCATTTAAGGATGCTAAACGCGAGAGGGAAATCCTAGAAACAGTAAGAACCAAAGCTATAAATCTCGAACTAGATCCAATTCTTACTGAGGAGATTTTCAAGAGGATAATAGGTTTATCAACGTCTTCTTATCGCGACATCAGTATAGCGTATTTAGGTCCTAAAGGCTCATTTACAGAACTGGCTGCTAGAAAGTTTATGAATGAAGCTAACGTACAGTATGTAGCTAAATCAACTATACGTGAAGTCTTCCGAAGCGTTGAAGCTGGCGAGGTAGACATGGGAATTGTCCCTATTGAAAATTCTATCGAAGGCTCTGTGAATACTACACTTGATATTCTCTTGGATACACCTCTAAAGATCTACGGTGAGGTGGAGCTTAGAATAGATCACTGTTTACTAGCCGGGGCAGGTTCTACAATAGAAGATATAAGGGTTGTCTTTTCACATCCTCAAGCTATAGCTCAGTGTAGATCATTTCTTGAAACAGTAGTGCCCCAAGCTGAAGTAGTAGAAGTGAACAGTACTTCTAGAGCGGCTGAAATAGTAAAGAACTTGCGTGGGGCTGCTGCTATAGCATCAGAGTATACAGCTTCCATATATGGGTTGGATATTTTGGCTAGGTCCATACAAGACTACCATGACAATTACACGAGGTTCATCATTTTGAGTTTAAAAGAGCACCCTCCTACTGGTTTTGATAAAACTTCACTCATATTTTCCGTTCCAAATAAACCAGGAGCACTTTACAAGGCGTTAGAGCCGTTTGCTTTAAAAGGCGTAAATCTGACTAAGATAGAGTCTAGGCCTACTAGAGGTAAACCCTGGGACTACGTATTCTACATGGATATGGAGGGGCATAGGAACGACACACATGTACGTGAAGCTATAAGTGAACTTGAGGTTAGAGCTAGTTTTCTAAAAGTTTTGGGGAGTTATCCAATGGCAAGGAGGATGTCTGAAAGTGCTTAGAAAGTTTTTGGAAGAAGTTGGGGCGGTATATATAGACGACGAAGTAGACCCAGACTACGGGTTTGCAGAATATCTTACGAAGACTGACATCCCAGTCGTATTTCGAAGAGTGAGAGGGTATCCAGGTTTAAAAGTCGTCGGAAATTTATGTAGCTCTAGAAGGATGATATCTAAGGCCATAAAGATACCATATGAAAAACTTCACGAAGCTTGGTCTGATGCTCTAGAGCATCCTAAATCCTATGAATATACAGACTCTGCCGAATTCATGGAAAATGTCTACGAGAAACCAGATCTCATAAAACATCTACCGTTTCCGATATTCTACAGAGGTCTTGGACGACGGTATGCAACTGGAACGATAGTCTTAGCAAGGGATCCAGAGACTGGTAGGATGAATGCGTCGTTCCATAGGCTTATGCTATTGGAGAAAAACAAACTTGCGATAAGGATAGTTCCAAGAGATTTATACAGGTTTTATACTCTCAATCGTAAGTTGGGTAGAGATACGAAAGTCGCTATAGTATCAGGTGTCCATCCAACTATATGTATGGCCGCAGCAACTTCATATCCCGAATTAAATGAGTTGCAACTTGCAAGGGTCTTCCATGAATTCCAGTGCATAAACATGGATGGACTTGATGTACCAGCTGAGGCAGAAATTGTTATGGTGGGCAAGATCCTCAAAGATGAAGAGGCTGACGAAGGACCCTTTGTAGACCTTACTGGGACAATCGATGCTGTTAGAAAACAACCCATCCTAGAAGTTGAGAAGCTCTATATGAAACGTGAACCGATCTGGCATTTGATCTTACCTGGTGGTTTAGAGCATAAACACTTAATGGGTGTTCCACAAGAGGCTAGAATGCTTAAAATCATTAAAAACACTGTACCCACTGTCAAAAGTGTCCACCTTACATCTGGTGGTTGTTGTTGGCTTCACGCTGTTGTTGCGATTAAGAAGATGCACGAAGGTGATGGGAAGAACGCTGGTTTAGCAGCCTTAGCGGCCCATCCAAGCCTTAAAATGGTTATTGTAGTTGACGATGATATAGATGTCGAGAGTCCAAATGATGTTGAATGGGCTCTGGCGACAAGGTTGCAACCAGATAAGGGTGTTGTGATAATTTCAGGTGTTAGGGGTTCAAGTCTAGATCCATCGCAGGGGAAGACAGGCCTAACGTCTAAGTGGATTGTAGATGCTACCATTCCACTAGGAGCTGATATAAATTCTTTCAGGAGGCTTGTCTAGACTTTGTACTTGACAAAAGAGGAGGAACGTATCCTCAAGGGGGAGGAGGGTTACGCTAAACAGAAAGCTATGGAAATTGTTGTAGCATTAGGCGACATCTATGGTGCGGACAGACTAATACGGATATCCTCAGCTCAAATAGCTGGTGTAAGCTACACTTCTCTGGGAGATGAAGGTATAGAGTGGCTTGAATCTCTAGGGAATTGTCATGTCGCAGTGTTGGCTACGCTGAATCCAGCGAGCATAGACCTTGAAAGTTGGATGGACATGGGTGTATCTCAGGAGTATGCTTCTAAGCAATTTAGGATAATACAAGCATATACGAGGTTGGGAGTTAAACCAATATGTTCCTGCACTCCCTACCTTGCGGGTATAATCCCTAGGTTTGGTGAGCACATAGCTTGGTCTGAATCTTCAGCTGTATGCTTTGCAAACTCAGTTTTAGGTGCTAGAACAAATCGAGAAGGAGGGCCTTCAGCTTTAGCATCAGCCATAGTAGGTAAAACACCCAATTATGGGTTTCACTTAGATGAGAACCGTAAGGCTACAGTATTGATTAACGTGGATGTTAAACTTGAAACTTTAAGTGACTATAGTGCTCTCGGCTATTGGGTCGGTAAGACCATAACTTCAGGTGTTCCATATTTTCGAGGTTTAAAACCCAATCGCAGTGAGGAGCTTAAGGCATTGGGAGCTGGTTTAGGAGCTGCAGGTAGTATTGCTTTATATCACGTTGAAGAGGCTACACCTGAGTATAAGGATGCCTTGATAGATCAGGTAGAAAGGCTAAACTTCTCAAGTAGAGACCTAACAGAGACCTACGATGAATATTTTAAACCGGTAAATGGGTCTGTAGAGCTAGTTGCTATAGGCTGTCCACATATGTCTCTCTCAGAGCTCGAAGATGCTGTTAAAATATTAAAGAATAGGCATGTAAAGAAGGGTTGCAAGATCTGGTTTTTCACATCTATCGGTGTTAAAAAACTAGCTGAAAAATGCGGTCTCCTTAGAATCATAAAAAACGCTGGTGGAGAAGTCTATACAGACTGTTGTATGGCTTTGGCCCCCCTTAAGGATCTAGGTTTTAAAAACGTTGCCGTAGATAGTGCTAAAGCTGCATTCTATACAAGCCTTCTAACGAAGGTAAACGTTTTTTATGGGAATCTTAAAAACTGCATAGAATCCGTCACAGAGGGATGATATAATTGATTATAAGATGTAGAAGCATATCTAAAGGATATGGAGAAGGTTATGCTCTAGTATCTCCTGAGCCTCTAAGCTTCTTCGGTCAAATCGATAGAACAACTGGAGTGGTATGTGATGAAAAACACTCTCTCTATGGGAAGTCTATAACTGGTAGAGTCTTAGTTTTTCAAGCTGGTAGAGGTTCAACAGTAGGCTCTTACGTTATCTACGGTTTAGCTAAGAAAGGGAAGGCTCCTTCGGCGATGATATGTATGGAGGCCGAGCCTATAGTTGCAGTTGGAGCTATAATTGCAGGCATACCTTTGGTCGACAAGCCTGAGAAAAACGTGTTTAAAAATGGAGTCTTTGTAAAAGTTTATGCTGATAGAGGCTTCATAGAGATTTTAGACTAGCTCTTTAATACGCTTCTCTAACAGATGGGAAATATTTGAAATGGACTCTGTCAGCCTCCTACCGTCTAAACCGAAGAAGGGTATATTCATTCCCTCAATACTCATCAACTCTTCTAGTATTTCCATGAAAATCCCTCTTCCAGTGAGTCTTACACTGGTGTTTGTGATTTTACGTGAGGTGAATTCTACTCCACACGATGGACTTCCCTCGATACCTATGATGGCTAAAATCACTATTTTAGGTTTTGTTGAAAGTTCTTTAAACGCTTTCAAGTCTCGAAGAGTATTTTTAGCTAAAGTTCTACAGTGATCTACGAATCCAGGCAGAACTTCATACTCGTCCCGGGTCATAGGCCTCCTAGGGTTTCCTAACAAACTGAACTCTGGACATGGAAGTTGATATAATCCAACCCCCATCATTTTGAGCTTCTCAAGAAAGTCTGAAATGAATCCTTCAGTCCAAGCACCAGACTCGTTGTTCCAAAACCATCTAGTTGCTTGGTTGAGCACACAGTGAGCTACAACAACTAAATAGTTTGAATAGACTTCACCGTTAAAATATCTGGCTTTGGGATTTTCCTCATGGTTAAACATATATCAATCCCTCCCTAAGTGAACACCCCCAACTTTATCGTACAGTTTATTTAACATCCTTTAAGATTTATGACGTAAGGTATGATGAGATGCCATTGTAGCGTCTAAAACACATAAGTCATTGAATGAGCTTCTTCATTCCATCTGAGCCACGTGTATATATGCCGAGTTCAGGCATTTTTGCCAGTTGACGATTTGAAAAGACAGGTCCATCACTACAGACCCTATAGGGTCCTAGGCAACAGCTTCCACATATTCCCATCGCGCACTTCATATATGCTTCTAGACTCGCTTGGACTCTATACCTCATTCTCTCGCAAACTCTGAATATTTGACGTATCATACTTGGCGGTCCACATGTGTAGACGGTATCGTACTGTGGTTTAAAATCTTCAACAAATCTTTGAAAGATTTCACTGATCAAGCCTTTAACCCCTAAGCTTCCGTCATCCGTGGAAATTATAAACTCACCGTTGACGTTTTTTGCAAGTAAGTCTATCCAGAAGGCATCAGATTTACTTCTAAAGCCCAGGAAGATGTCAATTTTACGGTTGGAAGTCTTAAGCCTTTCAATTAATGGCATTAATGCGGCTAATCCAATCCCTCCAGCTACAACTGCCGTATACTGCCCTATTTCTTTAAATCCGTTGCCATAGGGTCCCCGAATATAGAACTTATCTCCAACTTTTAATCTGTGTAAGGCTTCTGTAGCCTCACCAACCTTAGCAACGGTTATCCCACATATGTCTCCAATTCTTGAAATGCTCAACGGTATCTCATCTACACCGACTATCCAAACCATTAGAAATTGACCGGGCCTGCTCTTCGAACAGAGCCTATCTTTAAACAATAGTGTTTTAACTTTGAAGTTTTCCTCTATAACTGAACAAATTTCTACGGGCCTTCTAATGTTCTTCATTTAGACTTCACCTTTTATGGGCTAGCCCCCTGATTTCTTCCAAGGATTTAAAGCCCTTAATCTTCAAAAATTCCCTCAGTTCTTTTGAAATTTCTCTAAAAACTCTCAACCCCCGTTTAGCTATAGCAGACCCTACTTGAACTGCAACGGCTCCAGCCATGATGAATTCGATAACGTCTCGGGCTGTTTCTATACCTCCACATCCAAATACTGGAACATCTAGCGACTCAGTTATTTCGTAAACACATCTCAAAGCTATTGGTTTAATAGCTGGCCCCGATAATCCGCCAAACCTTCCAGCCAATACCGGTCTACCAGTTTCTACGTCTATAGCCATGGCCTTTACAGTGTTTATCGCTGTTAATGCATCAGCTCCTCCGTTGACGGCTGCTGTAGCTATTGACACTACATCTGAAACGTTTGGTGTAAGTTTCACTATGATCGGTTTATTGTTTAAACTATCTTTAAGCGTTTTAACGTAGGATTTTACAAGTTCAGGGTCTCTACCTACTTCTGAAACCTCTCCCACGTGGGGACAGGAAACATTAAGTTCCACCGCCGAAACGGTTTTAAGTTCTGAAATAATGTTTCCCATTTCTACTAATTCATCTTTAGAAAACGCATAAATACTCAATATGAGGGGGACCTTTAACTCTTCAAGGTATTCAAGCTCCTCTATGAACGCTTTTAACCCTGGATTTGGTAGACCCATTGAATTTAAGAGTCCAAACCCTAAATCAACGATCGTAGGATTTGGATATCCCTCCCTTGGTAAAAGACCTATAGATTTTGTAACTATGCCTCCTGCACCTGACAGTTCAACTCTTTTGAGAATTGGCGAGGTTAAACCAAGTACTCCAGCAGCCAGAATAAGCGGATTTGGAAAACTCAAATTTAAAATTTTAACCTCTAAGAGTGCTCTCTGCTCTTGACTATTCATCAGCTTTATAGAGTAGATCTTAAAAAATAAAGTATTCCCTAGGTGTACTCCATATTTAGGAAAAATTGGGATATTCTTAAGCGGAAGATTTATTGGAGAATATTTGAATAAAAAGGGTCTGTAAAAGTTAAGTTTTTAAACATCTCTGAAGGTTATCTACTCAGGTGTAGATTATGCCAACTCACGGAAGCCTTACAAAAGCTGGTAAGGTTAGAAGTCAAACTCCTAAGATACCAGCTAAGCCTAAAACTTCCCCATCGCCTAGAGTTAAAAACAAGAGCAACTATATCAAACGGTTAGTATTGAATAGAAAACCGGGTCAAAATTGGATAACGAGTCTCAGTAGTTAGCCTTTTTCCTTCTTTTCTTCAGACATAGGTGTTGGAGGTGCTTTAGTAGTCGCCATAGCCCATCCAATCCATATCAGGATGGCCCAGAAAATTAAAACGATAATGTATACGGGTATCGCCAAAGCCCACCAGCTAAGTTGCTTATCCATAATCTCCCAGTCCGTTGGCGATAGGAATAAAATCCACGTATAAACCACTATGATTACTATACTTAACAAACATAAGAGGAAACCCATGCTTCTCTCGCTCATATCAGATCCTCCAGTTGAATACTAGGTTCATATTCAACAGCTTAATCTAAATACTCTCTCTTTAAATAGTTGAGCTATTATTTTAGTTTCATTACATTGTTTTAGCGCTTAACTAAGACCTGGTAGTTTTTAATCCCCTGGGCATAGAAACTCTAACAGCTATAACTCTAACTTGGTCTACGGTGTTTTCACACCAATCTGCTACGTTTTCAAGGGCATCTAGAAACTGAGCAATCATTATGGCCTCACCAAGCGTAGCATCTCCACAGGAGCTCTCTTTTACAAAGATTTTACGACACTCCTCGTAAATATCATCCACTTCTTCTTCCAATCTCTCAACTCTATCGGCACTTACAAGAGATTTCTCCACATCCGAAATTAACAGCGAAATAGTATTCTTCACATTATATGCGCATTCCCTAACTCGCTCCACCATTTTGAGAAGAGAATTTTTCAAATCTTCATTAAGCTTCTCGATACGTATGATGGTCATTAACCTACCGGCTTCTCTAGCCCAATCTGCTATCCAATCTATTCTCCGAACGAGATCCATTAAAGAAGCCTTATCATCTGGCATTAGTTCACTAGCTGAAAGTTCATTTAAAATGGACCTCCTTATGTAATCTGCCTCCATCTCCTTATAGGATAGCTCTTTAAGCTTCTGTGAGGGGTCTTCTAAACCACTTAAAGACATTTTTATAGCGTTATACAACGCCTCTACGCAGTCTACGGTTAACTCAAGATGGTCTTCCATATGCTCTATAGCCGAAACCCTACGTCTTCTACGGAGCCACTCTAAAAGTTCTTCACTCAATAATAATCATAGTTATGATCGTTAAGGTTCTAAAAAAGCTTATTCATAGTCTCTTAAGTCTGAGAAATGCGCTTATAAACCTGCAGAGAAAAAGCTAAAGGTAATTTAATACTTTTCTATATCGGTAAAGTGAAACGATGTCTAAAAAGAGCCGTAGAGTAGTCCCATCAGAGGGATATCTTCTACTTCTAGTGGGTATTTTAATAGGCTTCTTACTCTTCACATTGATAGCAGCAGTATTCTCTGTTAGAGCCTTAAAGAATCTAATTCCAACTCAGAAAACGCTTACTCTTAAGGTGCTTTATACGAGTGAAAAACAGAGTTGGATGGAAGAGATTGCACCTCTATTTGAAAAGTACTTTAAGGATAATTATGGACATGCCGTCAAGTTGGAGTTTACAGTCGCAGGTTCACATGAAACTGTAAACCTCATACTGCACGGTTCATCGAAACCAGTCGTTTGGAGTCCGGCATCTAGCATATGGATTCCCTATTTAAACTATAAGTGGAGGAAAATCGGCTACAATTACGACATCGTTAATGAATGGTATCCAGTGTTAATAACGCCAACTGTCATAATTACTTGGAAGTCTTTCCTAGATAAATACAATTTAACTAGTTTTCTGAGCCTCTATAGGCTGGTTAAAGAAGGTGTTGAATTTACCTATGGTCATCCAGATCCAATGTTAAGCAATGGAGGCGTCACAACAGTACTGCTTGAAATTGCTGAAGCCGCTGGTAAACCTGTTGAAGAGTTGACGTTAAGCGACTTAGTCAATACAACTGTTCAAGAAATCGTGCGTACAATAGAATCTAAAGTCATTTACTACGGTAAAAGTACTGGCTTCTTTGGAAAATGGGCTGTTGAAAACGGACCGTCGACTCTTACGGTATTCTCGGCTTATGAAAACATTGTGATTGACAATTCTGTTGAAGCTTTGAAGAGATGGGGGGATCAACTTGTTGCTGTGTATCCGAGCTTCGGGACTATTCTCAACGACCACCCGTTTGCAATATTAAATGCCCCCTGGATTGATGATGAGGAAAAGCTGGTGGCTGAGAAATTCATTGAATTTTTACTTAGAAAGGATTCTCAGGAGAAGGCTATTAAGCACGGCTTTAGACCAGTTAGAAGCGACATTGAACTTGATCGTGAAGTCTTCAATCCTGAGAATGGTGTATGCTATGAATTAAATGTAACTATTCATAACCCCCCTAGTGGGGAAATACTTGAGGGTCTTTTCACGATTTGGGTTAAAATTAGGAGTAGAGGCTAGATACCATGTGGAATTCTTGGAGGATCTTAAGAATTATTGTATTGGCTTCCACATTTTTAGCATTTACAATGTTGGTGCTCCTTCCAACAGTTTTCTTGGCCTCTTTTCCAATCATCTATATAAACGACATCGTGTATGAGGTTTTCGAAAACCCACTTATAGGAAACGAAAACTTGAAATTAATAGCGGAAGTCCTCATATTCTCCTTTAAACTCTCTGCTTTAACGGTTTTCGTAGATATTATTTTAGGCATACCTCTTGCATTCATGCTGGCTAGGGCTAATTTTCCAGGTAAACTATTCTTAGAAACGCTAGTCACACTACCGCTTGTCATACCAACCTCTGGATTCGGTTTCGCATCGTTGTTGACATGGACAACTGCCTCCGGGATAGGTAAGTGGTTTGGACTAAGTAGGGGAGTTTTAAGTATTGCATCAAGTTTACCATTTATAGATGTACCGATTATAGTATTCATAGTTCATGTGACTCTAACTCTGCCATACGTAGTTAGAACTGTCCAAGCAAAACTTGGAGAAATTGATGTAGTCTACGAAGATGCATCTAGAACGCTCGGAGCCACCTCTCTAACTACATTTAGGAAGATTCTAATACCTGAGTTATTTCCGGCAATTTTCTCAGGCTCGGTACTTGCATTTGCCAGATCCCTTGGTGAGACAGGTGCAACGCTTATCGTAGCTGGCGTGAGACTTACTGCAGCTGTCGCTGTTGTTAAGTGGGAGTTTGAGTTTAAGCTTGGAACCGCAGCGTTTCTTGGGTTAATATTGGTTGCTATAACATGGTTAATAATCCTCCCTGTTGAATTGTTTTTAATGGGTGCTAAGGGGGGTGTTATTAAACCCCCATCGATAGTTTCTGGGTCTGCTATTGAAAGTCTCCTTATAAGACTTGAGGTTAAACTGTCCAAGAGAAGCCTCAAGAATACTTTTTACGGTCTTTGCACTGTCATCTTGCTTGTTTTAACAGTCACTCCAATTATAGTGGTCATAGAGTCGGTCTTTAACCACATGTTTAAAGACCCGTATACTGGGAAGACTGAGGGGAGCATTATCTACCAGCTGTTTGGTCCCGCAAATTACTTCCCTGTGATACTTAAATCAACAGCTGTATCTTTTGTTTCGGCTTTTTCATCAACATACATATCAGTCTTCCTGTCTATCCCCCTTGTGTACATTATCGATAAATATAAGTTTGGCAAGGTTTTAAGGGCCATACTTAAAATCCCGCTTGTAATACCGTCTTCTGCTCTAGGCTTATCCATGCTTCTCCTCTGGGGTCCAAAGTTCCTTGGGTTTTTAACCCCAGGCATCTGGCTCATAATTTTAACCCAGATAGTTTTTTCGGTTCCCGTAATAGTCGAAACTACTATGGCTGTTTACGAAGGGTCGAATATAAAGCTATATGAAGATGCTGCAAAAACTTTAGGAGCAAATCCATATCATGTTATTGAGAAGATAAGCCTACCTATTCTTAAAGAAGGCATAATTACTGGAGCTATTTTGTCCTTCACACATTCTCTTGGGGAAACTGGCGCAGCTATGATAGTGATGGGAGCAGATACACCAATATCGGTTTTAGTCGTAAACATGGTAGAATCACTAGCTATACCAGCAGCTCTATTCACTTCAGCTTATCTGATCCTTATATCCATGGTCATGATGATAGTGTTTAGAATTGTCAGTAGAAGGAGAAGAATTTAATATTTTTTATGTACTTACTTTAGCTGTAAATGGGAAGTTTAAGGCTGTCTAATATTTCAAAGAAATTTGGGAGGCTTCTTGCTCTTAAAAATGTAAACTTAGAAATTTCGGACGGTGAATATGTAGTTGTACTCGGTCCGACAGGAGCTGGTAAGACTACGCTTCTAAGGATAATAGCTGGTCTTTTAAAACAGGATGCTGGTGAAATCTACATAGATGGTGTTAGAGTTGACGACTATCCTCCTGAGGAAAGAAACGTCTCATTATTCTTTCAAAATTTTGCGCTCTTCCCCCATATGACCATCTTAGAGAATGTAGCTTTCGGCTTAAAAGTCAGAGGCTACGATTCGAGAGAGGCTGAAAAAAGGGCTTTAGAAGTATTGAGATTAATGCACCTAGATAATCGAGCTTATTCGTATCCTAGAGAGTTGAGTGGAGGAATGCAACAGAGGGTAGCCTTAGCTAGAACTATAGTGACAGGTGCAAGTATACTGCTTTTAGATGAACCCCTGAGTCAACTTGATGCCAAAATAAAAGCAGAGCTACAGTATGAGCTTAGGGACTTTGTTAAAAGTTTGGGTTTGACTACTTTACACGTGACTAATGATGTAGAAGAGGCCTTGGCATTAGCCGATAGAATAGCTATTATAAATAGAGGTGAGGTGGTTCAAATTGGAACACCGTTTGAAATAGTTGAAGAACCTAAGAATGTTTTCGTCGCGGGATTTATGAGTGATATGAATCTGATGGAGGGTATTGTTGAAGAAGTCTCTGTTGATGGTACAATCATCGATATAGGTGGTATTAGGCTAAAATCTTCTGCAAGAGGCCCGTTCAAGAGGGGAGAAATGGTCATAATCGGCATTAAACCGAAAGATTTCAAAATTCAGGAATCTGACGGAGAACTTATTGGTAAGATTGAAGACTCCATTTTCTCATTTAAGCATAGAAAGCTTATAGTATGTCTAAACAACGGGTTGAAAGTGCAAGTTAAAACGGATAAAAGCGGTTTTGAGAAGGGCGCACATGTATCTCTGGTAGTAGACCCAAATGCCATCCATCTCTTCTCATGTCCAAAAGGTGGTTTAAGAGCAGCTATAGCTGAGATAATGGGTGTCTCATAATGCCTGAAGTGAAACTTATAAATGTAAATAAGAAGTTTGGGGAAATCCATGCCCTCAGGGGTATAACGTTAACAGTTAAAGATGGTGAGTATGTATGCATATTGGGGCCAAGCGGTTGTGGAAAATCTACACTTCTGAGGATAATAGCAGGGCTTTTACAGCCAGATAGTGGGCGCGTCTACATTGACGGAAAAGATGTCACATATGAACCTCCTGAAGAAAGACGAGTTGGCTTTGTTTTTCAAAATATTGCTCTATTTCCTCACATGGATAGTTGTGGTAACATTATGTATGGTCCAATAGTTAAATGTATGGATAGGAGTACATCGGATAAAGTAGTTAAAGAGCTAATGAATATTCTCAATATCGCCAAATATGGAGGACTTTACCCGTATGAGTTGAGTGGAGGAGTCGCTCAAATGGTTGCCATAGCCAGGGCTTTAGCCGCTGGAGCTAAACTCCTCCTTTTGGATGAACCTTTGGGAGCTTTAGACCCTAGAATAAGAGTAAACCTTAGGTACGAGCTTAGAAGAATAGTCAAAGGCTTGAATTTGACTGCGATACACGTAACGCATAACCAGGAAGAAGCATTAACAGTCGCTGACAGGATAGTCGTTATGCGAAGTGGTATCGTTGAAGACTTTGATACGCCGGAAAATCTCTATTGGCGTCCAAAAAACCTCTTTATAGCAGACTTCATAGGGAAAGTCAACATAATTAAAGGAGTCGTTAGAAAAGTAATGGGAGAGAAGATCTTAATCACCCTAACTAGTGGAAAGTCGATCGAATTACACGCTAAAGGTTTTTCAGAGGGAGATAGTGTAGTTTTAGCAGTAAGACCTGAAAATTTCGAGTTTTCCATGGACAGCAATATTGAGCAAAGCGACTCTCTAACCGGGACAGTAATAAGAGCTAGATTCATGGGTGAATACTACCGCTACGACATAAAAACCGAAACGGATGAGACAATAGTTGTAAATTATCCGATAGATAAAAATGTTAAAAAAATAGGTGAAAAGGTTAGAATACGTTTAAACCCCGAATCGGTTCTCGTATATCCATATCCAGAAAAGGGTATTGAAAGGGAGCTTATGGTTGAAATCTAACGTTTTTAAAACCTCCTATCGACTACGTCTTCGACGCCAGGACCAGTACCGATCAACATTACTGGAACTTTAAGTTTCTCCTCTATCCCTCTTATAAACTGTTTAGCTTCCAAGGACAACTCGCTAAAAGAGCGAGCACCTGCGCACTCGGGGTATAGAACATCTAACTTCGTTATTGCGAGTTGTGTAGGTGCATTGAGCATAACCGCTCTTTGGGCTAGATTAAAATTAAATGGTGCCGCTCTACGTTCTCTACCAGTTACTGTGGCCTTCTCCAACCATCCTTTTCTCAGGGCTTCTTCACGATCAACCTCCCCCTCAAGAGGACCTTTACCGACTCTTGTAACGTAGGCTTTGAAGACTAGTAAGACCTCATCGACCCTCTTAGGTCCTATGCCAGCTTCACTACATATAGCTGAGGCCGTCGTGTCCCTACTTGTAACGTATGGATATGTCCCGTGAATGAGTGATAAAAAGGTCCCTTGAGTGCCTTCCAAGATAACCTTACCATTCCTATCAAGTATTTCGTTTAACTCTAGGGGGACATCTGTTAAATACTCTTTTAGTTCTTCAACCTCTTCAGCGAGTTTAGCTACACGTCTAACTCTATCTGCTATGGCTGGTCCAACACCTTGACCTGTCGTCCCTATCTGTCCGCCTGTAGCTCGATCTAGTTCGATATGTTTAGCTTCTATTATCGAGCTACGTCTATCAACCCATATTCTACCTTTAACGTTTGTTTCAGCCGCCTCCTTAAGGAATATGTCTACATTTACATTTGCACCTGGAGCAATATACAGTTTACAGTTCTCGTAAACAAACGCCGAGGGAACCATTCTTAGCCCATACTTTACATTCTTCCACACCACGGTGTGTCCAGCATTAACAGAGCCTGTTCTAGCACAAGCATCTACTTCATCCTTTAAAGCCAAATAGGCTACTATCTTACCCTTACCTTCGTCTCCGAAGAAGCCTCCGACTACAACCGTACACGGCATAGAAACACCAACTTTAAGAAAAGAAATAGTCAATATATAAGAGGTTCTATCTTCTAACACTTTTCAAGATTCGATGATGGAATCTTTTTACTTATTTTAACTTGTATAGTTCCATACTAGAACGTTCTACTTCCTTAAACGACCTGTTTCAAAAGATAGATTCTTTATTTCGAATCTTTCTCTATAGATGTTGGTTTTTGGAAATGAAAGATAGAGAATTTAAAATAGCCTTTCTATCGTCGGCGACATTGGTGCTTTTAGTGGCATTAGCATTCTTAACACTCTCTCCTCCTAAAAATTTGAAGACAGCTACTGGAGTTGTAGAGGAAAATAAATCCACATTGTCCGTCAGCGGTATTAGTCTTATAACAGTCAGACCAGATCAAGTCTCAGTAAGTCTTACGATTGAAACGGAGGCTGAAACTGCCTCCGAAGCCTTATCTAAAAACACCGAACTTATGAATAGAGTCATAGAGGCAATGAAGCAACTCGGTTTAGATGATAGAGAACTCAAAACGACAACTCTAGCCATATATCCTCAATACTATTATCCAAAGGATGAACCGCCTGTTTTAAGAGGATACAGAGCTGTCAATACAGTTACTGTTACAACTAAAAAGCTTGAAATAATAGGACTATTGATAGATGTAGCCGTAGCAAACGGGATCAACCGTATTGATGGTATATGGTTTTCTGTCTCAGACGAACTTATGAATAGTACTAAGCTGTTCCTCATATCTTTGGCGGTTGAAGACGCTAGACGTAAAGCTGAGGCCGCTTTAAAACCACTAAATATGTCAATTATCGGAGTTAAGAGCATAGAAGTGTTAGACACATCAAGGTGGGCAATAGCACGATATGAAACTTCAGATATGCTACTTCAGACAACTCCCATATATCCGGGTGAGGTAGAAATTACAGTCACCATTTATGTGGTATTCTACGTAAGTTAAACCCTCATTTTTTTCCAACTACGAAATTGTAAAAGTTAAATATCCCTCGATGCTATTCATATGATGTTTCATGGTGGTCGATAGTGAGAGGTGACCGTTTTCCAGAATAATAATGAAGAAGTTTCTCAAGAAGTTGAACTAGAAGGTCATCTCATAGATTCTCTAATTCTTCCAAAAGTCTTTGACATAATAATGGACCTCGGCGGCGATTTTGAAGTATTGGAATTTCGAATAGGTAGGCGTAAAACGGAGACAAGTTACGCGAAACTGTTAATTAAAGGTAGAAGCAGGCGTCATCTTGAAATGATTTTGAAAGAAGTCTATCGTCTGGGTGCAATCACGCCTATCCCAGAAGAAGTTAAACTTGAAAAAGCCCCAACCGATATGGTATTACCGGACGGGTTCTACGTAACTACCAACCATCCTACCTACGTATACTATAGAGGCAATTGGCTTGAAGTCGAAGGAATATGTATGGATAAAGTAATCTCAATAGACCCTTCATCAAATAGAGCATACTGCAAGTCTATAAGAGATGTAAAAGCCGGAGATTTAATAGTGGTAGGTGAGAAGGGAGTTAGAGTTAAACCTCCAGAGTACCCTAGAGAGGGTTCTGGAATATTTGAGTTTATGAGTAGTAGAAGTTCACCTGAGAAACCCTCAACGTCGATAATCAAAGTAATAGCAGAAGATATGGTGAAAATCAAGAAGTCTGGTGGTAAAATAGTCGTAGTGGCCGGCCCAGCTGTTGTGCATACAGGTTCCGATGAAGCTTTGGCTAAAATCATACGAATGGGGTTTGTAGACGTTCTTTTATCTGGCAACGCCCTAGCAGTTCATGACATTGAGTATAATCTTTTCGGTACATCCCTTGGGGTGTCTGTGAAAAACGGTAAAACCATTGTTGGAAGCAATAGGAATCACCTCGCCGCTATAAACGAAGTTATGAAAGCCGGGTCCATAAGAGATGCCGTCGCTAAAGGTGTCATAAAATCCGGAATCTTCTACGAGTGTATCGTAAATAATGTTCCATATGTATTAGCTGGGTCCATAAGAGACGACGGTCCATTACCAGACGTAATCACAGATGTAGTCGAGGCTCAGAAGCTTTACAGGGCCTACCTTAAAGATGCTAATATGGTTCTTATGCTTGCAACTATGCTACATTCAATAGCCGTGGGCAATATGCTACCTTCGACTGTTAAAGTTGTCTGTGTGGACATTAACCCAGCTACTTTAATTAAACTTTTAGATAGAGGTTCGGCTCAAGCTCTGGGCGTTGTTTCTGATATTGGAACATTCTTGCCTATTCTTGCGGATGAACTTGCGAAACTTAAAATAAGGGGGTAATTTTAACTAAACTGTAGGTGGTTCTTCTGAAGATAGCTCTTGCAGGTCAACTCGGGGCTGGATGTACTGAGGTAGCAGAAATTATATCCAGAAAAACTGGTATTAAGATGTTCAATAGTGAAAGCTTGATGAGAAAGTTTTTAGCGGAAACTGCTATGAAATTCAGCAATTTCGAAGAGTATATATCATCTGGAGAAGTGCGAATAGACCGTATTTTTGAAAGCTTAGTTTTAGATGTCGTCAATCTAGAAGATAGAGCGATAATTGAAGGTAGGTCCGCTCTCTTCTTATTGAAGAGGTGGGATATTTTCAAGGTTCTTCTAGTTGCTGATGATAAGTTTAGGATATCTAGGATTGCAGAGAGGCGAAAGATATCGCTTGAGAAAGCAGAAGAGGAAATTAAACATAGTGATGATGAAAGAGGTAATCTCGTCAAAAGATTTTACGGTTTAAACTGGTTGAACCCCAAAAACTACCATCTGGTGGTTAATACAAGCTTTAAGAAAATGGAAGATGTAGCTGAAATGATTCTAACCGCTTATAAGCTTCTCTTTAAATAACTTGTCTTCCCAGGTCGAATTCTCTATGTATTGCCCTTACAGCTTTTTCGCATTCACTATTCTTAACTACAATCGATATGTTTAATTCGGATGAACCCTGAGCTATCATTATAATGTTAACTCCTTCGTTTGCTACTGCTTTGAATATTCTAGCAGCTGTCCCTGGTTTACCTCTCATTCCACTTCCAATAGCCGCTACGACTGCTACATCCGACTCATAACTCACACTTCTCACTAAGTCTGTACCGAGTAGCGCTGTCTCAAGAAGGGAAACGGCTTTCATAAGCATTTTCCTTGGAATAACTATTGATATATTACTTTCACTAACAGTCTGAGCAATCATCATTACATTTATATTTGCTCTTCCAAGGATCTGAAAGATTCTAGCAGCGGTTCCAGGAGTCCCAACCATACCGAAGCCCTGCACGTTTATTAAGCCTACGTCTCTAGCTACTGTAATAGCTCTAACAACATCTTTACTTTTAGACGGTTTTGACGTTATAAGAGTCCCTGGGTTCTCAGGATTAAATGTATTCCTAATTCTAACTGGTATATTTTCTGCAATAGCTGGCTCTAGAGCCCTCGGGTGCATCCTCTTAGCTCCCAAAATAGCCATTTCAACTGCCTCTTCAAAACTGAGTTCTTCTATGGTTTTAGCAGATGGCTCTATCTTCGGGTCTGCTGTCATAAGACCGTCCACATCTGTCCAAAGCCAAACTTCATCTGCTTTTAAAGCTGCGGCAATTAAAGTAGCTGTGTAATCCGAACCCCCTCTTCCTAACGTTGTAATTGAACCATCTTGGCTTTTGGCTATGTAGCCAGTAACCAATGGGACAACCCCTTTATCAATCATCGGTAGAAGTTTATTCCTAAGTTGAAGTTTACTTAATTCGATGAAGGGTCTAGCTTCTCCATAATTTGAATCTGTGACTATCCCTGCATCCCAACCAGTGAGCCACTCGGCTTTAACGCCAATGCTGTTTAGACAACCCCATAGTATTGGTGTAGAGATAACTTCTCCGAAGGATGCCACATGGTCTCTGACCCTCGGTGTAACTTCTTTAACGTAATGTATTCCATGTAAAAGCTTCTCCAATTGTCCCTTGAAGGAATTAAGAATTTTAAGTACGCTATTTAGATATTCGCCGTTTTCAATAGACTTCTCAGCCATACGTATATGTCTCTCAAACAGCTCACCCACTCTATCAGCTATAAGTGTCTCGTCTTTAAGAGACTCTTCACACATGTTTAAAAGCTCGTCAGTAACACCTGAGGAGGCTGAAGATACTACAACCACTTTGTAGCCCATTTGAAAGTATCTACAAATTAAATCTGCTACATGTCTAACACTAGAAGCATCGCCTAGTGATGTCCCTCCAAACTTCATAACGATTTTAAAGGCAATCACCCCAATCTATCCATTAAAAATCTCTTGACGGATATTAAATCTCTTACTACAGCCACAGCTGTTTCCACTCCTCCAGCACCTTTACCAACTATTGTCTCCGGCCCTAATTTCTCCATGTGAAATGTTACGGCATTTAACGTGCCCCAGACACATAGAGGATTCGTTAATTCAACTTCCCTAGGTTGAACCTCTAGAAGACCATTTTCTTTATCGATAACGCCCAGAAGTTTAATCGTTTTACCGGATTTTGCGAGCTTTTTAATTTGACTGCAGGTTACTCCCCTTATCCCTCTGATGTTAACATCTTTAAGTGTAACCCTCAAATTCATAACATAGTTGGCTATAATTACGAGTTTACACGCTGTATCAAACCCATCTATGTCCATGGATGGATCTTTTTCAGCATATCCAGCTCTTTGAGCCTCAGTTAACGCCCCATTAAAATCTAATCCTTCTTTATACATTCTAGTTAGAATGTAGTTCGTGGTTCCGTTTAAGATTCCCTCCACTTTAATAATATCATCTCCAGACTGACACATTCTTCCAAAATCGAGTACTGGTGTTCCCCCACCGACTGCTCCACTAAATCTTAAAATGGCTCCACTTCTATCGGCTATTTCAGTGAGAGCAGGTAGGGCTAATGCCAAGGGCCCTTTATTCGTAGTTACGACGCTTTTGCCCATAGATAAGGCTTTCCTTATGTATGTTAGCCCAGGTTCTCCATCAATTATGTTGGTGGGAGTAGTTTCTACTAAAACATCGTAATCGAATTTTTCGAGCAAATCTTCTAACGGTATCTTTACAACGTTATCTGGCATGGCTCTAGCTAGATATCCGCTCTTCTTCTTAGCTTCAAGTACCTCTCTAATATTAATGCCCCTCTCGTCAACTAAAGCTCCTGAACTGTCGGCTACAACTACTACTCTGGGTTTAAGTCCAAATTTCGAGGCCAACCTATCTCTTTCGCTTATTATTCTCTCTGCTAAGGCTCTGCCAACTACACCAAAGCCTATCATGAAAATCCTCATATCAGCTCAAACTCCTAATGTAGCTGAGAACACTTTTAGCATCGGCTTCGATCTCTACTGGCTTGTCAGAGAACTTTATAACACTATCTGGGTCTTTCAAACCACTGCCAGTAGCCACACATACTACGGTATCATCTTTATCGATTAAGCCATCGTCGCGGTGTCTCATAAGGTATGCGATAGGCGTAGCTCCGGCGGGCTCTGTGAATATACCCTCCATCTTAGCTAAGTTTTTCTGAGCTTCCAATATATCTTCGTCACTTACATCTTCGAATAAGCCGTTAGAGGTTTTAACAGCTCTCATGGCCTTCCTCCAATTGACAGGATTACCTATTCTAATGGCCGTCGCAATAGTTTCTATTTCCGTTAGAGGGACTAAGTCTCTATTTTCTCTGAAAGCTCTGACGAGAGGGTTAGCTCCTTTAGATTGAACACCAATCATCTTAGGCTTAAGATTTGATAAGCCTATTAGTGAGAGTTCTTCAAACCCCTTCCAATAAGCCGAAATGTTGCCAGCGTTTCCAACTGGGATTATCAGCCAGTCAGGTACTCGATTCCCCAGTTGCTCATATATTTCAAATGCGGCTGTTTTCTGCCCCTCAAGCCTATAAGGGTTTAATGAATTCAAGAGGTAGAAGTCTGGCCTACTGCTGAGCTCTACGACTATTCTGAGGGCATCATCGAAATTCCCTTTAACTGCTAATACTTTAGCGCCATATACTATGGCCTGAGCGAGTTTGCCGAGTGCAATCTTACCCGATGGTATCAATACTATACAGTTTAACCCAGCTCTAGCAGCATAAGCTGCTAGAGAGCTAGCGGTATTCCCTGTTGAAGCACATATGAGGTTCTTAACTCCAAACTCAAGAGCCTTAGTAACACCAATAGTCATCCCTCTATCTTTGAAGGAGCCTGTTGGATTGCTCCCCTCATCTTTGACATATAGGTTTTTAAGTTTGAGTTTTTCACCTAGTCTTCTACAGTGTATGAGTCTTGTACCGCCCTCATTCATCGATACTCTGAGCGATTTATTTAAAATGGGTAGGAGTTCCCCGTACCTCCAAACGCCTATGGGTCTATTGGGCCATGCCTTCGGAGCGATTTCGGTCAAAGTATCGTAGTCATACTCTACATCCAGTAGACCACCACACTTTGGACAAGCGTAAGCTTTATCCATAATACCTATAGAGCTACCGCACTCTATACAATGTATCCTCATATGAGCATCCCCCTAAAACATGCATATACCATCTCCGGGCTCAGTCTTATAAATCGTATAGCTCACACCTAGAGCTTTACACACTCTTTCAAAAGCGTTATATAACGTGTCGACTAAATGTTTCTCAATCAGTCCAATTACTGCGGGCCCTGCCCCACTTGCTGCAACACCTGCTCCGATTCTAACACCCGCTTCTTTAAACTGTATAAATCCTCTCAGTATCCCGGCATTAGCTCTAGCTGGTTCAACTACGCAATCATTCATACCCATTTTTATAAGGTCGGTGTTTCCAGTGACAAACCCAGCAACGAGTGTAGAAGCGTAAGCAATGTTTCTGACCATATATTCAAGCGGAACATACTTTGGAAGAACCTCTCTAGCCACCCGGGTGGAACCTTTTTCGATGTGCGGTAAAGCTACTACAATTCCAACTTCTGGTGGTTTAAAATTTAAAACTTTCAAGGGATTATGAGAAGCTATTATTGTAAATCCCCCATATAGTGCTGGTGCAACATTATCTGCGTGTGCAGTGCCAGCTGAAACGGTCTCACCAAGAGAGGCATATTCCACTAAAGCTTCTAAACCTAAGTTCAAGTTGAAAATCTCGTTGAGGGCATACGCAACTCCAGCGGCTGTAGCGGCTGAACTGCCAAGTCCACTGCCTGGTTTTATGCGCTTGATTATTTTGAGCCTTATGCCAGAATCTATTGCAAAATCTCTCATCATCTTTAAAGCTACATAACCTCCAGAATTCTCTTCTGGGTTTTTAGGGACGTTGTAGCCCTCAACTTCAACTTCAACTCCCCTATCGGATTTTTCCACAACGACTATATCGTAGGGTTCTTTTAAGGCTAAACCGAATACGTCAAATCCAGCTCCTAAGTTGGCGACTGTTGCAGGGCATTTTAACCTTACTAGGTTCATGCAAATGCCTCCCTGAAGTTTACGTAAGATTTATTTAAGGTAGATAATTATCTTTTCCTTCTGTCTGGTTTGAGGAGGTTTAGTATTGTATGATAAGATAATCAACGATTTGATAGAATATGTTAGGAAACACCATGACTATAGGTCTAAATGCATAAATTTGATAGCGAGTGAAAACATCACAAGTCCACAAGTAAGACTAGTCATGAGTTCGGACCTAGGGCATAGATATGCCATAGGCTTCCTATACATGCGAATGTATAGAGGATGCAAGTTTATAGATTCGATCGAGGAGTTAACTAGTTATCTAGCTCAGAAACTTTTCAAAGTAGAGCATGTTAACTACATTCCAATAAGTGGAACGGTAGCAAATTTGGTTATGTTTAATGCATTAACAAACCCTGGTGACTCTGTGATGGCTTTAACGGTTCTAGACGGTGGGCATAGTAGTTTTAAAGAGTGTAGTCGCGTAAGAGGTGTGGCTATGATCCCCCTACCGTTTAACCAGAAGGAGTACAATGTAGACGTTGCAGAATCTGAGAAACTCATAAGGAGAGTCAGACCTAAAATAGTCCTTCTAGGTGCATCAGACATACTATTTCCACATCCTGTTAAAGAGCTTAAAGAAGTGGTTGATGAATATGGAGGGATCTTAGCATATGACGCGGCTCACGTTTTGGGATTGATCGCGGGTGGAAGATTCCAAGACCCTTTAAGGGAAGGTGCAGAAGTAGTTACAGGTAGTACGCATAAGACCTTCTTTGGGCCTCAGGGCGGCATTATATTGTGCCGTAGGAAACACAGCTCAGCTATAGATTTTTCAGCTTGGCAGATGGTTAATAACCATCACATTCATAGAGTTGCAGGTCTAGCTATAACTCTATGCGAATTTCTAGCATTTGGTGAAAAATATGCAGATCAGGTTGTTAAAAATGCAAAGTCTCTAGCTGAGAGTCTCTATGATAAAGGACTAAAGCCTCTATGCATCGATAAAGGCTTTACTGAATCCCACCAGGTCATAGTGGATGTGGGCAGTAACCGTGGAGTTGATGCTAGTCTCAAACTCGAGGAGGCAAATATAATAGTAAATCCAATGCCTTTACCCTGGGACCCGCAGGAAGACAAATGCTCTGGTATTAGACTGGGTGTTCAAGAAGTCACTAGGCTAGGTATGTGTGAACCTGAAATGGAATTCATAGCCGATAGGATAGCGAACGTACTTCTCGATAAGGAAACAGTAGAAGAGACCCGTAGACGAATTTCAGAGTTCATGGAGGGCTATCAAAAAATATACTACTGTTTTAACGACGATGCTAAAGCCTATAGGTATTTCTAGAAATGCTCTGTATTAAAGGGAAATATTTACCTAGTTCCTTTCTATCAAATTTTTCAGATGGGTTTAGAGAAGATGGTTGAGAAAGCAGAAAAACTCGTAAGACAGAGAAGAGTGGTGTATCTCGGAGGAGGAAGATTCAACGTTATTGGAAACCACGGAACTTACGTCGTCCAACAACTCCCAGACGGGAGATTGACCTGTACTTGTGAAGGCTTCCAGAGAAGACATGTATGTTCTCACGTCGCGGCAGTTACAATACTTAAAGAACTAAAACGTTAAGTTTTAAATTCAAAAACTAGACACAATTAATAAATCCTTCGATAGTATGAAAATTTAAATGGATGAAAAGAAGGGGGAGACTTTTAATAGGTAAAAGCTAGAGACGGCCGAGTCCAGATGCTTCAACAGACTTTAACTTCTTCTCCTTCTTCAGCCGATTCTAAGATTGCGTCGAGCGTCTTCTGTAACAGTATCATCTCTTCAGGTTTAGTGATGGGCTCTTCATCTTTTAATATACAATCTACAATGAAATGTCTCATCTCTACCAAGTATGGATCTTCTCTTTCTTCACACTCAATCTTCTTAGTGACGATCTTCCCCTCTTCTTCCGTTATCAAGTTCATAGCTGGGTACTCTAATCCACCAGCATCGCCTAAGAGGTGGACGTAAAATTCGGCTTTAGGCGCAAAACTAGCCCATGCTGCTTCTAAGTAGATTGTAGCCCCACTTTCCATTTTTATGAGGCTTACTCCGAGGTCTTCTACATCAAATGGGCCTCCTGGGACTGGCTTACCCCAATCTCCAGCGGCTTTACCTTTAGGCCCAAATTTGGCATATGTTGAAGCGTATACGGATTTGACTTTAAAATCATCCATAATCCAAAAAGTCATATCCAATGCGTGGACCCCTATATCGAATACAGCCCCTGATCCAGCTAGAGATTTAGTAGTAAACCAGCTTCCCATACCTGGTATGCCTGTTCTCCTGAGGTATCCGCATTTAGCTAGATACACTTCACCTAATACCCCATCTCCAACATACTTCTTTAAAACTCTTGTCGTATTAGAGAATCTCCTAGTCAATCCTATAACCAACTTCCTACCAGCTTTTCTAGATGTTGCAAACATTTCTTCAACTTGCCTAGCGTTTAAGGCCGGAGGCTTCTCACAGAGAACATGCTTCCCAGACTTTAAAGCGTCAATGGTCACAGGTGCATGAAGATAATTCGGTAGACTTACGATAACAGCCTCAACATCCTTCCTATCTAATAGATCATGGTAGTCAACGTAGAGATTCTCTATCTTAAACTTCTCTTTCACTTCTTTTAAAGCCTGTTTATCTATGTCACAGACGGCTACAACTTTAGCCTCGCTAAGTTTAAGACATCTATCTATATGGTATTTCCCTATGGAACCGCAACCTATAATTCCAACTCCCACGGTCTTCATATAAATCATTATAAACGGTTCTAGTAGAGACATTTAAAATTTTACAGAAACCTTTAACTTTTTACCCACGTCTTCTGAAGAGTATCATATAGTTGAGGTTGCCACATAATCGAATGAGTTGATTGGATTTAAATTCTCTAGGGGTTTGAGGTATAGTTCTCTCACACGTAGTAGTTCTATACTTTAGAATCCGGAACGAAACTGACTGTTGCATTTTCGAAAAGGTCTTCGTCATAGGGATCTGACTACACATAGATGCGGTATTCCCAGTAATACTTTAACTCACCAGTACAGCTCTTCTTTAGATACCCTATTTGTAGCCACGGGCTCGTCGTAGAACAGTGTTTGCACAGGCCCCAATACTTAGATTCCAGTACCCTTTATCTTGTTATAGTAGACTGTGATTCTTCCATATACCCCTAGCATCTGGTTGTTGAGGTTGACAGAGTTATACCAGAAACCAATGGCACAAATGACGATGCGCATGATATCGTAGATCAGGTCATCTACGTAGAAGACCGTGCCTATCGACTCGTTCCAAAGTATGCACTCCATGGAGCCGTAGCTGAATACAGCTATATCGTCGACCATCCGAAGGGTAAGATTGTGTTTTTCAGCGTAACTTCTAGCAACTTCCTCTGTGTTCACATAGCTGGCCATGGCTTCGGGGTCTAGCTTGTGTACTACTATCATTATGTCCGGCACTCCTTCCTCGTATCGAATGTCCAGTCCTCCATCATGCATGAGGACAAACGGGTTATCCTCTTCCGCTAAGGCTCATCGGCGTAGAAGACGTATACGGTGTCTGAGTCGCTTGAGTAGATTATCTTGCTGTAGACCATGCCACTCGATAGGATTGTCGGAAAGAGTGTGAAAGTGGGCTGTGTGTATAGTGTTCTTCGCTGATGTGTTGTTTAAATGTTTCTTTCAATCTTTCGTGAGAAGAGAAAACGGCCTCCAAAATTTGGATGTATAGTCATCTAACTTAGCTTGAGTAGTCCAGTGTATGGAGTCGTCTTTCAGGCACTTACGGATAAATACAAAAATATAAAAATACCCCACTATGAGGGGGAAATTAATTCGTAGTGATTCAATAAAAATGGAGGATTTGTAGGAGAAACCTCTATTTATTAGTAGACATATTTAACGAGCCTAAACTTGAACCTTCTCAAGCTGGGATAGCGTCCGTCTACGTATATCCTCAACATCCTCCCTAATCAATACGCTACCATTATCTATGTACTTTCTAAGCATAGGCACGGTTTCTCCACCGCAAAATCTACACTTGGGTTCTTCTTCCCCTACAAGTCTAACGTAATCTATTAGGCAATTTTCACATCTCCAAACTTGTTTTCTACCAGAGAGTTTCCCCCTTTTAGCAATTGGTTTATCTTCAACGCATACTATGTCCATTGCAAAGTCTATGGTGGGTGCATTACTTATAGATGTACCAACTCCGAAACCATCAGCTCCAGCCTCCACGAGACCAGGGATATTTTCATCATCAAGTCCTCCCGATACTATGACTTTAACATGACCATATCCCCTTGTCTTTAGCTCCCATTTTACTTCTCTAACTATTGCTGCGAAATCTCCCTTCCTAGACCCAGGAGTATCTAGCCTTACACCGTAAAGCTTATTGCCTAACGCCTCCGCAGCCATAACAGCTTCTGCTTTTTCATCGTAAAAAGTATCTACTAAAGCTATTCTAGGGACGTCTTCTTCAATAAGTTCATCGAAGCTCTTCCAAGCCCTTACTTGATCTCCTAAAACTATTATAAGTGCATGAGGCATAGTTCCCATTGGTCTCTTGCCTATGGTCTCAGCCCCTATTACACTCGATACGCCGTCTACACCACCTATGTAGCTTGCTCTATCTATCATTGGGGCTAAAGCTGGATGCATTCTACGTATACCAAACCCCATCACGATTTTATCTTTAGCCACCTTTCTGATTCTCGCAGCCATAGTAGCTATACCAGAGGCTTGACATACGAGGCCGAGTAGAGGCGTCTCATATATGCAAAAATCCCCATATGGTCCTTCAACAACCATAACAGGTATTCTTAAACCGTCGGCGTCAAATGGTTTGAATATTGTTCCCTCTGGAAAAGAGAAGAGGTTTACTGGAAGACCTTCTAAAAGTGTTAAAACGTCGTCTAAACCGCAGAACACTGCCCAAGGCCAATCTTTCGGTAGCTTTCCGGTTGTAACTTCCATTACCACCCTTATTTTATCCATTTTAAGTGCATCTAGAATCTTCTTCGTACGTATAAAGTACACGTCGGTGGTAAGCCCCTTCTTAATCTCCTGCGGTAATGCTATGTGGAAAGCTCTTTTGTCCATTGACGGTCACTGAATTCGAGGTTAATTTCAGAAGTGTGCAACATTTAAGTTTTTCCAAAATTTTACTCCGCTCATCTATTAATTAATGGATTTTTAAGCCAAGTTTAGCTTTTGAAACTTTTATAGATGCTATCTTCCTTTGATAATTAGATGGTTACTAACCTCCCGGACAAAGCTAAGAGCAAGTGGGCTGAAGTCGTAGCTGCTAGAAGCATCGAAGATAAGATCAGACTTATGAAGGAGTTTTTATCGATTTGTCCTAAGCATAAGGGTACAGCTAAACTCATAGTCAATGTTAAAAGAAAAATTCTGTCTTTAGAAGAGGAGCTTGAAGCTAAGAAGAGAAGGAAGAAGACCGTTAAAGACATGTTTACCGTTGAAAAGACTGGTGATGTACAAATCGGGATTTTCGGTTTAACTAATGTAGGTAAAAGTAGCCTATTATCCGTTTTAACGAATGCCAAACCTCTTATCAGCGATATTCCATACACAACTACTTTTCCACTGGTAGGGACTTTCCATTACGAGGGAGTAGATTTTCAACTAGTAGAACTACCAGCTTTACCGGAGGGTGGATTCGAGGGAAAACGTTACGGTTTAAAGACGATGAATATCATCAGAAATGCCGATGGTTTAATGTTAGTAATAGATGCATCTAGAAACCCAATTGAGCAGTTACAAGCTCTCACCAGAGAGCTTGAAAATTCGAAAATATCGTTAAGAAAGCCCAAAGGACGTGTAGAAATTGTACGCAAATCCACTGGAGTCATAACTATAGGCGGGGGAGGAAAACTCATCGATTGCTCATTTGAAGACGTTAAACTGCTTCTAACAGATTATGGTTTTAAATCCGTCTTCGTAAAACTCAATGGTGAGGTATCAATAGAAGATATTGAAGATGCTATTTTCGGCGCTACCATTTACAAGCCTACCATCATAGTAGTTAACAAGATGGACGTTTCAGGGTCTCAAGAAAACCTTAATACTCTCCTAAAACACGTGGACGGATTTAAAGTCGTACCAGTTTCATGCGTTTCAGGGATTGGATTGGATAATATTGGACCCGCGTTAATTGAAACGCTGGGTCTAATAAGAATATACACCAAGCCTCCTGGACGTGCTAAACCAGATCCCAAGCCCATAGTTTTAAGAAAGGGTGCTACGGTCGGCGATGTTGCTAAAAGCATCCATAGAGAATTATTTGATAAGTTTAAATACGCTAGAATTTGGAGTGAAAGTATTAAGGGCTTAAAAGTAGGTTTAAACTACTCAGTTGAAGATGGCTATGTTGTTGAAATCCACAGTAAGTGAAATAAAAGCATAAAGTTTGATTTAACCTAGGGTGAGTTCAGCGCCCATACGCATGATTAGCATTTTGCCATCTGGTTTTTCCCTCAAAGCTTCATCCACTGCTTCTTGCAGATCATCAGCATAATCGAAACCAAGCCCATATGCTAAACTTCTACTTATACCATCTGAAACTAATATGCACTTAGCTTTATCTAAGACCTCTCTAACCATAACAATGTGCGCGGCAGCTATAAGGTCGTCCATCGTTCCATCTTCAACCATCTTCTTCATAGTGGATATGGGTATATAACCGAGCTTTTCAACTTCAGGATGTTCCTTTGCAACACCTTCAGGGCATGGTGTTAGAAAGATTATGATTCCTCCTCTTTTGACGGCTAAAGCCGCTGGGAAGAGAGCTTTAACAGCTTGCCACATATCCAAATCTGCCGGATGGCTATCTACTACGACTATATCGGCCTCCATTGATTTAAATTTGTAAATCGAATCTGCAATATTGACTGCCTCCCTGTGGGCTTTAACATAATTTCCGAATACAACGGAGACGACTTCTTTATTTCCATTCAATACCGTGTTTACTATAGCATTTAAACCAACTTTAGCGGCAATGTTTTCCATTTCCCATCGCACGGGGTTTTCAACAACCCCCAGCATCTTTTCTATGGGTGTCAAAGCGGCCTTCCAATGTGTTTCTCCAGTGATCTCAGCTCCACATATACCTGGTTGAATAATCTTAGCGCCACCAGAGTATCCGGAAACTCTATGTGGAATAACATTGCCAATACCTATCTTAAACTCTGCGTTTAGTACGTGCTTATTGACTTTCACGGGTGTTCCTGAATTTGATAGACCTATCTCGATAAGATCATCTTCATTCTTCCAAATATGGTTTATCACCTCATATTCTTCCACTATTTCTTTTCCAAGTTTATTCTCAAGTTCTTCCTTGGTCATAGGTCTATGAGTCCCCAAAGCCATTACTATCTTAATGTTTTCAGCTTTTACACCCGCTTCTTTCAATTCGGCTAATACATAGGGAAGTATTCTACTTACGGGACATACCCTTGTATTGTCCTCGGAAATTATGGTGACAGTTGTATCTGGTTTAACGTAGTCTTTGATCCTCATTCCTCCTCTGGCCTTCTTTAGAGACTCAATAATCATGGCATCTAGAGATTTACTAGGTTTTATGCGACGTGGTTCTATGATATCCAGAATTCTACCTTCATCTACTTTAAAACTTCTCCTTTTATCACCGTAGTAGGTACTTATAATTCGCTTTGCCATTTAAACACCAGTCTATAAGAAAAGACTTTAAGAGATAACTATAAGCGTTACAGTTGACCTTATGCCTTCAACTCGCCTTATATGGGTGGATACTATCTCCCTCAATTCCTCTAAATCCTTCGCCTCTACTTTTGCAATTATGTCGTATACGCCGTACACAATAAACGCCTCTTTTACATTCTTTATTTTCCTCAATCTTTTAAGAGTAGTTTCTTCGAGACCGATTTCAGTATTTATAAGTACGAAAGCAATATTCATGGGACTCGAATATATGCTACATAGAAGGAAGTTTATGAATTTTATCCTCCACCTGTTTTTTCAATAAACCATGCAAAGGCTTAATAATACGTTCCTCAGGAAAATCTGCAGTATGTGTGCTAAAAGAATATCCGTAATCGATAGTGAGCGTTGCGTAGGTTGTCAGCTTTGTATGTTTGCATGTACTAGGAGGCTTGGATATGGAGGCTTAGGTTTTTCAGCAATACTCGTTAAATCGACTGGTGGGATCGAAAGGGGCTTTACTGTCATCGTATGTAGAGCCTGTCCAGACCCACCCTGTCAGAAGGTCTGTCCTACTGGCGCTTTAATCGTTCGGGAGGGGGGTGGAGTTAGACTAAACACAGATAAATGTATCGGATGTGGACACTGCAGAGATGCATGTCCATTTGGAGCAATATTCTGGAACTATGAGCTTAATAAGCCTATAGTATGTCTATATTGTGGCTATTGTGTGAACTACTGCCCCTATAGGATTCTTGCGTTCGAAGAGGTGGGAAAATAATGAATGGAAGGATTCTCTACATAGACCTATCTAGAAAACGAAGCTGGATTGATAAATGTGAACTATTCGCCGATAGAATTGGAGGGGTCGGCGTTGGTATAAAACTCTTAGAGGAAGAGTTGCCAAAGGGTGCAGACCCTCTTGGACCTGAAAACGTCATAATTTTCGCTGTTGGTCCTCTCACAGGTTTATACCCTATGGCTTCTAAGACAATTGCGTTATTTAAGTCGCCTTTAACCGGAAATCTCGGCGAAAGTCATGCAGGCGGTAGAAGCGCTATCGCGATAAGGTCAGCAGGATACGATGCTATAGTTATTAAAGGGGCTAGTGAAACTCCGATCTACGTAGCAGTTCACGGTGAAAGGGTCTTCTTCAGAGATGCCTCAGGTTTGTGGGGTGTTGGAAGTAGTCTTACGGTTGGAAGAGTTATACGGGAGAGAGAACCTGATGCTGGTATTAGATCTATAATGCGTATAGGAGTTGCTGGCGAAAAATTGGTTAGATATGCATGTGTGACAACAGAAACTTATAGACACTTCGGTAGATTGGGTCTTGGCGCAGTCTTCGGTAGTAAGAAGTTAAAAGCGTTGGTAGTATCAGGAAGAGGCGTAATACTGGTTAAAGACGCTAAACTTTATAGAACTCTATACGACGAAATATTCAATGCAGCTACTAAAACTGCGATTATGCGTAAGTACCACGATATTGGAACCTCTATGAATGTTTCTCCATTAAATGAAATAGGAGGACTCCCAACTAGAAACCTTAAAGAGGCTAAGTTCGAAGGCGCTGAAAAAATCTCAGGTGAATTTCTTGCTGAGAACTATCTGGGGCGTAGAGTTGCATGTAGTCACTGCCCTGTTGCTTGTATACATTTAGCAGCTTTGAGAGAACCATATGAAGATGAGCCGTACTTCTACAAGACTACCATGATATCCTACGATTACGAATTAATTTATGCTCTAGGCTCTATGCTCGGTATATCCGACACGAAGGGTATGCTCAAACTCTTCCATGAGGTTGAGGTTTTAGGAATCGACGCGATATCCACCGGCGTAGTTTTAGCATGGATGACTGAGGCATTTGAGAAAAATTTGATTTCTGAAACTGAAACAGCAGGTTTAAAGCCTAAATGGGGTGATTGGGGAACATACCTCAGATTAATGAGGGCTATTGTAGAGCAACCGACGGAGTTCTACAGGGATCTTTCAATGGGTGTATTCTATGCTTCGAATAAATACGGCGGGAGCGACTACGCTCTATCATTCGGTGGAAATGAAATGCCAGGTTATCATACTGGTCCAGCAACTCATATAGGATTTCTAACTGGTGCTAGACATAGTCATTTAGATTCAGCTGGCTATAGCTTGGATCAAAAGCTTCTAAAGGAGAAAAGAAAACCATCTGTGGAAGAAGTTGCCGACTACCTGCTGGAGGAAGAATCGTGGCGTCAAATTCTTTCAAGTCTAGTAGTCTGCTTTTTCGCTAGAGGAATATATAATCCGACATTGGTGGAGGAGACGTTAAAATCGGTTGGCTATGGATTTAGTTCTGCTGAACTCATAAGATTGGGGTTGGATATTCTTAGAGATAAGAATAGGTTTAAAATGAGAGAGGGATTTAAGATCAGCGGTTTAAAACTGGCTAAGAGAATATGTGAAACGGTTTCTCCTCTAGGCTACATAGATAGTGAATTTGTAGAAGAATCTGTGGGTCTATTCTACACTAAAATGGGATTCTAAAGCTTCAGCAATCTTAATTACCTTTAATGCTACGTCTAAAGCATCTACACCTAAGACAGTTATCATGGGCTCTTTACCCCAATCTCCATCATGGTATATAATATCTGGAACTTTTCCACTCAAGGCTTTGATCGCCTGCTCAGCGCCCCAACTCGTCGTTAGTCCTTCTCTTGTTTTAATTTCAATAGGCTCAAGTCTCCTATCGTAACTTGAAATTTTGAATCCAAGTTTTTGACATACCTCAAGTATACGTCTCTCCATCCTTATGTTCATACCAGCTCTTACAGCTGGATTAAACCTCATAGCCGTTAGAACAGTCGAGGCCACATGTCGTGAAACACCGAAGCTGGGCTCCATAACCGCTTTAACTCTATCTTGGATTCTAACTATTCTACCAGGTATTCCAGCCACTTCGGAAAGGCTCCTCGCATAACTTAATGCCATAACTAAGTTTGATGAAGTTTCAGGTATAAGTTTTGAAACAATGGGTTTTTCCTCCAAAAGTTTAACAGCAGATTTAACATTCATAATGACATCCCACTTTTCAGCATCCATATGCAGGAACGCTGTAGGATTGACTGGTTTAATGCCTAAACCAATAGAATGATGGTGAACTATAGCATTCTCTACGAAGCTTTTAGCCTTCTTAATAGCTTCTTGAAGATTTTGTCCCTTAGCAAGCCAAGCTGCTATAGCGGCTGAAAAACAACATCCCGCCCCGTGAAATGTCCCTTCAACCCTAGAGCCGATGAGTTTAATAATTTCCCCGTCGCAAAAAACTACATCTATGGGCCCCTCTTTTAAATGTCCACCTTTAACAACCACAGCCTTTGGACCATAGGATGCTATCACTTTAGCGGCTTTCTCAGCATAATCGACACTTTCAATTTTAAAACCGACTATTTTAGATGCTTCGTTAACATTCGGTGTTACAACTGTGGCTATCGGTATGAGTTTTTCAATAATAGCCTTATAAGCGTCTTCTGATGTAAGTTTAAACCCCGTCCCAGCCACGTATACAGGGTCTACCACGATAGGCTTATCGTTTTTCTCAAGTAGCTTAACGACCTTCTCCACGATAGGCTTTGAAGGTAGTAGCCCTGTTTTAACAGAATCAAAACCGATATCTTCGAATACTGCTCTATACTGGGCTTCAATTAATTTTGACGGTAGAGGACAAACTCTGTAGACGCCTTGTGTGTTCTGAGCGGTTACACACGTAATAACCGTTAAACCGTAAACCCCTAAAGCTGAGAAAGTCTTTAAATCAGCCTGTACCCCAGCGCCAGCTGAACTGTCAGAACCCGCTATACTTAAAGCCCTATGCTCTACCTTCAGCTCAGCCAATATTTTTCACCGCTCCATGTATCTACTCATTATTTTTAAGGCACAATAGGGCCCACACATGCTACATGCACCTGAAGAGGATTTACCAGACTCATGGATGGCTTCAGCCTTTTCGGGATTCACTGACAATTTTATCTGAGTTTTCCAATCTAGTCTAGACCTAGCCCGAGCCATGTCCAAATCTATATTCGATGCTCTTTCACCAAGTCTAACGATATCCGCAACATGCCCAGCTATTTTAGCGGAGATAACTCCTTCCTCTATGTCTTCAAGTTTTGGAAGTGCTAAATGTTCCGCAGGTGTTACTACGCATAGAAAATCTGCGCCAGCAATGGCTGCTACGGCTCCACCTATTGCAGCTGCTATATGGTCGTAAGATGTTGCTGTATCTGTCGGTATTGGCCCTAGAACGTAATACGGGGCTCCTTTACACAGGTACTTCTCCATTTTCACGTTGATTGGTATTTGATCTAGAGGCATATGTCCAGGCCCTTCAACCATACATTGAACTCCCTTCTCCCTAGCTTCTTCCACAAGTCTAGCTACTGTTAGAAGCTCCATATTCATTAGGTTATCGAAGGAGTCTGCAATACAACCCGGCCTCAACGCATCACCTAAACTTAAGCATGCATCATACTCCCTAGCAAGCTCAAGCAGATATTGAAAATTCTTATAAAGTGGGTTTTCCTCACCTCTAGACATAACCCATGCACTATGGAAACATCCACCCCTACTAACCATCGGCATAATTCTTCTGCTTTTAGTTAAAAGTTTAACAGCCTCTAATGTGACCCCACAGTGTACAGTTATGAAATCAACACCATCTCTAAGGTGTCTCTCTATTGTGTTAAACATATCATCTTCAGTTACATCTGGAATGCTCTTATTCTTTCTAAGAGCTTCTATAAATGCTTGATATATGGGGACTGTACCTAGAGGTGCATCCACTTCTTTTAATATTCTATTCCTTACAATGTTTAGGTCTTCCCCGGTGGATAGATCCATCAATGTGTCGGAGCCGAGTTTAATTGCAAGTTTCGCCTTTCTTAATTCAAGATCTGGATCACAAAAGTCCTGCGATGTACCAATATTCGTATTGATTTTGACAGTTAAGCCTTGTCCAATACCTACAGGTCTAGCTCTATGAGAAACGTTTCTCGGTATTACTATAAGACCTCTTGCAACACGATCTCTAATCTTTTCAGCAGTGATACGCTCAGCTTCAGCGACGGCTCTAACCTCTTCCGTAATAACTCCTCTTCTAGTAGCATCGATCAAGGTGCCCAAGAAGTCCCCTCAAGCCTAATCTAATGGCTTGACCAAGAATTTAAATGTTATCAACCACCTAAAATCCTCCCACTGAATACTAAAACCGAAAATTTAAAATAAGAAACATTCTCTCAATAGAGTCGAGGGCCCGTAGCTCAGAACGGTAGAGCGGCAGGCTCTTAACCTGTTGGTCGGGGGTTCGATTCCCCCCGGGCCCGCTATACCACGGGTTAGACGAATTTGAATAAGGCTTGTTTTCCTTTTCTCGGTGCTTGATTTGCCTTACAGAAGTTGAGAGAGCTTGGAGATGGTGAAGATTATGTCAGAAAGTGGCTTCAGACCTAAACCCTAAGACCGCTAAGAACTATGTTTACTATTTTCTCAAGTACCTTGAGTGAGTTAAGGGAAACGGTACTGGTCTTCTGCCGAGGAAATGCTCGAAGGTTGTAGGACCTGTCTACCCTAGTCTCTTCTAGGACTATAGACATACTGATGAGAGTTGAATACTTAAAGTCTACTATAACGCAAAGTTCGATTTAACGTTTAAATTTAAGGCCAAGGGGAGCATCTGTGAATAGCGAACATAGTAGACGTCAAAATAGTGAGCGTCGTGGCTACGTGTAGCTTATCGTTTAAAATAGACCTTAAACGTCTAGCCCGCGATTTCCCAGAATGCGTTAAGCTCAATAGAAGATATCCCAAGTACAAGTGTGCTTACGTGAAAATCGAAGGTATGAAGGGTAGGGCTACGTTGTTCGGTTCTGGCGAGATGATAAGTGTTGGTGCTAAAAGCGTGGAAGGCGCCAAAAACGACCTGACATTGACATATAACTTATTGTACCTGCTCATGCATGGAATGTAACTCCACTCTATTTCTGACGACGTTAACAGAAATTTAAGTTCAGCATATTTTACCTTTCATCCCTTCTTTGAAGCTTATGGGTAGAAGACGCAGTTTAGATTCGAGCGTTTTACAATTCATTGGCATGCTTGTGCGTCTAAAGCCCTAGAGTAGATGTAAAGTTGAAAACGCTTTTCTCTTTACCTGACTTCAAAGTTTTGAGATGTACTACGTCCAGTTCGTGAAATGCCCCAACAATGCTTCGTTTAAGGTTGCTGGAGGGCATCCTCCTACGCTGAGTCTAAGCCTCCATGAACTTGACCGTGAAGCCCCTCTTATAGAGCTGTACAAGCGCTTTCCGTACCTTTCGAGTTCCTCAGGCTCATCAAGCAGCTCTCCCTCAAGGAAGATATCTATCGGTATTTTCCTCTCTCATCGCCTTCTAATCATCACTCATCTCAAGCGACGGCAAATAAACGTAAATAGCCCTATCATTAATCATTTCAGTTGTACGTTTCTGAATATTCAACCATGTAAAAGTTTACCAAATAGTGCAAACTAGGATTGATTTAACTGCTTCTAATGGCCTTGTTAATTACTTTATACTTGAGAGGCGAAAGACAACTTTATTAATGGATTATTCATATTAGTTTAAGGTGGATGAAATATTATGAGTATCCAAGTATTTGTGCCTGAAGTTGCGCTTAAGGAGCTAAGAAGGAAAGCTGAAGAGAGGGGGATAAGTTTATGCGAGTATATACTTGAAATAGCCGTCGGCGACTTAGATCCTTCAGTATCCTTCAGAAAATATATTGAGGGTGCAGCAGACTTAATTCATCAGGCTCGCTTAGAGTTTGAGAGGGAGGATCTTAAACAAGCCTCAGAGAAGATTTGGGGTGCATGTGCCCTAGCAATAAAGGCCCACGCTCTCTACAAGGGAGGCAGAAAGATTGAGAGCCACGCAGACCTCTGGACATATAAGAATGAAGTTGTAAAGGAGCTTGGCGAATGGGTTAGAACAGCCTTCATGAAGGCAGACTCAATGCATAAAAATTTCTACGAGAACCTTGCAACAAAAGAAGACGTTAAAGATGCGCTGGAAGAAGTGAATAAGCTGGTCTCATCCCTCGGCGAAAAACTCTCCAGTAGAACGTAGACACAACGAACGTTAGCATGACCTTTCTCAACCTACGGAGCAGCAACACCCAAAATAGTGCCTTCCAAATCGTAAACATAAAATTGCATTTCCTCACTCTCTTTAAAGTATTCTGCTGGAATGATTTTACGATAAGCATCAGTATTGCTTCGATATTATAATAGATAGATAAAACTTCTAAGGCATCCTTAACTTCTGCCTTACGAATGCAGAGCAATCATTTGCAGACTTTAATCTATCCTGACGATGGAGGACTCGATAAGACTTCGAAGCTTACGCACTTAACAATATTACCAGTGGAATCTTTCATGGATGGGCGGCTTGTTTCAGTGGTTCAACTGGAGAAACTACTGTTTCATATACCTGAGGTGTGCTGGATTGGAAAAGTATTCACAAGTCAGAAGTACAGAGGTATGGGTTTCGCCGCTTCATAGGTCTTAAAGGCCGTAGAAGAGACTCTTAAATATGAAAAAAATGTAAAATACGTAGGTTTGGGACTCCGTGCGATAATGCTCCTGCAAAACACGTATACGTAAAGATCGGGTTTAAAAAGTGCAAGGATAGATGTTGGCTGAATTTAAACACGGAGATAATTCCATGATTGTTTCACTTGAAAGTGTAAGCTATCGTATGTTTATAGAGCCTAGTCTCGGTCGTTCTAATCTGAATAGAATTAAAAAAGCATCGTCTTCTACTAAATTATTCTAAAGATTCTCTTAATCCATAATATTGTTTTTAGAACAGTTTTTCTTAAATCTAATAGTTCTTTTAACCTATTTTTATTCAGAAATAGAAGTACAACTGTTAACCCTATTGACGATAGTAGAGAATAAGTAAATATCGATGTAAAATTCTCTTCAGTGGTGGACGCATATGAAGCTACGGCTGATATGACTGCCAAAGTAGAAATTACCATTAATACAATTCCTTCAAAAATCTTTTTTAATTGTTCGGGTTTCACCAAGGTCCCTTCGACTTTTGACATCCCATTAACTCTACTTAGAGCTTAGATAAAACTTTAAAGTCCCAATCTTCATACTGATTTTGAAAAGACGTTGATTATATATTTATGGCTTAAATGGAAGGTACAGAAATTATATTCAATCGAGCTATAGGCGATTGACGATTCCCCTATTTTTGAGAGCAGTAAGAGGTTAATGGTAGACTACTAAGATTAAAGATACCAGTATACTTAATACCGTTGTTAAAATGTAGCCAAGTATTATCCCTATAGCCATAGATTTTCCATCGCGCTCGTAAAGATAGGCCCCTCCTACAGCGAAAGTCAGTTTCTTCAGAATCCAAGCTATTAAACAGCTACTCCAGAATCCTTGCATTGCAACCTCCGTAGATGATATTACCAACCCCTCTGGTGTTATGGGAAACCATGGAAATGTAAATCCCAATATCATTATTATGCCTACGCCTAATAAGCCAGATACTATGTTTTGCCACCAGGGCCAAGGTGGGTACGTTGAAACAGCTGTTATAAGGAAGTCTGATTCATCTTTTACCGTTTCATAGAATAGTCTTTTCGACCCTGGGAATGCGGAAACTCCGTATGCATTGAAGAGCTCTAGTGAGCATAGAAAGTATACAGAGGACGCTACTATTATCGACGCTAGAGAGAGAATGTAAAACCCACCCATATCTTCTATCTTCCAACTCTTCATTGTCTTAAGTGTCTCCATCGATAGAGATGGTATTGACATAAAGCTAATTCCAGCTTCAGAGCTATAAATTCCCCCAAAAGTGTGCAAGTATGCAAAGTAGGTTGAGTCCATGGTTTTCCAAGTATAAAGCCTATACCAGAACGCGGTATTTAGAGGCTTTGAAATGGGTGGTATTAAAAGCCCCGCCTCGCCCCGGATTCTTATTAAGCCTAAAGCAATACTCAGTAGAATTAAAAACCCAACTAGTGTCTGAGGTATAGGGGAATTGTTCAAATAAGCTAGGTATGATAAGCCAGCTAAGCCTAGTAATATCGAAATCACTCCAGTTCTTTCAAAGAAAACTCTTCGTCCCCCTCTAAATGCTAAGTCGAGTATTATAGGCCAAACACCTATACCTATAAGCCCACCTAATCCTATAGTTATATAGGGTTTAAGTGGTCCGTACATAAGGTTAATCCAACGCCAGTTTCTAGCAGATTGAAAAGTAACCCTAGAAGTATTCATAGGTATTATTCCCATCCATGTGGCTAGAGCGGGGTAGATCACTTGGAGAAGTAAAAATGAAAGCCATACCGATAGAGTCGTATCCATAGGTGCTAGATAAGCCAGAGCTATATGCCATGGATTATATCCGAACGTTAAAACGGAATTGGGTAAATATATTTCTCTGACCTCTTTAACCTCAGAGAAGTCTACAGTAAATGGGAAAACCTGCCCCCAATTTATTGGTACAACTGGAAACCATGGTATAGCCTGCCTAATTATATAGGGTACTTGAAGGATTAATACGAATATTAGCCCTGCCTTAAATGTTCCCTTCGAAAATCGCCGCATGGAAGAGTACGGAGTTAATTCTAAGTAAACTTGAGTATGGGGGAATGGGAGTTTTTCGACCTCTAAGAAAGCATCTCTAAATATTAAAGCAGATCCTATGAAGAATATGTAGGAGAAAACTGTTAGACAAATCCAGAAGATTATGGAGGGAGTTAATTCTAAAACCGGAAATTCTTTCCCCCCAAGAAGTATATAGTTTATAGTTTCTGTCTCTGGAGCCCAGAAGTATGGCATATGTATTCCAAAGAGCGTTCTATACGGCTCCATGACCCTAATATAGAAGCTTCTTATGAAGGTGCTACTAAAACTCCAGAAACTACATACAATTGTGGAGGAGGAGAGGGCTATCAAAACCGAAGCGTATGTTTCAACACTAATAGGTTCCTTCTTATATAAGCCTACAGCATGTAATGCTAGTAGAGTGGTAGTAGTGGATAGAGCAAATCCATCGTAAGAAGTATATCCATGTGAGCTTCCTAATACTATTGTTAAAATAGCTCCAAAGACACTCCAAAAAGCCGTTAGCGTTAGTGCTAACAGTATTCTCGGCGTATTTAATTGAATACCTCCTTTCTTCAACATCTCCTCCTCCTAATATGGCAATATCCATGCGCTTCTTGAAATCAGATTTATTATTCCACCTAGTGTAGTTACAATTCCCCATCCCGCCGATAATCCTACTGTCACATTTGGCGCATATTTTCTCCAAGTTTCTAATCCAAAAATTCTAGCAAAAACATACCTGCTGATGAAAGCGCTCAGCATAATTGATAATGCTACATTGGGATACGTAACAAAGCCTGAGAGCATCGCAAAAAACCAGTTTGTAACACCCAAAAAGTTGAATAACAAGTAAAGTCCGGCTCCGGCTATGAAGCCGCCGAGAATTAGAGGCGGTTTAAGTATTTGACCCGACATAAACCATTTAAGATTTAAGTTTCGGTCGTAGACTGAGAAGTGCCATCCATAGGCTGTATTTGGGTAGGCCCATGAGGGTATTGGATTTAAACTCCAGAACACCTGTGTGAATATAAGACTAGATAGAAGTCCTAGAATAATGGAGATAAGATATGCCGTTAAAAACTCTTTTAATTTTACACCAGTCATCGTAGCTGTCTTCATGGAGGCGGCTATGCCTGCACCGTCAATATTTATTCCAACAGGTGAAAACCATATTTCAAGTCCTGGGTATCTAGTAGTTAAGATGATGCCCTCCCTTAAATATGGGATGTTAAATCCATAACTTGTTACACCAGTCGTAGTAGCAGATATAAGTGTTATGAAAAAGCTCCCACCTATGAATGTCAATGCTAAGAGCAGTAACTGTCCGTAAGTGATTTTTGGAAGAAGAAATACAAGTAGAACAACGTAGGTTATAGATGCTGAAATAAACATCGTTAAGACTAGCCATAAGGGTACGATATCTCCAGTTCGTTCAGACTCAACCAGCCTATACAAGGATTTAAATGCCTTAGCTATTCCACTAGGCCGCATTATGATTGGAATAATGGAACCTGCCAATGCAAAACCTAAGCCTAAAGCAGCCCAATAGTTGAACTGAGACCATCTAACGTTATAGTATACTCCTGCTCCTTGGTACCATGCTCCAACCTCAACCTGAGTCCAGAGGTTCCATCTAACTAGGAGAGCATTCCCTATGAAGTATAGGATTTGAGAGCCTATAAACATCCAGATACATACATCTAGAGGAATTACAAGCCCAGATGCAAAAGTTAAAAGGTTTACGTTTATGGCGAGCGACGCACCCGGAAGAATGGGTATATTACGCCAATATTCTATTAAATTTGTAAACTCCCAGTCAAATATGTAGACTAGAGATGGAATCTGCCAGTTTACGACCACGGGAATGAACCAGCTTAAAAGCGCATATATCCCTCCTATGAAAGCCGATATTGCAAAAACTCTACTTCTCTCTGGGTCTCCTCCTGTAACCGTAATTATACCTTCAGCTGCCGCTGCTTGAAGTGGGAACTCCAATTTTTCGACAACCACGTATATCTCATAGCATATAATCCCCATAGATAATGCCATTACCAAGTTTATTGTGATCTGTGTTAGCAGTACCGTTAATGGAATAGCCCATTCAATCGTGAAAAATGTCCTAAGAAGACCCTTCGCAACTAGGGATTCAGGAGGCACTGTAAACCAGTAAGGCAATTGACTAGCATATCCGAAATCCCTCGTCACCTGGTGAAAGGCATAGAACATATCATAAAGGAGCGTCGTTGGAAACAATAGAGACCTAGCTAATATCAACCCAACAACTGTATTTATCATAAACGCCTCTTGCATAGTCAAAACATTCCCAGTTATACTTGTTATCTCAACGAGAAGTATCGTTATAATCCAAGCCTCTAAGCCTCCAAAGGCACCGCCTATGAGGTAGTTATATATTACGATCGGCTCTACTACAAAGGCTGTGAAAAGCATTATAACCAATACTCTAGGGCTGAGGCCTCTAAAGCCTCTCATGCAGATCCCTCCTCATAACATGCTCTCCTAAAATCGTCAAAGCATTTTCAATGTAGTATTTCTGTGAAGACTTATCCAAACGGCTCCATTGATTCAACATGGTTAAGATTTTATTAAAAATTCCTCCTAAATGTCTATCCTCAAGACCGCCCCTACACCTTACAGATATTACTAAATCGTACAGTTCATTTTCACCTTTGATCGCTTCAAGCGTTGTGTTTGAGATTATGCCAAACTCCCATGGAGCCATCTGCACAACCAGTTTAAGCCTCTTTAAATTTTCTACGCTAAAGAAACCTATATCTAAAGTTTGAAAGCCTTCATAGCGCTCTTCCATGTATAATTTGAACTGCTCACCTATGAAAGCCATGATTCCTAAAACACTCCTCTCTTCTAAACCACTTAGGACCTTTTTGCTTAATCGGTATTCTCTACCATGTCTCAAAACTTCCCTCATCCTCAACGTTTCCAACAATGCCTTCTCCACGAAAGAGAGGAAGGAACTTCCGTAAAATGAGAGAGAAGTTGCTATTGCTGGAAGTAGAGCAACTAGTAGTGAAAAGGTGGAAAAGTTAGGCTTTACATCCCCAGGTAGAATCCCAATTCTGTAGAAAAATATGGATAATAATTGTCCGAAGAATAGACCTACTGGATATGCTGTAAGCCCGAGTAAAACTGCTTTAATCAGTATTGTTCTCGCCCTCACATCTACGTATCGAGATCTTACTCTATAGCTTGTGTAGAACCCTACCACTATGAAGCTTAAACTCAGAAAGACGGTTAAAGACTCATCTAGGAATATAATTCTATAACCCATCCTTGACCAGTAAAGCTTTACATATTCCGAACTGGAAGCATACACATAAACTCCAAGAGATCTGTAAGCTAGAGACCTTGCGATGTGGTGTATGAGGTCTAAATCATAGGGTTTTATCGTTACACTATATATGGTACCACCCATCTTCATAGCCAGCTCATAGGGAACTATAACGACTGAGGAAGCTGGTAGATGTACTGCTCTCTCTTCACCATATGGAGCAAATAGGTCTTTAGGCGTTATAGGTTCCCCATCTAAATCCCTTAAAGAATCCATTTTTGAGCTGTTGAATATCCCTCTGAGCTTTAGAGGGATTCCCCAGATTTCAATTCTATCACCAGGTTTAACGTTTAAAGCCTTTGCAATTTCATCGCTTACTATGCATGCAAATAGGTCGTTTCTTTCAAACCATCCACCCTGCTCAATAGTGCCGTTTATCTGCGTCACTAGAAACTCTTCATAAGACAGTCCTAGAAACCCTTTGACCGTACAATTTCCATCCATCCTAAGTTCTTGATAGGAGGGATACATCCACACTCTGCAAGAAATTAATGCATTATCTGCAAACTCTATGCGTAAAAGATCTACATGTCTTTCGGCAAATGCATCCCAAGGCCATTTTCTAAGAAGAATTCTACACTCTTCAGCTTTAAAACTCACAGGCGTTTCAAAAACGTAAGTACAACTTGAGCAGAATGACGTTAGTAGGAAAGTGCATGTAGCTAGAGAGGAGATAATAATTATCGTTAAAAACCTGGCCTTATCTTCTTCAAGAAACCTTTTTATTCTAAACGCTAGCTCTTTAACACCTAATCTAGCGTCGCTTTCCTCATGGGGGATTCTCATGAACTTTCTCCTGATAAAGTTTAACGTTGTCAGAAACTCCCTCCATAGAACTATTAAGACAAGAACTATCAGAGTGACTATGAAAAGGGAGCCCAGCATCACATAGATGTTTGTTGCGACGTTGAAACCAGGGCTGTATAAGTATAGGAGCATCATGAAGAATAACGAGAGTATCAATTGGAATGTTAAAATCTTCAACCCTCCGCTTTTCCCCTTTAAAAGCCCCATTGTTACCATTATAATCAGAGGTAGCGTAAAAATGTATGTTAGGGATGAATTATAGGCTAGGTCTATAATGAAGTCTTTTATGGCGCTGTAAGCATGGGCTTCTAAACACCAGGCATGTATAGCTTTATAGTAGCCTTCACTATAACGCATACTCTTAAACGCGTCATAGGCTTCTTGCAACAAGACTTGGGCTTGCCTGTGGTATTCTTCAGGTCTTATGCTGAAGGCGTTGAAGCTGTGGAGGGTTTTCAGTCTTTCTTCGTTTAAAATGTAGAAGCTTCTGGGAGCCTCTAAAACTAGGTTTCTTATTCTTAGGGTCTCTCCGGGTTTAACTACGTATCCTGTACCATCTTTATTGGACTCTGTTATGTTAAGTAAAATTGCGTAATTTTCTTGAGTTCCTCCTGTCCTTAGGAATACCTCCACGGGAGTATCTGGAGGTATGAATATCTGAAAGTCATATCCGTCTGTGTAGACGGGACCATAGGTGATTAAAGTCACGTGGGTTTTGAAATTGTTTAACACAGTGTATGAACCGTAGGGTGTGTAAAAGGTTCTCGGGTCTACTACGTAGGATATATGTATACTTCCACATCGGAACACCTTGATATTTACAAACGCATCTGGTCTGTACAGTGTTATTCCGAAAAGATTAGGCAGTGGGGGGGCAAAGCCTCCATATTCGTTTGTGCCTATTACGTGTCCATATTGGTCGACTATGAAACCGTTAAACCAGTAGTATGCTCCTGCCCTGAGGCCTTTAACTTGAAAATATCCGTTTTCATCTGTTTTTTCAACTATTAATGTAGGCCAGAAGGGTAGTTGTACGAGTGCATTGGAGACTTTCTGATACCATCCTTTCGTCAAGTTATACTCTTGAACATAACCGCTTAAAGTGACGAATCCATACCCCACCCCTATCACTGTAGGCTTGGAGTGTACTGCGAGTCTAGCCTCTTCGCAGAGCATCCTAAGGGTTAGAGCTATAAACTCAGCTTGTGGTTTCAATCTGTCTATTTCTACGTCCTCTAGCCTATCCAAAGGTGTAAAAAGGTGTCTTCTGAAAACGTTGAACGTTTTGAAAGTGAATCCAATGCCTCCGGCTAATACGAAAGGTTCGCTGTCGACGTATAATGGAGTAGGCTCATAGTAAATATTTGTTAAGGCGAGCGAGTCGAAAAGCCTAATACTTCCTCCATAGGCTCTATAGAGTTTAAGGTATTCATTGAAGATTTTATCTCTCAACCACTGAAATTTTGTCTCATATCCTGGCACGCTCCCCTGGAGCGCGTAGAAGCCTCCGTAAAACTGTACGGCTAAGTCTGAGCTTTCAGTAGAGAGGTCTAAGCTTATAAATAGCTTGTACTTCTCGCCTATTTCTTGGAAATGCTTCCACACGAATTCTCTAGCACCAGCCAATCCCAGACCGTGTCCTCCTAAAGCTACGAAAAGTATGCTCCTCTTAGGAGGATTTTCCTTGAAAACTCTACCCAGCTCTAGTAGAAGCGATATTCCTAATGATTCTGATGCTCCGGGGGCTAGAGCTGGGACTATTGAAAGTGAGTCGTAGTATGCCGCAAGGACTATGTATTCCTTAGATAGCTCAGGGTCAGTACCTTTAACTTCAGCTAATATATTATAGGCTTTAACTTTCTCCCAAGTTGTATAAGACTTTACTGTTACCGTTAGATTTCCATAGTTCTCAACGAGCTTCTTCAAATATTCTCCATCTTCCCGTGTTATGTAAAGTCTAGGGAAATTTATCGGTATTTGCAGAGTCTTCGCCCAGTAGTCACCTCGGAAGGAGTCTTCAGGCTCTATGAAGATAGCTGCTTTAGCACCCATATTGAGAGCTATTCTCCAGAACCACCTATTGTTCAGCTCCATTAGAACGATAGAACCATCTATCGGCTTCCCATTCATTTCACTCAGAGTTCCATAGCCTACATAGTATAGTGGACCTCTTAATCCATCCTCTGACGTAGAGCACGACTCAGCTAAATTTGGCCAGAAGGTATAAGCCTTTAAAACTCTACGTTCTGGAGATTCTATATAGATTTCTGCAAAATGTTGAATAGGAGCTGTTACTTCAAATTCCTCTATAACAACATTTCCTAACGTTTTATTAAATTCCTCAGTTATATACTCTGAAGCCTTGTAGAAACCGAGGTAGCCTGTCATCCTGCTTTCAACTGATGAAAAGAACTCGACATGTCTCATGACATTATCCATTTCTATAGACGCTAAACCTCCCCATGAGTTTTGGACAAAGTTGCATAGAATCTTTAATGGTAAGGATGAAGCAGTAGCTAACAGTAGTAATGTCATGTTTAAAACTGTCCTGAATCTTATAGACCCCATGTATAGAATCTCTGACAGCTAAAAGAACATCTTCTCTTTTTTAAATTTTTATCAATTCCAAAGTTAAAAACGCTTCAACAGCCACTATTACATTGTTTAATGCAGTAGCTTTTCAACGTATTATTTTTATGAATCCGTATGGAGATTTTGAGATCGGGCTCTAATAGCATAATTCTCTAGTAAGAATTCTCTGCAAGAAATATCTTTAAATTTCAATTTACTACTACAGGATGTGTGGACGCCAAGGTCTTAATCTTATTGATAATTCTGCCTTCAGTTGCTGGAGCAATCCTACTATCAGCATTCTTAGAGGAGGGGAAGTTTGCAGATGCTCCTTCGTTCACAATTACAGATGTAGACGGCGCAACCTTTAGACTAAGCGAATGTAAAGGAAAAATCGTCGTGTTAGAGTTTATGGCAACATGGTGTAGACATTGCAAGGCTCAAGTTGAAGAACTTAAGAAAGTTCATGAACAATTTAGAAACCCATCGATTATAATAGTGTCCATAAGTATTGACCCGTCAGACATCTCGAATACGCTTAGAGACTATAGAGATGAACTTGGAGCTACTTGGATATTTGCTCAAAGCTATGAAGTCGGTCTGAACTACAGTGTTAAAGTATTGCCGACAACCGTTATCATAGACTATAAAGGTAGGATTAGATTTCGACATGAAGGCGTAGTTGAAGCGTCAGAATTGATATTTGAAATTTCTCAATTGTTAAACGAGATGGAGTAGTGAGGCTTTGAATCTGGCTTTAGCAACTTTGGCTTTTTTAGGTGGTTTTTCATCGTTCCTATCGCCATGTGCATTTCCATTGCTTCCAGCGTATATTACACGGTGGATTGATGGGGGACGGATGAAGAATTCACTGATTGATGGTTTAAAAACAGGTTTAATGTTTATCTTAGGTATTGAATCAACATTGTTTATCTTTCTTTTACTACCTATCTCTTTAGTTGAAAAAGTCATTTCCCTCATTCCGATTGTAGGCATCATTCTTGGAGTTTCACTATTATTTTTTGGATTAATCGCTTTAAGCGGTAAGAATGTAATGTCAATTCAAATACGATTTAAAGGTTTGGGAAGAATAAGAAACCTCTGCATCGAACAATTCCTCTATGGATCAATATACGCATTCAACTCTTTAACTTGCTCTCTACCAATTCTACTTATGATTCTTTCTGCTTCTCTAATTACTGGGGAAACTTTGATTCTTTTCACGCTATTTTCAACAGGTATGGTTGTCCCAATGTTTTTATTAGTAGTTTCTTCTTCTTTTATTGGAAATATATTAATGAATAAACTTAAAATCATACTTCCATATATTGGGAAAATTGAAGCCTTAATTGTTATATCAGTTGGTTTTTACTTAGTATTCATAAACTTAAGTCTATGATTTTAAAATATATAGACTTTAACTAAAAGTATACACTTTCAAAATTAGTTTTGATTTTATGTAGTTGCATTTAATTGCTGTGAATAAGTGTATGGACATTAAGGTGCCCTTAAGAAATTAACGGCGAAAAGTGCTTAATCAATTTATACGTCCTATTTTTGTGGAATAAAAGGGGTAGTTTATTTTGTCTAGTGAGTTTAAGCCAGCTATAGCCTATGTGCGCGTTAGTACTGGTGAACAGACTGTAGAAAATCAGAAAATAGCTATCGATGAATGGGCTCATAATAACGGCTATTTGGTTATCAAGTATTATGAAGATGAGGCTATAAGCGGTAAAATTCCGCCTCTTAGAAGACAGGGATTTAAAAGGCTTGTAGAAGAGGTTGTAAATTTAAAACCTAAACCCAGGGTCACAATCGTATACGAGCTTTCAAGGATAGGTAGAAGTTTCTATGAAACCCTAGAAGCTGTAAAATCGCTTGAAACACTTGAAATCCCCCTTGTCAGTATAAGTCCTAAAGAGAGTTTTCTACAGACGTTAGACCCGTCGATTCGTAAGCTTGTACTCGCCATATTCAGCTGGGTTGCTGAAAGAGAACGGGAGTTACTTAGTCAGAGGACTAAGGAGGGAATGAAGAGAGTTAAGCTTGAAGGGAAACGTATCGGTAGACCTATGAAGACGATTGATAAAAAAACCGTTGTAAGCTATTTAGAAAAGGGATTGTCGATGTCGGCTATAGCTAAAATTCTGGGTGTAAGTTCTAAAACCATTAAAAGAAGGCTTAGAGAGTGGAATATAAACCCGTGGGAGTACAAATGGAGAAATTCAACCTAGGGATCTAGATCTAATTGGGATAGTAGTTCTTGAGGGATCCTCCAATTGAGCTGTTTATCGATGCTCCTATGAGGTTTAAACCTCCTCTTTACTGTTTCAATGTTTTCACCGATTATTTTTATGTTTTCGATGTTTGCGTTTCCAAGCCCAAACTTGTGGCAATAGTATATATACCCTATGTTCATTGGATCAAACCCCATAATATAAGCGGCTACTGAGTCCACTGCTACAGGGTCTAAACCAGCTAATGCCACCCCCATTGAAACTTCACTACCCCAAACCGGCCCATCCCCCTCCATAGCTTTGAAAGCATCTACGACTGCTAAATGTATAGGTATGAATTTGGCTATTTTGTATATGTTCAGGTTTATAGCTGGGTAGCCTTGATGAATTCTACTTTTAAAAGGTTTAATTATGCTTCCAACAGCCATGTTTTTTATGGATAATGTTGCGATGACAAAGTCGTGTGTTTTCATGACTGCGGCTGATATTCTGTAATCACTCTCATAGACGGTTTTAGAAATTCTTATTGGGAATTCTCTAAACTTCCCGTCGAAGATACTAACTTCGACGTATTCGTCGCTGTTTAAATCTATTAGTTCTACTCCATACTCGCTTCTAAGCTTCAAGTAGCCGAAGCTTCTGAACCCTTTAAATGTATCTCCGTAAGACCCCTCTCCTATTAGAACTTCTCCAGTGGTTAGAGGTGTGATCGTATCGAGGATTGCCTTAACGACGTCTACATGCGTAGCGGCTAGTTGTATGCTATCCGATACGAAGTTAGGTTTTATGAGGATTTTACGTTTTCCTTTAATACTTTCAGCTATATCGTCATATATGAGTTCTAGGGTTTTCCTAACCGTATCATACCTGTTGGCTCCTTTAGATACCGCTACTACGGGTTTATCCATATCTATTAGTCTTCGAGATAAGTTGAGATAAAGTTTTATCCTCTTGGGAAACTTAAAAAAAGACATCGAGCTATTAAATAGTTAGATGTCTGGTGAAATTTTCACAATAGTTATCGCAGACATCGATTCAGCCATAAAGTCTTTCAACCAATTAGCTGAAGCAACTGGCTTTAAGCCAAGTCGATGCGATGTAGCCGTAGTTAAACCCAATATCTGCGGCTTCTACCCTCCCAACCCCGACCTATTAAAGGCTACGATGTTATACGCTGGGAATTATGCGAAAACTATTTACGTAGGTGATACAGCAAGCACCATGCATTCACCCAAAGAGAGGTTTAAAAGCCTATCTCTTTATGAGAAATTGAGGGATATTCAAGGTGTTAAACTCGTAGATTTCTCTGAGTACGGTAAAGTTAACGTCAACGTAATAAAACATAGAGCATGTGCTTCTCTCCCTCTTCCATCAGTTTTGATGGAAACAGGGTTATTCATAAACCTCGCCAGAGCTGGAAGCCATCCAACGACAAGATTGACGTGCTGCGTTAAGAACATGTTTGGACTTTTGATTGTTAAATCTAAGTTTTTAAATTATCATGCGAAGGGTGTTGATAAAGTTTTGGCAGACCTCGTTAAAGTAGTCCCTAAAGGTTTACATATAGCTGAAGTAAAGGATGAAGTCCTATTCGGCGTAGATCCATTCACAGTAGACTTGGCTGTGTGTAGACTTCTAAGTATAGAGCCTACAACTGTGCGCCACCTAACAATGATAGCTGAAGATAGAGGATTGAATTTATCTAACGTTGTAGATAGGCTCAATATCCAATACTTTCAATAAGTAGTCAAAGTGGATTACGCTTCACTTCTCATGTAAAATCTATTCATAATACGAGTTGAATTTTTGAGGCGTAGTTTTTAAGTCTTTTAAGGGCTTCAATCTTATCCCTATCTCCAAGTTTGGCTTTAAATATTGCATCTTCAAGGAAACTTATAGCTTCATCGTACTCTCGTCGCTTCACGGGGAATGGAATACCATCCTTCCCTCCGAATGCAAAAGTATACTTAACAGGGTCTTTCCAGCTGGGTTCAACACCGTAAACAAGCTCTGAAATTAGCGCAAGAGCTTTAACAGTTGATGGACCTATTCCTCTGACCGCTAAAAGTTCTTCATAGTTGTTCGGAGTGGCTTCATAGGCTTTCTTAAGAGCATCCCAATTTACGCTTTTAGGATCTACTCTATACGCCTTTATAATGGATGTTTCCGTTACACCAAACATCCATTTAGAGAGCGTCTCCTGCCCCTCTACTCGAATCGATAGAAGTGTTCTTCTTAGTTTTTCAGCCCCGTCTTTAACAAGGTCTACTACCAACCTCCTGAAGTCTTCAGAATCTTTGGCTATAGTATTGAGGACGTTTTTATGTACCATACTGCCCATTATTCCGCTGTGTGGTTCAACGACGAAGCTCTTAAAACTTCCCGAAAGCCAGTGAAACCTTCTAGCCGTCTTCAAATTGGGATTCATACCTTGTTGGACAACAGTCCAATCCCCATCGTTTGATATAAACATCATGTGGTGATAGAGCCTATAACCTGCTTGAACAGCTACATTATCGATCTTCGCAGTCATTCTACTCGCATACTTAAGCCGTTTACTTTCCTCCTCAGAGAAATCGTAAGTTCTACTCAACTCATCTATCTCATTGAGGCTTAATTGTGAAAGTTTCCCCTTTCCTCCAACAGCTTTAACACCCAAATCCTGCCCATTAAGTACGTTCTTTAAAACGCCGCAAAGCACCGTTGTAGTACCGCTACTATCCCAATCATAGGCAAGTGCACAAGATAAAGCTTGAAACCAAACCGGGTTGGAAAGTCTTCGTAGAAATTCTCGATGGCCCTGCTCATCTATGATCAACTTAACCACAATACTGCCTAATTTGATCATTCGCCTCGTTAACCATGAAGGAGCTTTACCGTTGTGGAGAATTAGATCTGCCACTCCAACTCGTTGGAAATCCACAATTTTAAATAATGCTACAGGGGAATAAATAGTTTCTTGAGATTTCCAATAAAGTATCTTCAATGTTTTAAACTCTAGATTACATATTTTGATGGTATTTCAATGCGAATCGTTGTAAGGTTGTATGGTGTCGTAGAGAAACTATAATTATTTCTCTTTCTAAAAGAGGAAGAGGAGGTAATTGTAAAAATGCACGATTATATGGAGATTTCAACCGAACGTCGTCCAGGTGCTCCAATAAATCTGCTCTGCAAATACTCTGTTGACCCAATTGGATTAGAGGTCAGGAGAATGACCGCTATAGGACGAGTCCATTAGATGTGAAACTTCCATGTAATCTGTGGAAGTTGAGAAGCTTATAAATCATTAGAAGTCTGAACGCCGGTGAGAACGTGGTCAATCCTTGGCTTAAATGCATAGAGCTAGATTAAGTACATTTGTTTAAACCTCAAAGCGTCTTCTCCCATGTATATGTTGTTCCAGAGTATGTAGACGTCTAACCCACGGTTTTGAAGTGGTTTAACATAACGTTCATATAGTACTTTTAGATCCTCATCTGTATACCTGTAGTTATATGGTCTGGGTCCTAAACCATGCAACCTATAGTAGATTGGGTTTAAATCGCATGTCTGCGTTTCAGATTTAAACGGGTCCACTACGTGTATCAGATTAAGCTTCATACATAGTTCTCTTATTACGTCTGAGCTCCAAGAGCCGTGTCTAGGCTCCCATCCAATTACGAGTTTTCCACGATCAATAGTCTTAAAGAACATTATCATAGATTCGATGTTTTCATCTGTACACGTGAATGATGGTGGGCACTGAAGAACTACGACTCTAGCGTTTAAGGCTTCGGCTACACTTCTCGTCTGTTTCCAATACTCGAAATTGACCTTAGTCGGTCTTAGAAAACCAGCTTCTTTAGACTCTTCAGAGTTAAGTTTTAAACCACTCCTCCTCCAGGTTGGACTGCTAGTTGGATGGGTTAAACCTTGGAAGCCTTTCATAGAAAACTCGAATCCTTCTGGGGCCTGAGCCCTCCAATTCTTAGCAGTATTCAATCTAGGTAGTCTGTAGAAGGTTGACTGGAGTTCTACGAGATTGAATTTCTCGAAATAAGCTTTCATCCCACCCTTAAGTGGGAAGCCGCAACAACCGACTTTTACATACCCCATATAGAAGATTTCTTTGAAGGAGGCCTTTTTAAAGTTGCAGTTTCCTCTTAAAACAGTCGCTATGCTAGAGTTACATGGTTTTTCAACACTAGAAACTTAAATCTCACTTCGTCGATTTATAGTTGGAATGTTCAACCTCGAAATTGAGAAAAGCAGTAGAGAGAGAAAATCCAGGGTTGTACTCGCCCTAGACATACCTGAATTTTCTAAAGAAAAGCTTTACGAGAAAACACTGTGGATTATGATGGAGACATCTGAAAACGTTTGTGCCTTTAAAATAGGAATGCCAACAATACTGATTCTTGGGCTGCAGGATGGTGTATCTAAACTCGTTAAGAAATCACATGAGATAGGCTTACCCGTCATAATGGATTGTAAATTGAGCGACGTTGGTCATGTTAATAGAATCATTGCTAAACTCTACTTCGACGCTGGCTTTGACGCTTTAACAGTAAATCCATTCGTAGGTTTCAAGGATGGTTTGGATTCAGTTTTGGAGGAGGCGAAGAAGAGGGGTAGAGGAGTACTGCCGTTAATATATATGAGTAATATGGGGGCTGAAGAAACATTTGGGCAACTCATAGTGGAAGTGGATAAAACGACAAGAAAACAGTACCTTTCATTAGTTGAGAAGGCTAAAAGTTGGAGGGTTGACGGCTTAATAGTAGGTGCTACCAGACCAAGCATAATACGTGAAGTACGTGAAATCGTTGGACCGGATATGCCAATATTCTCACCAGGCGTAGTTTTTCAAGGGGGCTCTCCTAAAGATGCTTTAAATGCAGGGGCTACATACCTTATAATTGGTAGAGCTATATGCTTAAGTGAAAACCCTTGGAGTGCATCTTTAAAATTTAAAGAAATATCCTCATTTAGTGTTTGAACGTTTAAGAGCTATTGAGATCTACTGCTGTTTAAAGCCCTTCTGTAGCTTCCACCACCTCTATCCCAAAGTTCCCTCCTAACAAGGTCTCTTACAGCCGCTCTTATAACAGAGCTTCTATTTGGATATAGTCCTACTCTAACTAGTTCATCTATGTCTTCTAGAAGAGCCTCTGGTATTTTAACTGTTACGAGCCTCATGCGTTTCTTTAGAAGACTACCTACATTAATCAAGGTTTTTACAGTTGTCTTTTGAAAGCTTGTAGTATTCCCTAATCACTATTAACTCATCTCGTGAAATACTACTCTTTCAATTAATGCGTTTAAAGCGAGTAGACTCGGTAAATGTTTAAAAACATCATGGTTTAATCCCTCTATAAGTTAAAGAGATTTATATTTCTTTTGTAAACGCCGTATAACGTCCTGTTGAAGAACCTTGTTGGATTAACATGGATTTCCAATTAAAGACCTTTACCATTTACGAATCATTATAAACGTTCATTGTCATGGATGTTTTAAGCCCTATAACCGCCATAGCTTACTAAAATGAATACAGTATACATGAAAATCAGAATTACCCCCTCCCTCCAGCCTATTCTCCCACTTGATAGAAAGTACCATAGTAAAAGGTTTGTCATGAGTGAAAATGTAACTAAGTTGGAAAAAGCAGCCATATTAACCCTTAAATTTGAACCAAGAAGAGCGACACCTAGAATACACGTTATGTTTGTAAAGCAACTTCCGATAATATTACCTAGAGCCAGGTCTATATGCCCCTTTAGAGTAGAATCTATACTCGTCATTAGTTCTGGTAAACTAGTGCCAAAGGCAATTATTGTAGCACCTATGACAACCTTTGGTATCCCTAAGACTTCGGCTATGTAAGAAGAGGCGCTCACAATAAGATGAGAACTTACAACCACAATCACAGCGCCTGTAACCGTTAAAAGTACGTACTTGGGAACTCTTTGTCTTTCTTCACCAAGAGAACCCTCTTCTTTTATACGTTTAACTTCTGAAAGCTTATACACATAGTATATAAAAATGATAAGTAAAATAGCTCCAACGAACCTACTCGCATAGCCAATGTAGATCAATGACAATGGGATGATTGAAGAAATGAAAAGTCCAAAATGTAGCTTTCCAACCTCCTCCTCTACCATTACTGGTAGAATTTTTAAGATATCTGAGCTTTTTAAGGCAATCAAAAGGAAGCACATACCCAGTATAAGGCTAATGTTTACGATATTTGAACCTAAGACATTTCCAATAGCAATTCCTATGAGTTTTTCATCTAATGTTGCGAAAATGGAGATGAAGAGTTCTGGCAGAGACGTAGAAAAGGCCACCAAGATGAAGCCCGTCGTCGTTTTTCCAACACCAGTTATATCTGACACTCTAACGGCATTGGTTATTGTCCAATCGCTTGCCTTATCGAGAATAACAAAAGAAGCCAGAAGAATTAATGTATTTCCCAGTAATCCCCATTCTTCGAACAAGTCATTCTCAACCTACCTATTTAACTTGACGTGAATTTAGAGTCGAATTTACACCTAAAAAATATTACTATTTTTCAGCCTCTGCGAATAACCTCGGCAAGCTGGGTTAGCCCTTTTTATGAGTCAAACATCCTCTGCGTAAAGGCAACTGAAAAGTTTATTAATGAAACGTTTATCCTTAATTTGGCGTGGGTGGCGTTAAGAAAAAATCTATTTCTCAAATGGCTAAATCTCAGACTGTGAAAGAGAAGAAAGAAGTTAAAAAAGAAAAGCCCTCGGAAAGGGCTAGAGTGACAGATGTCTCTACTAAGGGGCTATTCATAGATATGGATGGTGATAGACTTGTTAAAGAGGTTTCAACGATGAAGGTGATAACGCCGTTTGAAGTAGCTTCAAAGTTTAAAGTAAAGATAAGTGTTGCTAAGGATATTTTGGAGGAGCTTTGGAAGAAGGGGTATATTACGCCAGTTTCAGGCAATAATCGGATAAGAGTATTCAAGTTTGCTGGGGTTTAGACGGGTCTAATTCTCACTCTTACACCTGAAGGTATACGTGTCAGTGCGAAATCTGAAATAGAGCCTATCCTATTCACCGGAGATTTTAAACTCGTTTTCTCGTAGAATAGACAGATGGCTTTAGCTAGAGGCCAGTATCCTATCCATCTGGGTTCGCAGTTGAATTTTGGCTTCTCAGGTCTTAGGCTTATATCCACTGTGAAGTAGAGCCATCCTTTCAAAGCCTCTACTCTGCCATTCAAAGGTAAACTTGACACTAAGCGACTAACTGTAATAGGGGCGTATATTCTTGAAAATTCACCGTGGACTTTAACCCCTCCCTCGAATTCAAAGACAATCTTGTATGTCGAGTCTTTCACATATAAACTTATAACGGTTTCCGGTAATAAAGAATTTAGGTGTTATCCTCTTGATGGCTGGAGATAAGAATGTTGAAAGGGAGTATAGGAGGCTTTTAAAAGAGAGAGATCGGCTTGTTGATGAATTGCAGAAGCTTAAAAAACGCTATGAAAGTGGTGAGCTTGACGAAGAAGCCTATAAGAGAAGTCGATACGATGTGGAGCGTCAAATAGTTGAAGTTATGGATAGGATTACGCAACTTAAATTCTTACTCGGAGTTAGCGATTAAGGGGGCTTGTCTATAGCTGTGGATCCGCTGTTTTGGTTTGTAACATGGTGGTTGGTTGTAGCGTGTTCTCTATCTGTTAGTCACTACGCCGTAACGTATAAGGGTGAAAAGTCTAAGAAGATAAGAATGCTGAGGTTTTCCTCAGGGTTGTTCATGGCGACGTTCATATCCTACCTTATATGGCTTCTTCTTTATAAGACTGGTTATATACTCTACGACTACAGTCCAATGGTTGGATTTGCAATAACAGCAATCTATCCATGGATTATGGCTCTAAGAGAATTCAAAAAGGAGGAGTAACGTAATCTATGAAAAAAGCCTCTCCTACTCCTTATATGACTCAATAGTAGATAAAAAGTTTGGAAATTAAAGTCCTAGGTATGGCTTCTACTTGAATAACCTATCCTAGTCTCCTATCTGCTTCTTTTAGCATATGGATGACCGGGAGACGATATAGAACTTTTCTCACATTCAGTACAATCCTCTACCTTTGTCCGTAACTTCTGGTACTGATCCCTAGTCCGCCTCTTTATACCGTAAAAAGTGCGATAAACGTCCCGCCTCAGGATCGTAGGTATATCGATACCCTCAGAGCACGGCATACACAATTCGCAATCCCTACAGAAGGGTTTAGGAGGGAGTTTTCCAAATTTGTAAGCTCCTTCTCATCTATGGTAAGACCGTCGAAGCCATCCGCTACTTGAACGGCCTACTCTACTCCTCTTTGGAGCGAAGCCCAGGAATAACAATTATTCCTCCAAAGCCTAAGACTGTAGAAGGCTTTAGCCCTGCTTGCCCGTGAGGTATCTAAGACACTAACGAAGATGTGGCTGGGAGAAAGCAAAGCATGAAGGTTAAGGGGGGAAGGGTTGGTCAAAAACTCATAAATCTATGGAAATTAGATGGAGAAAGTACAGACCGAAGCCAAAAACCGTCTTAGGTTTTCTAATCAAACGCTTCTATGTGTAGTGTCTACGTGGAAGGGACTTTAGGCAAACTTTGAATAGCTAGGAAATTGAAAACCAACGGTATATTATCCAAGCCTACCGTCCTCGGTTCTCTAAGTCTGATGTATTCATAGGAGAACTATTCCATGACTTTTAACGAAGTAATCGTTTCCAAAAAGAGGGCTCGTTAAAATGTAAAGGTTTGCTGAAAAATGAAAAGATTTATATGGGTCTTTATAGCGTTTCCATATCGCTTTTAAGATAAGCTACTTTGACGGTAGACCTAAGGGGGGAATCAATAGGACAGTTGTTGAGAAAAGTGAAGAGGGTTTTTCAAAACCCTCGGGAAAGGTTTCAATCGGTCCTCCTAGGTTGACTAAGTATGAAAGGGCTAGGATTGTTGGAGCTAGAGCTCTTCAAATATCTATGGGTGCTCCTATTCTCGTAAAGCTTCCAGAGAATATTAAAGACCCAGTGGAAATAGCTCTCTACGAATTGGAGAAGGGTGTTCTACCTATAACAGTCCGTAGGAGGCTTCCAGACGGAACTTACCAGGACATTCCGCTGAAGTGGCTTCTGTAAAAACCTGAGAAGGTACATGAGTATGTCGAGTGAAAATTCTAAAACTTTAAAGTTTTCCACGGTAACTTTAACGTTATTATCGCTGTTCTTCATTGCCACTAGGATTACTGGGTTCCGAATACTTGATGAGTCGTTTGAGCTTTTCTGTATTCACATACCAGCCCTCGCATCTATAGTTTTATATATCCTCACTAGGTATCTTCAGTTGAAGGTTGAAGCTTAAAGACAAGATTAAAATGTTAGACCCCTCGATTAAGCTTGTCATATTAGCTGTTTTAATATTCCTTAGTGTTTACTCGTTATGGACTCTCGCCAAATACGTCTTCCTTACAGAGAACCCAATTGTTTACGTAGCATCGGGTAGTATGTATCCGACGTTAAAAGTGGGAGATCTACTCTTCGTAAGAGGCGTCAAACCAGAGGAGTTAAAAAAGGGAGATATAATAGTCTTCGTAAAACCCGTTGGTAAAGGCGAATACATAGTCCACAGGATTATCGACTTGAAGAGGGTTAATGGGAGGATTTTAGTGACGACAAAGGGCGATAACAATCTTTCATCTTGGTATTGGGAGAAAGACTTCGACGCAAGATATGTGGTTGGGAAAGTATTCTTCTGGGTCAGATTTGTAGGATTCATACCGATGATTTTCCAAGAGATGTGGGTTAGATTAAGCATCGCAGTATTCCTCATAATACTCATAGCTTACGATGTTCTTTCGGATCTTCTCATGAAACGTAGAAAAATAAACGTAAAGCAGTAGGTATAAGGCATTTCATTTGTATCTATTTTAAATCTTTTATAGAATCAAACTTCTCCATAGTGTTTTCACTATTCTGCAGTTCGTCGAGAAAAGAGAATAGATGTTCCTCAAAAATAAAGAAATCGACAGTACATCCATATACTCAACCTACACAACATATACACTTGCAAGTTTGAGTTTTATATTGGTTATTATCTTGAGGGCTGTTGAAGTAGTTGCATATAAAGCAACCGTTTTTCATTTAATGATTTCTAATTTTGGTAAGTGTGTCAAGGCCTACTTCCTTAAGCTTGTTAATGGAAATTTCTACACCTCCAAGTTCTTCAATACTATCTACGATTGCACCCACTACACGCTTAGTGTGTACTATATCTTGACCCATAAACAATAATTACTTTCGCCAACAGCTTCTGCAATTTACTGAGTCTTCTACTTCAGTTTTTATAATTTACGGAAAAAGAAGAATAGTAGAAGTTTTGCAGAAAAATGAAAATCGAGAATTTAAACTTTCTTCCGAAATGAAAGCAATGTTAAAAACTGGATAATTTGGGATTATTTAATGAAAATCCTAAAAATAAGGATTTCTGTTATTTTCGAGTAGTGCGGGGGGTGGGATTTGAACCCACGAAGGGCTACCCCACAGGGTCCTAAGCCCTGCGCCTTAGACCAGGCTTGGCTACCCCCGCCTATCTTCCGCTATTACTACGATTTTTCATCATTTAAAGCTTTAGTTGTGTCTTTCTCGTCGTCTATAGAAGCGTTTTGGAATTTTAGTTTATTCTCAGAAGAGTTTGAGAGAAGTAAAGCTTGTAAAAGTACGACGTACATGTTTTCACGAAGGATCCTTATGGTAAAAAGTCCAATGTAATGAGTGAAGACACTAGACGATGTAGTAGATTTTATAAATAGGGTTTAAATAACTCTTGCCTTCTTGTATCTAGCGGGTCATGGCTAGAGTTAGAGACAAGTATAGCTCTGTTGAGCTTTACAAACTTAGGAAGACGATTAAATTGCTTGCGTCTAAGGAGGGTAGGGGTACGGAGCTAGTTTCACTCTACGTGCCTTCAGGTAGACCTATATCTGATGTTATGAATAATCTTAGACAAGAGTACAGTACGGCTATGAATATAAAATCTGATAGGACTCGTAAAAATGTTCAATCGGCTTTAGAGAGGGTTATGCAGAGGCTCAGGCTGTTTAAACAGACTCCTCCAAATGGGTTGATAATTTTCTGCGGAGCAATTCCGCAGAATGGTCCAGGGTCTGAAAGAATGGAGACCTACGTGATAATCCCTCCTGAGCCAGTAGACGTATATTATTATGGTTGCGGTTCTAAATTTTACGTGGAGCCTCTGTTAGAAATGCTTAGAGAGAAGGAGGTTTACGGAATAATACTTATCGATTCAAGTAGGGCGACATTTGCAACTTTAGCTGGCAACCGCCTCGAGGTTCTGCAGGAAATAACCTCTGGAATACCAGGTAAACATAGAGCTGGTGGTCAATCGGCTAGGCGATTTGAGAGGCTTAGAGAAATGGAGCTCAACGATTTCTTTAGAAGAGCTGGTAAACATGCGGACTCGCTATTCTTAAACTTGAATGAATTAAGAGGGATAATAGTAGGAGGTCCAGGCCCGACTAAGAGAGACTTTCTAGAGGGAGATTACATGAATTACATGCTTAAGAAGAAAGTGATTGCCGTCGTAGACACGGCTTATGCAGACGAGTCTGGTTTAAGAGATATAATCGACAGAGTTTCAGATGCTCTGAAGGAGGTTAGAAGAATAGAAGAGAAGAAGCTTGTTCAAAGTTTTCTAGACCAAGTATCTAAAGACACAGGATTAGCAGCATACGGTGAGAAAGACGTGAAACGCCATCTTGAAAAAGGCACTATAGACGTTCTACTTATATCTGAGGATCTACAGACTCAGAGGGTTCAAATTGAGTGTTCAAACTGCGGATACTCTGAATGGGTTACAGTTCAACCGATAGATATACCTATGCTTGAGAATGAGCTTGCAACACGTAAATGTGTAAAATGCGGCCTCCAAACATTTAGAGTCAAAGACCGTAGAGACTTAATAGATGAACTTATTGATATGGCTGAAAACTTTGGCGTTAAAGTGGAAGTAATCTCTTCGAAAACAGAGGAAGGTGAAATGCTTCTGAAAAGCTTTGGAGGCGTTGCAGCCATTCTTAAGTACAGTCAGTAGCTAGATAGAGCTTAATTCAAGTCTCCTTCTGATTCTCTTGTAGAAGTTTGACTCAAACCTTACGAATTTAACGGTGCGTTTACCCTTTCTAATAATTATGTTAAACGGTGGTTTATATCGACTCATAATTTGCCCATCCACTAGAACAACGATACTATCTCCCGTAGCTACATCCACCCGTACTTCAGAGTCCTCCGGTAAGACGTAGGGTTTAAAGTTTGTTGAAAGTGGACACACTGGAACAAGCATAATTGCTTTAACCCTACTGTCAACAAGACATCCCCCGGCACTTAGAGAGTATCCAGTAGCGCCAGTTGTTGTCGAAACTATAATCGCATCAACCCTATCCCTAGCTATAAGCCACCCATCTACGTAAACCTCAACATCAATCGTTTTAAGTGGTAGCTCAGCACCCACCATGATTTCATTTAATGCTTCAGGTAGATTCTTATCATTGGTAAGGGTAGAACACTCTTCAATCATAAAATCTCCAGAAATAAACCGGCTTAATGCCTCAGAAACTTCTTCTTTTTCAACTTCAGCGAGAAATCCAACTCTACCCAATCTCACAGTCAATAGAGGAATATCTCGTCTTAAGCCGTGTACAGCTCTAAGAATCGTACCATCCCCACCTACTACGACAGCGAAATCGCCGTCCAGCTCTCCTATAGGCCTCCCTTGTAATCCAAGCTTTGAAGCTACACTCTCTTCCACTTCAACACTTAAGCCTAATTCTACAAGCCTCTGCCTAAGCTCACCTATTAGCGTCAATGCCTCAGAGCTATCAGACCTACCGAGAAGAACGGCTTTTTGGAGCATTCTACTCACTAAATAATTTCCCCCCTTTTAATTTTAGTTCTACTATACCGTAGAAGTAAGTACTCTAATCGAGTCTATGGTAAGTTTTGAGTGGTCAATATTTTAACGGCTACTGAGAAAGCAGCTTCAACTGCAACCCAGTGGTTTTCTCCAAAAACCACTACTATGTAAGACCCATCCTCAGGTTTAAACGTGTTTGAAACGGCTCTATACCATTCTGGGGCCTCGACTTCAAGATTTCCATATACCCCAGGCATGGTATATACACTGTTGTAATACGTTATTGTGACGGCTCCAATTGCACCAGCTCTAACAGCTTGATCCCTCTCTTCTAAACCCAGTGTTTCTCTACGTGTAACGCCACATATTAAAACTGCTACTGAACTTGGACCTATTTTAAGCCCTTCTTGTGGGAAATCCTTCACGCTCTTTATATGCATTCTTTCCAGCCTCTCTTTAAGTTCTACACCTCCCTCCGGCGTTATTCTAACTCCAGTTTTATCCACACATATGTAGCCATGTTCTTTCAATCCATTAAGTAGCCCTCTAACAGTCCCTTCATTAACTCTAAGTATTCTTGTTAATGTTTTCCTACCTAATGGTTCAAAACGGCTTAAAGCGTATAGAAGCAGTGTTTCTTTGAACCATTTTCCATCTTTCAAACTAATCCCACGCATTATAGTGAAAATATCCCTAAGGGAAAGATAAAGGTTAAAAATCACTTGGGCTCTAAAGCTTAAATTAGAAGTTCTTCTCCACCAGTAAATATTCTCGTTAAAGCGGCTGAAAGCTCTGTAAGTCCTAAGCCAGTCTTGGATGATACTGGTATTAACGCGGATACTGAGCATAAGTCTTTCAGCGACGAGCTGAGTCGTCTTGTGAAAATGTAGCGTTCACCCGTCAACCTGCCTTCGATAGCATTCTCTAAAGCCTCTTCATCCTCATACCATGAAATCATTTCCTCCACAGTTTCATTAGACACGAGGTCTATCTTTGATATCACATGGATTTGAGGCAGGAGAAACCTAGAGTAGATTGCCGCAGATAGAAACATGTTCGACATGTAGTTAAATGGGTCACTTGAAAACGTCGACTCAAAAAGGTACACTATGGCTTTAGAGCCATCTGTAAGCGTTGAAGCTATTAAAGGGCCACTTGCTCTAAAGGCGAATAGTTCAAGTTGCCCAGGCGTATCTACTATCAAATAGTCGACTTTTAAGTCTTCAACATCCCTTCTCAAGTCATCTATGTGAGTAGCTATCATGTCTGCTGCGAGTATTAAAGCTCCATTAGGTCCAAGTCCATACCTTTCCATGATATCATATACATCTATGTAATCTCTAACGTCTACATCTGGAACGTAGGGTAGGTCTATAACACCCGGGTCTAGATTTATGGACGCTACACTCTGATCTTTAGCCCTTAGAAAGTCTACTAGGGCTTGCGTCAGCTGAGATTTTCCTGAACCAGCAGTACCTAATATGTACGTCGTATACAGAAAAACCCCCTCTAAATGCTCTAAGAGTAAACCTAGATAAAATGTTTAAATCCGACCTGTTAAAGATTTACGTTTGAGAGGTGTCTACAATTTAGGGGTGGATTAAACGAAGCTGAGAAAGACGATGGCAACATAGAGTATAAACTCGTTCTTTTAAGGGATGATCAGAAGACCATTGAACACCTGGCTACCCAAATGCGTTATAGACTTAATGAAGGTGGTGGTGAAGCATTTTACGAAATAGGCGTTTCAGATGACGGGGATCTTATAGGCCTCGACGACAGAGAACTCGAACTCTCCCTAAACGTTCTGGAGAAAGCTGCAAAACTAGTGGGGGCTAAATGTAGACTTCTAAGGATTGGAACAGGTAGAGTAGGTAAAATAGCTGAAGTCCACATTAGAGTTTCTAGGGAGGGCAATCTTCCAATATTTCTGGAGATTCCGTTGCTCGGAAATGTTGACGCAGGCAAATCCAGCCTCGTTGGTGTATTGTCGACTGGTGAAATGGATGATGGTAGAGGTCTAGCTATGAGGAAAGTCGCCAGGTACATACACGAAATTAAAACTGGTAGGACATCCTCCATATCGATTCATCCAATCGGTTTCTCGGAGGATGGAGATGTAGTGAATCATAGCCTTACTTCACCTTTAGATGAGTCTCAAGTCTTCTTGAAGAGTTCTAAGATTATAAATCTAATAGACCTTGGGGGTCATGAGAAATATCTACGAACGACACTTAAAGGGATAATGGGGAGGACACCGGACTACGCTTTACTACTCGTAGGTGCTAACGCAGGCGTTATAGGCACTACGAAGGAACACTTAGGAATAGCTACCGCTTTAAAAATCCCCATAATAATGATAATTACTAAAATCGACATGGTAAGCAGTGAGAAAATCGAACAAGTTTTAAACGATGTATTCAAACTTTTGAAAATGCCTGGCGTAGACAAGATCCCATTAATGATTCGAGGGGTGGACGACATATCTGTAGCAGTTAAAACAATACAGTCTGGGAGGGTAACCCCGGTATTCCTCGTTTCAAATAAGACTGGTGAAGGCTTAAACCTGTTGAAGTTGTTCTTAAACCTGCTTCCTCCGAGGATGAGATGGGAGGAGAAGTTAGATAAACCATTTATGATGTACGTAGAGGATAAGTTTAACGTTAAAGGCGTAGGTGTTGTCGTAAGTGGCGTTGTCCTCCAGGGTAGTATAGGCGTCGACGACTACGTTCAAATAGGTCCATTCGATGATGGGAGCTCTAGACTCGTAAAGATTAAATCCATACACCTACACAGAACACCCGTTCAAAGGGTTTTCCCAGGTCAAAATGTCTGTTTAGCCTTATCGAGTATAGAATACGATGAAGTCTTAAAGGGTATGTGTATTCTCGATAAGTCTGAGGTTTTAAGGCCCGTCAGGATTTTTGAAGCTAAAGTAACAATCTTACACCACCCCACAACTATATGGAGAGGATACAACGCCGTGATACATATTCATACGATAAGACAGACGGCTGAACTCATAGAGTCTAGCCGTGAACCATTAAGAACAGGTGTAACATCTTATGTAAAATTCAGCTTCAAATATAGACCAGTCCATATTAGAGCTGGAGATTGGTTCGTCTTTAGGGAAGGTAGAACTAGGGGGATCGGCTTGGTTACAGCTATTGTAGGCTAACATTTCCCTCAGCCGATATTTCAGTAACTTTACCCCCCCGTTCAACTACATGTCTCTTGATTTCTGACGCTGAGAGTTCTATAAGTCTGAGGCATTTATCAAGGCTTTCATCAGACGTTGAAAAGTGCAACTCTATGTAAGCTCCCCCCTCTTCCCTCTTTGGATGCGACTTAATATAGACCTTAGGGTTCATCTTTAGAACTTGGTCTATTATAGGTGCAAGGTCGGACTCGTATATCCCCTCAAGTCTTAAACTTTTCTCGCAGAAGACGAGTTTAGACCTCCCTCGGATAATTGGGCTTATGGAGTCTTCGAATATAGCCTTCATCTCCTCAGGAACGCCGGGTAGACATATAATCGTTACGCCATCGGCTTCCAGTAAAACGCCTGGAGCTGTTCCAACTGGATTTCTTAAAGGTTTAGCACTCCTAGGTAGAGTAGCCATCTTAATCCTAGGGGGTGTAAGTTCGATTTTTTCACCTCTCGCTCTCCCCAAACTCTCGTATTTCATCTTAACCATTTTCAAAGCTTCCTCATTGACTTCAAGCTTCACATTCACTGCATATGCAACTCCTTCAAGAGTTTTATCATCAAACGTCGGCCCCAATCCACCTACAGTTATTATGAAGTCCGGTTTTCTAGATAAGCAGTCTCTTATAGTCGTCGATATTTCATTGACATCATCTCCTATCGTAATTATCCTAGTAACCCGCCCACCTAAACTTGTTATACGTCTACTAAGCCACTGGGCATTTGTATTCAGAATTTTACCTATAAGCAATTCATTCCCTATGGTCAATATTTCAAATTTAAGCTGATCAGCCATATCAGTCACCCTATACGATATTCACTAGCTTGAAAATGGGTTTAATACACTTAAAAGTATGAACTTGACAAGAATAAATGGATTATGCTTAAAGATATTGGACGTTAAAGGGGGATAAAGAAAGATGATTCCTACGCCAAGCCACAAAATAACTTCTACGATTTTTCAAGTTTAACTTCAAGGTTAATCCATTTAATTTGAATGGTTTTTGAGAAGCTGGGAATACCATGGATACAATGTGGAGAAATTATGATAGGCCTAGGGGTAGCCGTAATAGCATCAGTAGTTCCATACGGAGCTAGGGAGGAAAATTAAGATCACTTCCTCGAAAGCCACCATCTTAAATATTCCTTTCGAAGTTTTTTCCTGTCGTCTTCTTCATCTAAATGTTTTCTCGTCTTTTTCCATGCGTCTACTAGCTCCTGTTGATTATACGTAGCACCACAGCTCTTACACATGTAGCATTTCGTAGATGGGTCGTAGAACAGTTCACCACCACATTCAGGACAATACTTAGGCATTTTTTAACCGAGTTAAATTATCGAAATCCACTTAATTACCTTTTCCTCCTATACGAAAATTTAATTAAATTCATAAATCTTATTATTCATCACAGGTGTTTTCTTGGCAGATAGAATCAGATTTGGACCTGCTGGACTCCCAGTGGGATATAACGGGCCACTTACGCTTGTGCCACAGTATCTTAAGAACGAAGAGTTGGATGCTTTTGAATATCAGGCTGTACGCTGGGGGATTAAACCTCAAATTAAACGTGAGCTTGCTGAGAAGTTTAAATCTGAAGCGTTGAAGAACGACATTTGGGTTACAATGCATGGGTCTTACTTCATCAACCTTGCAGGAGATGAAAGTGTTGTAGAGAAAAGCATTGAAAGGATTAAAGTTTGCTTGGAGGCTGCTGAGTGGCTTGGAGCTGAAAGCGTTGTCTTCCACCCTGGATTCTATGGAAAAGGCTCACCTAGGGAGGCTTTTGAAACTTGTCTAAAAGCACTGGGTCAGATAGTCGAGAACATGAACACCAAAAGGTCTAAAGTTTATCTTCGCCCTGAAACAACGGGAAAACTAAGCCAGGTCGGCAGTTTAGATGAAATTCTGGCTATGTGTGAAAGATTTGACTTGGTATATCCTACGATAGATTGGGCTCATATCCATGCTAGATGCAGGGGTTGCCTCCATTCTAAAGATGATTATTTAAGGGTCTTTGAAAAAATTGAAAAAACTCTCGGTTCCAGAGGTATTGAGAAGCTTCACTTCCACTTTACAAAAGTTGAGTATAGTGACAGAGGAGAGGTTAAACATAGGACTTTAGATGAGCCGTTTAGCCCAGACTTCAAAACCTTGGCTGAAGTAGTTGTTGAAAACGGATATAAACCAGTAGTGATAAGTGAATCTCCAATTCTAGACCTAGATGCTGTTAAGATGAGGAGTATCATGGTTGATCTAAAATGGAAGAAGAAAGAATAGTTAAAGTCGTAGACGAAGCCCTTCCAAGTGTTGTAAACGTCAGTACAATAGCATTACGTAGAGACCTGCTCCTTCAAGCTACACCCGTAAAAGGTGTAGGCTCAGGGACGATAATAGATGAAAACGGCTACATAGCCACTAGTTACCATGTTGTAGAAGGAGCCGAACAGATAGAGGTAACACTATATACAGGCGAGAGGTTTGAGGCATTACTCATAGGCGTAGATAGACTGATGGATGTGGCCATTCTAAAAGTAAACGCCTCAAATTTGAAACCAATCAAATTCTGTAACTACGAAGATCTTAAAGTCGGTCAACTTGTAGTTGCTATTGGTAACCCATTGGGGCTTCCTGGAGGTCCTACGGTTACAATAGGTGTTATAAGTGCATTGAACCGTACACTACAAACCCCTATAGGCGTAATGAGCCGTATTATTCAGACCGATGCAGCTATAAATCCAGGTAATAGCGGAGGTCCTCTAATCAACATGAAGGCTGAAATGGTCGGTATGAGTACAGCTATCGTACCATTTGCTCAAGGCATAGGTTTCGCAGTGCCAGCAGATACTGTCAGAAGGATCTTTGAAGACATACGGCTCTACGGCCTTGCTAGACCATGGATCGGCATAGCTGGCATAGACCTTAATAGGGCAATAGCATCCTACTATGGCATATCGTTCATGAGAGGGGTTTTAGTTGTGAGTGTATTTGAAAATAGTCCTGCGTTTAAGGCTGGAATTAGACCTGGAGATGTCATTTTAAGTATTGACGAATTCAATATTTCATCTATGGGCGATATAACTAAGTCTCTACGGGGTAAGCGGGTTGGCGATATCGTAGAGTTAACCATCGGTAGGTCTTCAAAAGTATTCAGGGCATTTGTAAGATTGGAAGCGCAACCTAGCTCCTAATGATGTAACGCCCTCTCCTTTCCACTTCTCTGACTTTTCCCAAGGTTTTCTCAGTTACATCTATACCTCTGACGCTTGCATAACCTTTGAGGAATGCTTTAAAGCATTCTTCTGCAAACATGAAGTGTGTACTCAATAAGGCTCTCCGGAATAGAATAATATCTATAGCCATATCTTCAACATCATTTGTAAATGTGCTTAAGCCAAAGTCTAGTAGGAATATCCTTCCATCTCCTGTTAGAATCATGTTGGAAGTGGTTAAATCACCATGCTGTATTCCAGCCTCGTGAAGTTTACCTGTGTATACCCCTACAATTTCAACGTTTCTAACGCGTTCCTCCACGTTGAGTTTACTCAATATTTCTCTGATTCTCATTCCTTCGATAAAACTCATAACTATTGTAGAATTTGCAAGATCTAAGAAGTATACTGTGGGTGTAGGTACTCCAGCTTTTTTTGCATAATGTAGTATTTTAGCTTCACGCGCAGTCCTCTTAGACCTTATTTCTTCATCCAACTTTTCAATTCTATACGACTTAGGGATTCTACGTTTAACTACCACATCTATTCCATACCATTTAGCCCTATAAACTTCTGCTTCAGCACCCACGTATAACAGTATGAGGTTTTCAAACTTCGAAGTTAAATCTAACCAGCTCAATCGAATGTTCACAATTTACCAGTCCCTTCCAAATGGCCAGAAGCTTCGCGTACTCTTCCTCTCTTTAGCCTCACTCTCGTAAGCCTTACCTTGAAATGCGTCTGGAACTACGTAGAGGTACAGCGTATGTCCACCAAATCTCTCGATTTTAGCCGCTTTCCAACCTGTTATACTAAAGTCGTGGCTGACTATTCTAGTGCCTGGTTTGGCCTCTTTTTCAAACTTAGGTCTAAGTCTATCGTTGCCAGAAGTTGTGAGATAAAGGGTTATCACAGTGACTTCTGAAAGGTCTGCTGTTATACAGTCTCTATTATAGACAACTATCCTATCGGATAATTCTTCGGTGAGGATCTTGTCTAGCACCATATTGTACAGGTCCCTTCTAATTTCATAACCCACAGCCTTCTTCGCTCCAAATTCTGAAACTGCCATAAATAAAATACGTCCATCACCACAACCCATGTCGCATACAACATCATCCTTAGTAACTTGAGCCAATTCAAGCATTGCACGAACGACTTCTGGAGGAGAAGCCACAAAGGGCGCTAAGCTGACCATAGCCCTCTACCAAAGGCTAGATTCAAAAGCTTCATCTAATAAACTTTATGTTTAAAGCTTCAACTATTTCCAAATCCACTTGCACCTTTATACTTCAGAAGAGGTAAGAACATTGTATGATTCTACTCTAAACTTTAAACAAACAGCTTAAGCATTCCTGAAGGAAAGCCGAGAAGTAAGCTTGTATAGAGATTCAACTCCTCCTTAAAGTAGACTATTCAAAAACTGTTATGATGGATTTTTGAATAAACAGTTTAAATAAAACAATCACACTTCTCATACACTATGGGGATGATTACTTGTTAATTATAAACGCACTAGTGGTTTTTGCAATAAGCTTTTTGACGACATTAATATCCATTCCAAGAATAGCGTTATTCATGAACGGTAAAGGTATTATAGGCATTGATGTACATAAGCCCAATAAGCCTAATGTTCCAGAAATGGTTGGGGTATCTATGTTAATCGGGTTCTTTACATCTTTAGTTTTTCTTTTTCTAACCATACCTGAGTTGAGCAATACCTGTCTAGCAATCCTCGCCTCTATAGCGATAGCTTCACTTGTTGGATTACTGGATGATTTTAGAGATTTATCCCCCCTCTGTAAAGTGCTTCTAGCGACGCTGAGCGGCATTCCAATAATCTTCTTAAGGGCTTACAATCCTAGACCCATGATACCATTTATCGGTAGAGTTAGACTTACCATAGCCTATCCGTTAGCCATACCGCTCGCCCTCAGTGTAACATCAAACGCCATGAATATGTCAGACCCCGTCAACGGGGCTATGAGTGGTTCAGCCTCAATAATTTTAGCCTCATTGACTGTTGCATACGCATTAACTGGGAAATACTCAGCGTCTCTTGTTGGTTTAGCCCTTTTAGGAGCGACTTTAGCATTCTACTTCTATAATAGATACCCAGCTAGAGTATTCTCTGGAAATGTAGGGAGCTTCGCCGTTGGTGCCGCAATTGGAAGCTTTGTTGTTACAAATGGCTTAGAGGTAGTAGGAGTCGTAGCTATGCTTCCTCAGATTTTAAATTCCTATATGATACTTTCTACTGGTGGCGGATTTAAAGGGAAGAAAGCCATTACGGTAAGACCCACTAGGCCTTTAGAAAACGGACTGATAGAAGCTGTTAAAGACCAAAGAGCTCCGCTGACGCTTGTAAGGATGATACTAGCAGGTTCTGCTAAACATGAGAGTGAAATCGCCAATGAATTTTTAGCTTTGACGTTGTTTTCATCCATATTAAGTCTGGTAACAGCTCTAATTTTGCAACCGGGTGGTTAAAACTTGAGGGATACTTACTGGATTTACATGAACCTGTTTATCGCTTGGTTTAGTATTTTAATCGGTTTTTATCTACTATCCATCCTAGTAAACTACACGAGGCAGTTTAACGGCTCTATATTTATAAATGTATTTGAAGTTTTAATGGCTGTTGTAATGTTTCTCCTATGGCTGACTTTATGGAGACTTATAACAATAAGACTTTTTAAGAGAATAATAGGAAAACTAAGCGCATACATGGAGCCTGTAACATACGAATAGTATCCATCTAGGATAAATCAAAAGCTCATCAGCAAACTTTATAACCCGTGATGTTTAAAGACTTGATATTAAACCACATGGGTGAATAAAAATGCCGAATTGGAGATATTCGGTAAAGGACTTAGACCCTGAGAAAACTGTCCTAGCCTCCGGTAGAGATTTGAGGATTTCCCATAAAGCCGCCGTAGAGGTTTGTAAAGCTATAAGGGGATTATCCCTTGACGATGCGAAACGTCTTCTAGAAGATGTGATCAACCTCAAAAGGAGTATCCCCTACAGGCGTCACAAGAAGAAAGTTCCACATAGAAGAGATTTACAAAAGTGGTATGCAGGTAGGTATCCTGTTAAGACGTGTAAAGCTATTCTCAAAGTTTTAGAGAATGCTGAAGCTAACGCTGAGTATAAAGGATTAAGCGTCGAGAACCTTAAAGTTATACATGCAGCCGCTCAAAAAGGCACCATACTTAAACGCTACACCCCTAGAGCCTTCGCTCGTGCGACTCCCAACTTTAGAGTTTTAACCCATATTGAAATAGCTTTAGCAGAGCTTTAGTATTTCACCGAATCTTATCTATTTAAGTATCCATCTACTGCATGAGATAGACATCCACCGTATCGCTAAGGGTTTTTAATCATTCAATTCTAAGCTTATAAGCTTCTACATAGGATGGTTTATCCTACTGGCTCTATGGAGAACGGTTTAACAGGATGATGAAATACCTCTTGAGCATTAAAACTATCTAAATTCGAAAAACTGCCGAGGCAATTTTTCGTAAACCTTATTAATAAGTCGTCTAATCTAAGATTAGCCAGCTTTACACGATTAAATCTACTTGGTGCTGTGGATGTCTGCGATTAGAAAACACTTCATAAAACAATATATGGATATGTTTAAGCTAGATGAATTTCTAATGGAGCAGTTGAAAGATGCTGGCTATGGAGGTGCTGAGATATCGAAAACACCTCTAGGTGTTAGAATTACAATTTACGCTTTAAGACCCGGTCTCGTCATAGGAAGAGGTGGAGAGATAATCAAAGCCCTAAGTAAAGAACTTCAAGATAAATTCAACATTTATAACCCACAGATTGCTGTAACCGATATACCTGTTCCAGAGCTTAACCCATTTATAATGGCTAGTAGGATAGCTTTAGCCATGCAGAAGGGTATACATTTTCGGAGAGCTGCTTTCTGGGCTTTAGAGCGTATTATGAAAGCGGGAGCATTAGGTGCAGAGGTTAAGATAAGTGGTAAGCTTACATCTGAAAGGTCTAGGTTTGAAAAGTACAAGGTTGGATATCTTCCTAAATCTGGAGACCCAGCTATGAAATATGTGAAGTCAGCCGTATATCCTCTACTTCTTAAACCTGGATTATTTGGGATAAAAGTTACGATTTTACCACCTGGTGTAGAATTTCCAGACAAGATTTCACTAAAAGAATCAACTCAGAAGGTTGAATTTGAGGAAGGAGCTGAGGAAGAGGCTGAAGAAGGTGGTGGTTGATGCCAATCCTCAGAGTGAGTGAAATAAGGTCTATGAGCCCTGAAGATAGAGCCCGTCGTCTTATCGAGCTGAAGATGGAGCTAATGAAGCTTAATGCCATTATTAAAGCTGGTGGAACTATTGAAAACTACTCCAGAGTAAGAGAGATAAAACGAACTATTGCCCGTATTTTAACGGTTCAAAGAGAAGAAGAGCTTAAGCTTCGTAAGGCGGTGTCTAAATGAACCCGATCACTCCATTCAACATTTTGAAGCATGAGCTTATAGGGCTCAATGTTCACGTTGAAAAATCTCCGTGTAAATCATACGTATGTATAGAGGGTGAAGTTGTGGACGAGACTAGAAACATGCTTTACATTGAATCTGGTCTCCGTATCAAAGCTATTCCAAAAGCCGTATGTAAATTCGTATTTACGCTTAGCAACGGTGTTAAAGTCGAAGTAGATGGCATAAAACTCGTAGGAAGACCAGAAGATAGGGTTAAGAGGTGATTTGATTTTGACTGAGGTCAACTGTGGAGATAAAAACTGTCCCTTTCATGGAATCCTGTCTCTAAGAGGGCAGGTTTTCGAAGGAACGGTCGCTAGTGCTAAAGCTAAAAACACTGTAATTGTCGTTAGAGAATACTTCCATTATATCTCAAAATATCGAAGGTATGAACGTAGGAGAAGCCGAATACCCGCACACTGCCCACCATGCTTAACTGTTAAAGAGGGCGATAGAGTTCGCATTGTTGAATGCAGACCTATAAGCAAGACCGTGCATTTCGTAGTTGTTGAAAAATTGAAGGGTGAGTAAAATTGTCTCGCAGAGAGCCTCCAAAGGGTGGACCTAAAACCAGAGCTGTATCAGCTGTAGCGGTTGTAGAGTATAAACCTCACATACCGCGTTGTCTACCGGTGGGTGCATACTTAGAGTGTACTGATAATACTGGAGCTAAGCTTCTTAAGCTCATTGGAGTAATAGGGTATAAGGGTAGACTTAAGCGATTTCCCTCGGCAGCCGTAGGAGACATGGTTGTTGTAAGTGTTAGAAGAGGTATAGCCGAATTGAAAGGGCAGGTCATGCACGCTGTCATAGTTCGCCAGAAGAAGCCCTATAGGAGAGCCGATGGAACCTGGATATGTTTTGAAGATAATGCAGCGGTTCTCTTAACTCCCGAGGGAGATCTACGGGGTACTGAGATAAGGGGCTCTGTTGCAATGGAGGCTGCTGAAAGATGGCCTAGAATTGCAGCGTTAGCCAGTATGATCGTGTAGGAGGAATTGATTATGTCTAAACAGCCTAGAAAGCAAAGGCGTAAACTCTTTAACGCTCCTAAGCATGTTATGGTTAAAATACTTTCCGCTCACTTATCAGATGAGCTTAGAGAGAAGTATAAACGTAGGTCGTTTCCGATACGTAGAGGAGACACGGTTAAAGTCGTCAGAGGTGATTTTAAGGGTTTCTCAGGCGCTATTTTAAGGATAGATCGTAAGAAGATGCGTATCTACGTGGAAGGTGTTACTCGGGAGAAGGTTGACGGTTCAAAAGTCCTTATACCTCTACACCCCTCTAAAGTTGTAATAACAAAGCTTAATTTAGATGATAAGAGGAGAGTTGAAGCATTAGAACGAAAAATCAAGGTGCAAACACCTGAGGTGGTAAAAACATAGAGGTGTTCACATTGGGAAAGATTAGCGGCTCAAAGCATTTAAAGCGCTTGGCAGCACCTGAGTCTTGGAATATACCTAGGAAGACTTTTAAATGGGTTGTTAAGCCTAGTCCTGGGCCTCATGCAATAGATGATTGTATTCCTCTTCAAATACTGCTAAGGGATTATCTCAATTTGGCTCATAAATCGAAAGAGGTTAAATTTATCCTGAGTAGGGGGTATGTTAAAGTCGACGGTAGGACTATCCGAGACCGTGGTTTTCCAATTGGTCTTATGGATGTGGTATACGTAGAAAAGTTAGACAAATACTACCGTATACTTCCCTCAAGCAAGGGGTTACTTCCACATCCGATTCCGCTTGAAGAGGCACAGTTTAAGCTTCGTAAAATAGTAGGTAAAACTTCATTAAGAGGTGGGCATATTCAACTCAACATGCATGATGGTTATAATTTGATGATACGGATTTCAGACCCAAAAAACCCCGTTGAAGATCAGTTTAGAGTTCATGATGTTTTAAAGATGGATCTTTACAAACCCGTCATCTTAGAACACTTTAAACTTGAAAAAGAAATATGTGTCCTTATTACTGGTGGCCGTAACATCGGTCAGTGGGGTAGGCTTGTTGAAGTAGTGCCAGGGTCTTTAACTTCCGATGCATTCGCTATTGTAGAAGTTGGAAACGGTTTAAAAATCTCCACTATTCTCGACTACATTTTCCCAATTGGATATGATAAGCCATGCATCTCTCTACCCGGAGGTTGAAATTTTGAGCCATGCTAACCCTATGCTTAAACCTAGAATAACCAAAGTTACCGTGAACACTTGCGTTGGAAAAAGTGGTGAACAACTTGAAAAGGCTTTAAAAATTCTTGAATCGATAACTAACGGGAAACCGTGCATATGCAGAGCAAAAAGAACAATCAGGGACTTCAATATACATAAGGGTGAACCGATAGCTGCTAAAGTGACTTTGAGAGGAAGCAAGGCTATGGAATTCCTAAAGAGGGTTCTCGACGCAGTAGGCTATAGAATACCTTCGAGTCGCTTTAATGAATATGGAAACTTCTCAATAGGATTAAAAAGTCATTTGGATCTTCCTAATACAACCTATGATCCCGCGCTGGGTATAATAGGTATGGACGTATGTGTAAATATAGAGAGACCAGGCTATAGAGTAGCTAGAAAAAAATGGAAGCGTAGTAGCATCGGAAAGAAACATAGACTTACAAAAGAAGAGTCTATAGCATTCGTTAAGGAGACGTTAGGTGTGGAGGTGTTATGATGGCTAAACAGAAGCCTAAGAAAGAACGAAAATTCGGTAAGGGTTCTAAACCCTGCTCTAGGTGTGGCTCATACGGTCCAATTATACATCAGTATGGGCTTTCGCTATGTCGTCAATGTTTCAGAGAGGTTGCTCCTAAGCTAGGTTTTAAGAAGTACAGTTAAAGGTGGGCATCATGGTTATGAATGATACCCTTGCAAATGCTCTTGCAATAATCGCAAACAGTGAAGCTAGGCGGAATAAGGAGTGTATAGTATACCCTGCTTCTAAGTTAATAGGCAACGTTTTGAGAGTTATGCAGTCTCACGGATATATAGGCGAATTCGAACTCATAGACGATGGAAGAGGGGGTAAATTTAGAATTCAACTTTTAGGCAATATAAACGCATGTAAAGCTATTAAGCCCAGATTTTCAGTTAAACTTGAGGAGTTCGAAGAGTATAAACGTATGTTTCTTCCATCTCGAAACATTGGGATTTTAATTCTTTCAACTCCTTTAGGAGTATTGTCTCATAAAGAGGCTGAAGCAAAACATGTTGGTGGAAAACTTCTAGCCTACGTATACTGAAACGTGGAGGTTTAGATTTTTGAGCTCTAGAATCGTTGAAATTCCAGATGGAGTCAGTGTTGAAGTAGACGGCTTGAAAGTTAGAGTTAAGGGGCCTCTAGGTGAGCTTCAAAAAGACTTCTCACATACCATGGGTCAGATCGTTATTAGAAGCGAGGGTAACAGCGTTGTTGTTGAAGTTGTTGGAAAACCTAGAAGAAATAAACTAGCTCTGGTAGGCACTATAGCCGCTCATATAAGAAACATGGTAACAGGTGTTTCAAAGGGCTTTACATACCGTTTAAAAATAGTGTATGCTCACTTCCCTATGAGCGTTAAAGTTAAAGGCAACTATGTAGTCATTGAAAACTTTATAGGTGAACGTTCACCAAGATATGCGAAAATAGTTGGAAATGCAAAGGTAGAGGTCAAACAGGACGATGTAGTAGTTAAGGGGATTGACATTGAAGAAGTAGGGCAGACGGCGGCAAACATCGAAAATGCCACTAGAGTGACTGATAGAGATCCTAGAATCTTCTTAGATGGAATCTTCATATACAACAGGGAGGTGGGGATGTGACGGCTGAAGAAGTCCAAGAAAAATCCTCTGAGGAGGTTATTGCCGAGAAAACTGAGGAGGCGTTGGCAAAGATTAAACCTAAACTATCCGCTGAAATAGCAAGACTTTTAAAGCTTAGAGTAAGACTCGACCTGAAGAGGCCCGACTTTGCAAGATGTGAGAGTTGGAGGCTCGTTAGAGTTAAGGAAAATTGGAGGGCACCTATGAGCCATTCTAACAAGATGAGGCTTGAAGTAAAAGGTTGGCCTGCAAGAGTTAAATCTGGTTATGGTACGCCTAAAGCTGTCCGTAATCTACATCCATCAGGTTTTAAGGAAGTCCTCGTCTATAATCCAGAAGACATTGAGAAGTTAGACCCAGCAACTCAAGCTGCACGCATAGCTCACACCGTCGGTAGGAAGAAGAGACTTGCAATATTGGAGAAGGCCAGGGAATTACATATACGAGTGTTAAACCCATCTAGCGGGGGTTAGATGATGGATTTGACCGTTCAGAGAAGGATGGCTGCTGAAATACTTGGAGTTGGAATCAATAGAATTTGGATAGACCCATCTAAGTCGGAGGAGGTAATGTCTGCTATAACAAGAGAAGATATTAAGGGGCTCATAGAGCGTGGTGTAATATCCAAGAGACCTGAGAAGGGCACAAGTCGTGTAAGGGTTAGAGCAAGGAGAGGTAAAAGAAGAGGACCTGGTAGTAAAAAGGGGGCTTTAAAGGCCAGGTTGAGTATGGAGAATCTATGGCCTGCTAAGATTAGAGCGTTGAGGAGTTTTCTCAGATACTTAAGGGATAGACGAATAATAACTAGGAAAGTCTATAGAGACCTCTACCTTAAAGCTAAAGGAGGATCCTTCGCCAGTGTGGCATCTTTGAAACGGTATATAGAGGTTAATAACCTAGCTAGAAGGAGGTTCAAATGAATAAGATACGTAAATTTCCTTTAAAAAGGAGACTTCAATTTAGAACAGACTATAGACGTAGAAAAAGGCTCCTATTGTCCGGTTTACCTAGATTTGTTGTTAGAAGAACATCAAAAAACATTATTGTTCAGGTTGTTGAAGCGAGACTTGAAGGCGATCATGTACTTGCATCGGCTCATAGCAAAGAGGTTACAAGAGACTTCGGTTGGCTTGGACATGGAAATAATTCTCCTGTTGCTTATCTAACTGGTCTATTGGCTGGTTTAAAGTGTAAGAAGATCGGTATACGTAGAGCTGTTCTCGACGCAGGTATTTTTAAGCCTACTAAAGGAGGCCGTATCGCGGCGGCTCTTAAAGGTGCTTTAGATGCTGGGCTTGACATTCCACATGGAGAAGAAATACTTCCAGGTTATGACAGAATTTCTGGTAAACATATTGCAGAATACGCTAGTAAACTTAAAAGTGAAAATCCAGAGCTTTATAAGAGAGTATTCTCAAGCTATTTAAAGAAGGGTTTGGATGCGGAATCAATTGAAATGCACTTTAACGAGGTTAAGAATAAGATTCTGAAAACTTACGGAGGGGTTTAACTTGGCTGAAACGAGCGCCAATGTTACAGAGGGTTGGACTCCTAAAACAACTCTAGGTAAGCTAGTGTTGGAGGGGAAAATAACCTCTATTGAAGAGATTTTCAGAAACGGATACAAGATTAGAGAGCCAGAAATAATTGATGTTCTCCTTCCCAACTTAAGTCATGAAGTCTTAGATACGGCTTTTGTTCAAAAACAGACGGATGCGGGTGAGAGGTCGAGGTTTAGAGTTATTGTCGCATCTGGAGATATGAATGGCCATTTGGGGGTGGGTTTTGGAAAAGCCACTCAGTGGAGAGTGGCTTTTCAAAAGGCTATCAAAGATGCTAAATTAAACATGAGCCTCATCAAACGGGGATGTGGCTCATGGGAATGTGATTGCGGTGCCCCACATTCACTACCGTTTAGAGTTGAAGGTAGATGTGGAGGTGTTTTCGTAGTCCTTATACCTGCTCCCAAGGGCTTAGGGTTGGTGGCTGGCGACATCACCAGAACTCTACTGAGATTAGCTGGTATAAAGGACTGTTGGGTTAGAACCTCTGGCTCCACTAGGACCCATTCTTCTTTAATAAAAGCTACTTTTGAAGCCCTCAAAAGTACATGCGAATTAGCCATGCCGAAACGTTAAGGGAGGTTTAATGTTGATAGCTGTTGTTAGAATCAGAGGGACTGTGAATACTAGGCGAGATTTCGCTGAAACCCTTAAGCGACTTAACCTAGGAAGGCCCAATCACTGCGTTGTATTGCCAAATACTGAACCCTACATGGCAATGATAAGAAAGGTGAGGCATTACATAGCCTATGGTACAATAGACTTGGAAACATTTAAAGAGCTCTTAAGGAAGAGAGGTGAGATAGAGGGAGTTGGTAGGCTTAATGAGGAGAACGTTAAAATCCTCGGGTTCAATTCAATAGACTCGCTTGCTGAAGCTCTATACAATGGTAAGGTATCTTTTAAAGATATTCCGAAGCTTAAAAAAACATTCCGTTTAAATCCACCGAGTAAAGGATATAAATCGATTAAAAAACCATATCCCGAGGGTAGTTTCGGCGACTGGGGTTCGGATATAGTTTCCTTGATAAAGAGAATGCTCTAATCGTAACTAAGTTTATAGCTGAGTTCTATCTCTATATCTTCGAGAGGTGCTATCATGAGCGATGACGAGAGATGGTCGAGGCGTAGAAAAGACTGGTGGTTCGATATATATGAAGAATTCGAACGTATGAATAAGATGATAGATGATATTGTTCGTAGAAGCTTTAGATTTGAACCAGAAAGAATCTTCGAAGGAATTGAACCAGGCGAGTCTAAAATATATACTTATGGCTTTTCAATCAGAGTAGGTCCTGACGGAAAACCAGTAATAAGAGAATTTGGAAATGTATTTCCAGGCAGATATGGTCCTGAAGTTAAATCAGAAATGGAGCCCCTAGTTGACGTTATAGAGAAGGAGGATGAAATAATCGTAGTAGCGGAGCTGCCTGGAGTTGAAAAAGAGCAGATACAAGTCAATGCTACTGAAAAATCGCTAACTATAAGGGTAGACGCTCCAGATAGACGCTATCGTAAAGAGCTTGAGCTCCCAGATACTATAGACCCTAAGTCCTCCAAAGCAACCTATAAGAACGGTGTCCTCGAGGTAAAGCTTAAAAAGACTGGGCAGACTGTAAAAGGGGAGAAACTTAAAATAGAATGACTCTTTTCACTTTAAAGTACTGGTGGCTTCCATGCCAACTAGGCTTCGCAAAATAAGAAAACTTAGAGGGTCTAGAACCTGCAGTTGGGGTAGAGTAGGCCAGCATAGGAAAAGCGGTATGAGAGGAGGCTTTGGCAGAGCTGGCCTGCATAAGCATAAGTGGACTTGGACCGTTAAATACGCTCCAGATTATTTTGGTAAGAGAGGTTTTAAATCGCCAATACAGAAGATTAAGTCTAAGTTCAAAGAAGTTAACGTTGGAGAACTTTCTCAGATACTGTCAAAAATGGAGAACGTTGAGCTTCAAAATGGCAAGCCAGTCATAGATCTGCCACAACTGGGATATGGTAAGCTTTTGGGTAGAGGAGAGTTGAACATTCCAGTGGTAGTTAAAGCCATCGGTTTTACTGAGAACGCCATCGAGAAAGTTAAGAAAGCTGGTGGAGAAGTAGTAGAAGTTAAGGTTTGATAAACTATGCCAGGCAAGTTTCTAAACTTCTTTAGACCGTTCTCGAGGTTGATGTTTGAAGTCAAAAAACCGGATAAGAAGGTTAGCTTCCCCTCTAAACTATTATGGACATTTTTCGCTCTAGTAATATACTACGTAATGAGTGAAACCCCTATGTACGGAATACCACATAGGGGGGTTTATGACCCGCTCATTGCGGCTAGGGTCATATTTGCGTCTACACATGGTACACTTATGGAGCTTGGAATAGGACCGATAGTTACTGGTGGTTTAATCCTCCAGCTTTTGGTTGGCTCTGGAATCGTAGAATGTGATCTTTCAAATCCGGAGGATAGAGTCCTCTATACAACGGCTAATAGGTTCATGAGTATACTCATGACAATTTTCCAAGCAACAATATATATTTTGGGTGGAGTCTACGGCGTATTACCAGCAGAAGCTGGCTTACTTGTTTTCACCCAACTCATAGCAGCTGGTATAGTAGTAATACTTTTAGATGAAATGGTTCAAAAGTGGGGTTTAGGAAGCGGTATAAGCCTTTTCATACTTGCAGGAGTTGCAAAGCAAATTTGGTGGTTTGGATTCTCCCCCCTACCTGGGATAGCTAACGATGGGAAGCTCTTCGGCGCACTTCCGGCTTTCATAGAAGGCTTAGTGAAAGGAGAGGATGTAGTTAAAGCATTTATGAGAGGCGGGTCGGAGAATACACCCAATATGGTTGGGTTCGTGTCGACTATAGTTACGCTCCTAGTGATAATATACTTAGAGGGTGTTAGGATTGAAATACCCATATCCTACGCTAGATTCAGAGGCTTCAGAGCCAGATTTCCACTTAAATTGCTCTACGTTTCAGTCATCCCAGTCATATTTACATCGGCCCTCCTCGCCAACTTTTTCGTGGGGTTAAGGTTTATCTGGGCGAGGTTTAATTCCTCAAATCAAAACTTCTGGCTCAACATTATGACTCAATTCGACCCTGAAACTATGGAGCCGGTGAAAGGCTGTATGGCATACTATCTGACGTCACCTAGGTCGCTTACACACGCTATAGAGGACCCAATTAGGGCAGTGGTTTACGTATTGCTGTTTGTATCGTTATGCATCGTGTTTTCGATTATGTGGATAGAAGTTGGTGGAATGGGTCCTAAAAATGTGGCTGAACAGCTCATTGATGCTGGTGTTCAAATACCGGGTAGAAGGCGGACCGTTAAAAGTATTGAAACCGTGATGAATAGGTATATTCCAATTGTTGCAGTCCTAGGAGGCGCGATCATAGGGCTCATAGCGGTAATTTCCGACCTCTTCAATGTGTTTGGATCTGGTACAGGTGTACTGCTGTCTGTAGACATTGCCTATCAGTATTATCAGCTACTAGTTCAAGAAAGAGTTGTGGAGATGTACCCTGCTTTAAGACCCATTCTGGAGAAGTGATTTTGTATGAATCCTTTTGAAACGTTTGTTAATATGTTTATGGAGCTCTTAGCTCCTTTAAAACCTTTCACAGCCAGCCAGGGATTAGGGTCCCTCCTAATTTTGGGCTTCTCGCTTCTAATGGGTCTATTGTCTATATTCGTAAACAAACTCATAATGAATGAAGCGCTTCAAAGACAATACATGAAGGAGTTTAGCGAATACAAGCAGTTACTAGAAGAGTATAAATTGAAAGGTGATAAGAAAATTTTAATTAAAATGAAGAAGAAGGAGCCTATAATTAGAAGCCTCAGTACAAAAGTTTTCACAAGATTTATCATTAGGATAGCAGTATTCTGGTTTATCTTCTGGATCTTCTTCTCAATACTCTACAGTATTTTCGGTTCAAATTATGCAATATTGATTCCTTTTCCGTTTGAAACGCCTGTCAACATACCAATTTGGTATACAATATGCGTTTTCGCATCCAATCTTCCGATTTCTAAGCTTATGGGCATATCATTTATACCTACGTCTCCGGAGGTGGCGAGTAGTGGAGAAAAGACTTCTGGCAAAACCTAAAAGCAAAGTTAAGCTTCCAGGTGGGACGATAATTAATAGGGTTGTTAAGAAGAAACGTAGTTTAGCTCATTGCAATTTATGTGGTAATGTACTACATGGTATACGCCGCAATTCGGTTAAATCTCAAAAGACGGTATCCAGACTTCATGGAGGAAGCATATGCCATAACTGTCTCAAACGGTTACTGGTGAAGGGGGTGTTCTCCAGCATTGGACGCTAAAATTGTAATAGCCGTAAGTGGCTTACACGGGGCTGGTAGATCGACACAGGCGAAAATGATAGCTTCCGAGTTCAAGTTGAGATATGTCTCAGCTGGAAGCTTATTTCGTGAGTACTGTACTCGAGAACGCTTAAACCTAGGTGAAGCCTCGGAGAAGCTTAGAAATGACCCTACCCTAGATAACTATATAGATTCTAGGACGAGGGAAGAAGCCTCAAAAGGTTCTGTCGTTCTGGAGGGCGATTTAGTTGCTTGGATGGCTGGTGAATTCGCCGATGTCAAAATATTCTTAACAGCATCAGACAATGTTCGATTTAAAAGGTTAGCTAAACGCGAGGGAAAATCCATTGAGGAAGTGGCTAAAGAGACTATGCAGAGAGAGGCTAACGATAGATTCAGGTATAGCCAGTTTTATGGGATAGATTTTCAAAATCTCAGTATTTATGACATCGTCTTGAATACGGATAGACTCCCTGCCGAGTCTATTTTCAGAGTTTTAAAAACATTAATAGATGAGTATGTTAGACTTAAAACCAAGCAATCATCTGGTTAAACTAGATGGAGGTTTTATGTATGATAGAAGTAGGTCGAGTTTGTGTTAAAACTATGGGTAGGGAAGCGGGCAAAAAGTGCGTTGTAGTAGATATAATAGATGAAAATTTCGTCTTAATAACTGGACCTAAATCACTTAGCGGTGTTAAAAGGCGAAGAGCAAACGTTAAACATGTAGAACCAACTCCCTATAAACTTGAAATACCCAGAGGAGCCAGCGATGATGAAGTGATAAAGGCGATTGAGAAAGCAAAGTTACGAGAACTATTTGAAACTCCTCTGAAACCTGAGAGGAGGATTGTTGCTTGAGACTTCAATCCCCCTGGGAGGTTAAAAGAGAAGTGTTCTACAAAGCCTTTGAAGAGACAGATGAAGCATACGGTAAACCACCTTGGAAGAGAACCATAGATGAACATTTAGAATATGGAATCATTGTTTTAGACAAGCCAGCTGGCCCCACAAGTCACGATGTAACAGCTACTGTTAAAAGAATCATGAATGTTAGGAAAGCCGGTCACGGGGGGACTCTAGAACCTTTCCTTGGAGATATCCTCCCGCTACCGGTGTACTACCTATAGCGTTAAACGAAGCTACTAAAGCTCTACAAGTCCTTCTATCCGGAGGTAAAGAGTACGTATGCGTAATGAAACTTCACGACGATGTCTCTGAGAGTAAAATTAAAGAAGTCGCTGAAGAATTTCAAGGAGAAATCTACCAGAAGCCTCCCTTACGGTCTTCAGTTAAAAAAGCCCTCAGGACTAGAAGCATCTACTATATAGATGTTGTTGAAGTAGATAAGCGACATGTGCTACTTAGAGTCGGCTGTCAAGCAGGCACATATATCAGAAAACTTGTACACGATATGGGCGAAGTATTGGGCTCTGGAGCACATATGAGGGAGCTTCGAAGGACCAGAGTTGGCCCCTTTAGTGAAGATAAAGGTTTAACTACCTTGAGAGACTTGGTTGAAGCCATTGAAGCATATAAAGCCGGGGATGAGAAAATTCTAAGATCGATAGTTCAACCCATAGAAGAAGCCACTTCATTAATGCCGAAAATTTGGATTCGAGACACGGCTGTAGACGCTATTTGTCATGGCGCAGACCTCGCACTGCCAGGTATTGTGAGTTTGAATTCAGATATAGTAGTCGACGACCCAGTAGCCATATTTACCCTTAAAGGGGAACTTGTAGCCCTCGGTAGAGCTTTAATGGGGAGTGAAGAGATGCTGGAAAGAGAAAAAGGTGTTGCAGTTAAAACAGTAAGGGTTATAATGAAGCCTAACACTTATCCAAGGATGTGGAAATAGGGCTTTAAATGGGTTTTAATCCACTTTTGAGCATATTCATAAGTCTGTCGTAGGATTCTCGATCGACAGGTATTTCAACAGCTTTACCTGTAAAGCTAGACAAGACAATGGCATTAACAATTTCAAGAGACCATATACCATCTTCACCAGGCACTATAGGCTTTCTATCGTATTTGATAGCTTCAGCGAAATCTCTTATTATTTCACCGTGCCCCCCTCGTCCCTCTAAACTTATATCCCTCCAGCTTGCACTCGGCCTACTCCAAGGTTCTCTAGACGTTCTAATGTGTGTTTCAACATCTGGTTCAGACACACCAATCTTTAGATGTGAACCGAAATCTAGAATAACTTTACCTTTAGTCCCGCTTACAACCATTCTATCAAACTGGGGATTATCTACTAAACTCACTTGAACCGTTGCATGACAATTGTCTTCAAAAATCAACGCTGCACTTGCTAGGTCTTCAACCTCAATATCATGTAGTTTTGTATCTATGAAGCCTACGGCTTTCTTGGGTCTTCCCAAGAACCAGTACATGATGTCTAAGTGGTGAATGGTCTGATTTATCAAAACGCCAGCCCCCGATGTCCTCCAGCTTTTACGCCATGGAGAATCCTCGTAGTAGAATTGGGTACGATAATTTGCAACTTCCAGTGTAGCCCTGAGTAGTCTACCCAGTTCTCCATTCTCTATCATGTTTTTCACTTTTTTCAAGGCTGGGTTTGTCCTAAACGTAAATGCCACTCCGAGTTTAAGTCCTTTAGCTCTTGCTTTCGCGATCATGTCGTCTGCTTCCCTAACAGTCATCGCCATAGGCTTTTCAACTAAGACATGTTTTCCCGCATTTAAAGCATCCATCGTCATTGGATTGTGTAGAAAGTGTGGAGTACATATACATACTGCATCTAAATCCTTAACCGCAAGAAGTTCTCTGTAGTCTGTAAACCATCTAACACTATATTTCTCCCCAACGTCTTTAACAAGCTCCTCGACAATATCGCATACAGCCACTAGCTCAGCATCTCCACATTTCTTAATGGCTTCTATATGGGTCATTCCTATTCCTTTAAGTCCTATGACTCCAAACCTCACTTTTTCCATTTTGAGAACCCCCCGGCTCAACTTCTACTTAAAGGCTTTTAAACATTCTAGAATAGTCAAAGCATTGTCACGCTTAAATGAAGATTTCTAGCAAGCTTTTTGCGTAATGTTTAATGTTGTCTTGTCGGTTATCGTTTTTAGGAATGAGACTAGTCTCTCAAAGGCTATTATACGAGCTGTATTTTTCGCATTCGGAGGACCAGGTTTCTTCATATAGAAAGCATTTATCTCGTATACGGTCCCTCTGAAGCCAGCTTTTAAAGCTAACTTGCTGAGCCTCACCAAATCGACTATGTAGCCAGCTAATGCTGGGCTATCATTTATCCTCATGTTAACTATGATTTCATCCTTGACACGGTTAAACGAATTGTACTCTATGTGTATCGAGACAAACTTCTTATCACCTAGCGAGCTGAGAAAACCTGTAGGCTTGATGTAGCTAGGTGTATAATAGCCGAGTATATCCTCAATTATACTACTTTTCGTATACTCTTTAGCCTTATTCCTCTTCTCCTCCAATAATGATTTAAAATCGTCATTCCCCCCAATGTTCAGTTGTACTACGCCCAGCACTCTTCTATTCCTCTCCTTAAGATGCTCTAATAAGTCTGCGGTAAGAGGTGTTGCACCCGTTGCCCCATCATCTCCCAATACGAGTCCTCCAAATTTTTCTGCAGTTGAAACATATGCGTAGTCATTTGCTATAGGAGTCGGTATTACGTTTACGTAGGAGACTTCTCTACCCTCTTCCATAAGCTTTAGTGCCAAATATGCGTAGAGCTGTCCAGGAGTAAGTCTTCTATCTCTTACCGCTTTTTCCAACATCATATAGTCGTGAAAAGGTTCAGCGTATTGAGTTGTTGTAGCGTCTACTATTACATCTGGTTTACATCTTTCGATAAATCCGTACATTTTCTCAACGGAATTCTGGAAGTCTGCCTCGTAATCTAGCGAGGCTATTGGGAAAAGTTCTTTTACAAATCCCATTTCTATTCCGGGGTGTATTACGATGTCTTTAAGTGTTTGGGGTACATGCTTAAACCTGTAAAACTTCCTCGCAACATCGTACATTGTTCTACCAACTTTTCTCGCATCAACGTCAATACAGGCTATAATCTTAATGTCGTTTATATCCACGCCCATGTCAAAATCAGCCAGAGGTACTCCATATGGCTCAATCTCCCCTTTTTTCAACCTTTCAAGACCAACTGCAAAGAATGTTGTTACATAGCCTGCTCCAAGCATCAACGTCTTAATTTCCGACACGTTCCCACCAAAGTATTTTATAATTATAAAATATTTTACACAGATAAAAATATTTTGAAATAGAGAATCCTAAAATCTTGGAAGGAAGATAGGAGTTAGAATAAACGCTTCTGCCTGTGCTTCTCTCTAAAAGCTTTAACCGCCTGCTCCAGTGCGTTCTTAACTCTGCTCTCAGAGAAATCTCTCTCGTAGCATAGAAACTTTAAGACTTCCGAAACCTTCGGCTCCTCCCATACAAGCTCATAATCTGATGTAACATCAGGGTTTAAAAACCTCTTTCTTATTATCTCTGGGTCCACTGGAAAGCTTGAAACATCTACAACATGCTCTTCTAGCAGTGCTTTTAAGCTTCCATATTCTTTTATGAGCTTTAGGCCCTTCTTAGGACCTATTCCTTTAACACCATCTGGATTATAGTCTGTGCCTATTAAAATAGCTATATCTATAAGCTGTTCTCTTGTTAATGCATTCGCCTTAAGAACTTTATCTAGCTCGATAAGCTCAGGCTGTAATTCAACGTAGAGCTTCCGCCCAGGAAGCTTCCTCCTGCCAGTTACCGTAAGATTCCTAACAAGTCTAGGGGCTCCAAACAATAAACAATCGTGGTCTTGCGATGCCACCGCCCAGACGTGGCCTCTTGAGGCCATATGGGACGCCTGTGCTTCACCCTCTGAAGGTGCTTGAACCCAGGGAATACCTAGGAGAGAAATGAGCTTTTTAGCATCTTCGACCATCTCGTCTTTAACTACTGCCGTAGCCTGAGCGTATTTTCTAGCAGCCTCAAAATCTCCTACTTTTAAAGCCTCCTCGTATTTTACAGCGGCTTCTTCTTTCACTTTCATCCTACGTTTAATCTCCATTTCTTTCTCAGCCGGAGGTTTCCCGTCGAAAACGTACACAAGTTTAATGCCGTAAGACATTAGAGCACAACTTCTATATAGTAGACCACTTAAGTGGCTTGTAACTCTGCCAGTTCTATCCTTAAGGGGTTCACCGTCTGGGCCTCTTATTATTGCGAGAAATTGGTAGAGCGCATTGTAAGCGTCTACGGCTATAGATTTACCTGAAAGTGCTTCAAATGTTAAAGGAGTTTTAACTACGAGGTCTCCTAAGTCTATTCCCAAAGTCTACTGAGATTAAGTTCGACGTCTTCATTTAAAAGCGTTACGTTATAGTTCTGCAAATCCGATTCAAAAATTTCTTAAATAGACTCACTATAATACTATGCGGGCATCTATGGATGTGGCTGAAAGGGTATATTTAACTTTGAAAGGTGAGGTTGCCGATAGAGTACCTTGGCTCATATACTCAAACCATCTACCCAGGGGAGGCTTCGAGCGGAAGATGCGTAATATGGGTTTAGGGTTAGATATACGCTGTAGCGTGTGCAAGTCTTATACGCCTAACGTTAAAATAGAGTCTAAAACCGTGGGAAATTACACATACGTAGTTTACCGTACGCCCGTAGGAGAAGTATACTCTAAGTATAGAACTGGTTTAACTTTTCAGTTTAGAGGACAGGGTTCTTGGATGGTTGAGCATCCAATAAAGAAAGTTGAAGACATAGACGTTATCAAGTTTATTGTTGAAGATACTGTATACGAGTCTCAATACGATGTCTACGAGCAACTTGAAGAAGAATTGGAAGGTGACGGTATAGTCACAGTAAATGGAGATTATACTCCACTGATGAAGATCATAGTGAGCTTTATGGGATTTCGAAATTTTGTTCTAATGCAGATGAAGCATATGGATAAGATAAATGAGCTTATAGAAGCTTTAGATAAGAAGTACATGGATATGTACTCTATCATAGCTAAGTCCTCGGCTAGAATTGTTAGAATAGGCGACAATATCGATGGGAAAATGATCTCTCCAAAACTCTTCGAGAAATACTGCCTACCATACTACAACAAGTACGCAGAAATATTGAAAAATTCGGGGAAATACATCATATCACATATGGATGGTAGACTTAGGACTCTAAAAGACCTTATAGCCAAGACGAGGCTAGATGCTATCGAGGCTTTTACTCCACCTCCAATGGGAGATTTACCTGTAGCAGAAGCTAGGAAGGCATGGGGGAATAAGGTCATATGGATGAATTTTCCAGAGGAAGTATTTCTAAGAAGTAGAGAGGAAATTGTGCAATACACAAAAAATCTTCTGAAGGAGATGGCTCCTGGCTTTGGATACATTATAAGCGTAACCGAAGACGTACATCCAGCGCACTTTAAGAAGGGTTTAGAAGCCATCACTAGAACCATATGGGATAATGGAAGTCTGCCAATTCGAATAGAATAGCCTACCCTTTATGAAATCCATGAGGATTAGTTTCTACATCTTCACAGCGATCTAGCCCTTACCATCTACCTTAGGTGGTGGAGTTTTAAGGTACTTAGCCAACCTTTCCCAATCTACAAGTTCGACACCTGCTATGAATACAACTGTGAGAAGTATTGTAAGAAGAAGTGAAAACCAGAAAGGTAGCCGTTCGCCCACGATTTTACCGAATAATCCGATGATGTAGATCATAGCAGTCTTTCCTAATACGGCTGGTACTAGAATGTATACCAGGCTGTAGTCTATAGCTCCCAAAATTATAAATAGAATACTGTCAGGCAGAGGTGTCAGCGCAAACAGAAACGTTGTGAAAAAGACAATTAAACTATATTTCTTAGTCAAAGCTGATATGATTTTAAGCCTTCTTTCATACTTAGGCGATTTAACACTTTTACCCAAGTACTTTCCTACGATCCAGCTTGTAGTTTGCCCCAGCCCAGAGCCTAAGCCTCCCCATACTGCAACCTCAACTAGATTAAGATCTGGAATGGATGCAGCCAACATTAAGATGATAGCTGTATAAGGTATTGGAACTACGGGCGAAGCACTTCCTATGAAACACAGCGTGAAAATGCTGAATCCTTTATAGATTGGAGAACCGTAGATCAGAAATCTCTCAATACTTCTATAGGCTATTCTTATGCCTAGCCCTATGATTATCACTATCAACAGTATCGATAGTAGCTTAAGTTTGAAATCCAAAAATACCGCCTAGTAAACTCGGAGAACTCTAAACATAAGTGCTTTTTAAGCTTATCCTGAGTATAGATGCATTACATCATCCGTATGCATGTATTTCCCCTTCAGTCCCTAAGCAATTTTAAATACCCTATCTTTGAGAAGAATGATCTGGTAGAGGTGGTCGATTTTGGAGTTTAAGATGGAAGTCGTACAATTAGACGTACCCAAGGGTGTGAATGTTATAATTGGGCAGGCCCACTTCATAAAGACCGTTGAAGATTTACATGAAGCTCTAGTCAACTCAGCTCCCACTGTGAAATTCGGATTGGCTTTCAACGAAGCCAGTGGACCATGTCTTGTTAGAGCGAGTGGTAATGACAATGAGTTGAAGAAGCTTGCAATATGTAATGCCTTGAAGTTAGGTTGTGGACACGTTTTCATAGTGTATCTCAGAGACGCATATCCGATAAACGTGTTGAATTCCATTAAACAAGTTCCAGAAGTCTGTAGAGTAATAGCAGCTACAGCCAATCCTTTACAGGTGGTAGTGGCCGAAACAGATCAAGGTAGGGGGATACTAGGTGTTATAGATGGTTTTAGAACGAAAGGTGTTGAAGAAGAGAAGGATGTTGAAGAAAGGAAGGAGTTTCTAAGGAAGATAGGTTATAAGCTTTGAACGCACTTTTATTTTCTCAATCTTTTAGGTTATTCGCTTCGGGTGAAATGTTGAGCTTCTAATGAAGAATTAGTCTTCTCTACTTGACTCTAACAAAGGGGTATTTCTCTCTAAGCTTCCGATCCACTAAAGCTATTCCACATAATCCACCTATTGTTTGAATAGATATCAATTTGTCTGGGTTTGTTAAATCCACCTTTGGAGGCTTCCCATACTTATCTTTTAAAAACTGCCATACATATCCTCCTAATTCTCTCTCCAATTCGCTACTTGAAACCGCTCCTTTGAAACCTCTACGTTCAACCCTCACGCAGAAGCTTTCACCCTCCCCAATTCTATCCACTAGCCTTCTAACTCTCTCCTTCAATATTTCCAGAAGATCCTCGGGTTTAAACTTGAAGAATTCCTCCACCGGGATCACGCGGCTTACGGCTGTAAGCCGCCTCTTGGTGAGTTCTTCTAGAAACGCCTCTAAATCTTCGACTTGACCTTGTAAAACATCTCTAAAGCCCGTTTCTTTAAACTCTCCTAAATCGCTGATCTCCCTTAAAACTACGAAGTCCTCACCTCTTTCACAGACTACTATTACATAAACCAAGTCAGACACCTAAATATATCCGCATCCTCCGCCCTTTAAATAATTGAGGTGGTTACTGAAGTTTTATAACCCTCCCTTCGCAAACACTTCTCCATACGGCTTCAGCTAGTCTGAGAGCCTTAAATCCGTCCTCTATGTCTGGCTTTGGAGGTCTATTCCTCAGAATAGAGTCTATAAAGTGCTCAATCTCCCCATAATATCCTCTGAGATACCTACTCTGATATTCTACGGTGGGTAGGTGGTTAACCTCCCAAAAGTATCCTTGATTTTCGGCTTTAAAGCCCTCTGTTTCAACCCATAACCCCCTTGGATAGTACTTGACTTGTGAAGCCATATCGTCGATGAATATGAACGATTCATCGCATGTAACTTCTACGTACTCATCGATCTTAGACCAAGACTGACACGAATTGAGGTTCATAACACCGGTTACACCGTTTTCAAAAGTCACAAGTATTGAGAATGAGAACTTAGAATCGGCTAAAGTATAGAGTTTACTGTAGACTTCTTCAACATCCCCCACTAGGAATCTTAGGAGGTCGAAATGGTGGACAGCCTGACCTATCAGATAGGCTCTAGCCGGAGGCTCTATACCCCACACTGACCCGTACGGTCCGTTGGCGAATTTAGTCGATATATGGACAACCCTACCCTGCTCCAATCTACTTATAATGGTTTTAGCAAGCCTATAGCCTACTGAAAACCTCTTCATGAAAGCAACCATTATAAACCTACCGTATTCTCTAGATGTCTCTAAAAGCCTGTACGCTTGATCCGAGTTTAACGCCGGAGGCTTCTCTACGAATACGTGGATTCCAGACTTCAGACATTCAAGCCCAACCTCGTAGTGCATATTCGGATGGCCGACTATGAAAACCCCGTCTAAGTCCTCCTTCTCAATCATCTGCCTATAATCTCTATACCACTTACTGAATCCGAATAGTCTAGCGTTTTTCTCTGCTTTTCCAACATCTATATCGCAGGTTGCTACAAGCTCCACTTTATCTGCGAAATACCTTAAACACGGGTATAGGTTTTCCGTGGAATGGGAACCACACCCTACGAATCCTACTCTAATCCTATCCAACTTACCACCTCAAATCATATAGCAGTAGAGACGTTTAAAACTAAGCTTCAACTCATGATTTATAATGGCATCCTCTAGAGTACTAACCAATAAGCGAAATGGTCGCAGACACATCTCCTAAGCATGTTGCCTCATGCTTTCAGAGGCTACGTAGATACGGAGTGGTTATGTTTAAATTCGGTTTAATCTTATCATATAGCGTATGTCTATCGTAAGAATTCCACTTAACGGTGTCTGGTTTTTCAAAGGGTTGGATTTTAACGAATACGTTGATGTTTCAAGGATTGATCTGAGTGCTGAAGGCTGGATGAGGGGTGAAGTTCCAGGTGTAGTCCACTTAGACCTTATGAGAAATGGTGTGATTCCAGACCCATTTTACAGGATGAATGAGATTGAAGTCTCGTGGATTGAGGAGAAAGATTGGCTGTATGTTAAGGAGTTCGATGCTTCAAGTGAAATAGCTGGTAAAAGCGGTCTAGAACTTATCTTCCAGGGTTTAGATACTTACGCTGAGGTTTGGCTTAACGGTGTAAAGCTCTGTGAAGCCGACAATATGTTTCACCCTTGGAGGTTTAAAGTCAACGGGCTGATAAAACCAGGGAAGAACACATTACTCGTTAGATTTAAATCTCCGTCGAAGGTTATGGAGACGTTGGAGTCTAAATATGGAAGACTATGGGCTGCATTCTACAATGCTAGAGTCTACGGTCGGAAGGCGCAGTACTCGTTTGGATGGGATTGGGGTCCGAGATTACCAACAGTCGGCATATGGAAAAGCGTAGAACTTCTAGCGTATGATGAAGCCAGATTAGGATATGTTTCAGCGCTCCCTATGAAGGTTTCAGATGAAGAAGCCTTAGTCAAAGTTGAAGCTGAAGTATACTGTGTTAAACCATGCCGTGTTAAACTATTGTTTAGATTGGAGGGGGAGGATGTTGAGGCGAGCGTAGAAGGATTAGCGGGGGAAGGTTTAAACGTTTTCAGCTCTGAGCTTAAAATAGGAAAGCCTAAGCTTTGGTATCCGAGAGGATACGGTGCTCAACACTTATACACGCTTAATACAACCCTTCTAAGCGGTATGAATGTCTTAGACAGTCTTAAGGTTAGATTCGGCGTCAGATGTATCGAGCTTCAGAGGTCTAGTGATGAAGAGGGGGAGTGCTTCATATTCAGAATCAACGGTATACCTGTTTTCTGTAAAGGCGCTAATTGGATTCCAGCGGATAGTCTTCTACCTAGAGTGAATAGGGAGGTCTATAGAAGACTTCTAGAGGCGGCTTCAGAAGCGAATATGAATATGCTTAGAGTATGGGGCGGTGGAATATATGAAAACGACGACTTCTACGACTTATGCGATGAACTCGGTATAATGGTTTGGCAGGACTTCATGTTCGCATGTGGAGAGTATCCTGAGGAAGACTTCTTCATAGCCTCTGTTGAGAGAGAAGTTGAAGAGAATGTTAAGAGGCTTAGAAGCCACCCGTCTATAGTTTTATGGTGTGGAAACAACGAGAACGACTGGGGTTTTAAAGCCAAATGGTGGGTGAGAGATAGATTCTACGGTGAAAAGATCTACCATAAAGTCATTCCTGAGATTGTCAAGCGATTAGACCCAACTAGACCGTACTGGCCCAGTAGCCCATACGGAGGGGAAGACCCTAATAGTCCCAGAGAAGGCGATAGACACAGCTGGGATATATGGAGCGGATGGAGGGACTGGAGGTTCTATCTCTGGGATAACGGTAGGTTTATCAGCGAATTCGGCTTTCAAGCCCCGCCTGTCATGGAGACTGTTGAATCGTTTACAGCTGAGGAGGATAGATGGGCTCAAAGCCAGGTTATGGAGTGGCATAATAAAATGTACGAGGGGACTGAGAGACTCTACAGGTTTCTAGCGGCTCATTTTAGAGTCCCTGAAGACCTTCGGAAATTCATCTACCTAACACAGCTTAATCAAGCTGAAGCTTTGAAAACAGCCATCTCCCACTGGAGAAGTAGAATGTTTAAGACCAGCGGTTGCCTCATATGGCAGATCAACGACTGCTGGCCCGTTGTAAGCTGGAGTCTCATAGACTACTACTTTAGACCTAAGCCCGCCTACTACTACGTTAAAAGGGCTTTCAACTCCGTCTACGTGGCGTTAAACTTGAGGGGGCGAAGTCTTCAAATCTCCGTGGTAAACGACACACTTCAACGGATAAAAGGGGTTTTAAAACTCACAGTTCAAAAACTCACAGGCGAATTGTTACTCAGTAAAACTATTGAGAACCTAGACATAAAGGGAAATTCTGCCAAGGAATGCCTAGTCTTGGACGTTGAAAGCTTTAAAGGGGCTGTAGCAGTTGCGGAGTTCACGTTTGACGGCGGTAAAGCTGTTAACGACGTTTTAATCGGAGAATTTAAACACGTAGAGCTTCCAGACCCGATGTTAAACATCAGAGTTGAAAAACTTGACATGAGGAGGTTTAAAGTAAGCCTAACCGTTAAAAACTACGCCTACGGAGTCTACATCAAGCTTAGAAACGTCGACGCGAAATACAACGACAACTACTTAAGCATCCCTCCAAACAGTGAAGCCGAAATACTCGTAGAAACCCCGAGAGACCTCACAATAGAAGAATTTAAATCAATCTTAGAATACGGCTTTTTAAAGTGGTAAAGTGAAGCTCCCCAATTTTTCCATATGGTTTGAAAAGGACTATCAGATGAAATCCGAGAAGCCATGAACTTGAAAAGTATAAATCTTTAATCGTGGATTAAACCACAATTCGACTCTTCATTGCCCAACTCAACGAGAAAGAGGCGAGGGTTGAAGAGCTAGAAGGGGGGGTCTACTCGAAAATACATGAAAAATCTATGGAAATTAGATGGAGAAAATATAGACCTGAGCCATGAAAGGTTATGGAAGTTCTCCTTTGACGCTTCAGCGTGAAGTGTCTACACATACGCAGGGTTTATTGTAAAACGGCTTTAACGGTGGATGAAGCTTTTAAGCTTGTTGAAGTTGGCTTCAAATACGTGGCGGCATTCAACGATATAATGCTTTCATAAAGCATAAATAGGCTAAGCTTAAACGATAAAAATAAGCTTATATAGCGGTTTAAGTACTCGTTTCCTATACATGGTGTAAAATTTGAGCGAAGGATTTAGATACATAGTGCGATTGATGGATACGGACTTAGATGGCTTTAAGAAGGTTCCCTATGCCCTTAGAAAGATCAAAGGTGTAGGTATCACACTCGGCTGGGCTATAGCTAGAAGTCTAAACTTAGATCCCAATAAGCGTATGGGTGAATTGTCGGATGAAGAGCTTAAGAGGATAGAAGTTGCCCTAAGGGAACCTTGGAAATTTAATATTCCAAGTTGGATGTTTAATAGACGTAAAGACCTTGAAACAGGTAAGGATATACACCTAATAGGACCTGATTTAGAGCTTAGAGTTAAGCAGGATATCGATTTTATGAAGAGCATACGCTCCTGGAAAGGTTGGAGACACAGTTTAGGTTTAAAGGTCAGAGGTCAGAAGACTAGAACAACTGGTAGAACTGGAAGAACCGTGGGTGTTCAGAGGAAAAAAGTTGCTAAGTAGAGGTGTAAAATTTGGGTGACCCAAAGAGGCAGAGGAAAAAGTATGAAACCCCCAGAAAGCCTTGGGATATACAAACACTCCAACTCGAACTACGCTATCTAGGTGAATACGGACTTAGAAATAAGCGTGAACTTTGGAGACATAAAACTCAACTTTCACGCATAAGAGCCATAGCCAGAAGTCTTTTAGCCCAACCACAAGAGGTTAGAGTTAAAGCCGAAACAACACTTTTAAATAAGCTCAGACGTATAGGTCTACTTTCAGAATCAGCCACGTTAGACCACGTATTGGAACTAACACTCGAAGACATTTTAAACCGAAGACTTCAAACGTTTGTTTATAAGCTCGGCTTAGCAAAATCTATTCATCAAGCTCGACAGTTCATAGTGCATGGGCATATAACAGTGAACGGGAGAACAGTTAGAGTCCCATCTTACATCGTGAAAGCCGGAGAAGAAAACACAATACATTATTCCCCAGACAGTCCATTCAATAACCCTAAACACCCAGTTAGAATATCGATAGAAGCAGTACATATGACGAGTAAGATGGAAGAAGTTTCAAGAGAGCTTGATTCTCCTTAAACAGCAACTTTACGGTCTTCTCCCTCTACGTCCTCCTTTCCTCCTACACCCATCATGTGGAATCGGCGTAACATCATCAACTCTACCTATTTTAAAACCAGCTCTAGCAAGTATTCTTATGGCATGCATAGCTCCAGGCCCAGGAACTTTAGACTTAATACCTCCAGGTGCCCTGACCTTTATATGGAGTGCTGTTATACCTTTTTCCTTGGCGATTTCAGCCGCGGCTGAGGCCGCCTGCATAGCCGCATAAGGAGAACCTTGAAGTCTATCGGCGTCAACAAACATACCACCTGAACATAAGGCTATTGTTTCAGCTCCTGTTAAATCTGTAATATGAACTATGGTATTATTAGATGAACTGTAGATGTGGGCAATACCCCACCTTTCCTCTCTACTACTCTTAATTTCACTCTTAGCTTCTTCAGACATAGCTAGCTTAGCTATGCTACAAACTCCAATTTAAAGATTCTTCCTCCCAAGCTAAAGTAAAGATTATATGGAAGCTCATGTTACTCTCCTATAAGTCGGAGGACGGTGTATTGCAGATAGAGATTTTAAAGAAGAACTATAATGAAGTACACTTCATAGTTAAAGGCGTTTCTCCAAGGTTTATGAACTCCTTAAGAAGAACAATGATAGCTGAGGTCCCAGTGATGGCTATAGACGACGTATATATAATCGAGAATACCTCAGTCATGTACGATGAAGTCTTAGCCCACAGGCTCGGCTTAATACCTTTAAGAACAGACTTAGACAGCTACTTGCTCCCCGAAGAATGTGGATGTGGAACCGAAACGGGTTGCAATAAGTGTTCTGCCGTGTTGGTTTTGGATGTTGAGGGAAAAGAAGACGGTGTAACCGTCGTTTACTCTGGGGATCTTAAGCCTCATGAGTCTAACCCTGAGGTAAAACCCGTGAACGATAAAATTCCAATCGTTAAACTCGCTCCCGGTCAGAAGATTAAACTTGAAGCCTACGCTAGGCTTGGGAAAGCCACTAAACACGCTAAATGGTCCCCAGTGGTTAGATGTACATACAAGTATTATCCGATTATTTCAATAGATGGCTCTAAGTGTACAGGATGCAGTTCATGTGTAAATGTATGTCATAGGGATGTGCTTACCCTAAAAAACGGTAAAGCGAGTGTAAAAGATCCGATCAAATGCGATTTATGTAATGAATGTATTGACAAGTGTGCTCAAAATGCAATTAAGGTTGACTTCGATAAAAACTCACTTATATTCTTTTTAGAAACTACTGGCTCCCTCCCCGCTTGGAGGGTTTTATCTGAAGCGTGTAAAATTCTTATGACAAAGAGTGAGACTTTTCTGAAACAGTTAAGTGAAATAGGGGTTGTTTAGTCATGGTTAGACGTAGCAAATCTAACCCAGCATTGATAAACACCATCAAGTTTCTCCAAATACTCGGGCGTAAGTCTAATTTTTGGTCTGACATCGCGGAAAGGCTTAAAAGGCCTAGGAGGCTTATGGCAGAGGTTAACCTATCAAAGCTTTCAAAGTATACTTCTGATGGTGAAGTTGTCGTAGTTCCAGGCAAAATCCTCGGTTTAGGCGAAATATCACATCGTATTACCGTAGCCGCATTAAGTTTTTCCAAGACAGCTAAAGCTAAGCTTATGAAAGCTGAATGTAAATGCTTATCTATAGCTGAACTCGCAGAACTAAACCCTGAAGGATCACGTATCAAGATAATAGAGTGATCGTATATGCCTACCGATGATTTTACCGTTATAGACGGGTCAAACCATATAATGGGTAGGCTCGCCAGCGTTGTAGCTAAAAGACTTCTAAAGGGAGAGAAAATCGCCGTTGTGAATGCTGAAAACATCGTAGTGTCAGGAGACTTTTACTCTTCTCTAGAGGAGTGGAAGGAATTTCTCGAAGTCGGTAAGTATAGAAAAGGTCCTTACCATCCACGTAGGCCAGACACCATATTCAGGATGGTTGTTAGAGGAATGCTTCCAAGAGAGAAGCATAAAGGTAGAACTGCGCTTAAAAGACTCAAAGTATATATCGGTGTACCAGAAGCTTTTAAAGATGTGAAGCCTGAGTCTATTGAAGAAGCCAAAGCAGATAGACTTAAGGGTTCACGTTTTAAGTTGGGCGAACTAGCCAGACAGATCGGCTGGAGGGTTTGATGATGAGTGAAAAACATAGGAAAAGCGAGCCGGTCGTAGTAGAAGTTGGGAAGCGTAAAACTGCTGTAGCAAGAGTCTATCTGACGGAGGGAAATGGCAGAATCAGAATAAACCGTATTCCCCTTGAAGTATTCCAGCCCGAAGCTGCTAGAAACATAGTAACGGAACTTCTAATGATCGTAGGCAAAGACGTGTGGAGTAAAGTAGATATAGATGCCGATGTTAAAGGAGGTGGATTTATGTCTCAAGCGGAAGCGACTGCTATGGGCATAGCTAGAGCACTTGTAAAGTGGACTAAAAGCAACGTTCTTAAGAAACAGATATTAGCATACAATAGGTCCCTACTCGTAGGAGACCCTAGGAGGAAAGAGCCCAAAAAGTTTGGAGGACCTGGAGCTAGAAGAAGAGATCAGACAAGCTACAGGTAGACTTACTGTAGGTTAGATTTGAAGGCAAAGTATCTCCATAAATCCTCTCTAACATTAACGGTTTAAGCTCTGTACGACTAGGTTTTTCATACAGATAATTGCCTACCGTTTATGTGTTGTTTCTACAAATAGATGAAGTGGAATGTAGTATAGGGATTTATTTGAAGGTAGATAGGCTAAATTCTAGGAAGGAGGGGGTTTCACGGGACGAAATCAAGTTAGAATACCTATCGTAAGCCGAAAAACAATATATAAATGTAAACTGCTTTCAAATTTCTATACATGGTCAACTTTAATCCAGCAAAATACGTTTACCATTTTTCTACTTTAGCACCTCTTTAAGGAAGCCCTGCCGTTTCATGTTCTGCCCTCGGATGTATACTAAGAGTGCCAGTCAACCACTTGAAATAGCTAGCTACAAGACTACGAAACCTTAACTCTCCACAGTAATCCTCAAACGTAGTTTTTATAGCATTCACTTTTCGATTAGACTTCAGCAACTTCCCCCCTGTATCAATTCGGTGACATGTCGGTTTATTGATTGCGGCTTAATTGACGGAAGTTTTAGTGGGATAATGCTTTTTAAAGAGCTACCAATATAAAAGTTCGGTTTGAATATGAAAGTTGCGCTTCAACTTTATACTGTAAGAGATAAGGTTGCTAAGGATTATAAGACTGCCCTCCGCATGGTTAGAGAATCTGGGTATAAAGCTGTTGAGTTTGCAGGTCATCCGTTTTCCACAGTAGAAGTTGGTGAGCTTAGAGAGCTACTTGACCAACTCGGTCTCAAACCTGTTTCAGCCCACGTCAGCTTCGACATTCTAGAATCCGATAGAAGGGATGTCGTTTTCAAATATGCATGCAGACTGGGACTTAAATACTTAGTTTCAGAGCCCGATGTAAGACGTATTGACGATTTAAACACATGCATTGAAGTTACAAAGAAGATGAACTCCATAGGTAAAGATGCGGAAAGCTACGGTTTAAAATTTGGTATGCATAACCATGCTATAGAATTTGAGAAGAAGATCAAAGGGGGCTCCTATATATGAGATACTTGTTAAAAACACAGACCCATCATACGTTTTCTTCCAACCAGATGTCTACTGGATCTACTACGCGGGATACGACCCTTGCGAAGTCATAAAAGCCCTTAAAAACAGGTGTTTTCTAATCCATCTTAAAGATATGAAGGATAAGGTTAGTAGAGGATTCATCGAACTTGGTCGTGGTATAATAGACTTTAAAGCTGTAGTCGAGGTATGCGAATCCTCGGGTGTAGAATGGTATGTCGTTGAGACAGATATACCAACTATGGATTCTATTGAAAGCGCTAGATCCTCCTTAGAATATCTCAGGAGGAACTTTAAAGTAGAGTAGTGTCAAATTGAAGTCAAATTTAAATAGCAGGTTCATCTGGAGATTTAAGGGATGTTTCATGGGGATTGTTCCAGTTAGATGCTTCACCTGCGGGTCGATTATAGGTGATAAGTGGGAAGAGTTTAAACGTAGAGTTAATGCTGGCGAGGACCCAGGCAAAGTTTTAGACGATTTAGGTATTAAGAGGTATTGCTGTAGGTCCATGCTCATATCTCACGTCGAGGTTATTGATGATGTCCTCCAATACTTCATGATTAGGAGGGGTGGTAAGCTTTGAGTGAAACATGTATTGTGGATTTGAGGGCAAGGAGGATTTTCGACAGTAGAGGATCGGAAACAATAGAAGTTGAAGTTTATACTCGTAAAGCATTGGGTAGAGCATCGGCACCAGCAGGAGCGAGTAAGGGTAAATGGGAGGCAGTATCATACCCCGAGGGAGGAGTGGAGGAAGCTGTAAAAAGAGTGCTCGTTACAGTCAAACCAAGACTAATAGGATTCGACTCAGCAGACCAAGTGAATGTCGATAAGGCTTTGAGAGAGATAGATGGAACACACAACTTCTCAAAAATAGGTGGGAATACGGCATATGCTATATCTTTAGCGGTGGCTGATGCAGCTTCAAAAAGCCTTGGAATACCGCTGTATAGGCATTTAGGCGGTACAATGATTAAAAGCCTTCCATATCCATTGGGGAATGTATTGGGTGGGGGGAAACATGCTGGTGGAGAATGCCCAGATATCCAGGAATACCTTATACTTTCAGTGGGAGCTAAGAAATTTGCAGAAGCGTACATCGGCAATCGTGAAGTCCATAGAACTCTGCGGAGGGTTCTAGAAGAGAGAAATATTCCGTTCTTTGGAGGAAGAGGTGATGAAGGCGCTTGGGCACCTAAGATGAGCAACAACGAGGCATTTGAAGTCATAGCAGAATCTGTTAAACGTGCATCGGAAAAACTCGGGTTTGAGATAAGATTTGGCGTTGACGTTGCGGCGTCCTCATTCTGGGATGAAGAAAAAGGTAAGTATATGTATAAGTATGGTAAGCCTCTTGACAAGGGTGAGCAAATGGAATACATCCTTGATTGTATAGATAGGTATAAGCTGATTTACGTTGAAGACCCTCTGCATGAGGAAGATTTTGAAGGTTTTAAGGAGCTCACTAAGAAGGCTGGAGATCGATGTATGATTTGCGGAGATGATATCTTCGTTACAAACGTGGAAAGGCTTAGAAAAGGTATAGAAACCTCTGCGGGAAACGCGGTTATAATAAAGCCTAATCAGATAGGTACAATAACAGATGCGTATGAAGCTACAAAGTTAGCGCAGAAAAATGGATATGTGGCGGTTTTCTCACATAGATCTGGTGAAACTGTAGATGGACATTTAGCCCATCTGGCGGTAGCCTTCAATTGCCCCATAGTTAAGATAGGCGTATTAGGTGGAGAGAGAATAGCTAAAATAAACGAATTTCTAAGAATTGAAGAGCATATGGGAAGTCAAGCGTCCATGCACGGGATTGGTGTAAAGTGATGTCTGACGAATATGAATCAAAAGAAGACCTTCTACTACCCCTTGAAACATTACTGCCATATGGAATTCAAATAGGGACTAGAATTAAAACTGGACACATGAAGCCTTTCATTTTCAAAATCAGACCAGACGGATTATGCGTTCTAGACATCGCCAAAGCGTGTGAAAGAATCAAACTGGCGGCTAACTTTCTCGCTAGATTTGAACCCCCTGAGAAGATAGTCGTTGCCTCGACAAAACTGTACGCTAGAATGCCTATCCTAAAGTTTTGTGAGCTTACACATGCAACCCCTCTTGTTGGAAGATTTCTACCGGGCATCTTCACAAACCCATCTTTAAAATACTATATGGAGCCTGAGGTTTTACTAGTTTCAGATCCGAATGCGGACGAGCAAGCCGTCAGAGAAGCATCGATGATTGGAATCCCAGTTGTAGCATTATGTGACAGTGACAACCTGCTTAAAAACATTGATTTAGCCATACCAGTGAATAATAAAGGTAGAAAAGCTTTAGCAATGGTCTTCTGGCTATTGGCTAGAGAATTCCTAAAGGCTAAAGGAGCAATTCCCAAAGACGGAGAGCCTCCACTTAAGCCTGAAGACTTTGAAGCTAAAGTCGAGGAGTCTACTGGTTAAGCTTTCTATTTAATCACCTTGGATCTACAATGGCTTTAAAAATATGTATAGTAGGCTTTAAGAAAACAGGTAAAACCAGACTGTTATCTTCCATAGTTAGAATGTTATCCTCGAGAAAACTTAGAGTGATCGTCGTCAAACACTCTCATGAAAGGCTGGACTTAACCGTGAAAAATACAGCTAGAATTTTAAACTCAGAGCCTCTAGCGGTAGTCTACCAATCACCATATGATAATGTTCTAATGTTCAAATCGTCTTCTAATCTAGAAGCACTTCTTGACATCTTAAATCCACATATAATCCTTTACGAAGGGTTTAAAAGTTCTCCATATCCTAAGATTTTAGTAGCTCTAAAAGAAGAGCATCTCAACATAGATTTAGATAAATCCCTTGTGAAAATGGTTGTTGGACATGAAGCCGTTAAAAACGCGGCCTCTAAACTCTACCCACACGCCCGTTTCTCTAGTATGGATAGTGGGAACCTCATGAATGAGATCTTTCAATTAATCGTTGAAGAATATGCATTAAATTTTCCCAAATTGAATTGTAGAAGATGCGGCTGCATCACATGTAGCGAATACGCTGAGAGATTAATCAGAGGTGAAGCTGAGTTCGGGAAATGTGTTATCGAAAACCCTCCAGCCAAGCTATATGTAAACTGGTCTAAAATAGACCTCTCCCCATATCCAGCTACCGTTCTAAATTCTCTACTGAAGGCCTTTGTATCTACGCTTAAAGGTGTTGGAAAAGACCCCATTTCCATAATAGCTTCAGCAAGTTAATAATCGACCTACGACCTTCATAGACTTTTCCTTAGCTCTAGCCGCGCTCCGATTTTAGCCAATTCTGTGAAAAAATCGGGGTAGGATTTTTTCACACATAGCGCGTCTTTTATAACAGTTTCTCCCTCTGCTTTCAAAGCCATTACTGCACAGGCCATTGCTATTCTATGATCACCATATGGATTTATGACAGCACCTTTAATTTTCTGGGAGCCGTAGACCTTCAAATGGTCTTCATGTATCTCAATCTTCACACCCATTTTAGATAGTTGGGAAGTCAAAGCTGAAACTCTATCAGATTCTTTAAACCTCAGTCTTGAAATGCTTTTAATCACCGATACGCCTTTACATGACGATGCTAAAACCGCAAGTAGAGGCACCAAGTCTGGGCTATTTGCGGCATCGAATTCAAAAGGCTCTAAACCATCTGAGGCGCCTTCAATAGTCACGTACTTCTCCCCACTTTCCACACGGCATCCAACTGATTTTACAACATCTAATATGACTTTATCCGCCTGAAGACTATCCATTCTAAGGTTGTTTATTCTCACCCTTCCACCAGAGATAGTAGCTGCTACAATGAAAGCGGCAGCCGATGAGTAATCTCCTTCGATCGTGCTTCTAAATGGTTTAAAAATAGAGGGGCCGTTTAGCTCAAAAAGTCTATAATCTTCGGAAACATAGACATCGACACCACACATACGTAATACTTCAATAGTCATATCAACGTAAGGTTTTGACACAAGCGGAGTCGTTAATCTGATGGTAGATTTTCCGTCGACTTTAGCAAGTGTAAACAATAAGCCCGATATGTATTGGGAACTTAAATCGCCGCCGATTTCTACGCAACCAGCTCTAATAGTTCCACCTATAATAATTATGGGTGGTCTTCCTCCGGTAGCAGAGTAGCATTTTACACCTAACATGTCAAGAGCATTAAGTAGAGGAAGCATCGGCCTCCTCTTCAGAGACTTATTACCAGTTAGAACGGTTATTCCAGGTGCTATGGAAGATACTGCTGTAAGAATTCTCAAGGTTGTTCCTGAGCCGTGGCAGTTTACGATGTCTTTAGGAGGTTTAGGTGTACCATCGCTTAGTATTCTTACAACGGATTTTCCTACTGAAACCGTGCATCCCATAAGCCTAATGGCATTTAAAGTAGCCTTTGTGTCCAAACATATGGAGGGTTGTTCGACAATACTCTCCCCAGGAGATAGCATAGCTGCGATATAAAACCTATGCGTTTGAGATTTCGACGGCGGAGCATTTACAACGCCTTCGACAGAACTTTTTCTTACAACTGCTATCAGTGGCCTTCACCTCAACATTTGAGCCTTCCTATTGTTGACGGATGTTTCTATCAATTCACCATCCAATTTGCTCCAAACACTCCTTATAGCATCTATGGAGTCTTGATAAGCTAATGCAACGATAGCTGGACCTTTGCCCGACAATCCAGAGGCTAATGCACCAGCCTCTAAAGCACTTAAAATCGGTTCAAAACTATAGCCTAGAGCTGAACAACATATTAAGCCGTTTAATACCATCGCGGTTCTCCACCTTTCATCCATGACTTCCTTAAAAGCCACGTCCAATTCTTCAGCCATTAGTTTAAGCCTAGATATGTCTACTTTAGTCGTGTATCTTTTGAATTTTGGAACGTGTATTAGAACTTTTATGTCTTCGTCGATTTTAAACCATTTCAACATCTTTAAAGCCCTATTATCTGTAACTACTACTCCTCCCAGGTACGAGGCTGATGCATCATCTAATGCTCCTGTAACCGTAACACCTGCTTCGATACTGGCTTCAACGCTTAATTTAAGCACTTCTTCATCGGGTAATTTTTCATTTAGAGCATTAAGAATCGCTAAGACTATGGCAATAGAAGCTACACTGCTGCTTTTCAACCCCCTAGCTATCGGTATATTCGACCTTGTTTCAACATGAGCTCCGTAGACATGGTCAACGTTAAACCTCTTTAAAACTTTTAAAGCGCATTTTTTCATGAGTGTTTTATCCTCTCCGGGATCCGATAATATGATTCCATCTATGACCCCTGGTTTATCCGTAAGTTTAACCGTCGCCTCAGTCCAAAGTCCTATGCCTAAAGCTGAGCCTCTACCCGTAGCCAATGCATTGACAACTGTAATAGCACCATAAGCTTTAGCCTTGCCCTCGCTCAAAATATCCCCTTCTAACCTCATCCAGAACATTCTTAATCGGGTCGATCGGAGGGTACATTCCAAACCATATTTTGAAGGACTCTAAACCTTGATTCAAGAGCATTTCCAACCCGTCTATCGTTTGAGCACCTACTTCTCTAGCCTCTCTTAGAAGTCTTGTTTCGAGGGGATCGTAGACGACGTCGAAAACCGTAAGTCCGTTTCTTAACATGTTTTTTGGAATAAGTGTTTCATTATCCATAGGCTTCATTCCGACGGACGTAGAGTTTATAATGACGTCTGCTTTTAAAAGATGAGCTTTTAAAGAATTTTCTGTTAAAGGCCCCCATTCAACTCTAGCAGATCCATTTGAAACTTCCATTGCCAACATCTTAGATTTTTCAATTGTTCTATTAAGGATGACTATGTTGCACTCTCTCTCCATTAAAGCATACGCTATTGCTCTACCTGTACCACCCGCTCCAAGTAGAACTATGTAACTACCATCGATTCTAACTCCATTTTTCTCCAAAGCTTTAACAGCTCCTATACTATCAGTGTTAAATCCAACAAACTTCCCAGACTCGTTCAAAACAGTATTAACAGCTCCTATTTTCAATGCTTTAGAGTCTACTTCATCCAAATAGTGCAGTATGTCTCTCTTCAAAGGCATCGTTACGTTAAAACCCTTAACATGTATGGCCTTAAAAGCTTCCACGACTTGGCTGAGCTTATCTCTAGATACTTTAAATGCCATGTAGACATAGTTTAAACCTAGGGCTCTTAAACCAGTATTGTGAATTAAAGGGCTTAGAGAGTGTTCAACAGGATCCCCTATGAGACATAGAAGCCCTGTTTTACCGTCAATCTTCAAAATCTACCGCCCCTATAGATTTCACTATTTTCCTTAACTCCTCAACTGTAGGTTGACCTGGAGCTGTTTCTAGGCCCTTTCTCAGAGAGGCAAAAGTGAAGAATCCACCGTATAATGGACTTAAAACCCGAGATATCAACCCCAATCTACCCATGGCGAAGCAGACGAGCTTCAAGCTCCTACGGCATTCAGATAGGAATGATAAGCAGGTAATATTGTCCTGTAAACTGTTAGCGTGAGTTATCACTTTACAGACATCTGGCTCATAGCTTAATTCCCTCGAGAGAAGCCATTTGAGCTCTAAAATTGCTGGAGTGCGGACGAGGTCATGGTGAGAAATTATGAGTTTTACACCTGTCTTCTTAAATTCTTCAACTATTTTACCTAATCCGTAGGTATCCAGCTCTAAATCTACGAAGCTAAAACCAGCGTCAACTGCTTTTTTCAACATGTTAATTCTATCTTCCTCTTTACCATCGAAAACACCTCCCTGCCTTCTTGGCCTTAGTGTTGCTATAAGCGGGATCTTAGTTGATTCTACAACATCTGATAGATTAATTAACTCTTTCATGTAATCCATCCGGATTTCTACGAAATCGACCATAAGCTCTTCGGCCTCTACGAGCATTTTAAGAGCGCTACGTGTATCTCGAGCCTTTAAAGGTGTGCATATCCTGTATTTTTCAATCAAATTCGACATCTCATCTCTCAATAATTCTTTCAGATTTTACAAGTGTTCCGAAATGTCTTCCTCCTTCTTGAATGTGAAGGAGGACTTCATCACCAATTTTAAGTTCAGTGATAGATTTAGACCCAGTGCTTGTTACAAATCTTACGGTTTCAGCATCTTGTACCACGGTCTTATAGAGCTTGTTATCATATTGGGCTTCAACTAGTTTCATAGGTCTCCACTCTATCTTAACTCTGCAGAGTTCAACTTCTCTAAAAGTCCCATCCCTCTTAACGACTAAAACTGTGTCTCCAGCTTTAAGCTCAGATAAATATCTAGTCTTCCCTCCAGGGGTCAGAATGTATAGTGCCGTTGGACCTGCATTAACCCTGAACGGTCTGGCTTCTACGTATGGATTTCCATGAACTTCTGCCTCTATTAGAAAAAGCCCTGAAGATTGACATCCTACGAGGACACCTTCTCCCTCACTTAAAATGTCGCATGTATCTAAGCACGCTCTTGCTCCAAGTCTGACTGGTTTAATAGAAACGACTTTTACACTTTTTAACTCTATCCGGTTTGCCCCTTTATTCAAGATTTCCCTTAGCCTTTTAACGTCTTCTGAATTTGTAGTTTCAACCAGAACACCGTCTACTCCTAACTCTAGTATGTTGATTAAAGTTTCAGCCTCCTCTATACTTGAAGCTTCGGCAATGATCTTCGTCCTTCCATGTAATTTAGCCACTATATTCTCTAAAGGTATTATCTTCCAGTTTAGACATTTCACGACTACATAGCGACACCCTCTATCCGACCCCTCGATTATCTTCCTTTCATCTTCTCCGCTAGATACCTCTATTGCTAGACATGTTTCTGGTGAGGCTTCATCTAAGCTGTCTACAAGTCTTAAGTCTCCTCCAGACTTGGAAACCAATTTAATATCAGACGGCCTGTCTTCAAATATCCGTCTCCAATCAGAGACTAAGAAAAAGTCGACAAACGGTTTAACCTCATTTACGAATTCTTTTAAGTTCTTCCCTTCTTCCCTTAACTTAACCCAAAGTTCCCTGTTCAAGTTCTAACCGCCGCATAGTATTTTCAAAGCATCTTCAACACTCAATCCATCGTGGACAATACCGACTATTGCCTTAGTTATAAGCTCCGGTTTTCGATGTTGAAAGACGTTTCTGCCTATGGAAACGCCAGCTCCACCAGAATTTACGGAAGCTTTAATCATTTCAAGCAACTCCCTATCCGAATTCACTTTAGGCCCACCTGCTATTACAACTGGAACAGGACAGCCTTCAACAACCTTCTTAAAGCTTTCACCACTACCTGTATAGTTTGTCTTAACCACGTCTGCTCCCAACTCAGCTGCTACTCTAGCTGCATGCGATACAAGCTCTGGATCGTGTTGATTTGTTATCTTCGGGCCTCTAGGATATGCCATGACTAAGAGGGGCATACCCCAATCTTCACAGGACTCGGAAACTGCACCCAGTAAACTAAGCATTTCAGGCTCTCTTTCACATCCAATGTTTACATGTATAGAGACTCCATCTGCACCTAGAGCCACCGCCTCCTCTACAGAAGCCACTACTACTTTCCAATCTGGGTCAGGTCCGAGTCTTGTACTCGCCGATATATGGAGAATTAGCGACATTCCTCTAGTATCTATAAGCCTTGCCCATCCCTTATGGACGAGTATAGCATCAGCCCCTCCCTTTCTAAGCTTTTCAACTATCTTAGAAATGTTTTCAATGCCGGTAATAGGCCCAAGTGTCACACCATGATCCATTGGGATTATCACAGTTTTTTCATCGCTTCTAAAAATTCTAGACAATCTTCTAATTTTACCATTCATTTAACTCACCTCCGTTATCGTCATATAAATCCCCTCTTATACAGTAACTCGGCTAAGAGGACTGCCCCCTTCGCAGCCCCCATTTTTGTATTATGAGACAGGAGAATGTACTTTATGCCATTTTCTAAAGCCGGGTCTTCTCTAATTCTTCCAACAACTGTAGCCATTCCATTTTCCAAATTCCTATCAAGTCTAGGTTGAGGTCTATATGGGTCATCGTGAATCACTATCATTCTCTTAGGAGCAGAGGGCAACCCCATATCTGAGCAGCCTTTAAATTCCTTCAAAGTCTTCTTAAATTCTTCAACAGTAGTCTTCTCCTTTAACGAGAGGAAGACGCTTTCAGTATGCCCATCTCTTACGTTAACCCTTGTACATGTACAACTCACTTTGAAATCTGCGTACTGAATGGTCTTCCCATTGAACTTACCCAATATCTTTAAAACTTCCGTCTGAACCTTCTCCTCCTCTCTAGGTATGTAGGGAATGATGTTGTCCAGAATATCCAACCCTATGACACCGGGGGATCTTCCCGCCCCTGAAAGAGCTTGCATAGAGGTCATTAAAACGAGTTTAATCCCAAACCTATCCATTATCGGTTTGAGTGTTATAGCTAGACCTGTTGTAGTACAGTTAGGTATTGGAGCTATAAACCCGCTCCAATTCCTCCTACGTTTCTGCTCTTCTATTAGGGTAGCATGTTCATCGTTTATACCTGGGATCATAAGAGGGACGTCTTCCTCATACCTAAATGCAGAGGCTGTACTTATCACGGGTTTTCTACTAGCTATTTTTGGCTCAATTTCCCTAGCTATATCCGACTCTACAGCTGAGAATACGATGTCTACATCCTTTAACATGCTCTCTTCAAAGGCTTCAACTACTAGGTCTTCAAACTGCTCTGGTAAAGGTTCATCACAATACCATCTAATGGAGCCTGTAGATTCATCTCTGATAGCATCTATGTATTTTTTACCAGCAGATCTCTGTGAAGCCGCGAGTTTAACCACATTAAACCACGGGTGGTTTGCTAGAGCTACTAGAAACTGTTGACCAACGACTCCAGTAGCCCCTACAACCATTACATTAATCATTCCCATTCACCGTGCTTAAGATGTCCGTCATTAGCTTGTAAACTCGTTCAGCATCTTTTCGGTTAACAACGACATTTATGGTAGAGGTTATTGTGAAGATGCCGTGGATGTTTATCCCTTCTCTTCCCAGCGGTTCTGTTACTTTTCCAAGGATGCCTGGGGTCTCCTCTAAGCCAATACCTTTGATGCTAATCAGAGTTAAGTCTCTCCTTAGAGCCACCGCTATGAGAACGTCTGAATTCTTTAAAACGGTGTTATGGACTCTCTTGGCTATGTCTACACTTTTAGACTCGGGAACATACAGTATTATCGATTCAGAGTCTGTTGTAAGACCTACTGGTTGCGCATCAACTTCATTAATAGATTTAAGGACTTCAGCTAAAACCTCAGGTCTACTGGAAATACCCTTACCTACAACCGTTAAAGCGGCTATAGGTTCTCCGTACATTTCAATTTCAAACCTTGAATTTGAAATTGGATTTGAGAAAGAGCCTTTGATAGTCGTCCCCTCAACGTCAATACTCCCGTTTTTGAAGCTTATAATCCTAATGTCCGTTTCAGGGGTCTTATACTTTAAAGTCTTCCTCTTAATGAATTTTACACCAGAATCGGCTAGACCTATCAGCGACTTTGCATCGATTTCTCTAAGTACTTTTGGACTTTCTACAATCTTGGGGTCTCCAGTCATTATACCATCTACATCTGATACGAGTACAACTTCCTTTAGCTCTAAGGCTTCACCTATAAGTAGAGCTGTTAAATCGCTTCCTCCTCTTCCTAGAGTCGTTATCCGCCCATCTGGAGTTTTACCTACAAATCCAGGTATAATCGGTATGACGTTTTTCTCCAGTAAGGGCAATAGTACGCTTCTTATTCTTTTGAATGTCTCAGGTATTAGAGGGTCGGCATTTCCAAACTTGCTATTGGTAACTATAGGCCAATCTTCCATGCTGGGGTCTAGGTAGATGGATTCTAAGCCTAGAGATCTAAGAGCAGATGCAAGTATTCTCGCGCTGGTTCTCTCACCCATTGAAACGATGTCGTCTACAATTTCACTTGAGACAACACCGTCCGTCGCCTCCTTAATGATATTAAGGAGTTCGTCTGTTGTGTTACCCATAGCTGAAACTACTACAATGGGTTTAATCCCCCTCTTAAAAGCGTCTGCAACCATCTCAGCGGCCTTCCTAATTCCATAACCATTGGAAAGGGCTTTCCCGCCGAATTTCACGGCAACAATCCGGTTGAAAGTCATAAAAAGACCCCCCAGGATAAGCTTCAGCATGATTGGATGTTAAGAGTTAAAAGCTATAACTAGTAGTAATATAAAATCCCTTGAAATAACTGATATTGTTTTCTCTAATGGACTGGTGCATTCGAAAACCTATGACAGGGGTTTACTTATAAATTTTTCTATAAACTCTTTCTAAATAATACTCATATGCATATTTAAAAAATGGTAGATGCGTATACTACTTAAAGTGCTTAGCCATCTCCGCGTTCTCCGGTAGTGAGAGAATGTCTTTAATCGTCTCTTCAATTTGCTCGTTCGACTTCGTCCTTGGATCGACTATCAGCCATTCGAATAGAAGGTCCCTACCTCCTTCCAAGAAGGCTTCGAGAGCCCACTCCATTCTAGTTATTCTTAGGTTCATTACATGTCTCATTATGCGTTTGGGTAGTTCTCCCGAGTATGTTCTATGAACACCTTTTCCATCAACTTCGATCGGTACTTCTACAGCTACATCGTCTGGGATTCCTTTTAGCATTCCCTTGTTTAAAATATTGACTTGGTAGTATCCTCTACAACCTGTAATGATGGACTCTATTATAGGTACGACAGACTCTTCACTTCTACGCGGGGGGAATACTTTAGTCAAGGGTGTTGATTGGTCGTTAATGTGTTTAGCTATATTTTCAATACCCCTTCTTTGCCACTCTAAGTATATTGCCCAACCTTTTTCAGAGTCTGGTCCTCCTGTCGGCCCAAACCACTTCTTCTTAGTTTCTAGATTCCAGTGATATCTCCACGTGCCTCCTCTCACAGAGTCTCCTATTGGATACAATCCATACCTTTTATACATGTCTACAGCTGCAGGGGACATCTGTAAGTCAAAGGGGTTTTTCTGAGTACGTCTCCATTTTTTCCAGTAATCTTCCGCCTTCTTCTCAATCCACTCGTCTAAAAGTGGGTATCCATCATCTCCATCGTAAAGGAACTTTATCATCCAGATTACGTGATTAAGGCCTACAGATTCGACTTCAACTTTATTCAAGTCGAGCCCCATTATTCCAACCATTTCTTTGTATCCCAAATGCCCGTGACAGAGACCGATAACCTTCAGCTTCGTCTCTCTTGAGAGAAGCGTCGTGCCTTCAAAAACGGGATTTGCAAGTAGAAGGAGCCATGCATCTGGGCATAGTTCTTCCATGTCTCTACCTATGTCCATCATTAGCTTGAGCTGATAGTATCCCCAAATCGTATGGTAGTCTGAAACCATATTCCACTCTACGCTGTTTATACCCCTGTAGTAGCCATGTTTCTCAGATATTTCCCGCATTTTCTCATAGTATTGATGCCCTCCAGCCATTGCAGTGTTTATTACGAAGTCTGCCTCTCTAATGGCTTCTCTTCTATCCGTAGTCTTCTCAAAATCTAAATCCGCTTTAACTTCAGATGCGTATCTTCTAGCGGCACTGTAGCACAGGTTTAAACGTTCTTCGTTTATATCCATCAGTGAAATCTTGCTCTTCCATAGGCTTGGAGTGACGCATAAATCCCGAATTAGAGTCGTAGACCACGCTATGCTTCCCGCACCTATAACAGCTATTTTAACCAAAGAATCGCCTCATATTCGAGTTCAACTATTCAGGTAAAAAATTTATCGTTAAGTGCCGTGTACTTTGTTCTGCTATGTCGTTTAAAGGAGGATATATGGGTCGGATACTTAGGGTGAATTTAAACAACGGGTTGACATCCATAGAGCCTTTGAATGAAAAAGCGGCGGAGAGGTTCATAGGTGGAAGCGGTTACGCCGCTTGGATAATCTATAGAGAGACGCCGATGAATATAGACGCTTTAGACCCGTCTAATAAACTGGTTTTCATGACCGGGCCTTTAACGGGTACGATAACTCCTTCAGCCGGTAGATATACTGTCTGCGCTCTATCACCTTTAACAGGAATATGGGCTGAATCTCATTCAGCTGGGTATTGGGGACCAGAGCTTAAATTCGCAGGCTTTGATGGGATAATCGTGGAAGGTAGATCTAAGAAGCCTGTTTACCTCTGGGTGCATGAGTCTGGTTGTGAGATAAGAGATGGTGGACACCTATGGGGCTTAGATACTTACAGCTGTGAAGATGCTTTGAAGAAAGAATTGGGTCAAGATGTTAAAGTGGCTTCAATCGGACCAGCTGGTGAAAACTTCGTCAGGTATGCAAACATTATAAACGATAGAGGTAGAGCCGCTGGTAGATGTGGGCTTGGAGCCGTTATGGGTTCGAAAAACCTTAAAGCCATAGCCGTTAAAGGCTCGGTTAAATCGATCCCAGCGGCTGAAGAAGATAGGCTTGCATCATACGTGAAAAAGCTCTACGTGACTATTAGAAGCCACCCCACCGTTCAGATCTACTCATCTTACGGTACTAATGGAATTATGAGTATGATGTATGAGTACGGTGATGTTCCCATAAAGCACTTTACAGAAGGGGTTTGGAGTGGGATAGAGAAAATTTCTGGAGAAGCTATAGCTAAGAGTGTTTTAAAGAGGAATTGGGCTTGCTTCAGATGCCCCATAGCGTGTGGTAGGATAGTGGAAGTGAGAAATAGTCCTTATAGGACGGAGGAGGGTATGGGTCCTGAGTATGAGACAGTAGCATCACTTGGAGCTCTATGCTTGAACGACAATATTGAAGCCATAGTTAAAGCCAATGAGTTGTGCAATAGATATGGTATAGATACTATAACAACTGGCGTTTCAATAGCATTCCTTATGGAATGTTGCGATAGGGGTTTAATATCGAGAGAGGTTGACGGTTTAAAGATAGGATGGGGAGACCCAGATTTAATCCTAAAGCTCATAGAGAAAATAGCCCTCCGTGATGGTATTGGAGCCTTTCTGGCTGAAGGCGTTAGAAGAATGTCTGAGGCGATGGGAGAGGAAGCTAAAAGGATAGCTATGCATGTTAAAGGGCTGGAGATCCCTATGCATGATCCTAGGGCTTTTAAAGGCATGGGTCTTCAGTATGCTACTTCCCATAGAGGAGCATGTCATTTGAGGGGTGAGGTATTTATAGTAGAGCAGGGTGAGCGTATACCTGACATAGGTATACATGAGAGGGTTTACCGTTTCGATTTAGAGACTAAGCCTAGGGTTGTTAAGATTATGCAGGATTGGCATGATGTTTTAGATTCCCTTATTCTGTGTAAATTCGCGTTTATTCCTCCCGCTGCCGTGGCGGCGATTTTATCTATGGTTACTGGTCGCCGTATTACGGTTAGAGAGCTTATTGAGACTGGTGAGAGAATATACAATCTCAAGCGAATGATAGATGTTAAAAGGGGTGTTAGGGCTAGAGATGATAATCTTCCGGATAGGTTTCTTAAAGAGCCTCTTAAAAGTGGTGGTGCTATGGGTCAGGTGGTTGAACTAGAAAAGATGCTATCGAAGTACTATGAGCTTAGGGGGTGGGATGAAAATGGCGTGCCAAGTAAGGAGAAGCTTTTACAACTCGGTTTGGAAGACGTTGCCGAAGAAGTTTAGCTTCTGGGGGTTTAGTATTTCCCAATATCTACTTCTTCCCGCTCCTCTTCTCTACCTGCTTTAAGTATGAACATTGAGGATAGGAACATGGCTACTATGAGTAGGATGGATACTAAGATTATGGTGTTTCTAATAGCGTCGTAGTAGTATGTGTAGGTATACTGCGGAAGGGCTATAAACCATAGGTAGTAAAGGAGTACAGTGAATAAAATTAAATTTATGGTTAGGAATATGTGTCTAGCCTCTATTTTCAAAGTAGTTCACCTTTGCAGTAAACCATCCCCTTCACTCTTGTGATGAAGTTGTTGCACGTAAAGCATTCTATGAAGGATATTGTTGTTTTCTTAACGGGGCATTCTACGGCTTCCTTCTTCATCCTCCCTAGGAGTTTGGGGCTTAGGCCTTTCACGTCCTCAAGAACATCTGAGTTGACTTTCATAGGCTTCCTAATGGGTTTGACTTCAACCCTATACTTCTCCCCGCTCAACAGAGACCTAGGCAAGTACTACGTTCTTCCTTTAGATAAGTTTATCCGTTGTCTCCACTCTTTCTATCAGGAAAGAGCATGTTGAATCCTATTGAGCATATAAAGATTAAACCAAAAATGACTGTTTCAATGCTTCTAAAAGAGTTTGGAAACGGCTCATTCACAGCTAGAAGGCTCTATGAGGCATATCAGATACTTAGTCTGATGTCGAAGGATCGTGGTTGTCTTAAGTTTCTTACGATCGCCGGGGCGGCTGTTCCCGGAGGTTTAAGGCTTACGATATCTACAATGATTAGAGCTGGGTTGTTCGACGCTGTGATTTCTACGGGTGCTAATTTAACACATGATCTTCTTGAGGCTTTTGGTGAGAGGCATTTTAAAGGGAGTGTCTATGTTGACGATGGGGAGCTTGCAAGGATGGGTTTAAGTCGTATATACGACGTATATGTTAAAACTGAGAGTTTTCTCCTGTTAGAGGGAAAGCTTAAGGATATTCTGGAAACTCTTCCAAGGAGGATTATGAGTAGTAGGGAGTTTTTAAGTCTGCTTGGCAGGTGTATTTCAGACGAAAGGTCTATTCTCAAGGTGTGTAGCGCTATGAACATACCAGTTTTCTGTCCAACGTTGAATGACAGTATTCTAGGTTTACACATCAGTTTGTATAGCCGTAGCTCTGAGTTTAAGGTAGACCTCTTCAGAGACCAAGTGGAATTGCTCGATTTGATATGGGGGTTTGAGAGGACTGGAGCTCTCGTACTGGGTGGAGGTGTTCCGAAGAACTACCTTAATCAAGCAGTTATGACTGCTGGGAAGCCTCTCACGTATGTCGTCAACGTATCTACAGATAGACCTGAGTATGGAGGTTTATCCGGCGCAACCCCCGATGAAGCTATAAGCTGGGGTAAGGTTAAACCAGAGTCTTATAGGGTTGCTGTCCCGTGTGATTTCACAGTAGCTTTGCCTGTTTTAGCTGCGGCTCTCGTTGAAGATAGGGAGGTGTAAAATTGCCTAGGCTTATAGTTCAACCCATCGGACTGAGAATACAGACTGAGGAAGATGAAACTATTCTAGACTCTCTCAGAAGGAGTGGCATAATGCTTCAAAGTATATGCGGAGGTTTAGGTACGTGCGGTAAATGCGTCATAAGAGTGGTTAGAGGTAAGACTTCACCCCCATCTGAGCAGGAGCTTAAACTACTCAGTGAAAAGCTTTCAAGTGGTTTTAGACTCGCCTGTCAAACGAAGACCTTGGAAGATGTTGAAGTGGAAATTCCAGTGGAGAATATTGTGCATTTCCATAAGGTTGCTATTGAAGGTTTAGAATCGCCTGTAGTAGTTAATCCAGCGGTTAAAGAGGCTGTAGTTGAGGTTAGAAAGCCCTCTCTCTCAGACCTTAAATCGGACTGGGATAGGGTTTTAGAGGCTTTAAAAGCCGAATCGTACACTGCTCCGCCAGTTAAAGTTCTAAGAAAGCTTCCATCTGTTTTAAGGGAAAGTGGGTGGAGTATTAGAGTGTTATACCATAGAGACGTCGGCGTACTAGATGCTCTACCCGTTGGTGGTGTTAAGGGGGTTTATGGTCTTGCCTTAGACATCGGGACTACCAAACTTGTAGCATACCTTGTAAATTTGAAAACCGGTGAAACGGAGGCTGTTAAATCCATGTTGAACCCTCAGATAAGTTTTGGAGAAGATATTATCTCTAGGATAACCTACGCTTCAGACTACGGGAGGACGGCTCAACTGCAGAGGGCTGTTGTTGAAGGTATTAACCAGTTGACGGAGGCTGTCTGTAAAGCTGTTAACATCTCGCCTCAAGACATATACGAGATTGTAGCCGTTGGAAATACGGCCATGCATCACATACTCCTCGGAATACCTCCTAAAACCCTTGGACTGGCTCCTTTTACACCAGTCATAGGGAGTTCTATAAACATAAAAGCATCTGAAATAGGTTTAAACGTAAACGAGTCTGGAAACTTATACCTTCCACCAGTTGTAGCTGGATTCGTGGGAGCTGATGCTGTTGCAGATGTTCTTGCAACTAGAATATACGAGTCTAGTGAGCCGTGTGCAGTTGTAGACATTGGGACGAACACGGAGATAATCTTGAACGACGGTAGAGACCTTTACGCATGTAGTTGTGCTTCTGGACCTGCCTTCGAGGGGGCCCGTATAAAGCACGGTATGAGGGCTGGCTTAGGAGCCATAGAGACGGTTTACATTGATTCTGAAGCCGTAAAGTATAGTGTAATAGGTGGTGTGAAGCCCATAGGGATATGCGGTTCAGGTGTTGTAGATGCTTTAGCATCGCTTTTAGACACCGGCCTACTGAGTAGGAACGGTAGATTCAACGTTTCAAAAGCTCCAAATCTCTTCATAAAATCAGATGGAGATTACGAGTTTGTAGTAGCCAGTTCTGAAGAAAGCGGTAATGGATATGCCATAACGATAACTCAGAGAGATGTTAGGGAGATTCAATTGGCGAAGTCTGCCATAGCTACGGGTTTAACTCTACTCCTGCGTGATGCAGGGGTTAGTGTTGAAAAACTATCTAGGATATACCTAGCTGGGTCCTTCGGCTCCTATATAAATCCCAGAAGCGCTATTAGGATAGGCTTACTTCCCAATATAGACTTAAGCAGGGTTAAAAGCGTAGGGAATACAGCTGGTATGGGTGCGAAAATGTGCCTAATATCCTACGAAGAGAGGGTTAAAGCTGAAGATTTAGCTAAACGTATAAAGTTTGTAGAATTTTACATTAAACCCGACTTTACGAAAACTTTCCTAGGGAACTTAAACTTTCCAGCGTAATATCCCATAGATAATCTTCAGTCATATCGAGTGGTAGCTTAAATGCAACTGTATTCGATTTGTCTTTTCTTTCAGAATTACCTTGAGCTTGAGAAAGTGGATATAAACATACCTGGGGATGTTAGAAAATACTTAGAGGAGCTTGCTTAGAGGATTAGGATAAAGGGAGAAGCTTAAAGAATGGGATGAGATTTTAAGCCAGGTGAAATTAAGTGAAAAAGGTCTCTCTATTAGAAGCATGAGGGAGGACCGTGAAACTCATTGACTCTTCTTCCCCAGTAAAGTTCTCCTTAGAGAATATGGTTGGGAGACTGTCAGAGAGCTTATTTTAAAGGATGTTTAAGCCTACTTCTGTAAAGGAGGGTACAAACGCGCTTTGGAGGAAGGTTCTTAAAGGCGATATGGAAATCCACAACGCCGTTAGAATGCTTGGAGACCTGTGTCAAGCCGAAGTAATTAAAATGGGCGATCAGAGGAGATGTTCTGTTTCAGTTCTTTGTTGTTAGTTTTACGCTGTTCATTATTGATGCTTTAAGGTTTGGACCTTTCATGATTTCGCTGTTAGGATTTTTACTGTTTGAGCAAGGTTTAGCTTTATGGTCGTCATGATGGATATCAAGACTTTATAAAAGCATCATTTTCACCCAGGAACTTTATGCTTTAGCCACAGGGCTGAATGTATTCCTTGACTTTCACGTTGCTTATTATCGGTTTGCATTTTAGTCTTTTAAACCATTTGAAAAATGTGTTTTATGAATGTTTCAAAGCTTTGTCTGGAGGAATTCGTAAACCATATTAAGGTCTATCGATGCGTAATCGCGAACTAGCAGTTTTCTAAAGCCTATCATTGAAGCGATTATTTCCGCGAAGTCTTTTGGAATTATCCCCGCCTCAGATCGCATATCCACTTCATCCTTCAATTTTCCATCTATTACTATGTATAGCTTAGGAATGCCCTAAAAGTCAGCTTACTATCGTATGTGAGGAAAGCGTCAAATTTTCCGACTGATGTTAGCTGTATGGTATCAGCTATGTAAATTCCATGCTTAAAAAAGTAAAACACTAATAGAATCGTTAATCCATCAGTTTAAGCTTTCCGGTGATCTTATCTACAAGCTCCCTTGGAGCGGGACCTATGGCTAGACAGGTTACTGTTCCAGGCGGGAGCTCCGTTAAACCTCTATCTTCAATTAAAGCATTCGGTATATTCAACCTATCAGCCTCCCTCTTTAAACTGATGAGCTCATCGAGAGAATTCGTTTTTAAAACAACCTTCCTCTGGCCCTCTCTAAGCCACTCTCTAAGCCACTCAGAACGGCTTCTCCTAGATTCTTCACAAGCTGCAACAGCAGCGTGAGCCGCCTGTGCACACATCTTACCACAGCTCATACGGATGTCAGTTCGAATTACGATATTCTGTGTATACCTGAAATCTTCTCCACCGGTCATTCTAGGCTTCACCTATACTATACAGTTAAATAAGCTTATACCGTATAGCCGTTTAAACCGCTGCGCGTTGGGATTCAAAGGGGTTTAGATAAGTTTTTAACAATATTCTTCCACTATTGAAGACGGTGCTTTACGAATGGTTAAATGTCAACAATGTGGAGAAGAAGTCGCCATACCTTTTAAATGCTCCTATTGTGGAAAACGATTCTGCTACGACCATAGACTTCCGGAAAATCACCATTGCGATTTAACCTTCAGAACATACATGCCTAGATTAGCTCCAGAAGCCTCTAGAAGGTCGCTTACACACGTAGATATGGCTGGGTTTAAAGCCGGAAGTATCCTCCAAATGACAAGCCTAAAAGAGATTAAACACCTAGCGATTGCACTATCCGTCTTCATCTTCATAGGGTTCTCCATGCTGATTAACAACATTCCATTCCTCCTGCTAAACCTTGGAATACTAACTGTAACAGTCTTAGGAATGATCCTATCCTTCCTAGTGCATGAATTCGCCCATAAAATCGTGGCGCAGAGGATGGGCTACTGGGCTGAATTTAGACTAAGTATACCAGGCTTAATGTTGACACTTCTGTCCGTAATTCTTCCCTTTAAAATCATAGCCCCAGGCGCCGTTAGAGTCGTAGGACTATATATTAGCAAGAACGATGTCGGCAAGATAGCCTTTGCAGGACCATTAACCAACATTATCCAGGCAATACTCTACGTGGCTTTACTTAAATTCTACGCTAACAGCCCTTTAACTGCCGTAGCATTCTTCGTACTAGCCAGTTTAAACCTAAGCCTCGCTCTATTCAACTTAATACCCATAGACCCTATGGATGGAGCTAAAGTGTTCAGGTGGAGTAAAAGCATATGGCTATCTTCAATAATAGCGGTTGCAGCACTATGGCTAAGCCTCATAACAGTCACATTTTAATCAATTTTAATGTAAACTTTTATGAGCATCCGTATGTGAAAATATCCTAGAAAAGCGATGAGAGCTATTTTCAAAAACCTATGCCCAAACTGCAGTGGAGATATTGAAGATGACAGAGCATTTGCAGGCCTACCCTGTAGACAGTGTCTTCCAGTTGAACATGTAACAAGCTCAAGCTTACAGACTTTAATTGTTAAACCAAGTAGAAGCTATCTTGAACTCACATACATAAATGAACAGTTGAATAAATTCACCAGTTTCTTTGAGAAAGCTACGAGTAGTCAACCCTGGGCTGCGCAGAGGGTTTGGGCTAGGAGGATATTCTCAGGTAGAAGCTTTGCACTAATAGCTCCAACAGGCATGGGGAAGACAGTCTTCGGCTCTATAATGGCCTTATTCTTAGCAGGTGAGAAAGGCTGGAAAAGCTACATACTGGTTCCTACAGCCCTTCTAGCTAAACAGGTTTCCGAGAGGATTCTAAAGTACTCTGAAAGAACAGGTTTAAACGTTAAAATAGCCTACTACCACTCCCTCTTGACTGGTAGAGAAGCCAGCGCTCAGCTTGAGAAGATAAAGAGTAGAGACTACGATATCCTCGTAACGACTCTAAACTTCCTAAGCATTAGATTCAACCTTCTAGAGGATGTGAAGTTCGACTTCATATTCGTAGACGACGTAGATTCGCTACTGAGAGCCTCTAAAAACATAGATAAGGTTCTCATACTACTCGGGTTCAACCAGGAGGACCTAAAAAATGCCTCAAGCCTCATAGACCTGAGAAGGGAATTGGGCAGAAAGCTTAGAAGGAGAAGCTTCTCAGAGGCCTCAGAACTATACGATGAAATCTCAAAACTCATGAACAGTCTCGAGGCTAAGAGGAGGAACGTAGGAGTACTAGTCGTATCTGGAGCATCTATAAGAGCCAGAAGAACTAGACACGTCCTCCTATTCGGAGAACTACTGGGCTTTGAAATATCCTCTAGAATGGACGTGGGTCGTAACGTCGCAGACCTGTACGTTGAATCTAAAAACCTAGAGGAGGATGCTTATAAGCTCATAGAGAAGCTGGGATCAGGGGGTTTAATATACATCCCTATGAACCTTGGAGCAGAATACGCCGATAAGCTTAAAAACTTCCTCACAGAGCGGGGTGTTAAAGCAGAATCCCTCACAAGGGTTAGAAAAAGAGTTTTAGAGAAGTTCTCCGAAGGTGTCTACGACGTTTTAATAGGAGTTGCATCCTACAGAAGCCCCCTCGTCCGAGGTATAGACCTTCCATACAGAGTTAGATACGCTCTCTTCGTAGGGGTTCCTAAGATGCACATAGACCTGGACGTGAAGCAGAAGTTTAGAGTATCTAAAGCCATAATCCTACTGGCAAACATAATGGAGTTTTTACCTGAGAGAGAGCAGGCGGAGGCTCTAAGGCTTCTGAACGAGCTTAGAGTTGCAAGCCGTATAATACCTCTACAGCTTCAGGAGAGTATAACGAAGGCAATAGCTAAAGGAGAGCCTCTACCACCCATACCTGAAAGGGCTAGAATAACCATAGAAGAGTGTTTGGAGTTTTTAAGTGACGCCCTTTCCAGAGGCGAAGTACTGAAGGCCTTGGAGGAAAGCCCATACATAGGCTTGGAGAAGGAAGACGGAGTCTTCTACCTAGTGGTGCCAGACCCAGTGGCTTACATTCAAGCCTCAGGTAGAACATCGAGGATGTACGCTGGAGGTGTATCCAAAGGATTGTCGATAGTTCTAGTAGACAATCATAAAGCTTTCAACGGTCTCATGAGGGAGACCCGATGGTTCATAGAGGATATAAACTGGCGCAACCTGTCCGACGTCAGCCTGGACGATATTTTAAAAAGCGTCGATGAAGATAGAAAAGCTATAAAAGACCTCATGGATGGAAGAGTTAAAGCAGAATTCAAAGACCTTGTTAAAGCAGCCCTATTCATAGTAGAATCTCCCAATAAGGCCAGAACTATCGCCAGACTATTCGGAAGACCGAGTAAGAGGCGTATAGGAAATCTAACAGCTTTCGAAGTCAACACTGGAGACTACATTTTAGCTATAGCGGCAACAGGAGGCCACATCATGGATTTAACAATTGAAGACCTTGGACTCTACGGCGTTCTGGACGTTGAAGGACTCTACGTCCCAGTCTACTCAACCATTAAAAGGTGTTTCAAATGTGGATACACATTTGTCAGTAGCTCCAAAGTATGTCCATCATGCGGTTCAACGAATATCTACGATAAATCATCCGTAGTAGATAGTCTGAGAAACCTAGCTAAGGAAGTAGACCTAGTGATACTTGGAACAGACGCCGACGCTGAAGGTGAGAAGATCGCTTGGGACCTACACGTGGCGATTAAACCCTTCACAGGTATGGTTAAAAGAGCCGAATTTCACGAAGTCACGAGGAGAGCCCTCCGAGAAGCGCTTAAAAACCTAAGGGATATAAATCTAAACCTCGTCGAGGCTCAAATAACAAGGCGGATTGAAGACAGGTGGATAGGTTTCGAACTGAGCCAGAAGCTGTGGAAGGCCTTCGGGAGTAGAAGACTTTCAGCCGGGAGAGTGCAAACACCAGTTCTAGGATGGATCATAAGTAGGATGTATGAGTCGAAGAGGTCCGTAAAAGAGTTTTTCGAGTTAAAACTTGAAAATGGTCTTAAAATCGTCGTATCTGAAAACCGTATGCATAGGAAAGAGCTTAGACACTACATAGAAGAGTTGAAGAATGCTAAAGCCGAGGTCACGGGGCTTAAAACAGAAGTTATTGAAGTTAATCCACCCCCTCCCTTTACAACAGACTCTATGCTTAGAGAAGCCTCAGCCTCCCTGGGTTTAGGGGCTACAGAGGCAATGGCTTTAGCTCAAGATCTCTTCGAGCTCGGGTTGATAACTTACCATAGAACCGACAGCCATAGAGTGTCACAAGTAGGTATAGAGATAGCTAGAGACTACATTACGAGTAGGTTCGGCTCTGATTTTGTAACACCTAGGGTTTGGTATGCTGAGGGGGCACATGAATGCATAAGACCAACTAGGAGTCTGGATGCCGCTAGAATAAGAGAACTCGTGACTCTGGGGCTTATGAGGCTTGCTAAGAGGCTCACTAATAAGCACTTCTCCCTGTATGAGCTCATATTCCGAAGATTCATAGCGAGTCAAATGAAGCCAGTTAAAGTCGAAAAGCAGTCGTTTAAAGTTAGAATTCTGAATAGGGAATTTGAACTAGAAGGCTATTCAAGCATTATTGAAAATGGCTTCAACCTCGTCAGACCAATTAGAACAATACCTCCAATTAAAGAAGGCTTCTTAGGAATAGCCAACGTTAGACACTGGAGGGCGCCGAGTGTACCGCTCTATACGCAGGGCGATGTAATCGCCTTAATGAAGGAGAGAGGTATAGGTAGACCATCAACGTACGCTAAAATAGTGGAAACCCTTTTCGAAAGAGGATACGTTTTAGCCTCAAAGAATAGAAAATCCCTCATACCGACAAGAATGGGTGTGAAAATCTTCAATTATTTAAACGAGAGATTCCAACCCTTCATCTCTGAGGAGACGACTAGAAAGCTTGAGGAGGCCATGTGGCTCATAGAGAACGGAAAATTAAACTACCAAGACGTCGTAAAGACGCTTAGAATCGAAATAGACGGCATAAGAAGTATGCCATAATGTAGAGGCTAGGGGTATGTAGAGATATACTCGATGAGAACATCTCTGACCAAAGCGATATGCCTAAGGTGTACAAACTCATTCACACCGTGAAAATTCGTATCTGGACCTATACATCCGAATGAAACAACAGGCACCCCATTCTCCGCAAAGAACTTCCCATCATTCCCGCCAAGTTCAGCAGCTATAGGAGCCTCACACCCATAGACCTTTGAAACAGCCCTTTTAAACCTCAGGACAAACTCATGCTCAGGCCTAGTGTAATAGCCCCGGCTTACGCCGACTCTGTAGATTTCAGCGTTTAAACCTAGGTTTTTAACCAACGAGTAGAAGTAGGCTTTAAACTCCTCAACAGCATCCATAGGGTCTTCATCAGGTAATGTCCTCATATCGAAGCAGGCTTCAGCATCGCCAGGTATAACGTTGCTTTTAACACCGGATCTAACAATCGTCACACTAAATCTACCCCAAACCTTTCTAATCGGTGAACCAGGAGGTGAATCTATCCTCGAAAGCCTCGTAGCCCTCAGGTTTGAAAACTCCTCCAACCCCACGATCAGACGGACCATACCGTGTATGGGGTTTAAAGCTCTATGCGGATAGCCAGCATGACCTTGAATGCCTTTAACCCTAAACCAGCCGTTTACAACCCCGGAGGCTCCGATGGATACGAACTCCGGGCTTGAATCTAAAACCACAGCCTCATCGCATTTAATTCCAACGTGATTTACAAGATAGCCTACTCCAAGCTCACCGCCAACTTCTTCATCTGGGGATGCTATTAAGATAACATTCACCTTAGCCTTTTCACCTACAAGTCTTAAAGCCCCTAAGGCAGCTACTATAGCGCCTTTATCATCAGCCGCCCCTCTACCATAGGCTTTTCCATCAGTAACCTTCAATTTAAACGGGTCGCTACTCCACCCTCCGCCAGCGGGTACAACGTCGTAGTGTGTAACTAGAGAAGCTGTACGGTTAGAGCCTACGTCGAGCCTAGCTATAACATTTGGCCTAGGCCTACCGTCGCCAGCCAATCCCATGGAGTCGTATATGGAGACGCTTAACCCGAGTTTCCCAGCCTCCTCAGCTATAACTTCTGCGCATTCACCGTATCCAATCTTAGATTCAACATCTGTGTTTATGGATACTATTTTACTTAAAACCTCAACCTCATAATCCAGGTTAAAGTTCATAATGTGACCCAGTAAATCTTCAAATAGACGCTGATTATAACAGTTTCCCAGTGAAGATAAGAGTCTTCCTAGCTGGACCGATACATGGCTTTGAAGATAGGCAGGATTACAGAGTCGTATTAACGGATATGCTTGAAAAAGCCGGATGTGAAGTCTTAAACCCGTGGCAGAGGGAGAAGCTAATATACCGTGGAGACTTTGAAACGAGTAGACTTAAAGCACTGGTTGAAAGAGACCTTAGAGACATAGATAAATGCGACGTCTTCCTAGCATATATGCCTACTCTAAGCGCAGGAGTCTGTATGGAGCTTTTCTACGCTAAAAGGTCTGGGAAGAAGACAGTAGCCATATGCGAGTTCGAAAATCCAAGCCCATGGATAGTCGTACACGTGGACTACATGTTTAAATCCATAGAGGAATTCCAAAAGTCGCTAAAACACATCATTACTCAGTGGAAATACTAATAAGTGTTATCTCGGAATTATTAAAAGGTCTCTATATGTCCATATCTGAAGCTAAGTGTATTTGGATGGACGGTGAGTTCGTAGAATGGTCAGAAGCTAAAGTCCACGTAATGACTCACGCCCTTCACTACGGTACAGCCGTATTCGAAGGTATTAGAGGCTACTGGGATGAAGGCGTTTTAAAAATATTCAGACTTAGAGACCACATAGTGAGGCTTTTCAATTCGGCTAAAATCTTCTACATGAATATACCCTATACTCCAGCACAAATAGAGGAGGCCGTAGTGGAAACTGTTAAAATGAATGCTATTAGAGAGAACTGCTACATTAGACCGATAGTCTACAGAGGCTACGGTGTTATAGGGTTAAATCCCCTTAAAGCACCAGTAAAAACCGCCATAGCGGTCTTTCCATTTGGAAAATACCTAGAAGAGAAAGGAGTTAGATGTTGCGTATCCTCATGGCGTAGAATATCCGTAGATAGTCAACCACCTGCGGCTAAGGTCTGTGGAAACTACGTAAATTCATGCCTAGCTAAAGTAGAGGCCGTTTTGAACGGGTTTGATGAAGCCATATTCCTTGATAGCCACGGCTATGTTTGCGAGGGCACTGGTGAAAATATATTCCTGGTGAAGGACGGCGTTCTCTCAACCCCTCCAACAGTTTCAGGCATACTCGAAGGTATAACCCGGGATACTGTTATGAGGATAGCTGAAGACCTAGGGTTTAAAGTTCAAGAGAGACTTATAGCTAGAAGCGAACTGTATACGTGTGACGAAGCCTTCTTCACAGGGACAGCCGCCGAGATAACACCCATAGTAAGCATAGACAATCGAACAGTTGGAGATGGGTCTCCAGGTCCTGTAACGAGAAAGATAAGAGAACAATATTTCGAAGTGGTTCTGGGTAAAATCGATAAATATGCCAATTGGATCATTAAAATTTAAATCCAGTAGAATCGTAATGTGTGGGACGTGCCGATCAAATCATCCAATGCTGTATGAAGGGTGGAAAACGTTAAATCTTAGCCATACACACTAAACCTTGGTGCACTTATTGAGAGAACTCCTTGAAGAAGTTGTTCAGAAAGGGCTTAATAGAGGCGCTAGCTTCTGTGAAGCTAGATATTTTGAAGAGAGAAGTAGTAGTATAGGCGTTGAGAACGGTATTGCAAGAGTACTATCCTCAGGAATATTAAGAGGCGTCGGTGTAAGGGTTATAGTTGGCGGACATTGGGGTTTTGCATCGACGAATATACCTACGAGGCAAAGCGTTGAAAAAGCCTTGGAGGATGCCATAGGAGGCGCTAAATCTATAATGGCCCACGTTGGAGAGGAGGCGAAGATAGTCGAAGTAAAACCTTCGGTTGACACGGTTGTACACGATGTAAAGATAAACCCTGAAGATGTAAGCCCGGAGGAGAAAGTTAAGAGGGTGCTTGAACTGGAGAAAGATGCTAGAACACTTAGCGATAGAGTTAAAGACACCTTCATAAGCTATAGAGACGTTATAACAAGGGTAATTGTATGCAACTCCTTTGGAACACTCGTTGAGGAGACTACTCCGAGAACAATGATATTTTGCAGGGTAATAGCGAAGGAGGGTGAAAACATGCAGGAGGGTTTTGAAGCGGTTGGAAACGTCGCTGGGTATGAGTTGATCGAGGGAATTAACACTGAAGACTTCTCTCTGAAAGCCGCTAAGAAAGCCGTACAACTTTTAACAGCGCATCCGCCTCCGAGGGGTACATACCCAGTCGTTGTAGACCCAAGAGTCGGTGGCTTATTCGTCCACGAGGCCATAGGCCATAATAGCGAAGGCGATTTAGTGTACAGTGGGCAATCGATAATATCTGATAAAATGCACCAGAGAATAGCCAATCATCTCGTAACGATAATCGACGACCCGACGAAAAGAAACTTCGGGCACTTCATATATGATCATGAAGGGGTGAAAGCCAAGCCCCACGTAATTATAAAGGACGGTATTCTAGTAGGCTTCCTACACTCGCTTGAATCCGCCGCTAAACTGGGTGGTCAACCTGAGGGTAGCGCTAGAGCTCAATCGCACCACTACCCGCCTATTGTACGTATGTCGAACACCTATCTCGCCCCAGGAGATATGACTCTTGAGGAAGTCCTAGAAGATATAAGCCTCGGCGTCTACCTATCAGGTTCCCAGTATGGTTATGTCGAATCGCAGAAGGGACAGTTTACGTGCAAGGTTGAAGATGCATGGCTGATAGAGAAGGGTGAATTAACGGAGCATTTGAGAGACGTTGCTATAAACGGTTTAACTCTCGAAGCTTTGAAGAATATAACTGCAGTCGGCAGAGACTTAAAGATGGAGATGCCGGGTATGTGCGGTAAATCTGGGCAGGGAATGTACATCGACGCTGGAGCGCCACATTTTAGAATAGATGGTATAGTTGTCGGTGGGAGGCAGTAGATTATGGCGAAAGCAGACCTAGTTACACCAGTGGAGAAGGCTATGCGTATGCTCAGTAGGTTCGATTTAGACTTCTACGACGTTGTCGCATCATACTCTCGATCATTAAGCATCAGTATCCTAGGAAGAGGCATTAAAGAGGCGACTTCCCATGTAGATGTCGGTATAGGTGTAAGAGTATTCAAGAATAGAGGCATGGGTGTTACGTTTTCACAAAGCCTAGAGGAAAATGATATAGAAGCGACTGTTAAACGGGCCGTTGTATTCGCTAGGATTTCACAGCCAGATCCATATTTTAAAGGCATACCGGGCCCATCTAAGGCGCCAGAAGTCCCAGGGTTGTGCGACGGTGAAATAGTCGATATTACACTGGAATCTATAAGCCGAATCCCTAAGGAAATGATCGAAGCCGCTGAAAGCATCCGAAGGGGAGCAACGTATTTCGGTGGATTCGGCGCAGGCTACGTTAAATCGTACCTAATGACTTCAACAGGTGTATCAATCAGTTTTGAAAAGACGTATGCCTCAGCTTACATACAGCCCGTTTATAGAGAGGGGGATGACGTTGGAAGCTCCTTTGAATTCGAATATGCAACCGCGCTATCCAATATAAAACCCCAATGGATTGGTGAAAGAGCTGCTGAGAACGCGGTGAAACAGTTCGGCTCTAAAAGAATTAAGAGCGACTCCATGCCGTTAATCTTAGCGCCCGAGGCATCTGGAGACTCACTATTCTTCAACCTATTGGCAGCCCTATCAGGTGAATCTGCTGTTAAGAAGAGAACCTTCGCATCTGGGCTTTTGAATAAGCAGATAGGGCCTGAAAGCCTCGAGGTTTTAGACGATGGAACTATTCCAGGTGCGGTAGCAAGCAGTACATACGATGGCGAGGGGGTCCCTAAAAGACCGTTGAAAGTTGTGGAAAAAGGCACTGTACTAACTTTCCTACATAACTCCTACTCCGCTGGTATAATGAACGTTGAGTCCACTGGACATGCCATTAGAAGCGGCTATAGTGGATACGTAGGCGCTGGACCGAGCAACATCAGAGTTAAACCTGGCGATAGTACGCTAGATGAGATGATAGCTGAAACAAAGAGAGGCATTCTGGTTACAAGAGCATCTTTCACACCCAATATGGTCTCCGGAGAATTCTCAGCGACGATCGACGAAGGCTTCCTAATAGAGAACGGTGAAAAGAAGCATCCGATTAAAAACCTTATGGCTGGTGGACACATTCTAAATCTATTCAGAGACATTGAACTCATATCTAAAGATGGGCGAGTATTCGGCGGGGGGCACTTCTTCCCAGCGGTAAAGATTAGAGAAGTCAAACTATCGGGTGAGTAGAAAATTAAAGCGTCCAATAGTTGGCTATGGTTTTCCAGACTTTTTCTAAAACCCGTAGAGCGGCATTTCTCAAATTTTCGGGCATTTTCTGAGGCGGGTCGTCAACCTCTATAGTTAAACCTGCCATAGTAGCTACAACAGAAGGCACAGCCTTTCCAAGGGCTTCACGGTCATAGCCTCCCTCAAGAACCGCTGTAAACCTTCCACCAGTGTACTTCTCAGCCTTCTCCATAATCCACCTATAGATTTCAACGTAGCCTAAACTAGATAGGCCTAGACCAGTCAATGGATCGAGGTGGTGTGCATCAAAACCAGCCGATATAAGTATGTAAGCTGGCTTAAACTGGTCTAGTATAGGAGCTACTATTTCGTTTAAAGCCTTCAAATAAATCTCTTCATTAGAGTAGGGTGGTAGTGGAAAGTTTATTTTAAATCCTTCACCCTCCCCCCTACCCACCTCTTCAATAGACCCAGTGCCAGGGAAAATCCTATCTTGGTGAAAACTCACATATAGCACTTTGGAAGTATCTTCGAAAACCTCCTGAGTGCCATTTCCATGATGAGCATCCACATCCAATATTGCAATCCTATTAACCCCCTTCACCTCCATGAGGTATTTAGCGGCTACAGCCACGTTATTAAATATGCAGAAGCCGTAGGGTAGCTCTGTTGAAGCATGATGTCCCGGGGGTCTAATGAGAGCTATAGAATTCCGAAATCTTCCGTTTAAAACTTCATCTACAGCCTTTAAAGCGCCTCCAACGGCATAACACGCTACTTCAAAGCTTCTCCTACTGCATACGACTCCGCCACCCCAGGTTCCTAAAACCCCTCCCCCTTTACGGCAGAAACTTTCTATGAAATCTACATACTCCTCACTGTGTACGAGACATAGTTCATCCAATCCAGCTCTCCGAGGCTTCTCGAGTTTAATCTTAGGGTTTTCAAGTAGTTTAAACTCTCTAAGCCCCTTCATTATCGCTCTAAGCCTATCTGGACTCTCAGGATGCTCTGGACCAGTCAAATGCTCTAAAAATACGTCGTCATATACTATGAGCGTTTTCTCCATTTAAACCACCTTAGGTTTTAATTTTCTCCGCAATTTCAAGCGTTTTGATTTGCGAAAGCTTCAACTCTATCAACGGGTTTACAACGTTCTTTACAAAGCTTATGAAAAACCTTATCGGTAAGCTTACTTTGGGACTTGTTTCGGCTAAATACTCCTTGGCTATAACCGGTATCCACTTCATGTCGTGTCGCCATATCGCATGATATAGCTGCCAATAGGCATCATCAGCATCCTCCAAAAGCCTTCGGGCTTTATGCCCCTGAGAATCTACCATTGGAACATACAGCAGTGGAACGATTAAACTCTTATAGGGTTTAAGTCTATCGACTAAATCAGCCGTAGCCAACACGTCTTCAGGCTCTTCACCAGGTAGATTGAGCATTAGCGTAGCGGCTGGAATCCAATTGTAGTCTGAGCTTATCTTAAAGGCTTCTTCAACAACATTAGGCCACTCTCTAGGCGTAAATGGATAAGGCTTCATATGCATAAGCTTATCTATCAGCTTAACGCTTCCCGTTTCAATACCAGTCTGATATCCAAGCCATCTGCTCTTAGATAGACCTAGGACCTCACTGATGTCTGAGACTAGCCTCGGGTTCTCAGCTATGGAGCTTAAAGCCGCATGGCTCACCGAGGTAAACCTAACACCCTCGACGCTCATAACTGAGCTGAACAGTTTAAACACCAAATCTGGCCTTTTCTTAAAGGCCGTCCCACCATACTGAAGGACATCCTCAGCGTGTAGGCATATGTTTCTCTGACCAGCTTCAACATTCACCTTCACATCGTGTAGAATATCCTCTAAAGGCTTATGTCTTAAAATCCTCATAGTAGGTGTGCAGAATCTACAGCCTCTTCCACAGCCTCTAGATATCTCAACTAGACCGCATATGGTTGCACCTTTAATCCTAGGCATACTGCGGCTTGGATTAGCTGTAATAATCATCGGCTTCTCAGGTCTCCCATCTTCGATAAGCCTTCTGAAAAGTCTTGAGATCTCCTCCTCGGCTTCACCTATGAATAGTACATCTATTCCTAGCTTATTTAAGTCGTCCATAGTAAGTTGCCATGCGCCAGAACCACCAACTACAAGGGTGGCCCACTTCCTCGCTTTCTGCACAACCTCGCTTCTAATAAGCCTCTTAAACATGTAGGCGGAATAGGGTTCACTGTGTATAAGTCCATAGGGCCCGGAGAAGGTCGATGATGCTGGTCCTAAACCCTTAGGATCCATTACACTTACACCTATAATCCTAGTCTCCTCGGAGATTACCTTAGATAGAGATCTCGGGTGTGTTACAACTATTTCATCTGGTTTTACGACGTTTGAATCTATTAATATACTCTCGATTATCCTCAGAGATAGGGGCGCCGTAATAGCCGCCCCTCTAGCATCTACTGGTATAGGCTTTAGTAGGAATTTCATGGCGACGTTAAATGGCTTAAATCCCGAAACTGGGCCAGTCGTCATAAAACCTAGAAAAATATTGCCTCCATAATTACACATTAGTGTGTCATCTGCAGTCAATATCACTTTATAGCCGCACATACATGTTTAACAGAATTTTAAATAATCACTTATTACCTTTACGGTTTAGTAGGTGACAGATTATGCCAGTTCACCCGGTTGAATACAGGTATGGAACTGCTGAGATGAGGAGAATATGGGATAGAAACGAATGGCTTAGAAGAATGATCATGGTTGAGGTTGCTCTTCTAAGGGCTCTATCTGAAGTTGGGTTGGCTCCTCTGGAAGCGGCTGAAAAAATCCACAGTCTTATCGAAAGCGGCGATGTAACGCTTGAAGACGTCGAGCGTTGGGAGCGTGTAACAGACCATGAAGTTATGGCTGTTGTGAAAGCTCTAGCTGAAAAAAGCGGCACATATGGAGGGTATATACACGTTGGTGCTACTTCCAACGATATAACGGACACAGTTCTAGCTACACAGTTGAGAGATTCTATAAGCCTAATCGAATCTAGGTTGAAAGACGTTGCTCTTAAGCTGGTAGACCTATCTGAAAAATACAAGAGCCTTGTCTGTCTCGGTAGAACGCACGGAGTTGCAGCACTACCGACAACCATGGGCTTTAAATTCGCAGTTTATGCCTCAGAGGTCGTACGCCATATAGAGAGACTTGAAGAAGCTAAGCCTAGGATATGCGTAGGCAAGATGAGCGGTGCAGTTGGGACTATGGCAAGCTTTGGAGATAAGGGTTTTCAAATTCAAAAGAGAGTTATGGCGATTATGGGTGTTTACGAGCCTACGATTGCTACTCAAGTCGTTCCTAGAGATGGAATAGCAGAGTTTGCGTTATTAACCGCTATGATATCTTCAACATTGGATAAGATTGCTAATGAAATTCGAAACCTTCAGAGGAGTGAGATAGGAGAAGTTGAAGAGCCCTTTAGAGAGGATTCTCAAGTCGGCTCGAGCACCATGCCGCATAAACGAAACCCGATCAAATGCGAAAAAGTCTGTGGTTTAGCTAGGATTGTAAGATCTATGGCTTTGGCTGCATTGGAGAATATAGTGTTAGAACATGAGAGAGACTTAACCAACAGTAGTTGTGAAAGAGTTATGCTACCAGAGGTATGCCTACTTTTAGATGAGCAACTAAAAACTATGGCTGACGTCTTAAGAGGATTAAGAGTTTATCCTGAGAATGTAAGGAGAAACCTTGAGGCTCAGAAGGACCTCATAATGTCTGAAGCAGTTATGATAGCAATGGTTTCTAAAGGAGCTGATAGACAGTGGGCTCACGAAGTGGTTAGAAGATGTTCTATGGAAGCTTGGAAAGCTGGTAAACGGCTTAGAGATGTTTTAGCAGAAAACTCCGATGTGAGAAAATATTTAACGGTTGAAGAAGTCGAGAAAGCTATGAAGCCTGAAAACTACATAGGTACAGCTGTAGAACAGGTTGAAAAAGTCGTAGCGTACATTAGGGGAAAACTTAAAGCTTAGAATTCGCTAAAATGGATGGGCTAATGGAGGTGCTACAATGCCTCTCCTAATGATACCTGGACCTACCACTCCAGCTCAAAGAGTCATGTTAGCCATGAGTAGGCCTCTAATCAACCATAGGGGACCGGAATTTAAACAGCTTCTAGAGGAGGTTCAAGCAGACCTCAAGTATGTTTTTCAAACTGAAAACCCGATTGTAATTTTAACTTCTTCTGGAACTGGAGGTATGGAGTTTGCAGTGAGCAACGTCATTGAAAAAGGTGATACTGTAATAGTGCCGACAATGGGTTTCTTCTGCGACAGATTTGCTGAGATAGTTGAGGCTTACGGCGGTAGAGCCTTAAGAATACCAGTTGAGTGGGGGTTTTCTGTTAAACCGGATATGGTTGAAGAAGCCTTCACTAGAGAGCGTAATGTGAAAGCAATACTGATAATCCACAATGAGACGTCTACAGGTGTTTTAGTTAGAGACCTCGCTGAAATATCGCGTATCGCTCACGATCATGATGCACTGGTTATAGTTGATGCTGTTTCGAGCCTAGGAGGAGTTGAACTCCCGGTGGATAAATGGGGTATTGATGCATGTGTCACAGGTAGTCAGAAGTGTATAGCAGCACCTCCAGGATTAGCCTTCGTTTCAGTTAGTGAACGCTTCATAGAGGAGGCTAAAAGGGTAAACAGAGGCATATACTTCAATCTTAAAGCCTACCTTGAATATATGGAGAGGGGACAGACCCCCTACACGCCTAGTATTCCACTCTTCTACGCGCTCAGTGAAGCATTGAAAATGGTTAGAGAGGAGGGGCTTGAAGCTAGAATAGCTAGACATGAAAAATGTGCTAGAGCATTCTATAGAGCTATTGAATCCTTAGATTTAGAACCGTATCCTTTTGAACCTGAATACCGTTCAAATACTGTGATAGCCGTTAAAACACCTAAAAGCGTTAATTCAGAAGAACTCATAAAGACTATGCGTTTAAAACACGGTGTGGTCATAGGAGGAGGTCAGGGTAAACTGAGAGGCTCTATCTTCAGGATAGGGTGCATGGGGAATATTTCAGCCTATGAAGTCTTAGCTACTGTAAACGCTCTCGAGTCTTCTTTAGCATACTTAGGCTACGGTGTAGATAAAATCGGTGTAGGTTTAGCAGAGGCTGGTAAAGTATTATGGTGAGTGCTGAGATTACGTAGTCTCTCTTATCAGATCCCCTACACAATTAGACCAGCCTCAAGATTTAAATTTCCCACATATCCTTATAGCCTTAGATGAAAACCCGCATCCACGTATTCATACAAGGCTTTGTTCAAGGGGTAGGCTTTAGACATCACTTGAGGAGGATGGCTCTTTCAAACGGTGTCTACGGGTGGGTTAGAAATCTCCCAGATGGAAGGGTTGAAGCAGTATTAGAAGGAGAGGAGGAGGCTGTTAGAAGAGTTTTAGCATGGTGTCGAAGAGGGCCATCGTCAGCTAAAGTGGATAGTGTCGTTTTTTACGAAGAACCATACGTGGGTGAGTTTAAAACTTTTGAAATAAGATGGTGGTAGATTGAAGGTCATGGTTTTAAGCGATATACATAGCAGTTTTAATGCAGCTTACACGCTTTCGAGAGAAGCATTGAAGCTTAAGCTAGATTTACTCGTTATATGCGGCGATATTACGCATTTTGGAAGTTTAAATGAAGCTGAAAAAATGTTAAGCTTCTTCAGAGGGCTTAAAACGTTTTTCGTCCCTGGAAATTGCGACCCACCAGCTCTTTTAACCTCGGGAAACGTTCAAGATGCTTTAAACATACACAGTAAACTTCACATGTCAGATTCAACAGCCTTCTTAGGCATAGGAGGCTCTCCTAAGACACCGTTCTCCACTAGGATAGAATTTGAAGAAGAAGAGATATATCGAATAGTTAAAGGGGCTTTAAACGATTTTAAAGGACGTTTAATAGTCGTCTCCCATAGTCCTCCAGCGGATACCTCAACCGATTTAACATCCCTTGGTTTACACGCGGGAAGCAGAGCTTTAAGAAAGTTCATAGAGGAGTATAAACCCCTAGCCGTCGTACATGGCCATATACATGAGGCTAGGGGTATGGACCGACTGGGTGAAACTCTAATCGTAAACCCTGGCCCGGCCAAACAAAACTTCTACGCAATTCTGGAGTTAAATGACCAGCCGAAGGTATTCTTAAAAAGAGTAGGCTCGAGTTAACTTATAGTTCTTAAATCCCTCGTTTTAGCTGTATCAATACCTCTAGAACGGTAATACATGTAGGGTTTTCAGTCCGAAGTCGTGCACCTGTTTGAAAGCTTTTACAAGAGCTTGTTAGGCGATGGGTGGCTTGAAGACTACGCGGCTAAATGTATTGAAGTTTAGAGCTGGAGGGGACTAGTTTAAAAACGTAAAGGATGTTCTTAGTTGGACTTCGAGCTTTTTCTTTCAAAAACGTAAGTCTTGTGAAGAAATCGAGTCATTTAGAGCGCCACTACTTAAACACGCAGGTTTGTGTTGGAGTGAAAGGATATCTGGAAGTTTTGGGAGGATATACCATATTACGAGCTACTCATCATCGAGTATCGTTAGCATTATAGTTTAATACTCTCTTCTAATAACAGTAAACCTTAAAAGAGGTATATTACTCCATCTGGAAGAGGTGAATTCATGCCATTTCAGAAAGGAGACTTCATAACAATAGAATATGTAGCTAGAGTTAAAGATACAAACGAAGTTTTCGATACCACTATTGAGGCAGAGGCTAGGAAGTTTAACATCTATAGTTCGGACGTAATTTACGAGCCAATGTTGGTGGTTCTGGGGGAAGGTTGGGTTATAAGCGGTTTAGAGGAGAAACTCTACGAGATGAACGTTGGTGAGAAAAGAGAGATTGAAATCCCCCCTGAAAAGGGCTTCGGTGTTAGAGACCCATCAAAATTGAAACTCGTACCTCTTAGAATGTTTAAAGGTGAATCAAACCTGCAGCCTGGCGCAAGGGTAAGGTTTAGAAATGCATTGGCGACCGTGAGAAGTATATCATCAGGTAGAGTTCAATTGGACTTCAACCATCCGCTAGCGGGTAAAACCCTACTCTACGAAGTTGAAGTTAAGAGTGAAGTGAAAGATTCGATTAATAGGATTAAGGCGTTACTGCATAGACGTCTACCCACAATCCCAATTGAGAAGTTTTCACTATCTTTAAATTCAAACGTTCTAGTCATAAACATGCCTTCTGAGAGCTATATGATAGATGGAATACAGGTTATAAAACGTGGTATAGCGAACGACATTCTAAAATTCATACCAGAGTTTTCAAAGATAGTGTTTACAGAGGAATATACTAGACGTGTCGAAGCTAAAACAGAGTCTAAAGAAGCTAAGGAACCCTCCTAAGAACAACCCTCCTAAGCTTTAACCCTGCGGGGCAGTTCAACCTTCCCCCGACTTCAACCACTCGACATCTATCGTTTTTCATAAGCCCCTCTGGAGTACAGAGGCTTTTATTGATGCAGTCGATTTTACATAAGATTGGGCTGAATACGAGCGTCATTCCCTCCACTATGAGTTTGTCTTCTACAGCAGCTTCCACAGGGTTCTCTTCAACTACGACCAGTTTGACACCATCTTTATGAAGTGTACATTGGAAAACTCTGCCTCTGACTTCTACTACACGGTAGAGCCTATGAGGCTCTAATTTACCTACACAGACTTTATAGAGTCTACAGTTGATACATTGCTCCGACGGTTTGCCAGCTAGGAAAGTACAGCCTACTCTAGCTTGAGCTACGCCGCAGAGTGTGAGGATTTTCACGCTTGTCTTCTCCTGAGAATTCTAGATGGTGTTACAACTATATCAACTTTTGAGTCATGTGGCTCTACGGGTATTTTCTCTACGATCTGTAGGTCGTGAATCGTAGTTAAAACAGGTATGTTAGACCCGTACTTACCCTTTACTATGGATATCTCTTTATCGCCGTAACCTCCTCCTTTACCAAGCCTGTTGAACTCCCCATCTACTGCTACACAGCCTGTCACAATTAAGTCTGGCTTGTACGCTACAGTTTCACTCATCCTTCCATACTTGAAGGCACCTCTGATAGTCGAAGCCTCTTCTTCAACCCCCTTAACCTCTAAAGGATTTATTACTAGAAAACCGCTTTTAAGTCTAGGAGATGCCATAATCAATAGTTTACCTTGTTTTAACGCTATAGTCCTCAAATGCCTTTGAGGGCTATCTGGGTTTATAAAAACAACTCTAGCATTCTCCCACTCAGTCAACTTAGATGCTTTCAAGGCGGCTTCGTAAGCACCTATAAAATTTGGAATCCGCCCATAACACGGTTTCGGAGGAAGCGTCACATTAGCCTCATCAAGCCGCCTCCAAACTTCTAGCCTAAGCTCTTCTTTCACCCTCTTAATGCTGGAATTCAAGGCTTCACACTACTTTAAAACGGCTTAAAAAGATAATAACTGTTTCCTATAAATCTCTAGAGCCCAGGTGAAATCTTTTTAAACCATGAAGTAGAGTTTGAGTTTAACGTGGTCTATATGAGTAAAAGGGCGCGTGTAGCAACAGTTTGCCAGGCCAATCGTTTCTACAACACTATCGAAGGGAATTTGAAACACGTTATGAAGCTTCTGGACATCGCTCTCAGCTATCAGCCTGATTTAGTCTGTCTACCAGAGGCATTTGCAACTGTGTCTGTTAATAAACCACTTGAAGACTTAGCTGAGGCAATACCCGGACCCATTGTAAAAACGGTTTCAATTAAGGCGACTGAATACAGTTCCTACATTATATGCCCCCTCTATACTAAGAGGGATGGAAAGATATGGAATTCGGCAGTCGTCATAGATAGGTCTGGAGACATCATAGGGGTATATGATAAAATCCACCCTGTCACATCTTCAAGCGATTATACGGTTTTTGAAGACGGTGTAACACCTGGAAGTGAGGCTAAAGTCTTCGATTTAGACTTCGGACGGATAGGTATTCAAATATGTTTCGACATAGGCTTTCCCGAGACTTGGCAGACTTTAGCTGATAAAAACGCCAGAATGGTTGTCTGGTGCTCAGCTTACAACGGAGGTTTTGCACTACAAGTCTACGCCTATTTACACCACTACTACATTGTATCCTCCGTAAGATCGGATAAATCTAAGATAATAGACCCCTTGGGAAATATTCTAGCTGAAACAGATGAGCTTAAAAACGTCGCAGTTCACGATGTAAACCTAGACTTTACAGTTGCACATTACGATTTCAACTACAGTATTCCTGATAAGATAATGAAGCTCTACTCAAACCGTGTAGAGGTACGTTCAAGCCTAGATGATGGACTATTCCTCGTAGAACCCATAGATTCTACTATTACGGTTGAACAGCTTCAGAAAGAACTGGGCTTTGAACCAGCATGCATGTACTACCAGAGGCACAGAGAAGCCTACCAGTACATTCACCGAGGGGAGAAACCTCCACCTCAAATCGCAGCGCATGGAAAACGTGCTCAATACTCTAAGGAAGAGTGGTTGAAAGCTTAAGTTAAATCGCCGCATTCACATAGAGCTTCATGTATCGTATCGTAGAGTTCTTCCAAGCCTTTTTCTGTTAGGGCAGATGTTTTTACAGGCTTCTGGATTTTCATGAAGTTTCTATAGGTTCTTAATAGGTGTAGAGTGAAGTCTTTATTTAAGCCTTCCCCGACTTCATTTTTAACGCTCAACCTCAGGAACTTGTAGTCAGTGAGTAGTCTATCTAAACCGTTTAAGAGGGCTTTATCTATCTTGCTTAAGGCCACTATGACCGGTATTCTAAGCCTTATCTGAGAGGCTATGGATACTGAGAAGCAGGCAACTAAATCCGATGGCTTAACTATGGTTGAAGCATCTATGAGGAAGACACCTACGGATGGCCCTAATTTTGTAAAGGCTTCAACTACCCTTGGACCAGCTGGTCTGAAGGAGAATACTTCGTTTTGCCCAGGTGTATCCATCACGGCGATGTCGTAGTCTGCTTCAGCTAGAGCTTTTACAATATTTGGTGTCATCTTCTCTAAGATTTCCATAGAATATACCATGGCACCGTTGGGTCCAAGTCCCTCCTTCAGCATAAGCTCTTCTAAAGTGAAGAATTTCCTCACGTCTATATATGCTTCATAGGGCAGATTTATAGCACCTGAATCCAAGTTTACTGCTATAGCCTTAAGTCCAATGTTCCTTCTTAGCCAATAGGTGAATTTAGCTGTGAGAGATGTTTTACCACAACCGGCCATTCCTAGGATGAAGACGTGAATAGGCAATCCATATCGACCTCTAAATAAGACTTTTCGCGAGATATAGTCTCATCAGTAGGTTTATGAAGTCTTCTATTCCCAACCTAATGCTTTAAGAGCTTTGTCGCCAAGCCTTCTCCTAAACTCCTCGAGCAGCCTCCTATTCTCAGGCTTTGAGAGGGGTTTACAGTCTTTGAGGGGTTTTTCGCCCGATAGTACTTTAGCGGCTAGAGCTATACACGTATCTTCACCGCACTCTCTACAATTAGTTTTAGGGAGATGTTTGTATAAATCCAATGGTGTAAGCCTACTCCATGATTCCACGTCTTCAACCCTTGGAACACCCTTCTCTGCGATTTCATTAGAAGTGCTCTCAATAATATGGTTGACATAATCTAAGATTTTTTCAACCTCCTCATCGCCTGATGCGCAGAAAGTAACCTTGCCAGATTCATAAACTCCTATCAGCCTATTAAATGCCTTAATCGTTACAGCGTTCCAATCTCTAAAGTAGGTTGCTTTAGACGGAGGGAAGCTTAAAGCTAAAGCCTCTACAACGCCTTTCTTAAAGCCTCCAGGCTTATAGGCTTCAACTGTGACATTAGACGGATTTAAAAGACACTTTCCTCTTGAAAAGCTTACATTAAAGCCTTTCACTAACGTAGACTCCATCGAGAGTCTTTCTAACATGACGGTGTAATAAGCTTTTACTTTTAAACTCTTCCAAGGTTTAAGTCCACAATGCTTATACTCCATTACACTACATTAAAATGGGGGTAGTCGTTTGTCTAGCCGAGCTACGGGGTTTTTCCACGTTGAGAAAATCGATGGAAAATTCTGGTTTGTCGACCCTGAAGGCAATCTTTTCATATCTAAAGGTGTAAACCACGTAAATTATTTGGGGGATTATGCGCCGTCTCTTGGATACAGCCCCTACAATAGGCATATTATGGAGAAGTATGGTTCTGTTGAAAGATGGGTTAAGGAGACGATTGCTAGGCTTAAAGGGTGGGGGTTTAATACTATAGGTGCATGGTCGAGTGAAGAAACCTATGGTGAGGGAATGCCCTATACGATTATTCTCGATATGGCTCTTAAGGCTGGTGCAAACTGGCAGAGTGGAGCTGTGACAGACTACTTCTCGAAGAAGTTTAAACAAGTGGCGGAAGAGGTATCCAGTAAGATATGCGCGTCTAGGAGAAACGATAAGTATCTCCTTGGATATTTCACAGATAACGAATTAAGATGGGCACCGGATTGGAGGTCTAAGAGAGACCTCTTCGACGACTACATGCTTCTCCCGCCTGAAGCAGAAGGTAAGCAAGCACTTGTAGATTTTCTAAGAGAAAAATACGGGGAAGTATCCCTGTTGAATAGAGCTTGGAGTACATCCTTCTCCTCCTTTGAAGAAATACTCTCAGCTACACATGCTCCGAAAACACCCGCTGTAGAAACTGATAGATTGAGCTTCCTTAGGCAGGTCGCTAAACGATACTTTAAGGTAACCTACGATGCTATTAAAAAGTACGATCCAAACCATTTGGTTTTAGGGTGTCGTTTCGCCTATAAGCCTCCAGATGAAGTGCTTGAAGGCTGCATAGGATATGTAGACGTCATATCGATCAATTGCTACCCCAATCCATACAGTGATGAACTCGCAAGGAGGTTGGCGGACTTCAAGAAGATCCATAGCATAACTGGACTACCGATAATGGTAACAGAGTTCTCCTTTAAGGCTATGGATTCGGGGCTACCGAACACGAGAGGAGCCAGTGTACCAGTTAAAACCCAATTCGAAAGAGCTAAGTACTTTGAAGAATTCGTTGAAGCGATTATGAAGCAACCGTTTATAGTAGGCTACCACTGGTTCCAGTACTTTGATCAGCCCTATGAAGGTAGATTCGACGGGGAGAATAGCAACTACGGACTTGTAACGATTCGGGATGAACCGTGGGAAGTTCTAACTCAAAAGATGACTTCGGTAAATTTGAATGCCGAAGCTTTGCATTTAAGCTCTGAAGAAGCTTAGTATGTGCTTCTATGCGACGAAAGGTTAATATTTCGTTTTATGCTGGAGGTAATCGGGGGGATGAAGAAGCCATCCCAGTCGTTCAGATGAATGACGACGGCTGCAGTAGCAGACCCCTAAAATAGCAATCGAAAAAAGTCTTAAGAGGCTCTATGAGGTTTCTTTATCGGTCTATATGGAGGTTTTTGAAGCCATAAGAACTAGAAGGAGCATACGGGTTTACGAGGATAAACCAGTCGAAGAGGAGAAGCTTCGAAAGGTTTTAGAAGCCGCTAGATTGGCGCCCTCCGCTGGAAATAGACAGCCATGGCGTTTCATCGTTGTAACAGACCCAAAAGTTAAGGAGGAGTTAAGACTTACTAAGGAGAAGCTGAGACCTCCTCCTAGAGAACCTCTAAGAGGTCCGCCTAGAGACCCCATACGTTCAGCACCAGTCATAGTAGTTGGTTGCGCTTTACCGGGTGAAAGCTTCCCTGGAACAGACTTCTGGAAGATTGATGTAGCCATAGCTTTGCAAAACCTCGTTCTAGCCGCATGGGAGCAGGGTCTTGGAACATGCTGGGTCGGTGTTTTTCACGAGGAGGGGGAAGTGAAGAAGGTTTTAGGTCTTCCAGAAGAGGCAAGAGTTGTTGCGATGATAACTTTAGGCTATCCAGCTGAGAGGAAAGAACCTGTAACCGATCGAAAACCATTGGATGAAATAGTCCGCTACAATCATTGGTGAGATCATTTTAACTCTCTATTTTTTCCTGGGGGAAAATTTATGTAGGTCTTTAACAGATAAGCCGTAGTTCAACTTCTGGTGGTTAACGGTGGAGAAGACTACTCTGAGTATCAGAAACCTGATATTTGACTTAGATGAAACCTTAATCCTCCTTCCAGTGGATTGGAGCTTAATTTACAGAGAGCTGGGTAAACTCCTAGGTCGAGAAGTTTCATCTTTTACGGTTACACTATCCATGCTGTGGGGTTCAGATTTGTACTGGGAGGTTTCAAGGTTTGTTGAGAAATATGAGCTTGAATCTCTAAGCGGTCTAATCGTGTTGGATGATTCTCCATATATACTCAGGAAGCTGGGTGAAAGCTATACGCTGAATTTAACGAGTCTCCAATCTAGAAAAGCCATTGAAAACGTATTAAGCCTCATAGGGATTAGGGATCTATTTAAAGTAGTGGTCTCCAGAGATGAGCGTCCAACTAGGAGGGATCAGATAAAACTCGTACTTTCTACGGGAGGCTACGAAGCCTCTGAAACGGTGATGGTCGGCGATAGAGTTAACGATGTATTATCTGCCTTGGAGAACGGCTGTAAAGCAGTGTTAATAGTGAGGAGGATGAGTGAGTTAGAAAACTTGAGAAAACTGGGATTAGAATCGGAGGTTTTGACGTTAAACAGTTTAATGGAGCTCTACGATATTTTAGATAAAAGTGGAAAGAGTGGAGTCTAAACGACGAGAGCTGTTTCAACGTACATAATCGACAATTATCTGCTTACTCAGTTCATTAGCTACTTCATCTGGTGAAATTGGTCTAAGTCTTACGGCAAAGTGGGCGTGTTCAGGTTTTACAAGGTACTGTGGAAGAGTATCTGGGCCACAGCTTCCTCCTCCAAGACCAGACTGCTTGTAGTCTATGTTCAACGTTATATCATCGCGTCTCTTAAGCTCATACGTGTGTTTTGCTTTTTCAAAGTCTTCAATCGTATAGTGGTGTGCACTGACTTCTATCAACGGCATACCAACTATTAGAAGTCCAAAACCTGAATCGTTCGTAAGAGAAGCCCATCTTACATCTGTCTTGTTTCCATTCTCCTGAGGCTTAATGTAGGGTACGTACTGTTCATCTACGGTTCCGGTATAAACTCCAACGGCGGCGCCCTCCTTCCGGTCGCAGTAGTTTTCATGTGGTCCTCGTCCGAACCACGTGAATTTTTCAAACCCTCCTGGGATTGTCATTTTTAGACCTATGCGAGGTATGGATGGGGGAAGGTCTGCGGCTGGGTCTACGTCAACGTCTATAATTACGTCGCTACTTCCGTAGATTCTATACGTGTATCTACATTTGAACTTCTCAACGTTTTCAGGTGTGTGAAGTGAAGCTTCTACGACTACATGAACTACTTGATCTGAAATTTTTTCTATTTTCACGCTTTCAGCGGTGTGTCTTAAGCGGTCTAATCCAGCTCTACGCCACATTGGAGCTAGCCTTGGTATGTCGTTATCGGTTGGAGCTCTCCAGAGGTTTAAGAGTGGTCCTTCTTTCACAATCTTAAAGCCTTTATATTCTATGGAGGTGATACGTCCCGTTTTCTTGTCTAGAGTAAGCTTGAAGTCTCTCCCTGAAATAGCTACTTCTTCATCCGTCTCTTTAACAGTCAATGGAGGCATATCCTCGGCTCTAATTAAAGGTTTGGGAGGTGTGTTGAAAGGCATTTTGAATTGAGACCATCCGATTTCGTAGCCTTTCTCAGCCCAAACTGTGTCTCTTGAAAGCTTATAACGTATCATTAGCCAGTATTCTGCTCCAGGTTTAAGCTCTGGGGTCTTAAATGGAATTGTTATAAGCTCGCTTTCGTGGGGTGGGGTGTGAATCTTTGGTAGTGCTCCCTGTTGAATTATCCGTCCATCCTCAGAAAGCTCCCAAAATATGTCTACAATATCTAGGTTTGTAAAGTCAAACCTGTTGAATACTCTAATCACTCCCTTAGCAAGGTCTACGGCTTCAGCTTCAACCGGTTGCTGTATTTTCTTACACTCCCACATTGCTGGGTGAGGTTTACGGTCAGGCCATACTAATCCGTTGATGCAGAAGTTTCCATCGTTTGGTTCATCGCCGAAGTCTCCTCCATAAGCCCACCATTCACGTCCATCTTCGGTCATCCGTTTCAAGCCTTGGTCGACCCAATCCCATATGAAGCCACCGCATAGACGCTTATGCTTGTATATCGTCTCCCAGTACTCCTTTAAATTGCCAGTACTGTTACCCATTGAGTGTGCATACTCACACATGATTACTGGTCTATCTTCCTCAGGGTCTTCAGCCAATTGTACTAGTCTTTCAAGGGTTGGATACATTATACTTATGACGTCAACGCTTTTAGAGATCTTCTTCTCAGCAGTATGTATTGTTCCTTCGTAGTGTACAGGTCTTGTCGGGTCGTATCCGTGAACCCAGCCGGACATTGCATCGTGGTTCGGTCCGTATCCAGATTCGTTTCCAAGCGACCACATTATAACACACGGGTGGTTTTTATCCCTCTCAACCATTCTCACAAACCTTTCCATGAATGCGTGAAGCCACTCAGGGTCTTGTGCTGGCTCGATATATCTGGGGAATCTCTTCATAATCTCTTCCATAACTTCTCTCCACGTCTTCCCCTCTAGTTTCTCTCTGAATTCTCTGAGCAGTTCCTCCCAGTGTTTTCCAAAGGTTTCCTCGATTTGAAACATTGTCCTTAGGAAACCGACTAAGCCGTGGCATTCGATATTGGCTTCATCTATCACGTAAATACCGTACTTGTCGCAGAGGTCGTACCAAGCCGGGTGGTTTGGGTAGTGGGAGGTACGTACAGCGTTGAAGTTAAACTTTTTCATAAGCTCTATGTCTTTTATCATGGATTCTACTGTAATTGCATGTCCACGGACGTCATCGTGCTCATGTCTATTCACCCCTTTAAGGTAAACTGGTACACCGTTTATCAGTATACGTCCGTTTTTAATTTCCACTTGACGGAAGCCTACACGGCAGCTTTCAACTTCAACTACTTCACCTTTTTCATTTCTCAACGTTAGTATTAGCGTGTAGAGGTAGGGGTCTTCAGCAGACCACTTTCTAGGCTTTGGAATCTTTTTTTCAACTTCTAAAACCGCTTCACTTTCAGGTTTTATTTCTCCAACGTATGCTCTCACGGGTTCGGTGAATAGTTGAACTCCTTCACCATCGTAGAGTTTTAACTCTAAGGTGTGAAGAGGGGATGTTTTTTCAGAGTAGTTTCGAATGTTGATTCTGACTTTCAGAGTTGCATCTTGGTATTTTTCATCGAAAAACGTTCTCACGAAGAAGTCTCTAATGTGGATGGGTGGTGTACAGTATAGGTAAACGTCGCGGTATATTCCGCTTAAACGCCACATATCTTGGTCTTCAAGGTAGCTTCCATCGCTCCAGCGTAGAACCTTTACGGCTAGTAGGTTCCAACCTGGTTTAACATACCTTGTGATGTTGAATTCCGCGGGTAGACGGCTGTCTTGACTGTATCCGACTATTTCACCGTTAACCCATACGTAGAATGCAGAGTCAACACCGTCGAAGACTAGGAATATCTGTCTGCCATGCCAATCCTCTGGGATGTTGAAGGTTTTACGGTATAGCCCAGTTGGATTCCAATCTCTTGGGACTTTAGGTGGGTCTGCACGGAATGGGTATCTAACGTTGACGTAGATGGGTTTATCGTATCCAAGCATCTGCCAATTGCTTGGAACCTGTATAGCATCCCACTCTTCATCGTTGAAATTTACCTTGTAGAAATCTCTAGGTGTTGAGCTGGGGTTTTCACATAGTTTAAACTTCCACTCTCCGTTTAGTGATGAAAACCATGAAGACTTCTCTCTTATACATGGGAAAGCCTCTTCTTCGTTTGGATAGGGCATGAGTGTTGCGTGAGCAGGCTCCTTATTCCTCTCTACAATCCTTGGATTCTCCCAGTCTGGAATCTCTTCCACTGAGTAATCACCACTCCTAGTTTAATTAGTTCGCTAATATAACGTTTGATTGTTAAGTGTTCATGCAGAGTTTTATGAAGCCTCTGACTACTACTGAAGATGAAGCTCTGGAGGTAGATTACTCTATGGTTAGAGTGGGGTTTATTCAATCCAATTGATAACTGTAAAGTTTATTTAGAGCGATTGAAAAGACAGTAAACTTCTGTGGCAATATATCGAGCGGTTAGTGGTATCTCTTCAATAGATGGGTAGGGGGTTACGTAAATGTTACATGAGCTCACAGTGATTTCTATGCTTGTGTTTATCATAGCCATTTTCTTAATATTTAAACGTCCAAGTGTAAAAGTTCCTTATACGTCAAAGAGCATCCATATCGACTATGGATTAGCGTCTATTCTATGCGCATCTGTTATTCTCGCAAGTTCACCTTCATCAGCGTTGACGTTGCTAAAGGAGGGTGTTCTTGGATGTGACTATGTAAAACCCTACTCTGTGATAGTGTTCATTCTATCCTTTTCATATATCTGTCTTTCTTTAGACTGTACTGGCTTTTTCGAGTATGTTTCATTACGCGTTGTTAAGACTGCTGGAGCCTCTGGCTTAAGGCTTTTTACATACCTTTTTCTGCTTACATCTTTCTTGTCGATGTTTACTAGTAATGATGTTGTAATTCTAACGGTTACATACCTCGTCATACACATCTGTGCATACGCTGAAGTAGATCCTGTTCCATATCTGATCGCTCAATTCTTCGCGGCAAATACCCTCAGCATGGGCTTGTACATCGGAAACCCTACGAATATTGTAATCGCAGATGCCTTCGGAGTAAACTTTGCAGAGTTTGCAAGGTGGATGTTGATTCCATCGATTTCAGCTACACTCGTATGTCTACTGTTGCTTCTACTCACATTTCGGCGGAGGGTGGTAAAATCGGTCAAGGTGCCAGATATTGACCCACGGTATTCTCTTAAGGATAGGAATGGTGCTATTTTCGGTCTTTTAACCTTAGGTTGTATGTTGTTTTTAATAAGTTTACCTACGGAGTGGATTAACGCTCAAGCTTGGGCTATTGCTCTACTCTTCGCCTTAGTCATGGGTCTGTACGACCTGATTTTCAACCGTTCTCGTGCAAAGATGGTTTTTCGTAGGATGCCTTGGAGGATAGCCCCATTCCTCATAGGACTTTTCATCATAGTTGAGGGGCTTGCAACCTCTGGATGGACTCATCTATTTGCTTCTCAGATTTCACGAATAGTCTCCAAAAACCCCATGGTTACAATCTCCAGCTTAAGCTTTTTATCTGCTCTTGCGGCTGGTCTTATGAATAATCATCCAATGACTATATTCTTCATTAAAACCCTCAAAGAGGGTGGTATACAGCGGGTATCTGAAGAAGTCAGAATTAGTTTAACGTCGGCATTAGTTATCGGAAGTAATCTAGGTGCAAACTACATGTTAACAGGCTCTCTCGCTGGGTTGATATGGTCTAAGATACTTTCAGATAGAGAGGTGAAAATCTCCTTTTCCGAATTCTCTAAATACGGGTTTACAATAATGCCGCTAGTAACACTGGCGGCAAGTCTATCGTTGACGGCTATGTTTAGAGTTTAATGGTCTTAGATGTTTTGAATACGTTTAGTGAATAGACTGTTAAGGGTAAGAGGTGGGTATTGGTATGGGGGTGGGGTTTAAGCCAGTGGGAGTGTATTGTAAGTGGTGGTTTTAAATGTTGATATTCATACTGCTGGTGAATTGGTGCGGGGGGTGGGATTTGAACCCACGAAGGGCTATCCCACAGGGTTCTGAGCCCTGCGCCTTAAACCAGGCTTGGCTACCCCCGCCTATTTTTCTTAAAGATGAGCTTAAATTTAGAGTTTTCTCCTTTCCATTGTTGGCGTTTTAAGCTTTTCCATAATGATGGATTTTTATGGCTCTTATTATGGAGGATTTTATGGATGATTTTTATGGGGGCTTGACCCCTCTAGGTTTCAAGGGGGTTATTCTGGTCGATTTACTGCTTATTGGGGTATGATGGTGGGTTGAGGTAGGGGTCGACTTCATCTGCGATGAAGCAAATGTGTTGCTTTAGTGTTTTTGCCTCCGTCTTAATCGATAAGGGTTGAAAGTCGATTTTAACTTTACCGAGTTCGAAGGATGTGGTTTGAGGGTTTCTACTCTAAACTTTTTTAAGAGGTCGTGAAAACAGTTTTTATACTGGAAGCCTCTAGATTTTGATGGGGGGGGCCGTCGGCTAGTTTGGTCTAGGCTACGTGGCTTGGGCCCACGTGATCGCCGGTTCAAATCCGGCCGGCCCCATTTGAGGGTCTTCAGCTTTTCCTGAGTTTTCTAATAGTTGAGAGTGCTTCTAGTAGGGTGTTTAGAACGTCTCCAGCCTTCTTTAAATCGTCTAAATCTTCAGCGAGCATTAGTTTTCCTCTTACCTCTAGTATTTTGCTGATCAAGCTTTCCTCTATATCTGTCAGTATTAATGGTGTTTTAGCGGCGATGGCTTCTTGGTCTTCTTTAACTAGGATTATCTTCCTACCGCAGTTGACGCAGAGTACGTCTTCACCGAGCTTGAAGAGGGGTACTCTACATATTGGGCATGATTCTGAGAGCATTTTAGCCCCCATTTTCATGACCTCGGCGGCCTTCTTCACGTAATCGTCGCTCACTGAAGCCACCTCAGCAAACTTAAAATCATACTATAGACTAATAAACTATAACCTTAAGTAATCTCCGGCTTACTGGGAAGCGGGGGGATGACGTTTGTCTTCTAAAGGTAAGAAGTCTTCTAAGAAGGTTGAAGAGTACATGGATAGGGTGAATAAAGCCATTCAGATACTTCAGTTGATCGCTTCAGATCCCACCACTCCGAGGAACATTAGGAAAGCCGCTAAGGAAAGTATCGACCAGCTTCAATCTGAAAAGCTTTCGCTTGCAGCTAGAGCTTCAAACGTAATAGATATTCTCGATGAGATCAGTCAAGACCCGAATATACCGGTTTATACAAGGACTAAAATATGGCAGGCGATATCGTTCCTAGAGGGTATTAGAGACTAGTATTCCAAGGTGTGCCGTTGAGAGTCTACTTAAGAGGAATATACTCTACAGCTCTTACAAGGCTTATGTTAGACGAGGGTTTTGAAATATCCTATCCAAGTAGGACGATAGCTGTTAGATTTAAAATAGGAGATTTAAACGTTAAACCGGATGTAGCGGTGGTTGAAACTTCAGATAAACAGGGAGTTTTAGTTAGAGGTCTACCTGAAAAAGTCGAGAGTGCTGTGAAGGCGGTCGTAGAACGGCTGAAGTACGTATTCGTAAGGAGGTCCCTTGTAAACGTCGGCTCTGTTTACAAGGGGGTTGTCGCAGGGAATACGGAGGATGGTGTTTTAGTAGATTTAGGTTCTTTTAAAGGGCTTGTTCAGAATGGTAGAGGGTTGAATACGGGAGATTACGTTCTAGTTCAAACCTACAAGCCGGTTTGGAAGAGTGGAGAATCGGTCAGCCTGAGAAGGCATATAACAGTAGACGGCTTCTACATGAGTTTAACGCAAAACAACCTCGTGGCGTTTGATGAGCCGCTGAGGAAGAGCCCCCGTTTTAGGGAGCTTCTAAACCTATCTTCCATAATTCGTAGAGAAGAGTGGGGAATACGGTGGAAGAGCACGGCTGTTAGAGCACCGGTTGAAGAGCTTCTCAGGGAATTTGAAGAGCTTAAAGAGAAAGCTAAGCTTCTTAGAAAAAGCTGTTCAACTGAATCTACGTTGATACTTGAAGGAGAGGCAGTTTATAAGTTGGAGTTTCCATGTAAAAATCTTCTCGATGATTTAAGGTCTAAAGTGGTTCCTACGGTTAGAGGGCATCACGTCTACAGGTGTTTTAGAGGATTTGGAGCAGCTGTAGACTTAGCTGAACTCATGCTGGCTAGAGGTGCGGATAGAGTTTTTATCGAAGACTGTTTAGATAGGCTTATCGGGTTTAAAAGTGTAGAAGTCGGAAGTCGATTGAATTTTGAACATAGAAAACTCGATGGGACTGTTTTAACCCTCACCCCTGGAGTGGTTGAACACGTCGAATTCGATCTTCTAACGGTTAGAAGGAGAATTTACGGCCCAGGTCTCTACGATGGACTGGGAATCTCCAAGGAAACTGGTGACTACGCTTTAACACGATTCAAACCGGGTGACTGGCTCATAGAGCATAGATACTTCTCCAACCGTGGAGAATTTAAAGGAATCTACATAAACATAAACACCCCAGTTGAAGTCGTTAAAGGCCTTGTAAGGTACGTCGACCTAGCGGTTGACGTCTCAGCTAAACCCGGTGGAGAACTTAAGGTACACGATATGGATGAGCTTAAAGAATTCTACGATAAGGGTGTTGTACAGGAGCCTGTTTTTCTAGGCGCTTTAAAAGCCTTAGAAGAGGCTAAAGCGAGAATATTAGATTTACAGAAAAATAAGTGGTCTACTTCTTATGGCTCTATTGGAAAATACACCTAGAGTATTACACTTAATTGTAGGGCTCTAGGTGTTTCTAAACTCAGTATCTCAGATGGCGTGGAGGAGAATGCTGTTTAACGTTCTAACGTATTCCAAGCCTTTCATTGATCTCGCCTTGATACTCTTCAACTTTAAGTTCTTCTACGTCTTTGATCTTTACGGGTCTTCCTAGGACTGCAGATTCGTAGAAGCCTAAGGGTATGGCCATGTCTCTGTAAGCCTCCCAGCCGTCGACTTCAGGCTTACGCTTTTCAACAATTGAGCTGTAAAAGTCGTAGAGTTCTGTTGCAAACGTATCAGTTATACCTCTTGGAAACATGCTCTCCCTCTCCTCAGGCTTTAAACTCCTCATCATCCTATCTACCAGCATATGCATTCTGTAGACTTCTACGCTATCCTCCTTTTGAATCTTTAAGCCTTCACCGTTTAAAGCGCCTTGTGAACCGTAGATAATCCTCAGGTTTAATTCCCTCCCCGGTGCCGCTCTAGTCCACAGCCATTGAGCGTATACGCGCCCCTCAAACCTTATGATAGCCATAGTCATATCGTCCACCGTAACCTTTACACCCTTCTTAACGGGGTCAAAGGTTTCAGTTGCAGCGTATACGTCTAAGGCTTCCCTTCCAAGCTGATACCTATCTAGGTCTGCAAGATGTACCCCTCCATCGAAAACCCAGCTTCCACCCGCAGCGAAGCGGTCTTCCCTCCAACCCCAGGGGTTTGGATTCCATCCCGCCGCCATCCATACGATCATTCTGGGATTACCTATGTATCCCTGCCTAATAGCCCACCAGATGGCTCTATTCTCAGGGCTTCTTCTGTAGTTTTCAGCTACGGCTAGGGTTTTATTGTACTTCTCAGCCGCTTCGATTATCAGCTTGGCGGCCCTCATGGTTATACCGAGGGGTTTCTCTATTATCACGTGTAGACCTTCTTCGAGGCATCTAGAGGCGACAGTATGGTGTATATTGTGGGGTAGTGCGATATCTACAGCATCTAAATCTTCGCGTTTAATCATCTCCTCAAAATCCAAGTAGATGTTGGGTCTTCTACCTTGGATAGATTCAACGGCTTCGGCTTTCCTCTTAGCATTCGGTTCATATGTATCGCAAACGGCTTTTATATTGAAAACCTTCAACCCAGCTGTATACAACGCTTTATAACCGGCTAGATGGGCGTCCATTATTCCTCCACAACCGATTAAACCAATACTTAAACTGCTCAATTCAGATCCTACGATCCTCCAAAATCGCTCTAAAACCTATTAACGTTTTCTATTACACGCTACCATCAACTATCCGTATTTCCTCCGGCTTTCCAACTTTAGAATATTCCTCTCATCGCGGACCCTAGTCAAATCCAGACCCTTCACCTCTAAAATAGCTATCTCAGCCAGGTATAGCGTTCTACAGCCCTCCTCTAGATGACCTGCGTAAGCTTTCTCACTGTCTGAGACTACGGCGTGAAGATGTGGTTTTCCATCAGCTATAACACCCGCCACTGAAACGAGCTCTAGAGGCTCATTTTCCCAACGTCTGAAGTATTCCTTCGGAGGGTAACCGGTCGTCGTGACCATGTGTAGAGTACACTCATCTAAAGTTCCAACTGCAGATATTACAATTGCATCTTTAATTTCCTCTCTAACCGCTAGTTCAGTTATGCTTTCTAAAACGTAATCGCCAGGGTCTAGTCTAACGATGAAGATCCTACCGAGCTTATCCGTAGAGAAGTACTCCATAGTCATCCCCAACGCATCATTTACTGTAGTAGAGTAGTTCTAATATGGCTCCAAGCTTCTCTCTAGAATCTACGTACACGTAGCCGCCGCCTTTGAAGTACCCGTTCTGCTCTATTTTAACGTCAAATTCTGAAAGCTTCCCAATAGCTTCATCTAAGTTCTCCGTCACAAATGCTATGTGATGTATCCCCTCTCCATGTCTATCTAAGAAATCCTGCCACGTGCTGGGTCCTCCTAGGGGCTGAATAAGCTCTATAGTTATGTTTTCCAGCTTGAAGAAAGTCAGCTTAGCACGTCCTTTAGACGGTTTACCTCTGAAAGTCATACGGGTTGACTCCCACTCTTCAGTTTCAATTATCGGCGGCTCCTCCAAGTTTAATAGTTTAGCCCAAAACCTCCTCGCTTTCTCTATATCGCTTACAATAAGTCCAACTTGAACAACCTGTCTGAATCCCATTTCCACCACCGAAAAACCGCCAGCCTATGGGAGAGATATTCCAAACATGTCGAGATAAGGTTTCTGAGCCCTCCTATCATCCATTAACTGCTTTTCAGCCCTCTCCAGCACCTGGTGGACGATGCTTTTCGGGACGACTACAAGCCCATCGTCGTCGCCAACTATCATATCGTACGGGTTTACCGTTACACCGCCTACAGTTATTGGAATGTTTACGTCTTCAGGCCTCACCTCCAACCGACCTATAACCTCTGTTCTACCTATGCTTCTTGAGAATACTGGGAATCTTATACGTCGAATCTCCCATATATCTCTACAGCCGCCGTCTAGAACCACGCCTTCCACACCCTTCGCCTTAGCAACTAAAGCTATCATGGAACCCCAGAAGCCCACGTTTAAACATCCGTCTGAGTTTATGGCTATAACCGTGCCAGGACCTGTATACTTCATAAAACAGTCGTAGTTGGCTTTAAGCCTATACCAGTCTTCGGCGTATCTATCGTAGTCCTCAGGACTCATAGAAGGTATTTCCTCTCGAGTCTTCCTCGCTTGAACGGTAATAGCAAAACCAGCCATTCTTATACCTGGATATAGGGGTCTTATTCTACGCGATACCAAGAGCTTTTCATGAAATCCATATCTATCCAATGCATCCACAACATCTGCAACCCTGACAGATTTATACCTCTTCACCAGACTCAAGTCAAACATACCGTTCACCTAAATACATAATAGAATAGCGCAGTAAAAGCTTAAGATAAACACCCTTCTAAATCTAAAACGGGGTCCGTGGCCTAGCCAGGATAAGGCACCTGCCTCCGGAGCAGGTGATCCCGGGTTCAAATCCCGGCGGACCCGCACTTATTTGGATGCAAATGCTTCTTTCTTCCCGAGAACCTACGCCTTAAGCCGCGTTTTAATCTACTTTCCTGCTAATGGACTCTGACGTAAGGCGATAGCTCAGAAGCCCAGCTGAGGGAAGCCGTGACTTCTAAGGTTGCTATGAAGAGGATGTCTAGGGCTTGCGAGCTTCTATCCACAACACCTAAGGACATGACGGTTAAAGATAAGAACAACATCAAGGAATTTAAAGACTCCCTAGAAGATGCAGTAGCGAGGCTTGAAGCCGATTGTTAAAGCCATGTTGTATCCGCTGCTAGGAATATTGAGTTTCACGGCTCTGGTTAGTACGCCTATTTTCGAATTAAACATCGAGGCGGCGGCCGTATTAGCAGGCTTCATAGCTTCTTCACTCATAGGAGCTATCTACGTTTCACCAGTCCTCATAGCCATTTCATTTCTGGCTAGAAAATACGGTAAAAGGGTTAAGCCATCCATGAGTTTTGTGAAGTCTTCATGGGTTTTAACAGCTGTCTTCCTAGTACTTATAGGTCTTGGATTAGCCTTGGAAAGCGATCTACTGTTGATCGTCGCAACATCAGCCTATGTAATATTCACAATTGCTTCATCGTCAACATCCATACTATACCTGGTGGATAGGAGGGTCGAAAGGAATTAATTCAACCCTTCATTTTTCCCTTCCAATTTTTAATCGTAAGATTAAAAGGAGCCGTCGCCTTTTTCAACCCCTCTTACAGTAAACTCGTGTACATTAATAAGTTAATAATTAATTATGTGTTGTTGATCTTAATATTAAGTGGGTTTTATGTTCGATGAAGTTGAGTATCTAAGGTGGTTGAATTCAGCTAAAAAGACGTTAGAATCTGCTCACGGTGATTTGGAAAGGGGGGATTTCAATTGGGCTTGTTTTAAAGCGCAACAATCTGCTGAAATAGCTACTAAAGCGTTACTGTATGGTTTAGGGGTACCAGCTTATGGCCATAGTGTGTCGAAGTTGTTGAGTAGTATACGTTTTAAAGAGGTTTCTGTATCTGATAAGGTTTTAGGGTGCGCTAAGGCGTTAGATAAATACTATATCCCCACAAGGTATCCTAATGCTTGGGTTGAAGGCGCGCCTCACGAGTATTATACTAAGGAAGACGCCGATAACGCTATTATGTGTGCTAAAATTATTATTGAGTGGGTTGAGGAGACTTGGAAATCCTTAAAGAGAGGGAAAGATTGAGGGAGAAGGTATTGGACGATTGTAAGAAGTGGGCTGTTAGCCTACCGTTTAAGGCTTCAGCAATACTTATAGGCTCTTACGCTAGGGGAGATTTTAACCTATGGAGCGATGTAGATATAATACTCATATCGGATTTAACTGGTACTCCGCTGGAGAAACTTAAGAGAATAGATTATCCACCTGGTTTTGAAGTCATACCTTTAACATTAGCAGAGTTTTTAACGTTGCTTAGAAGAGGAAATCCAATGGCTACAGAAGCCGTGGAAAAGGGGATAATACTTAGGGATGACTTCAACATAGCAAAATTTTACAGGGAGATTAAAGAAGGTGAAGTTAAGACGGAAACTTAAGCTGAAACAACTAGAGGATTTCTTGACAATAAGATATGTATGGAATCCATACTTAGTTCAGAATCCATAAACTGCTTTTAAGGTAGAGGGCTACATTATGACTTATGAAGCCTGCACCACTTGTAATCAGCACATTCATAAATTCATCCACTTGCCGATTTGCTCAATATGTTTTCAGCAAGGAGTTTTCTCAGTTTATGATCTTACGTTAGATCTATCTTAATGCCTTTTTCAAGTGCTTCTGTTATAATGACCTTTCTGCCGTTATATTTTTTTATTTGCTCTGGCGTATATGGAAACATTTCTATTGTGAAGGAGCCGTCCCAGAGCCTGCTAAGTAATTCCATGTTTTCGATGAAGCCCCGCTCCTTAAATTTCTCTGAGACGACTATCATGTCAAGGTCGCTATCCTTTAATGGTATGCCGTAGACCCTTGATCCGAAGAGGTAAACCTCACTGGCTCCGAGTTCTTCCCTCAGCCGCCTCATGAATGCCAGAAGCTCCCTCCTCTGTCTCTTAGACAGTTTAATCCTACTGAGCCCCTCATGGAAACCCGCCATTACTCATCACCCACTCTAGGACCTTAGTTGCCGCTAAAAGGCACCTCTCAGCAACCTCCTTCGTATACACTTCACTTGGCACTGCATTCGCAGCGTTCGGATACCTCGATATCGTATAGTGGGGGTTTAGAATCTTCAACTCATCCATTATCTCCTTCGCGTCAAGGAGCCTCCCAATCTTCGTTAGATCATGTCCTCTCGGCGGAAGCCTCGACTTCTTAACTATGTAGAGCGCCTTCAAAGCCTTCTCAGATGCTTGATGACACAGGAAGGCAGATACACTATACTCTTCTATCTCAAAGTTTCTCCTCGCTTGCCTGATATTGTGCTTTGCCTCACTCCACCAATCTAAGGCTTCTTCCCTTATCATCCATTAATTCTTGAGGTTTTTCACCATTTAAAGCTTTATTAATGCCTCCAAGAACCGTAAAAAGGTGTTAAATCATTAAAAATTCTATTGGTTTTAACTTTTTGGTTACTGGGTCGACTTGGAAACCTAAAGACTCTAAACTCGTCGCTCCAAGTATTGAGGCGTCATCCTTTTCTCCAAAAATCACGGGCACAACCCTGCGTTTGCCTCCATACTCGATTAAAGCCCATCCAATATCCCTTTCAACGACCGCTCCCCCATAAACCTTAAGTCTTTCACGATCAACGGGCTTTAAACCTAAACTCTTTAAAACTTCGCCGGGTATGGAAGTGAAAATGGCGCCACTATCTACTAACAACTCAACATCCTCTGACCTAGTCGGATTTACGGGATTAACAACTCTCACCTTCACGTATGTGAAACCCATGCTGAATAATAATTTAAAAAATCGTTTTAAATACTTTACAGCTTTCAAGACTGCCGGAATCTATGCTACTTATAAGGTTTAAATCTCGTAGGCATTATCATTCCAACGCTGTTTTCAAAGTTTATCCTCATCACAGAGCCTTCTGAGTTTTCCTGGAACAATTATTCCGGTGCCGTGTCGAAGTGGGCTTTTGCAGTCCTCGATGGAAGACGTTCCGATTTAGAATGCCACTGGTTAAGGGTTAATCAGCGGTTAAACTTTATCTTTAGGCCTTCTTCAGTGGCTTTTGAGTAGATTGAGCTATTTTTTGCCTCATTTCTGGTTATCAGGTGTATTTGAATTGGGTGGTAGGGAGGTAGGTTTGCCAGCCTCTCTATCTCTCCCTTGACTTTAGCCCTCTCCATGAGGTTTTGTGGCAGGTCTTCGGCTATGATGAGTACATCGATGTCGCTTGCTGCCGTCAGCTTGCCTCTTACGGCACTTCCGAAGAGGTAAACTTCACAGTTTTTTAGAAGACTCTCGGCTGCCCTTGCGACCTCGTTTACGTACCTCTTCCAATTTTTAAGGATCTCTGATCGTTCTCTGTACAAGTCCTACCACCTCCATTGCGATGCGGATGCAATCCTCAGCATCATCCCTCGTGAACTCTTTAACGAAGTATCTAGAGGATATATATGCGTCCTCAAGCGCCATTAGCTGAAGCCTATGAGTCTTAACGTACTCATCCAACTCCCGTGCGTTCAGCTGCTTAGCTAGTGTTCCGATCAGCTCCCGGACGCTGTGGGTGCGTGGGATGTATCCAAGCTTCTTAAGCGTAAGTGCCTTGAGGAGCAGTTGGACTCCTTGCTGAGCGTTAAAGCACGCTAGGTCGTATAATCCGTGCTCGACGCACATTGAGGCCACATCCATGAACTTCTTAGACCTAGCCAATAACGCTTCAGCCTCATTAGCGCTGCTAGACGTGAATTGCAACACCCTACTAGTTAAATATTAATGCCTCCCTTTAAGATTTTGTTTTCCATCGACCGGGGTCTCCAACTTCGTCGGATCCCTTTTCAACTTTTTATGAAGCCGCGAATTACGCCAGTATATGGAATAACAACTGGAAATTCGCTTTCTAAACCTTTAGATATTGCTTCAGCATCCTACGCTTGCTGTCCATTAAAATTAAAATATTCGACGGGAGAAATCTATTTTATGGTTTTATGAGATTTGGTGGGAGGATGAGTAGTCTCGCTGGGGAGGTATTTGATCTTATAGTTTGTCCAGCGAATGGTAGGAATCCGAGAAACACAGAGGCAGACATCATAGAGTTGGCTGGTGGAAGGCTACTATTAGCCTACACGGAATTCTATCATTACGAGAGCCATGATATGGCTCCAGCTAGAATAGCTGGAAAAATATCCTATGATTGTGGTAGAAGCTGGAGTGAGCCCTTCACTATACAGGAGAATATTGGCCGTAATAATGTAATGGAGGCTGATTTACTAAGACTCAGAACGGGTGAGATTGCTCTCTTCTTCTTAGTTAAGAACTCTGAATCCGACTGCCATCCACATATAAAAAAGACTTTTGATGAAGCGAGAACATGGTCTGAACCCGTCCCAATGGCAAAATTTTACCAGGGATACTTTACTACCAATAACGATAGGGCAATTCAGCTATCAAATGGAAGAATCTTGTTGCCAGTAGCATATACCCCCAATATTTGGGCTATGCGAAAATTAACTTCCTTCTGCTTCTATTCTGACGATAATGGAAGAACCTGGTTTAAGTCAGATGTGGAAGTAAGTTTGCAAAAAGCTACTGCCGAGGAACCCGGCGTCATCGAACTGAAGGATGGTAGGCTTATGATGTGGTTTAGGACTACGCTGGGTTACATTTATAGGGCTTTCTCAGATGATTCTGGGGAAACTTGGGGTAAGGCTGAGCCAATGCCACTTTCGTCTCCAAATTCTCCCCAAGCTATGAAGAGGATACCGAAAACAAACGATATTCTATTGGTTTGGAATAACACCCCCGGTCCCCAAAGAGTCCCTCTTACGACGGCAATATCGAGGGATGAGGGAGAAACTTGGGAAAACATTAAGGATATAGAGACTGATCCGCGCCTCTCATACGCCTATCCAAGCATAACTTTTGTTAGGGATGAGGCGCTAATAACCTACTACTGCCATGATAGAAAGGCTAATCTGTTCTCATTAAAACTGAAGATTTTCCCGATAGACTGGTTTTATGAATAATATCTGTTGCGTTGAGTCTCTATCCGTAGTTGGTTGAGAAATTAGCGCGTGAACGTGATAGCTCCACTAGGCTAGACCATCAGCAGTTCCGTGGGTTTAAGCTGCTTCGTAACGGGGTCCACCTGGTATCCGAGTGCTTCGAGGGATGTAGCTCCTAGGACTGGTATATCCTCCGGCTCGCCAAATATCACTGGGGCTCCAATGCGGATGCCTCCGTATTCAAGTACGGCGACGCTTACATCCCGCTCCACAATGGCTCCGCCGTAAACCTTTAACCTCCTACGGTCGAGGGGTTTCAAACCCAGCCCTTCAAGTATGCCGCGGGGGATTGAGGTAAAGATGACACCCGTATCTACGAGTAGGTCGACGGTGGCGAATCTAGATATATCAGTTGGATCGTATACGCGGACCTTAACGTATGTAAAACCCATGCTCACTGCTCAAACTGAATAGCCCACAGCCACCCTAATATTCTTAGCGGTAGATCCTCTGGTTTCATCTTCAATTACGACTACGTCGAAGATCGCAAGGGTGGATATGAAGATTTAGAGTCCCTTCACTTGCGCAACGGCTTGGAGAATGCTCTTTTGAGGCTTTCTATAGCTTCCTCAGCTATTTTGAGTGTTCCTTGGCTAATCTAAGCCTATACTCGTATTCTAAAGGGTCTTCAAGGTCCACTTCCAATTTGAATGGTACTATGTTTGACGGTACAACCCAGCTGTAGCCCCAGTCCTCTTTAACCCTCTTTATCCCTAGGCTTTTAAGCCTATCTTCGACTTTATCCTTCAACCTCTTCACTAAGCCCTCCTTATCGTAGATTACCCTCCCCTCTATGAGGGCGTTGAGGATCACGGGGCTCGATATATTCTTAGCGAGGTCTTGAATGGATACTACGAGGACCGTCGTATCTCTATTTACAGCCTCTCTAAAGGCCCTCAAGCCCTCGTAGGCTTTAAAGTAGGTCTTCACTGGATCACCGTCGAAATAATCTTTTAAGAGGAGAAGTATGTCGTAGTCGCTCTCATCCCTGTGGTCTCCTCTAGCCCTGGAGCCGAAGAGCATTAACCCCAGTAAGCAGTCTCCGAACATTTTACGAGATAGGCTTGTAAGGAGCTCTTCGACATCCACCTCAACGTTTTTCCATACCTGTGACTTCAACCACGACTGTAAGGAGTGTATAAAGCATATATAAAAAGCATTTCTTCAGTATTAGTTGTGTTTGAGATGCTGGGGTTGGTCTACGGTAATCGCTTTACTCTTGGTAATGGCTCTAATTAACCAGATACTTTTCGGCTCAATGCTTCCTCAGCTAGCTTAGCCAGCCTCTCTATGGCTGGCTTCCTAGCTTTAACGCTCTCAATTTCGATTTTGGGCTTCATGAAAGCCCCAAATATGTAAGTAGTTCACAGCATCCCATCCAATTCTCACATCGACGCTAAGCTTACCCGTTAAAGCTTTGACGACTCTCTTAAGCCGAGTGATGGCCCACCTTCCCCTCTCCTCAGCAACCTCAACTTCACCGAGCTTGAAGTGCTTTGCAAGAAGCTTTATACACTCCTCAGCAGCCTTATAGAGCTTCTCAGAGGCTTGGACAACGTCATCCTTGTTAATGTAAGCCTCTGACTCGCTAAGCAAACTCTTAATCATAGACCCACTCAACGTATTGCACCTCTAAAAATTAGCTAAAGCTATCAAGCCTAGTGAAGGGTTCTGAGCTAAGTATTGATACGTATAGAGCTTAGCTCTTGAGCCTCACTGCCCTTAGCCCCCTCTGGGTTCATTGGGAGCTTTTCATCGAGCTTAGCTCCTTTCAGGGTGAACCCGTATCCCCACATGCTAAGGAACGTATTCCAGATGTTTATCGATGCATTCTTCTGTCTGTCGATTACAAGCCCGCATTTTGGGCATTTGAAGACCGCTCCCTTTAGGTCTTTGTTGTAGTACCCGCATCTGGAGCAGGTCTTCGAAGTGCCCTTCGCTTTAACATATACGGTAGCATAACCGTTCCACGCAGATTTGTACTCCACATACTTTTGAAGTTTGATGTAGTCGTGTTTGCTGTTCTGCCTGTTCATACTTCTTCAACACCAGAGTTACTTCTCCATCACCGCAACCTAAGTCGATTATCCGTTTAACTCTGCCACTAATCTTTGAGGCCAATTTCAATGCCCCTACAACTTGCGGCGGCAAGTTATTTGACATTCTCAGAACTCAATCTTCCTCTAAACCAGCTTCTTCGACACAATCCCCGCTACCGCCGCGGTAAACCAATATAACGTGGTTTACAATCCACGAGGAGCGTCTCACTAGCAAAGCCGTCAAAACCATGAACACCACAAGCATATTCAAGGATGAAAACCGTCTGCAACGATGGATAAGACAAAGGATGTGAACGCCGCTAAAAGAAGTCATCTTAGATGCTCACTTGCTTTGTTTTGCCCAAACTATCTCTTTAATGTGAGGTTTTCTGAGGGCTCCTGCAACAGGCATGGCTCTGCTCAGTCTTTATTTCTCCTTATCAATGAATTCTTGAATGAGCTGTTCGGCGGGAATCAATTCCTTCGCATGCTTTTTGTACCAAGCTAGCTTTTCCTTCGTTGTCAAATGTATTTCAAATATGAATGGAGTCCTTAGCCTCTCCTCTATGGCTACGGCCAGCTTATGGTGTTGCGAACCTAAAGCCCTATCGGACACTATCAGTATATCCACGTCGCTGTTGGCCGTAAGCTCGTTTCTCAGAGCGCTGCCGAAGACGTATACCTCTGCACCCGGCAGAACGCTCCTAACAGCCTCTAAAAGCTCTGGTAGCTGATCTCTCCACTTCAAAAGGCTCTTAAACCTCTCATACTTAGCCTTATAGTACCTCTCTAATGCCTGCATTCCCTCAACACCCTACCCATAAACTCGATTAAATCCTCAGCCAGCCTAACAAGCGCCTCAGCATCCTCACGCGTATACATAGAAGGCATGTATCTGGAGGTTATATAGGCGTCTTCGAGAGCTCTCAACGCCTCCCTATTCTCCTCAACAAACTCTGTTATTGGCTTTTCCATCTCAGGCACCGACCTACCCAATAAATAGAGGAGTTCCCTCACCCGATGTAACCTAGGAACCTCGCCTACCAACTCCAGTATTACAGATTTTACGAAAAGCTGAGCTGCCTGCTCGCTTGAGAAGCAAGCGAAGTCGAAGTCTCCACGCTCCAAAGCCTCTTTAGCATACTTTAGAAAGGTTTTAGCCCTCCCTCGCAGGATCTCAACCTCTTCCATAGACATACCTAATTAACTCATCGCGTGCAATCTATTTAACATCTTCTGAGAGCTCATCCTCCAAACCAGCCTATGATACATGCCTTCTATATATCATAGAGGGTGTTGGGCTCTACGTATTCTCCACGAAAAGTATTTTTCCTCTGGAACCCTCTTCTCAACCCATAAGTCATCTGGGATTATCGCTCTAAAGCCTTTAAGAGATATTTTTGTGGCTGTATGGCTGTCATCCGCTCCTATATCTGTTGGGAATCCGTCTAGTCCCTTTAATAGGTTCGTTTTGAAGGCTGCTAACTCCCCGTGGAATATGGGTGTTGCGTATGCTTTACTCTCAGCAACTCTTAAAACATTATAGTACTGTCTATAGCCTTCCTCGACCACAGCCGCACCAGACCCCAAAGGTTTCTTCAAACATGAAACAGCTCCTATCGAAGGGTCGGAAAGCCATCTAACCGCTCTAGTCAGAGCGTGGCTAGGCCAGAGAGCATCGGCATCAGCTATTACGATTACTTCGCCGTTGGTATACTTTAACGCGTAAGCTTTACCCTTACGAGTATTCTCCCTAATAAGCTTCAACGTTAGGTCGTTATGCTGCTTAGCCCACTCCTCAATGAGATTCGATGTATCATCATCGCTAGAATCTACAATGACCACTTCGAAGGACTTCTTCGGATAATCCTGCTCGTAGAGGTTATCGAGTCTATCTCTGATTATCTTAGCTTCATCATACGTTGGGAGGATTATTGTTATGTATGGTCTGTAGTTCTCATCCATCTTCAAATCCCATGGTCTGTCTAGGTATCTTTTCATGTAAACGTAATAGGCGAGCGGGACGCTGAAGTGTACTCCAGCCAATATCAGAGCTATAAGCTCTAACATTTCTCAAGTATGGAAGTATAGTAGGGATAATTGAGTCCGAGGATTGATATGAACAAGCCTCATTCTACATACTATCTGCAATTGTAGCCTTCTATTTCTATTCATCAACCTATCAGCGATTTAACATCCTCTATTAGCTTATGAGCCTTCTCCATCTTCAACTGCTCTTTTCCACATAGTTCTTCCGTTTCAGATGAGCTTTTTGAGCTTTTCTACAAGCCTCTTTACATCCTGAGCGTAATCTTCAACTAGTTCAGGGCTCACTTGAGCTTCATAGAAGTTTTTATGTAGTGAGTTTGCAGAAGCCCAAAGCCTACCAATCTCCGGGTCTTCTAATTCAACCCTAAGCTTGGCTATGAAATCCCAGAGCTTTGCGTGAGTATCAAGCGTCACAGCCCTTTTAGCCGCCACAGCCTTAACAATTTGAGCCGCAGCACCCCAGAATTTCTCACCAGCTTGCACGTAATCCTTTCCAGTTAACAGGTTACCGGCGTCACGTAAGTACTTCTCACAAAGCTTAAGGTGTAATTCAGCCTTCGCCTCGGGGTCAGACAGCCCGACATACTCGTAAACGGCCTCCAGTATAACCTCTTCCAAGGGGGCGCCCCTAGACTCTGAAAGACCCTTAAGCTTATTCAGTAGCTTTATTGGTAGTTCAAGTGTTACAAACATAATGCTTCAACATAAAACGATGAATTTACCCGTATTTAAACTCAAATGAGTAGCATCCGCATGGGCTGTAGTGTACGCTTGAAGGGGTTGAATACTAAGCCCAATATCTCCAAGGTTACAACGCCGAGGAGGGCTTGGTCGTCAGCTTCACCGAGGATAACGGGTGTATGGCACTCGCCCTGTGGGAGGGATATGTAGCACTCTGAAACCTTCCGCTTAACCGTGCTTCCATCAGCGAGGATAAACTCATGCTCACGCATGGGGGTGAGCCCTATCCTCCTCCACACCTCTTCGGGGAGAAGTGAATATACTGCACCGCTATCGACTAAGAATCTAACATCGGCTTCACCAGTAGGACCTCTAACCCTATGCTTATAGGCACCAATTTTCTCCAAAAAACCTACAGATAAGCGATAATACCGTCGAATCATAGCGTGCCCAACATACATTAATTCTGAAAGCTGCTAACCTAGCAGGCTGGTTCAACATACACTACCGCAACGGTTGTTACCATCCTTTCAGGTTGAGCCTTCATCTTAAACCTTCCGTTTTCCTCCACTTTCTAATAGCGTAATCTCATCTAGGGCTTGTATGATTAAAGCTTCATGAAGCCCAGGCTGTTCTTCAAGGATAACACAGCCCTTTGTGAGAATATGATGCCTAAACTTTGAGGATACGGTGTTGAGGGGTATAACGTCAACGGGTAATCCTAGCTCCCCCTCCACCCTATTAGCCAGCCTAAGCAGATGATCAGGGTCCACTCTCCTTAGGTATACAGCTACATCTACATCTCTAAAAGCATCTAGCTCGATGAAGCTCCCGAATAGAATGGCTAAGGGTACACCCTCCTCCTTAAGAATGGCTCTAATCCTCTTGATTATAAGCTCCCTCTCCTCTAAACTAAGCCTATAATACTTGTAATGCTCAATCATCACCTAGCAACCCTTCGATCTTCTCGATCAGGCTGAATACACTTTTAAAATCCTTCTTCACATCCCTATATATCCTCTCATCATCCACAACCCAATATCTATGCACCAGTAGATTCCTCAACCCTAAAAGCTTAAGTAATTCATCGCATTCCTCTGTTGAGACTAAGCATCTATCCCTGAGGACTCTAAAGGCATAAGATGGGGTTTCCGGCTCCTCGTTAAAAACCCTCCTAGCGATATGCAACGATAGAGCCATCAAAGCTTCGATCATAACGATCAAATGGTACCTCACAGCATACCTCTCGGATTCACTCATAGCCTTATACTGCTTAACAGCATAACCGGTGATGGACTCGATAGATTTCCTAATGTCAAATATGAGCTTCTCAACATATGCCTTATTAACTCTTTCAAGATTCAACCCTCAATCCACACAGCAATTTATAAACTCATTTTATTAAGTTTTAGTTTCAACAACCTCCTCCTCCTGAGGATAATCTGGATCAGCGCGTATAATGCCATGGAGGCTTGTACGACTGAAGCTTCATAAAGCCCAGGCTGTTCTTCAAGGATAACACAGCCCTCTGTAGATATGCGATGCTTGAACTGGAGGAGACTGCTCTAGAAGAGAAGCTCTTCAACCTTCTCCAGTTTACCAGTAGTTATATCTGGGATGAAGCTTGCCCAGTTCCCCGTGGAGTATCGGCGTCGTGTACACCCTACTCTCGGCTTCGGTTAAGTGTGTCGATATCGTAAAGCATCGTCTCATTATGCTCAGTATCGTATCTGAGGGTGATTATAGAGGTTTCATACCGTTCTATCATCTACATCGGTTTTGGAGCTTGGCTGTACATCTCTGTCGGAGGTTTAGAACCAGTATCGTGGTGGCTCTGTTGATCTAACCTTATCCTCGTCTGTGAACCTCCATTTACCTCTCAAATCTAGTATGACTATTCCTAGTTCTCCACCAAGCATATCGCTTATCAGAACCTCGTACTCTAGTAGTGAGATCATAGCATCGCATTCTATGGGTCCAACTCTTCTATCCTCTGTTTCAACCCATACCTGTAGAGCTCTAGGTACTATATAGTTTCTTACAGGGCCTCCAGCAGTCCCAACCTCTATGAGCTGTGCTTCAGGTGGTGGGGGCCATAGGTTGAGTATCGATGCGAGGCCCCTGGGCAGTAGCAACTGTGGCGTCTCAGCCTCGAAACCAGAGTTGACTAGAGCGGGTGTAGGAACCTCCCCGCCATACCTACTGGTAACTCTGAGTCTCACTCTAACGGCCACGTTCTAACCACTTCTTCAATGGATATATATGACCTATCCTCCTTCTAATAGGATATATATGTCCTATACGACTGCGAACCCTCTCCATCAGATATACACTAATCCCCACGTAATTCTTAAACTTATCTAAACCCTTTCTTCAACAGTCCATCCATTGGCGTGTAACTCTAAGATAAATTCGACTGCGAACTCCCCAAAATTGAAGCCAGAGGCTAAAGGCTTAGGCTTCAGAGTGAAGTATTCAACTACGCCTAAGGTTTTGGAATTCCTTACATTCTTCCCTCAAGTATGCGGATTATCCTCCTCTCCATCCTCTTAAGTATTAGAGATATCGTTGCTATGGTTAACCCTTGGAGACCGGCTACGAATAAGACTAATCCAAGCCAAGACCATCCCAAAGACCAGGCTTCAGCACCGTATAGGTATCTCAACGTAAACTGCTCCAGGAGGATTATAGCTCCAGGTACGATCAGTAGTGCCAGTAGAGATGAGAATAGGAATACTGGATTGTAGAGCCACATAACCCTTACGGCAGCCATCAGTATTCTAAAGCCATCCCTCCAAGCACTAAGCTCATAGCTGAGGAATTTGAACGCTTAGGACTTGAAGTTGAGTTGGAATCTCCAATAGGCGATGGCAAGTTCATCGACATAGTTGTAGATAAGAGGATAGCGATAGAGGTTGAAACCGGGGAGAGTGACGTAGAGGTTAACGTTAAAAAGCTCATAGAGGCTAAGTTTAAAAAGTCCACAATAGTTTGTGGAAGTAGCTCTGTGAAGAAGTCGGTTGAAAAATGCGCCAAGCTATATGGAAAGGGAATAACCGTTCTTGAGATAAACGGGTTACAAAAGCTACCGAATCTGATTGGGCTGAGTGATGCCAAATGAAAGCCGCGCTGAAACAAGCCACAGGAAGAAGGCTTGAGAGGCTAAAGCGCTTGCTTAAAATGGACTATGAATTAAAAGTAGTCTGGATTCCAAACGGCGACTCAAAATTATCTGGTGAGGTTAAAGGAGAGACCATTTACATCTATGAAGAAGATTTTGAAAAGGCTTTAGAGACCTTGAAGCACGAGTTTATAGATTATGCCATAAGTAAAGTCATCGAACCTTATCGAGATGTGACGAATAAGCTCCTCATGCTTATTAATGAGGGGGCTTACGGAAGAAAAGAGAGAGTTATCGAAAGCTTAAGTAAACTGCTCTAATATTTTTCCCTGAGCGAGTAAGGAATCTATCCCTGCCTCATTTACACCACAAAACTTTAAATTCGTCTACTGCATTAGAAATAATGCATGGAAGGAGTCACGTGATAAAATGAGTTAAGTATACCCGAGCCGGGGTCACCTAGTCTGGTAGGGTGCAGGCCTGCTAAGCCTGTGCTCCATACGGGGCTCGTGGGTTCAAATCCCACCCCCGGCGCCATCTTAGAATTTACATATGACAACCATCAGACTGTGGCGTCATTTTAAAATATAGCGATTGTTGCGTAGCCATTCTACTACACATCTGCTTCAACTTTTTTATAGAAAGGTTAAAACCGAAAAATATTAAAGTTGGTCTGAATTCATTTCTAAGTCTGAGTATTTTTATGGTTGCAGTTTTAGACCCAGCTTTAAGAGCCATATTGAGCTTATGTGTATTAATCGTCGTAGCAAAACTCGCCGCGGAAGTATTTACTCCGCTTAAGATTCCCGTTTTAGGAGAGCTACTTGCTGGCATCGTATTCGGTCCTTATGCCTTAGGGACCGCCATCACAATCTACGGAGTCCCCCTTGTGGAGTTTAATGAAATAGTCTTTGCATTTGCAGAGATGGGTGGAATCGTCCTGCTATTTCTCGCCGGGCTTGAAACCTCGTTTGCCGAGTTAAGAGAGGTTTTATGGGCCTCCATTTTAACCAGTTGCATAGGAGTTGTTTCAACCTTTATCCTAGTCTATTCGCTCAGCATCTTTTTCGGGCTATCTTTTCAATCGGCCATAATCTTAGCGGCATCGATTTCTATAACTGGTGCCGCCGTTACCATACGCATTCTAGAAGACCTTCATCTTACATCTAGGAGGGAGTCGCAAATCGTCATAAACGCTACAATGGTCGACAGTATCTTCGGCGTTATTCTTATAGCATTAGCACGCTCCGTTGCCTTAAATTCAACATTCCCTTCCATCTCCAACATAGTGGAAACGATTTTTAAAGTGATCCTACTGCTTATGGTAATGCTTGCCGTAGGCGTTTACGTCATTCCTTACGTCATCGATCAATCTGAGTGGAAGGTTTCAGGAAGCATTGAATCCCTAAGTGTAGCGTCCTGCTTCTTTTTAGCCGCCTTAAGCCAAGCCATAGGGCTTTCATCTTTTGTAGGTGCTTTAATAGCTGGAATGGCTATAGCTAGGACAAAATCCATTAAACGTGTAAGAGAATTCATATCAACGATCGCCCTAATTTTCTCACCCATGTTCTTTGGAGTAATGGGCGCCGCTGCAAACCTCACCAGCTTTAGTCCAATGTCTACGGGTTTACTTATTGCATTTACCCTTGTAGCAGTAGTCGGAAAACTCGTAGGCTGCACTCTACCAGTTTTCCTCCTATCGAGGGGAAGCCGTAAGGCTCTTGACGTGGGGATAAGTATGATTCCCAGGGGCGAAATAAGCATAATTATAGCGTCCATAGGTTTTACATCCGGAGTTATAACGCCAGACTTATACTCTACAATCGTCCTTATGACGGTGATACTGGCCTTTATATCCTCCATAACCTTACATAAATCCTACAGTTCAACGTCTGAACAGACGCAGTCTATACGGGAAATGCAAAAATAGCGTACTAACTCTATGCTCAATACAAGCCATACTTTTATGAAAAACCCAACCACAAGCGTTTAACCTTTCAATTAAAATTCGCCCAAAAATACACAGTTACATTGCTTCATATCATAAATGCCGGGATGCCTTCAGGCTTGTAGGCGATCTTCGGCTTCAGCCCTCTGACCTCTAGGATTTTAATAACGTGTGGATAGAGTATTACATACTCTTCATCTATTTCTTTTGGAAGCTGGGGATGTATTTCTGCTAAAAGGGTTTTCAAACTTTCATAGTTTTCAGCGCTACTGAAGCTTAGCATAACCGCTGGGTAGACGCGTCTACCCGGTTCCAATCCGACGTCTATAAGATTTCTTAAAGCTTTCAACTGGTATTGGAAGAAGCTCGGCTCTGCCAACGTCAACATGTGGAATTCCTCCTCACTCGTACCTTTAATGGAAACTCTGACGGATAGATTTTTGTACTCTGCAAGTTCTTCCGCATAGGTTTTATCCGCCCCTATTAGAATACCGTTTGTTTCAAGTATGAATGTGTAGTTGGTACCCTCAAACAGCTCCAATAGCCTTAAAATGTGACCCCTTGAAATCGTAGGCTCTCCCCCACTCAACCTGACGGCTCTATACCCCCGTGCATCAGCTATGCTTACAAGCCTCCTGAAGACTTCCTCCGGCTTGTAGAAAGACCCCTCCACCATTCTATGACTAGCCTCCCTCCAACTCCAGCAAAACCCACACCTCAAATTACACCCTACAACGTCTCCAGTAGCTATACCACCATACCAACGTCCGCCTCTAAACCTATAGTAGCGCCTCTCCTCTACACCATTCAACCCGATTCTAGTAACGACCCCTCTTACTTTATCTGTCAACTTTAGTGGGTCGTAGCGTGATACTACAGTCAATATAATCATCTCCTGAGAATACCAGCTGGGTCTAATCCTCTACTTAAGTATTGAGCACCGTATAAGTATGCTGCCGTCTGAATCCAACCAGCCATAGCTCCAAATTCACGCATCAATTTAGCTGTTAAACATACTTCAAACCTTGGACAGCCATCAGAACCCTTAAGGCAGTCATACTTCATACAGAGCTCCTTCCTAGGTATTTTAAAGCGATTATCCGCCACCCCTATCGATTTGGCAATCTCCATTAAATGCCTATCCACTGGTGCAAGGCGCGTTAAGCCTAGGCAGAAGAGTCCAAAGGCGTGTACGGACTTAGAGCCGACGTATGGAAGCTGTAAAAGCCTAGTTTTCACACGTGAAAAAACATCTTCATATTCAAAAAATTTAAGCTCAAGGGCTATAGAGTCCAACGTTTTATCCAACTCAGGTTTGATTTCAGCCAATTGAACGAGTTGATAGCTTCTCCCGAAAACCCTCGGGTCTAGAGAGACTAGCTTCCCCTCATCCCCCGCTTCAACAGCCATACAACGTAGCCAGCGGACGGTATTAATGTGATAACTCGTATTCCTCGATAGGAAGATGGAGTAGAACATGGCTTTTAAATCCCAAGGATCGACGGCTATGCTTAAACCTGGAAAGACCTCTAAAAACTCGTAAACGTATGCTGCCCTCCTACGGCTGAGCTTTTTCACGTTTTCAAGGGGGTTGAACCAAGCCCCGCTTAAAAGTAGTGCATCGTTAAGACTACAACCATAGTAATACGTGGCATCTTTCTCGATTTTGAAAATCGAACCAGCAGAATAACCATATATTTTAACGAAGGTGTCAGACTTTGGGTTTTCAAAAAGGGGGAGTGAAAAACTGGCTTTAAGAGAGGAAGCTAGGTCGAAGCCGCTCCAAACCTCCAATCTATTGTAACCCACAGCCATGGGATTGTTTAAAAACCTCCCCTAGGTTTTACAGCTAACCCACCTTTTTCAGAAGACCTTCTCGCAGCCTCTATGACCGCTGTAGCAGCTCTACCATCTATTCCTGAGGCTAGAGGCGGTTTAAGCTTCCCATCTTCTACGGAGTCTATGAAGCAAGATATCTCTTTCTGCAGAGGGTCATCACTCTCGGCTATTACCGTCCTACTGGCATGCTCTTGGAAAACCGATATCTTATTCTCCCACGGGTGGAGAATAACGGTTCCACCTCTACAGATAAACATGTACTCGTATACCGATGTGTGAGCAGTCATACTCGACCCGAGCACGGCCGTTAGTCCCCTTTTAAAGCCCAAAGTCAGCCATGCGTTATCCTCGTAGTCGATGATATCTCCATAGAGCATGGTTTTTAAATCCGCTTTAACATAGTCTATTTCGCCTAGGAGCCACCTCATCATATCTATTTCATGACAATTCATGCTGAGTATTAGTCCTCCCATGAGGGACTTCTTCCTCCTCCACTCAAGGTTTAAATCATAGGGGTTGGGTGAAAGCCTCAACACGTAAGCGTTTAAAGGTTCTTCAAGCTCATGCAGTAAACTTCGAACCTTTTGGAAAGCGTCTTTAAACCTTAACTGGAAACCTACTGCTAGAAGTCTACCGGATTTTTCAGAGGCTTTAATCATCTCATCGCAGTCTTCAACCGTTAAAGCCATGGGCTTCTCACACAGGGTGTGTTTACCGGCGTTTAAAGCAGCCACCGTTTGAGAAGCATGCATGTAGTTAGGCGTAGCAATACTAACGATGTCTAAATTCGGATTCTCCAAGAACTCCTCATAGCTGGTGTAATATTCGACGTTAAACCGTTTAGCCGCCTCCTTGGCTTTAGCTTCATCTACATCGCAGACCGCCTGTAGTTTAACGCGTCCATCTCTTAGAAAGCGTTCAATATGCGCTAAGCCTTGACCGCCACAACCGACGACTCCAACACCTAAAGCCATATAAGATACACCTACTGGCTGAGTTTTACCGATTTACTGGTACTACTGGATTCATTAGCGGCTAATGTAACCTCTAACGTCTTTACAGCGTCGCTGTAGTTTGACCTTATCTTAGATGTATCACCCTTCTCAACGGCATCTATGAATATCTCATCCTCTAGAGCATACGGGTCTACAGACGGTCTAATCTCTTCAATCCTATTGTGCCTGTATAATCTTAAGAAGCCTCTGTGTCCTCCGTGTTCTATAACCGTTTTCTCAGCTAGGATTTTCAAGTCTGTGAAGTTGTAGGTGTTTCTACTGATACATGTAGCAGTTATAACACCTATGGCTCCATTTTTAAATTTTAAAACCGTTATAGAGCAGTCTTCAACATCGGAGCCCGCTGCATACTTACCTATCAAACTGTAGTCGAATTCAGCGTATACTTTCTCAACATCGCCAACTAGAAACCTAGCCAAGTCGAAAACGTGAGTTGCCTGTTCAATAACCTGTCCTCCACCTTTACTCTTACTAAGCCACCAATGCCCAGGTGGAAGCCAAAATGGGTCTATATAGTGACCCTCAACGAGGACTATTGGACCGGAGTCTCTTAAAACTTCTAAAGCCTTATCCGTAGTATCCAGGTAACGCCACATATACCCCACGCTATTTACAACCCCAGACCTCTGAATGGCTTTCTCCACCTGTTTAGCCGTATCTAAATCTAATGCAACCGGCTTTTCAACGAAAATATGTATCCCTTTTTCAACAACCTCCACTTCAAATCCATGCGCATAGGGTGGAACAGCTATAAACACCGCGTCAAGCCTCTCCCTTAGAAGCATATCCCGGTAGTCGGCGTAAGCATTCGCTTTATACGTTTGAGCCAACTCTCTGGCTCTACCGATTTCAACGTCGCAGAAGGCAACCAATTTTACATTCGACATTTTAGCCAGTATTGGTATGTGACACCCCCTCATTATCCCTCCACAACCTATAATGCCGACGTTTACCAATAGACCACCTACATCCTCAGAGGAGGAAATGATATTTAAGCTTAACAACCCTACAATCCCCAGCCTTGGTTAAGCAGGTGAAAAGCTTTAAAGAACTATGGACATACTAGAGGGTATGTTTAGAAATTTAAGTCCATACGCTATAGGCATCCATAAAACACTAAATGAAAACATCAAGCTTGCGAAGCTGGGCAGTTTCCAAGGGCTTGAAATAGATATAAATGAGGTTTTAAAGCTTGCAGAGGAAAAATCTATAGATTACGTGAGAAGGCTTTTCAGAGATGGAGGAGTAAAGCCTGGAGGCTGGGGTCTACCGTTTGAATGGCGTAGAGACGTAGATACATACGAGAAGGGCTTAACAAGGTTAAACCGTCTAGCCTCCATAGCATCTGAAGTAGAGTGCACAAGGGTTTTTACATGGATCCTGCCATTCTCAGATGATAAGCCTTTTGAAGAGAATTTTAATTGGCACATCTCCAGACTTAAACCCATAGCTGAGGTTTTATCCAAAGCCGATTGTAGGCTCGGATTGGAGTTCGTGGGTACGGAGACGCTTAGAGTAAACCGGAAGTACAGCTTCATATATGATTTGAGTGGAATACTGGAGCTATGTCGAGCCTTAGAGCTGGAAAACGTAGGTGTACTCTTAGATAGCTGGCATTGGTATGCATCGAGAGGAACGTTGGAAGACATATTAAAGCTTAAAGGTAGAGACGTTGTCTACGTGCATATAAACGATGCCCCGGCAGACGTGCCAATAGATAAGCTTATCGACAATGTACGGTGTCTACCGGGAGAGACTGGTGTAATCGACCTAGTAGGTTTCCTCAGGGCTTTAAAAAGCATAGGCTACGATGGGCCTGTAACACCCGAACCCTTCAGTGATAGAGTCAATAGAATGCCACCTGAAGACGCCGTGAGATTGACTGGCGACTACCTGAAGAAAGTTTGGAGGAGTGCGGGATTACCAGGCTAATATGCGACGCATATCAACGTACTTTCTCCAATTTCAACACTTCAAATACTATTCTCTCCAACTCCTTCCTATCCTCCTTCTTTAAATCCAGTAGAGGTAGCCTCATTCGTCCACCTTTAAGCCCAAGTATATCCATGGTTGCCTTCATCACAGCGTATATCATGTAAGAGTTTACATAGGGATAGGGCAGTATTGTCGTCGATGGACCATACTTCCTACAGATTTTCGCTACAAACTCCTCATACGGATCAAGCCTCTTCACTACCTCCTTCATCCTCCGGTAATCTCCATTCAATCCGGCTTTAAGCAGTTCAAAGGATATTTCAGGCATGAAATTTGCATAGCCAGAAATGTACCCTCTTACGCCTAGGAAGACTGTTGCAGCAAACCACCATTCACCTCTACCCTGCATAATCGGTACTCTATCTCCTACAGTTTTTATATGCTCGTAGAGCGTTTGTATGTATGGTGTATTCTCCTTTACCGCAACGATATTGGTAGTATTATCCACCAGCTTCTTAAGGACATGCGGCATCATGTATATCTTTGAAACATCCGGGTTATTGTAAGGTATGACGCCTATTTCTATCGAGTCTGCAATCTCCTTATAGTGTAGATATAGCCCCTCCTCCTCTGGAACGTGATAATACGGTAGGACTACCATAACACCATCCGCGCCAACATCTTGAGCATACTTAGCACGCTCTATCGCAACTCTAGTGCCAGAGTGTGAAGCACCTGGTACAACTGGAACCCTACCGTTAGCAGCATCTACAACTGTTTTAACGATCCTCCTCCACTCCTCATCTGTAACAGCATACTTCTCCCCAGTACTTCCCACAGGGGTTAAAACTAGAGGTTCACCTTTACACTCCTCGACTAAAAAACTCGTATTCTCCTTTAAACCCTCGTAATCCACGCTTTCATCTTCTTTAAATGGAGTTAGTTGAACGCATATTACAGCTCCTCCCATTAAAAATTCGCGGAGTTTCTCCGGATCCATAAAACCTCTCCTCGAGTAGTTGATAGTCCGCCATTACATTTCTCTAGAGACCCTATAAATTTTTGTAGACATCCAGCTCTCCGTTAGATCGTCAAATACCACACTGCAGGTTAAATTTTATGAGAAACGATCAACGAGAATTAGAAGGTATGAGAATCCTCACTATAGGCTGCGGTTATATAGGCTCAGTTTTAGCGAGGCATTTATCGGAGAAGGCTCCCTACGCTGAAATAGTCATTTCAGATGAGAGTAGAGAGGCCGTAGAGAAGGTAGCTTCCTCTATTGGTAGAGAGAACGTTAAACCCCTTCAATTAAACATTCGCGATTACGATAGGCTTGTTAAAACGGCTGAAAACTTCGACATCCTGGTGGGTCTAGCCCCGGGAAGGCTCGGATATAAGACCGTTGAAGTAGCTATAGAGGCTGGCGTTGACATGGTCGACCTCTCTTATATGCCTGAAGACCCTATGACTTTAAACGGTAAGGCGTTGAAAGCGGGGGTGACGATTATACCCGACTGTGGGGTTGCTCCAGGCTTAAGCAATATCCTCGTGGGAAGAGCGGTCAGCATGCTTGACAAAGCTAAGAACGTGACTATTCTAGTCGGAGGTATTCCTCAAAAACGTATCCCCCCTTTAGATTATAAAGTAACTTGGTGTGTGGAGGATTTGATAGAGGAATATACGAGAAGATCGAAGATAGTTAGAAGCGGTGAAACTATTGAAGTTGAAGCATTGGATGGATTGGAAGAGGTGGAATTCCCAGGCATTGGAAAGCTTGAAGCATTTTACACCGATGGAGTGAGGACTCTACACCACAGTATAAAAGGCGTAGAGAATATGTGGGAGAAGACGTTAAGGTATCCAGGTCATGCCGAAAAAATAAGATTGCTGAGGGATCTGGGGTTTTTCGACGAGAAACCGATAGATGGTATACCTCCACGTACACTTACAATTAGGGTTTTCGAACAGAAGCTAAGCCTACCTGAGGTTAAAGACCTAGTGGCTATGAAAGTCTACGTAGACGGTGTTAAGAATGGTCGGGAAACCCATTATTCCTACATCCTCCTAGACTACTACGATGAAAAGAAGGGAGTGACGGCGATGGGTAGAACTACTGCATATACAGCATCAGCAGTGGTTCAGCTCTTACTTGGGAAGGAGATCGAGGAGAAGGGTGTAGTTCCACCAGAAAGACTTGGAATGAGTGAGAAATACTTCAAGAAAATCATCGAAGAGCTTGAAAAGGACGGTATAAAAATCGAACAACTACAAAACTAAACTTTCACCCTCTTTCAAAGTTCAATTCTTAACCGCTTAACTCCTTTAATAATAGTTTAAATCGCACCTTTTCCAAGTTATCAAGTTAAGTATGTCTTATGAAGTGAAGTGTTCAAAGTGTAACTATAAACCTAAAAGCCTCATCGAATTTAAGTGTTTAAACTGTGGTCAACCGCTTTCAATTAAACCACTATCTGATTTTAAAGTTGGAGAGGTCAACGCTGAATACTATGGTTTATGGCGTTACATGAGGTTCTTCCCCTACGTAGAGGAGGATGATATTGTCACACTTGGAGAGGGATGGACGCCTCTAGTCAAATTCGCAGGAAATGTCTACTTTAAACTTGAGAATCTAAATCCAACGGGGTCTTTTAAGGATAGAGGCTCCACCGTATTAATCTCCACGATACATCGGGAGGTTAAAGAAACTGGGGGTTATATATCTGAAGATTCTTCTGGAAATGCTGGCGCATCCATAGCCGCCTACGCCGCCCGTGCAGGGCTAAAAGCGAAAATCTACGTTCCAGAAAGCATCTCCGGTCCAAAGCTAAACCAGATAAAATTCTACGGCGCAGAAGTGGTCGAGGTTCCAGGGACTAGGGATAAAGCCACTGAAGAAGCGCAGAGGAGTGAAAGAGGGAAGATATACGTTGGACACGTTTTACACCCGCTGTTTAGAGATGGTATACGAACCCTCGCCTACGAATTGGTGGAGCAGTTTAATTGGCGTACACCGGGGCTTATCTACCTACCTGTTTCAGCTGGAACTCTGCTTCTAGGCGTTATAAGCGGTTTTAAACACCTAGTGGAATCGGGTGTTATAGATGAAATACCGAGGATAGTGGCTTGTCAAACGAGGCAAGTTTCACCCCTCTACCATGCGTTTAAGAATATGCCATACAAACCCCCAGAAAAAATAGCATCTATAGCCGATGCTTTAGTTAATGTAAACCCTCCACTACTCAACATCATGGTTGAAGAGTTGAGGAGAGCGGATGGAGACGTCGTTATAGTTGATGAAAAAGAGGTTTTCAAAGCATTTCTAGAGCTTGCTGGGAAGGGTTTTCTCGTGGAGCCGAGTTCTGCCGTTGCATACGTAGCCTATAAGAAGCATGCTTCAAGTATAAAACCTCTAGGAGATAATGGAATTGTGGTAATCCTCACTGGAAGTGGTTTAAAGACTACTATTACACTTTAGCGATCACGATGGGTTACAACCGTATAATTTTTAACTGTAAGCGAAATATTGCCAGTTTTCAAAGCAGATATAAGCTAATATATTGGAGGAGGAGTTATAATCAGTGGTGACAATTTGTCCAATAGAGATGTATCCATTGTAGAATTAAGAGAAATCGGTGAAGAACCCATTATAGTCACTGGTCTACCAGATGTCGGCTTAGTCGGCTCAATAGCTACCTTCCACCTAGCATCTAAAATGCATATGGAGGAGGTGGGGTTTTTAGAATCAGACCTACTTCCACCCATAGTCGTACTCTACAATGGTATACCAAAGCCCCCCGTTAGAATGCTCAAGTCTGGAAAAATAGTGGCTATAGTATCAGAGACAGCAGTACCAGCTACAGCCGTGTTTAAGGTTTCCAAAGCCATAGTGGAGTGGGCTTCTAAGAAGAAAGCCAAGCTCATAGTGACTATGGGAGGAATAGCCGTAGAGGAGAGATACAAACTTGAAAAACCCCTAGTATACGTAACAGCATCCAATAGAGAGACGGTTGAAGAACTTAAGTCTAAAGGCATGGAGATACTAGATAGAGGATACTTAGTCGGACCATATGCTCTAATTATGAGGTGGGCACCTCTCCATGGACTGGTAGCCATAGGGCTTTTAGCCCAAAGCTTCTTCAACTACCCAGATCCAGAGGCAGCCGCCTCCGTGTTAGAAGCACTTGGTAAGCTTATGGGGCTTGAAATAGACGTCACTGAGCTTAGAGAGAAAGGTGAAGAAATAAGATTAGCAGCTAGGGATCTTATGAGGAGGACGGAGGGTGAACTCGCGAGAATGAGGAAGAATCAAGAGTATGATGTCCCACCTCTCCACGTTTAGGGGGATGGTGTAAGTGGACAGACGTAGAAGAAGCTTATTCGACATAGTTGAAGACTACATGGAGAGAATGGAAGAAGCTATTGAAAGATACATAAGAGAAGAATTTGAGGAAAGAAGATTATGGCATCCTTCATCTGAAACCATAGAGCCTTTAGCCAACGTATTCATCGAACCTAGAGAAGTTATAGTAACTGTAGACATACCATGTGCAGATAGAGAAGGAGTTAATGTGAAATTCCTAGATGAAAACACCATGGAGATTGAAGCACGCTTACAACGCACTTTAGACTTTCAAACGCTTAAGATTACGCATAGAAGCGGTACGTTTAAGAAGTACCATATCAGGATAGACCTACCCGTATCAGTTGAACCCAATAGGGCCACGATAACATGCTATAGGAATGTGCTTGAAATAAGAATACCTAGGAAAGTTTAAGCATATTTTCGCGGAATTTCCATCCATCGCATATGCGGAGAAATGGAAACCCATACTGGCAAGTTTATCAGCTAACGTCTAACCCTCTAACAAATACTCCACTCTAAATATGGAAGAGGCAGGTCAAAAATATTAACCCCTTTTTCCCTAAAGATTGAGTAGAAATATGTATGAACCACCTTTTATTCCACAGTAGTCTATAAGGAGCCTTTCTGTCCATTAGACTACGCTGTTCTAAAAACTAGACACTACTTTAGGCGGAACTTTCATCGTGTTAAAAGACTTAGAATTATATGAAAGACCGGTGTATTAGATTCACAATGGATAGGAGAATCTTAGCCGCTGTAATGGTGCTTATCACTATTACAATAGTAGCCGTAGAAGCAGTGTTGTTTCTCTTCCCCTACGAGCCGAAGAAACCGCCTGAGGCTGATGAAACAGGCTCTACAGAAGAGGGAGTTCGACAGGTAGTGGATGCAAACAACCGATTTGCATTCGAACTATACTCTGAACTGAGTAAGACTGATGAGGGAAATATCTTCTTCTCACCCTACAGTATTTTCTCAGCCATGGCGATGACATACGAAGGTGCAAGAGGACAGACGGCTGACGAGGTAAAGTCTGTTTTCCATTTTCCAGAAATCGACGTTTTAAGGTCGAATTTCGCGGCAATTTACAACAGTATCAATAGGGAAACAGATGCGTATGAGTTGAGAACTGGAAATGCCCTGTGGATTCAGCAAGACTATCCCGTCCTAGAAAGCTACATAAGCGTAGTTGAACGGTATTACGGTGGAAAGGCGGCAAACCTAGACTTCGTCGGTAAGACGGAGGAGTCAAGACAAACCATTAACAGCTTTATAGAAGAGCAGACAAACGGAAAGATTAAGGATTTAATCCCCCAAGGCTACTTAGACCCTATGACAAGACTTGTACTTACTAATGCGATCTACTTTAAGGGTATGTGGGTATGGGAGTTTGATAAATCTGAAACCAGTGAAGAAGACTTTAAAGTCACTCCTACGCATGTCGTAAAGGTTCCAATGATGCATATGAAGCCTGAAAATGCAACGTTTAACTACGCCGATTTAGAAGAGCTTCAGATATTAGAGCTCCCATATAAAGGCGAAGAGGTCTCTATGCTGATACTACTGCCAAAGGGAAGCCTTGAATCTATAGAGAGCTCTCTGACGGTTGAAAAACTCAACGAGTGGAGAAGCCAGATGCAGGAGACAAAATTGGATGATATCTATCTACCGAAGTTTAAAGTCGATACAAAGTACTTCCTAAAGGATACTCTAAGCCGCATGGGAATGCCGACCATCTTCTCGCCGGGAGAAGCAGATCTTTCAGGAATCTCAGGCGGTAGAGAGTTGTTCGTAGGCTTCGTTATTCACCAAGCCTATATAGAAGTAAATGAAGAGGGTACGGAGGCAGCGGCGGCAACAGCAGTCGGTGTAGAACTTACAGCCATCATGCCTAAAACCGTGTTTAGAGCAGACCATCCATTCATATTCATAATACAGCAGAGAGATACTGGGAACATTCTATTCCTCGGAAGAATTGTTAACCCTCTGGGTTAAAGTGAAATACCATAATCTCGGTATACCTGCGAAAGAACAGATGGCGGTAAGAATCCAACGAATCCATTCGATCAGAGTAGATTCAAAGTATTTTTGAAACGTCAGTATTTAATTCGAACTACGAAGTATGTGAGGATGCTGTCCAAGGATATGTTGGTAAAGGTCATCCATAAAGCATTAAATTGGTCAAAATTAACGTTCTAAGCTTCAAAAGTTTACCTTCCCAGTTTAAAAAATAATATACTTAAGGCATAGCGATTATTCAAACCAATGGAAACTGAAAGACTAGGTGAACAGTTTATCTCTACGGGTGTGGATGGACTGGATTATACTCTAGGCGGTTTTCCTAAAGGTAGTCTGATTATTCTCGCCGGTAATCCAGGTACAGGTAAGACTATTTTATCCGCCAAGTTCCTCTATCATGGTGCAGTCGAGTATAACGAAAGCGGCGTATACTTCAGCTCTGCTGAGAGTAAGGAAGTGTTCTTTAAGACCATGAAAATATACGGATTCGACTTTGAAAAGCTTGAAAGAGAGGGGAAGTTCAACTTCCTAGACTTCCTAGCCGCCAAAGAGAAGCTTTCAAATATGCTTGTCCTCAAGGAGCCTGCTGCTCATGTTATCATAAATGAGATCATTGAGGCTGTGGATATGGTTAAAGCTAAACGCCTCGTTATAGATTCTTTCACAGCACTTGCACAGTCCTTTAAAGACTTGGATGAAGTTAGAATGGTTACAAACAGAGTGCTGAGTAGAGTTATCCGTAGGATGGGCTGTACAACGATTCTAATAGAAGAAGTTCCATATGGAGAACAGAGGATCGGCTTTGGAGTTGAAGAGTTTATAGCAGATGGCGTTTTGGTACTTAGGACTAGTGAGTTTGAAGGCTACCGTTTGAGAGAATTGGAAATACCGAAGATGAGGGGAGTTAAACTTAAGGAGACTAAACTAATCTTTACACTTGAAGGTGGGTTTAAAGCCTTCCCACCATTTACATCTAAACCTATAGTAAAAAAGCAGTGTTTCCAGCCGACCCCAGACCCACCGAGCAAATACTCAACAGGCTCAAAGTCCTTCGATGATCTGTTAGAAGGGGGATTGCCCAGAGGCTTTATCATGCTACTGGAAATCGACGAAAAAGTTTCTACAGAGATGTATCATCTACTGGTGGCCCCTATGGTAGCCAACTTCATATCTCAAGGCAGGGGAGCGTTTATAATACCCTCTATGGGGGTTACTCCTTTAGACATCTATAGGACTTGCGAAGTTTACGGCATGGATGATGCAGCGAAGCAGTACCTGACGGTTGTTTTAAGGGAGGAATATGAAGCTTCAAACATTCCACTAAATTTCATCTCCGTTAAAGCTAAAGATTGGAGGAAGGATATGAATATTGTTATGGATGCTGCATATGGACTTATGTTTAAAATAAATCAACCACCCATTTTAGTAGTTGGCACTGACAGTCTGATAACTCTTTACGGTGAAAAACAGTGTGAAGAAATCCTAAACCTTGTTGCTTCAACAGTTAGGTTTAACCAAGCGGGTCTCGTAATATTAGTTAAGGCTGGTTATAGAAGTCTTGCTGTCAAGCTAAGCGCGATATCTGACATTTATGCTCGTTTAACAAGAGAACACGGTTGCCTACTATTCTACTGCGTTAAACCTAGAATAGGCCTCTACGCAGTAGAATACGATGCATCGAAAGCCTACCCAATCGCCAAACTAACACCTATATTATAGGGGAAGTTGATACCTTTCCGAAATCCCTCTTTTTAATGGAAAAGGCATTTTTATTCAGGGTAAGCCTCGTAGTATGAAACTCTTGAAAAGAAACTACGTTTCCTGAGAGAGCTTCTTAGTCCATGACGTTAAAATTAATGGAAATATTTCGTTACAAATTGAGTGGACTATGAGTGGAGGTAGTAGACTATAAGTCCAAATGTACGTCAAGCCGAAGATAAGACCTGTGAATATGGATAGCGTTATCCAGAATTTCCCACGAGATTTATGAAGGATAGATGTGAAAAATGTAGAAATTAAAATGGCTATAGTTGAATTAAATTCCATAAATTGGGAAATCAAATACCCCCTTAGGAAGCATTCCTCAGGAAACGTCCAGAGCAGTATTCCAGCTAAACTTTTCTTCAAGCTAGGCTTTTTAGGCCAGTTTTTTACAGTTTCTATCACGGTTGGATCCTTTGATATAGAAATCGCGAACCATACGATTATAGTGGTTATAAGAAAAAGAGCTACTGTTAGTAGGAGGACCATGCTGAATACTTCTACTGTTAAATACGGCAGTTTAAACCCTAAAACTTCAGGGTCTCCTCCTCGACTTAAAACTATAGCTAATGGTAGGAGAACCCTGACAAACCAGTTTTGAACATGATAACCCCACTCTATACTAAGCCTTGGTATATAGCCTACGATATACTCTGCTAAGCGATGTCTAAGTTTACATGTCCAGAAATGATGGAATACGGCAAACACCAAGGTTAAAGCAATATAAAATGGAGTCATAATCCCAATTTGTAGGTTTTCTGATATAATAGCCATTTAAGATTTACTATGGGTCTAACGTGTAATGTAGTATAGTGGTTGATATCAAAATAGCCTTGACTTGATTGGTATACAATCTTTACTGAAAACGGGCCCGGTGGGATTCGAACCCACGACCGACAGCTTAGGAGGCTGCCGCGCTATCCTAGTTGCGCACCCCGTTTACATGCGTAAACGAGGCTCTGCGCTACGGGCCCACTATTTCTAGCCATGTTTGTCTCTCTTTAAAACCTTTCTTAGGTTTATCGGAGTTTGATCGATAAGACATTTATTCTTCAAGCGTCTACTTAACTTTCATGTCTCTTCGGGAGGTCTACTTTTGGCTTTTAAACGAGTTTAAAGACTTTCAAATAGTAGATGCTCATGAGCATCTACCCCCTGAGAAGTACAGGACTTCTAGGGATGTCGATGTTTTCACACTATTCTCCCACTACACTCTTACAGACCTTGTAACGGCTGGTCTACCTGAAGACCTTCTGACAAACTTCGGAGACTTCAACAGAGTTTTAAATCCCTCACTCCCTTTGGAGGAGCGGTGGAGGATTTTCAAACCCTACTACAATGCCTCTAAACATACTAGCTACTTTAGAGCCGCCCGTATAGCGCTTAAAGAGTTCTACGGTGTAGAGGATTTAACGGATGAAAACTACCTAGAAGTCTCCAAGCGTATAAAGGAGGCCAATAAGCCTGGGCTCTATAGGAAGATTTTAAGGGAGAAGTGCCGTATAAAGGCTGTTCTAACCCAAATAGGAAGAATACCAGAAGAAGATAGAGACCTTTTAATCCCCATTCTACCGATGAGGCTTATAACAGACTTATCGAATACCCACGACCTAGAGGCTAGAGGCTTAAAACCCAACGTAGACGTTTCCTCCCTTGAAGATTATCTCTCCCATGTCAGGTCTAAGATGGAGATGTGGAAACGTGAAGGCGTTGTAGGACTTAAATTCCTAGCCCGTGAAACATTTGACGTTTCAAAGGAGAAGGCTGATAATGCTTTTAAAATGCTCCTTAAGGATGAACTGGACAACCCTAAGCTTCTCAACGACTTCTTAGTCGATGAAGCCGTGAAAATAGCCTCAGAGCTTGATATGGTGATTTCAGTCCACACAGGCATACTAGCTGGCAACTGGGAAGACTTCTCAACAACAAACCCCATGCACATGATTCCCATGCTTAGAAGACATAGAGATGCGAAATTCGACCTATACCACGCGGGTATTCCCTGGGTTAGAGAGTTGGGAGTTATAGGTAAGACCTTCCCAAACGTTTGGCTTAACTTATGCTGGTGCCACGTAATAAGCCAAGAAATGACACGCTCAGCCTTAGACGAATGGATCGACCTTATGCCAATCACCAAGATAATAGGTTTCGGTGGAGATTATTCAATCCCCGTTGAGAAGATTTACGGACATCTCGTTATGGCTAAGGAGGATATAGCCGAGGTTTTAGCGCGTAGAATTTCGAGGGGGCTTATGAAGCGTTCTGAAGCTTTAGAGATTGCTCGTATGTGGTTCTACGAAAACCCCGTAGAACTTTACGATTTAAAGCTTAGCTAGAGGTAAACATTTAAACACAACCTTATGCCACTCTTCAGTTGAGGTGTTTACTTGACGGGTGAAGTTTCAATTGAAGAATTTAAAAAGCTTGACATAAGAGTATGCAGAGTAATATCTGCCGAAAGGATTCCAGGTAGGAGTAAAATCCTTAAGGCTATTGTCGACGTCGGCGGAGAGCAACGTACCGTAGTTGTTGGAGGAGCAGACATATACGGACCTGACTACTTTAAAGATAAACTCTTCATACTTTTAGCCAACCTCCAGCCTAAAGAAATAGCAGGCGTAGTTTCAAAAGGCATGCTCCTCGCAGCCGACGTAGGTGGGAAGCCAATCTGGCTTACCGTCGACGGGCCAGCACCACCAGGCTCTAAAGTAACTTAAAACAATCCTTCCACTTTTTAATTCGAGAAAACCATCCACTTAAGACGACAAGCGTAATCTGGAGAATTAAACAAGACCAGAAAATCTAAATAAGACGTTTAAAAATCAGAAATATGAGGTCCGGTGGCTCAGCCTGGTTAGGGCACCAGCTTGGTAAGCTGGGGGTCGCGGGTTCAAATCCCGCCCGGACCTCTCTCCAGAATTTAATAGAGGAGGGCGGTGTATTCCTCCAGTTTTTCAGTGATCGGGTTGACTCGTAGTTGCATAGCTTCAAGCGTTATGACTCCCAACAAAGTCCTTTCAATATGTCTACTCACCAATACTGGCACTATCCTCCTTTTACCGTCGATCTCTATGAGGGCATGTGTTAATTCGAGTTCATCATAGCCTTTTGCCGTGGAAACCCTTACTTTCTCACCCATTAGCGGAAGGTTAAGCTCTCTAGCTACATTTTCCGGTAAAACCGTAAACGTGGCTCCCGTATCTACTAATGCCTTCACTTCCTTAAACTTCTTACCATCTAAGTCTCCGATTCTAACATCAACCTCTACGTGACCCACGAATTTGAAATACATACTCCCTTTTAATAAAGATTGCATACACTTCAGATAAGACAGTAATAAACTCTTAGACGTTATGATACTATTGTATGTTTTAACTGGATAACGCCTTTAAACCCACAACAGATATGTTGAAGAAGATTACTGAAGCTTTAGATGTTTCGTTAAGGTTTCTCAGTCTCTATAATCGATTAAAACTCTAACTATCTAGTTTATAGGGGGCTTGATTTGAAGAACAGCCAGCCGTTTTTAAAAGGTATGAGCATATACTCTCCTTTAAGTCTATTTCCATAAAACTTTAAAACAATAACTTTATCCGTCTTCTTAATCACTTCGTAAAATCCCCGATCCCATATTTTCATCACTCCAGCACCATAGCCCTCCTTAATCTCCCCCTCAAAGTCTAACCATGATAAGTCGTGGTCTTCTTGAGAAATACCAAATCTTTTAACCCCTACACTCTCCGGCGGCGCTTTCCTAAAAGCCCAGTCTTTAAGGACACCGTTCGATTCAAGCCTAAGGTCGTAGTGCAACCCCGCCCTTTTCGCATTATGCTCATGGACTACAAATCTCAACTTTAAAGCCATAGTGGTCTTAAAAAGATATACGAGTTTAATAGTTTAAAGCTTAAACCACTTTTTTCTGTTTTTATCTACGATAACTTAGAAAAGTTAAAAATCTTTTTTAAGAGCAGCGCTCTGAGCGCTGGGGGTATGTTAGAGTATCTCGGCTTCTTCCTACACGAGGCTGTCTTTGGATTCCTCTCAGTTTTCTTCCCACTTTACATCATCCTTATAGGTGGCTCATTAATAGACGTCGGTTTAATATCTATGTTCGCACTTCTATCAGCCATTGTATCCTCATTCTTCTGGGGTTATTTATGCGATAGATTAAAACGGTATAAGTGGAGTATTCTCCTGTCGTTTGCATCCATAGCAGTTATTCTATACCTCTTCATGTTTGTAAGGAGTATAATGCTACTGACGTTACTCTATGCATTATTATCGGTTTTCCACATGGCTCATGAACCCTCGAAAAACGTTATAATATCTGAAACATATGAGCATGATTATTGGATTCGAGCCTTCGCGTTCTACGAAGGTTTCACCGAAATCGGATGGCTCGTAGGCCTACTTTTAGGATTTCTAACCTCGATTTACAACTTTAACGCGGAAACAATCCTATTGGTTTGTAGCCTACTGCATTTAACCGCGTTTGCTTCATCCATATTCTTCGTAAGTGACCCGCCTCTGTCGATAGAAAGAAAACTAGTGCGGATTGAGAAAACCGTTGACTTAGCATGTAAAGGTTTAACTGTTTTATCTGGATTGTTCTCCGGTGTAGGGATAGACGGGAGAGTTGGAAGAGAGAATATCTATGGTTTCTGTGTAGGTTTGACTTTATTCATTTTTGCTACAAGCATGCTTTTCACGCCGCTTCCAGTATTTCTAATGAACCTACCCATCCTTACAGGGGGTGTTTTTGCAATACTCGCTTTGAATTCGCTCGGAGGCGTGTTAGGATACTTAACAACGATGGCTGTGCCACAATGGTCGATTGAGAAGAGTAGAATGTGGGAGATTGCTGCTCTTCGAGGCATTCTTACACTCCTGATTGTAATGGCGGTAAATGCCCCATCGTATAATACAGCGATTATAGCATCAATACTCATGGTAATGGGATTTGCATATGCAGTATTCTACGTCTATACGCTTTCAACATCTATGGCGCTTGTGTCTGAGGGTAAAGTTGGCTTATTCAATACATTAGTAGGTGTAGGTAATGTACTCGGCTCATTCACAGGCCCTTATATCGCTCAGACAATGGGATTCACACACATGTTCATAGCAGTGGGTGGATTCTTCCTCATATCCTCCATTGTCTTAAAATTCTCGACGTAGAACCGCATTTGCTCAATGATGCGTATTCCGCCATTTAACAAAAACAATTAAGACGTCTACTGGTATTATAAAGTTTGGGGATGTTAAATATGTTATCTCAAATACCTGTAGATCTTAAAAGGTTGAAGAGGGAGGAGCTGGACAGGGAGATACTGCGAATTGGAATGATAGCCGAGTTGGATGCAATAAACCTATACGAGCAGTTAGCCGCCGTAGCTGAAGATGAGGGCCTCAGAAGAATCCTCCTTGACATAGCCAGAGAGGAGAAGACGCACTTCGGAGAATTTCAAACTCTACTGTTGAGAAAGGATAAAGAGCAGGTAGAAGAGTTGGAGAAGGGTAGAGAAGAAGTTGATGAATTAATGGAATGAAAAGCCTTTTCATTGGCAAAATACTTCTCCCCATTTTTTCCAACCTCATTTATGGAAGACAGCCTCAAAGATAAGGTTGCATCTACATATTATGCTGTTGATGTTTTCAAACGTATCCATACCTAGTTTTGGAAACTCCTCCTCAGCGAATTTCAAGACCGTAGCCGATAGTTCTATAGGGAGGTAGCTTAGACTCTCCACCAATAGTTGCCTTATCTCCTTACAGAATCTTACATCGTTTAAAAGAGGAGCGGCACATCCCACGGTTTTCAAACTCGATATTAAGCATAGGATTTCGAGCAACGGCTTCCCCCTAGAAAGCCCCCAAGAAGTCACATCTTCTTCTGAAGCCTTCAGTAGGAATTTTACGTATTCTACTTGGTCTTCAACATACCCCCGGTTGTAGAGGAGACGTGTTACTTCATAGTCTTTCACAGCGATTGACACCAAGTAGAGTAGATTCCTAGTGTATTCGGAGGAAAGATTAAACTGGTCGGCTATTTCCAAGAGGGCGGGCGGCGTCGGAATCACATAGTACTCTAAGCCTCCATGTAAAACCGTGTGAGCCACTTCATGACGTATTCCTCCAATTCTAACGGGTCTTGGTAGTGTTCTAATTTTCTCAAGGCAGATCGCGATCCTAGGTATTCCCCTCCACGCATCATGCATAGCAAAGAACGATTCAGTGAACGGCGTAATCGTAACGCCGAGTTCGTCACTTTCTATCTTAAGGAACGCCTCTATGGATGATGAACGCTCGAATATATGCAGCTCTACAAGGGAAACATCGTGAGGCGTAAGCCGACCGTAGCATTCCTGCATGATGCTTAGAATCTCAACTAATTCATTATCATACACTCTGCCATGCTTTGAAACAACGATACGTACCAATACTTCGAGAATAGTATTACGTGTAACGCCTTATAAAGTCCTCGCCTTTCAACATAAAGCATTTTCATCGTTTAATTTCAAGACTGCAACAATAGTTTTTTATAAAGCTAGTTTAAGTAAAGATAGCCTATGTCCGATGAAGCTAGCGATACACAGGAGACTTATAAGATAGGCAAGTATAGGGATAAAATTGTTAACGGGCCTATCATTCGTACACTACTTTGGCTTGGAGCACCCCCTCTTTTAAACCAGCTTATAGTAGTTGCGTATAATGTAGCTGACGCCTACTGGTTAAGCCTCTACAGTGAGATCACTGTTGCAGTACCCAGACAAGCGTGGCCTGTTATTATGCTGTTTCAAGCTCTAATTAATGCTTTAACAGCCGCATGTTTAAGCATAGTCTCCCAATACATTGGAGCTAAAAACTATAGGGATGCCAGTGTTTCAGCGTCAAGATTCTTCACTCTAGCATTCTTCTCCGGGATGGCTTTAAGCGTCACGCTTCTAACCGTTAGAGGATTTATTTTTACGCAGATGATCTCTACTCCTCCAGAGATACTTGAAGATGTGATGAAGTATTCAGGTGTAATAGCCTTCGACATATTCTTCAACTATACGGCTTTAACCTATACAACGCTTTTACAGAGCCTCGGAGATACTAGGAGGCCTGCCATAGTAAATTCTATAGCCATTTGCGTAAACACGGCTTTAGACCCTCTACTAGTTTTAGGATTAGGACCTTTTCCAAGGTTAGGCGTTATTGGAGCTTCTCTAACAGACGTAATAGGTAAGATAATATCGACGACGACGTTAGCCTGTATCACTCGGAGAGAATACCCGGATCTTAAAGTAGGTTTTACCAGAGATGTTGACATTAAATGGATCTATCTAGTCTTACGGATAGGCTTACCCATTTTGGCACTAGGCTTGATGAATAGCCTCGCCTTCCTCCTTCAATTGAGAATCGTAAACCTTCTAGGCATAGTTGCAGCTACCGCCTATGCTATAGGGTTTACAATAATGGATATAGTGGATGCAGCCCTATGGGGATTGAGCGGAGCTACTGGTATAATGGTTGGACAGAATCTTGGAGCGGAAAACGTTGAAAGAGCTAAAGAAGTCGCCTATAAGTCTGCCCTTCTAATAGCCGCCCTTACTGCAATAGGGGCGTGTGTAGTTTACCCATTAAGGAGGAGTCTAGCCGACGTTTTCGCAGACGACCCGTGTATAATAACTGAAACAGACCTTTTCCTCCAAACTCTAGTGCTCACACTTCCATTCTTCGGAATATTCATAGTTGCGATGGCTACTGGAAGAGGCTCGGGACATACTGTTTTCCCGACGGTTGTTGGGATGTTGAGGCTCTGGGGGATAAGAATCGGTTTAGGCTACTTTCTAGCCTTCAACCTAGGAATGGGCTCTTTCGGAGCATGGTTAGCCATATCGCTGAGCAATATCGTAGGAGGAGTTGTCTCGATGGTATGGATAAAATACGGAAGGTGGGCTGAAGCTGTTGTTAGGGAAAACCGTAAAGAATAGCCATTAAATATACTAAGTATTTAATAGAGTTTACAGCTCTATAGTTGCTGGTGTTGTCTTTGAAAAGAGGTGTAAATGCGTGGATTTACCCTGAAGGTTTTACGATCAGTAGAGTTTTAACAGAATCCGCTAAAATAGGCTATGAGGGCGTTGAATTAAACATGGATGAGCAGGGTGAATTAAACGTCTTTAAAATAACCTACGCCGAGGTTAAACGCGTGAAAGAGGAGGCTGATAGTCTAGGGCTTAAAATTCCAAGTATATGTACTGGTTTATTCTGGAAATATAACCTTGCAAGTCCAGATGAATCTGTAAGACGGAAGGGTGTTGAACTAATAAGGAAAGGTTGCGAGCTGGCCAACAAATTCAACGCTAAGTGCTTACTAGTTGTACCAGCTTTCACAATGCCTGAGGTCCCGTATGAAGAGGCTTGGAATCTATCTAAAAAGTCTATACTTGAAGCAGCTCCATCGGCGGAGGATTTTGGAGTTTACATAGGTGTTGAAAACGTCTGGAATAGGTTTCTATATAGTCCTTTAGAATTTAAGAGGTTTCTCGATGAGATAGCTCATGAATATGTTAAAATGTACTTCGACGTTGGAAATATTCTGTTTCTAGGGCATCCAACCCACTGGATTAAAACACTGGGCAGTTATATAGTATGCATCCACGTTAAAGACTTCCTACTGAATGAGAGGAGGTTTGTACCACTCTTAGAGGGAAATGTCCCATGGAAAAACGTTATGAAAGCTTTAAGAGAAATAGGCTACGACTACTTTTTAAACGTGGAGGTTTCACCATACCCGGGAGACCCGTTGAAAGCCGCCATAGACTGTAAAACGGCTTTAGACATAATCCTACAGATGTAGATAGAAGACGCTTTACCTTCTTCTTTTTAACCTCTATTACTGGGTGGTTATTATTGGTGAAGTTTTCAATTTGCAATGAACTTTTTAAAGGTTGGAGCCTCTCAGAGGTTTTCAATTTCGTTAGTAAACTGGGTTACCACGCCGTTGAACTGGCGCCTTTCACCATTACCGATGATGTTAGAGAGGTCTCCCCATCTAAGCGTGAAGCTATTAGAAGACTCGCAACTCAACATGGTTTGAAGATAGCCGGGCTTCATTGGCTTCTAGTTAAACCTGAGGGGCTTCACATAAATCATCCAAATCCAGATGTGAGGCGGAAGACTGTCGAATACTTGAAGCATCTTGGAGTTTTCTGTCGAGACTTAGGTGGGGAAGTCTTGGTCTTCGGCTCACCTAGGCAAAGGACGATTCTACCAAATGTAACGTATGAAGAAGCGTGGGAATGGACTGTTGAAGCGTTTAAAGAGTGCGTAGAATATCTAGCAGATTACGATGTAACCCTATGCATTGAACCTCTTAGAAGCGAACTTACGAATTTCATAACAACCGTTGAAGAGGCTTTAAAGCTTATAGATGAATTGGCTAAGCCGAATTTCAAACTCATCCTCGACGTCTACTTCATGAGTGGAACCAGTAGACCTATTAGAGAACAGATACTTCTCGGTGCGAGACATTTAAAGCATTTTCATGCAAACGACGATAATAAGGGAGGGCCTGGCTTCGGCTCTGTAAATTATGGGGAGGTTGCAGATGCTCTGAAGCAAGTAGGATACTGCAGGTATGTTTCAGTTGAAGTTTTAAGGGATGAAGATAGTCCTGAGTACGTGGCTAGAAAAAGCCTAGAAACTCTTAGAAAATTTTTCGAGAGCTCGAAAGAGTACTTGTATACATGTGAGTAGCCTAGTCAAATCTCTACGACCTATACGACCCCAGCTATTGCTTCTTCCCGCCTCCGCCTCCTTCTAAGCCATTCTTTTATGAATCCTTCTATCTCACGTCTATTGTATGGGTCTTTCCACGCATATTCAAGGGCTTGACACTCATATAATGCGCCTACAAGCCCAAAGTAGGTGAGGAGTTCACGATATAGTTCTTCAACCTCAGGTTCACTCAGTAAAACCCTCATCTCCAATAGTATACCTATTAATACTGCTCTGCTCATCCCTATCAGAGGGTTTATAATAGGTGCTTAAAAACTATAGTAGTTATCTATCAGAAAAAAATCATCACAGATGTACGTTTAGAGCCTTGATGAATGTCATAAGTGGAAAATCGCTTAAGAACTAGGATTCTGAATTAAACTAGATTGTAGTATAAATAAGTAAACTTTAAATGTATTTAATTATATCTAAGATTTAGAATGTTCGATGAAGCTTCTTTCAAGATTTTGCTTTATCTGAAGGTAAAGAGAACGGCTAGATTCAAAGATCTTAAATCTGTCATTAAAAACCCTAGAACTCTTTCATTCAAGTTGAGGAAACTTGAACGTCTTAAATTGGTGGAAAACATTAATCTAGGGTACAGGTTGACTCAAAAAGGCCTTGAAACGTGTAGGATTCTAGAAGAGTTGAACAAAACTCTGTATTCGTCGGAGTTTAAAGTGGAGAACGTGGAGAAGATTCCACACATGTACTTCGCACCCTTGATTAAAAGGTACTGTGAGATACTGAACGACCTTTTAAAGGAAAGACTGGTAAGCATCATGCTTTTCGGTTCCATAGCAAGAGGGGATTGGGATATGAACAGCGATATAGATATGCTTGTGATAGCTGATGGTTGGGATGGCGAGCCTGTTTGGGAGAGAATTAGAGAGCTTAGGAAGGCGAAAGAAAAACTCGAAGAAAGTTTAGAGTATCAAGAAGCATTACGAGCTGGCTATTGGCCGATAATTCAAAACTTTCCATTAAGCCTGAAAGAGGCTAAGAGGTTTAACAGAATATACCTAGACGCGGTAATCGATGGAATAATCCTCTACGATAAAGACAATTTTTTAACTGGACTACTTCAATCTCTGAGGAAGAAGTTGGAGGATATGGGTTCAGTAAGGATTACACTACCAAATCGTAAATTCTACTGGGTTTTAAAGGATTTGAAAGCTGGAGAAGTGATAGCGCTTGAATAGGCTTACGAATATAGACCTTGCTACGTCCGCTTTAAAAAGGGGCAAGAGATGGTTAAAAGGCGCATCTAGAGCTTTAGAGGATGAAAGATGGGATGACGTAGTTTACTCTTCACAAATGGCTGTTGAACAGGTATCTAAAGCCGTTTTAATAGCTCTTGGAATAGAATACCCGAGAGAGCACGATGTAAGCGCAGTCTTTAAGCGAATTTCCAAAGTAGAGGATGTCCCAACGTGGTTTCTCTCAATAATAGATGAGCTTGCCACTAATATCTCTGAGCTTGCAGAGTTAAGAGGATTAGCTGGGTATGGATATGAAAAGGGGTTAGATGCAGATTACTTTAAAGACTATGCACCAATAGCCTATGAAAAAGCTAGAAAACACTACGAGGCTTGCGCTAAACTTCTATTTGAGCTTTACCGTATAAACGTTAACAGCAATTAGTCTATAGTATCTTCAAAGACCACTAATATAAGGACGAAGTAAATACGATTAATACTTAAAGTTGAATTCTCAACGTGTAAATATTGAATATTACACCAATGTTAAACATTTACAATATATTTCAACCCTTCAGAGTTTAGAAATTCTTAAGAGGCTTTCCAGAGTTTAGTTGACGGGGTTATTATGACTTTTGAGTTGAGGAAGATTGAGAATGTTGTCGAAGTATATGAAAATGGTGAACTAGTGTCCAAGTATCTTTTCAATAACCGTAAACAGTTTAAACCCTACTTCTACCCATTGAATGCACCTGGCGGTTTATGTGTAACCGAGGATGGGCCTGAAGACCATGTACATCATAGGTCTATGTGGACAGCGCATGGAGACATCAATAGTATAGACTTTTGGACTGAAACCTCCGAAAGCGGTAGACAGGTCGTTAAGGCGGTTTCGATTGAGGATTCGGAGAATCACGGGGTTGTTAAATCAGATGAAGTTTGGATCGCTAAAACTGGAAGCCCAGTTGTAGATGTCTTTAGAAGGTTTACATTTAGGAAGACTACAAATGGCTTAAGGATTGTAGATGTAGAAGTCGACTTGAAGGCGAGTTACGGCGATGTTAAGTTAGGAGATACGAAAGAGGGGGGAATAATCTCTCTAAGAGTCGCTCCATCTATGAGAGGAATTACTGGAGGAACTATACGAAACTCTAGGGGAGGTGTTGGAGAGGAAGAATGCTGGGGTAAGAGGTCTGAATGGTGCGATTACACGGGCTCCGTATACGGTAAAACCGTAGGCATAACTGTTTTTGACCATCCTAGTAATTTAAGACATCCGACGTATTGGCACGTTAGAGCTTACGGGTTGTTTACGGCAAACCCATTCGGCATATCCTATTTTGAAGAAGATAAGTCCTTAGATGGCTCCTTGACAGTTGGGAAAGGCGATTATCTGAGGTTTAAGTATAGGGTGTTGGTTCACTTAGGTGTTATCGATTCAGAGAGTTTAAACAAGTTGTTCACAGAATACTGTAAGGTCGGAGGTTGAACTATATGGCTGAGCCTTTCAATTGGCCTAACGGGAAGAAGGTAGCTGTTTCACTTACGTTTGATGACGGCTTACATTCTCAGTTAAATCTAGCCATACCACTTCTCGATAAATTCGGCTTTAAAGCCACGTTTTACATAAATCCCACTGGAGACTATAAAGAATGGCTTAAGCCTTGGAGAGAGGTTGCCGACCGAGGCCACGAGATAGGTAATCATACTCTCACACATCCATGCTCTTGCAACTTCCAGTTTGCAAGGACAGCCGCTAAATGCTTGGAAAAAATGTCTCTTGAGGACATAAGAGCGGATATAATGGAGGCTCATAGAAGGATTAAAGAAGTCGTACCTAACGGTAGTAGAACGTTTGCATATCCATGCTTTGAAACAACTGTCGGAAGAGGAGTCTCTAAGAGGAGTTACGTACCCATCGTTGCAGAGATTTTCCTAGCAGCTAGAGGATGGGGGGAGCTCGGCTACTCTAATTCACCTCTAGCGTGTGATTTACATGAGCTTTGGTCTTGGTCTGTCCATAGGATGAGTTTTGAGGAGATGATAGGATTAACCATTAGAGCCTCCTTTGGAGGGGGATGGGCTATATATACGTTTCACGGTGTTAATGAGGGACATCTACCGGTTTCAGACTATGATTTAACTGGTTTCTTAAAATTTCTAAAGGATAATGAAGATAAGATATGGGTTGCACCCGTATGGGAGGTTGCAGAGTTCATACTGGAGGCACGTAGTAGACTAGGGCTATGTACCTGATTCTAATTTTTCCCTGCTACCATTTTAATGGACTTAAGTGTACGAATACTCTACAGTAAAAATTATATCTCCGTATTCTATGGATATTTTTCCTGACCATGTCTTCTATAACACCTATCTCTCCTAGGGGTTTTGCAAGAGTGGGCGCTCATAGTCATATCAAAGGGTTGGGTCTCGATGAAAATTTAAAGGCTAAACTTGCAGCGGATGGTATGGTTGGTCAAACTGAGGCGAGGGAGGCTGCGGGTATAATTGTAAGGATGATAAAGGCTGGTAAGATGGCTGGTAGAGCCGTATTGCTGGCTGGTCCCCCTGGGACTGGTAAGACAGCCATCGCTATCGCCATTGCCAGAGAACTGGGTAGGGATGTACCTTTCATAACTTTAAGCGGTTCTGAAATATACTCTAGTGAGTTAAAGAAGACTGAGGTTCTAATGCAGGCCGTTAGAAAGGCTATAGGTGTTAGACTTCACGAGACTAGAAAGGTGTATGAAGGCGAACTTACCCAGTTTGACATTAGAACAGCTAAGCATGCCTATAATCCCTACCAGCAGGTTCCAGAGTCCGCTAGGATAACTTTAACCACCAAGAGTGAGAGTAGAAGTTTCAACGTAGGCAGTTCCATAGTGGTAGCTATGCTTAATCAGGGTATAAGAATTGGAGATGTTGTACAAATAGACGCTGAGACTGGTAAAGTTATACGAGTCGGTAGAAGTGAAGAAGTAGCTGAGAAGTATGAGATTGCCGGTTATGATGAAAAACCAGTACCTAGACCTTCAGGTCCAGTTGAGAAGGAGAAGGAGTTCGTCTACGTCGTAACACTTCACGATTTAGACCAGATGCAGGCTCAAGCCAGAGGGGGGTTCTTCTCACTGCTTTTTGGTGGAGGCGAGGTTAAGGAGATAGACCCCGAGATCCGTAGGAGGGTTGATGAATACGTTAAGCAGAGAGTTGAAGATGGTACTGCTGAGATAATACCGGGCGTCTTCTTCCTAGACGATGTATCAATGCTTGATATAGAGGCTTTCAGCTTTCTAAGTACAGTTTTAGAATCTGAACTCGCACCAATAGTCATATTCGCTACGAATAGAGGCATTACTACTGTCAGAGGGACTGATCTACAGGCTCCACACGGTATGCCTCTAGACCTCTTAGATAGACTGCTCATCATAAATACAAGACTTTACACCGAGGAGGAGATAATGGAGATTCTAAAGATTAGAGCCAGAGAAGAAGATGTGAATATCATGGAGGATGCCTTAAACCATCTAACAAAAATCGGTGTTGAAACATCACTTAGATACGCCGTTCAACTTCTATCCCCAGCGGCTGAGAAAGCAAAATCCGAGAAGAGGAACGTAGTAACCAAGGAGGATATAGAAGTCGTTAGAAAGCTGTTCGCAGACGTCAAGAGATCAGTGGAATACGTTAAACAATATGAAGAATATATGCTCAGGTAGTTTCGATTCTTCGCAGGCAATAAAACCGAAGATGAATCTTGAAGGAGAAGTAGAGGTTTCAGCCGAAGTGTTTAGCCATCTCCTCATTATCTGGAAGTCTAAGTATCGCATCTATGACATCTTCTACCTGCTTCATGCTCTTAGTTCTCACATCGACTATCAGCCATTGGAATAGAGTGTCTCTTCCACCCTTCAAATTGGCCTCCAGCGCCCATTCAACCCTAGTTATCCTCGGCAACATTGAGTACTTGTAGATTCTACTCGGGATGCTACCATTAGGTATCGGGTGAATACCTTTCCCATCTACTTTCACAGGTATTTCGACGGCTACATCGTCCGGTAGGTTTGGTATCCTCCCCTTATTTATCACGTTCACATATAAGGGGGTTTGTATTTGCTTGCCGTAAAACGGTGTCAAGTAGACATCGGTTGGCTTATCCGTATATATGGAATCTATAAGGGTTGCTATGACCTCACCGCTCGGCTGTAACGGTATAGACTGCGATACTGGCTTAGAAGTATCGAAGGCTATTCTAGCCATCTCCTTGACGGTTCTCCTGACGTTTAAAATTCTTATACCACAGCCTATCTCCGAATCTGGCCCTCCATATGGTCCATACCAGTACTGTTTAGTCTTTAGATCCCAGTGGTACTTCCACGTACCACCTCGGACGCTGTCCCCTACGGGTAGGTAGCCGTAGGTTTTATACATGTCTATGGCTGCTGGGCATAAGTCTAGATCCCATGGGCTTGTGGTATGCTCTCTCCACACAGCCCAGTACTCCTCGGAATCCTCCCTTATCCAATCATCCAAATACTTGTACGCGTCATCGCCTTTATACTTGAACCCAGTTAACCATAGGACATGGTTTAAACCCTTCATTTCCACCTCAACTTCAGCTGGATCTACAAGCTTCACGGCTTCAGTGTAGTATTCAACTCTACGAGCAGCATAATATGGGGTTATATCCTTACCCAGCTTTTCCCTCGCTAGACGCATAGCTAGAGCATCTATGGCGGCTCTATAACCTAGGAATCCGTGGCATATGCCTACCACCTTAACTTTAGTCTCTCTAGCAATCATCGTAGTTAGTTCGAGAACTGGGTTTGAAACTATGAAGAACCATGCATCTGGAGCCAGTTCCTCTATATCCCTGGCTATATCCATGTGGAGCTTGAATAGGTAGTAGCCCCATATAGTATGGTAGTCTCCAACGTAATTCCACTCTACGCTATTTATCCCCCTATAGTAACCGCATTCCTCAGATAAATCTCTCATTCTCTCATAGTATAGGTAGCCCTTAGGTAATGCCGTCGAGACTACGAAATCCGCGTCTTTAATCGACTCCTCCCTATTTTTTGTCGCATGTATTCTCGCCGGAAGCTTCAACTCCTCAACGTATCTCTTGGCAAGAGTCGATATGATGCTAAGCCTATACTCATCAATATCCATAAGCCATATCTCAGACTTACGTAAATCCTCGTTCAAAAATAGATCGATCAGAATCCTACTGGTCCACCTTGCACTACCAGCACCTATAAAAGCTATCTTAGCACCCCTAGACATAATCCACCAACCAACACTACTGATGATGAAACTTTTAAATCTTACAGTACGGAGACCTATAACCACTCCACTATCGTGGTTTGGAAACTATGAACGGCTGGTCTTCTTAAGAGGTTTTTAGCTTTTATGGATAACATTGGCTGAGAATTGTTAATTCAGCTAATTCCTTATTAAACAGATAAATATAGTTATTCATTTTCATAATTCATTGACAGAAATATTTATTAACTCTGAATAAGCTATTTATCTGACGATTATAGTGTCTCTGATTATTACGTCTAGGATTGGTAGAAGACGTACATTCGTTATTCCGAAGGCCGTTGCTGAGAAGCTTCAGATAAATGAGGGTGTAAGGTGAAGATTACGGTTGAGGGGGGTAGAATTGTTATAGAGCCCCTATATGATGCTGTTTGGCTTTCGCTTCACTGTAGGAAAATCGTAAAGGTTACACTTGAGGATTTAGAGCGTGAAAGCGTTGAACAGCAGAAGAGGTACATCGGCTTCAACTAGAGTGCTTGTTGATACTAGTTTCCTTCTTCCAGCCGTAGGATTAGATGTTGAAGAAGAGGTTTACGATGCTATAAAGCACTTCCATAAGGTGGCGGTATTTGAAAAATGTTAAACTTGCGCGGAAGAGTTGCGCGTAATCGGAAAATATATATAGCTAGCTAGAAGGATATTTCTGCCTAAGAGTATTTTGAGGAATATTATATGGCCGATGTAATAACGGTTTTCACAGTAGCAGTTACGATAATAGCTGTAGGTTTTCTAGCTAACCTTATCTTTAAAAAGACGGGTTTTCCAGATACGCTATTCCTCATACTCATCGGTTTAATATTTGGACCAATACTAGGGCTATTTTCAAAGGAAAACCTGCTACCAGTAATGCCAGTTTTCATGGCTTTAACTTTAGCGTTAATCCTCTTCCAAGGAGGCTTAAACATGAATATCTACAAACTTCTATCGCAGAGCGTAAGATCGACTATATTAGCATTCTCATACGTGCTTTCCGCAACATTCTTTACAACGCTTTTTGGACATTTTGCACTAGGACTCCGTTGGATTGAAGCATTAATATTGGGTCCTATGACCGCTGGAACAAGCTCAGTAGTAGTGATACCATTGATATCTAAACTTAACGTACCAGAGGAAGTTAAAGCAGTTCTGTCCCTAGAATCAACTCTTACGGACGTACTTAACGTAATCCTAGTTACAGTATTCTTAAAAATATATCTGATTGGATCATTCGACGTTCAGATAATATTCTCACAATTGGTGGAGAAATTTATACTTGGCATTATATTGGGAGTAATCGTTGGGATAATCTGGATCAAAATACTGGAAATCGTTAGAAGACAGGAATATACTTACATGCTAACACTAGCGGCACTAATCATGTGTTATACTGGGGTAGAATTTTTAGGTGGAAGCGGAGCCTTATCGGCTTTAGCCTTCGGAGCTATACTTGGAATGTTACTACAGTACTTAAATCCAACTGGAGAAGGGCTCCGATTTTTAGATTTAGCTTTTGGAGCGCTCTTAGAACGCTTAAATTTGCAATATATGCACGACCTAATAGAGGACATTGAGAAGTTTCGATCATTCCAGTCCGAACTGACATTTCTAGTTAGAGCCCTGTTCTTTCTATTTCTAGGGTTAATTTACATACCAGACATTACGGGAGTCTTATATGCTTGTATAATCCTCGGGGTAAACCTCTTAATACGTAAACTCGTAGTTGACATATCCATATATGGAAGCACTCTTTATGAGTATAGAACATTTATGACGTTTATGTGTGGAACTGGTTTGGCTAATGCTGTATTGAGTCTAATAGTCTACGATGAATTGACAATGCGTCAAATAGCAATAGCGTCCATATATCCTCTAATTGTAACAAATATAATCATGGTAAACAATATAATCACATCCTTAGCACCTTTACTCTTAAAAAGACGCACGCAATATAGCAACATTGAATCATCTGAACTACAAGAGTAGAGGTAGTTACACTAACGGAAAAATCCAGCCGACGGTTAAGAACCTGAAAAAGCGTGGCTTTAAAAATCTATCGTTATAAACTGTAAAAATCCCTATGGTGAAGATTCATACTTTTCAACCTCTTTAATCAATTTTTCACATAATGTATAAACACGCTCAGCCCTAGATGTAGCATCATCCGCATCCTCCCTATTTACTACTTCATCTGGCGACAATAGCGCTTCTTCACCTCCATAGAAGCACAACTCCCTTTTCATGGTTAAGATCCTAGACGAATAGCATAAAAAATCCAATTCGACTTTAAACCACTCTGGAAACCTATCTTTAATCTCAAGTAAAACGTCTGAAACATCATGTACCTTAGGGTACTCTACGCCCACAGTTTTCAAAATTGCTTTAAGACATAGTTCTACACATTCTTGGCTCAATCTCACAGCGTAGGGGAAATTTCCATCCACAACAGCATCCTTTGCGTCTTCCAATCTAGCCTTAGCCTGGCGAAGATAAGCCTTAGCAATTTTAAGCAATTTCAATGGATTCACCAGGTTTATAATCCGGCTTCAAATCCCAGTACCAACGGTTACCATCGATGGGTACTCTCTTTGCTCCACTCTTTAAAAGCTTAGCCTTTAAATCTAAAAGTAGGCCTTCTAAGAAGCCTCTTCTATCATAGAGTATCACGGCATCCTCAGTTAAATCTAAGAATAAAATCGGCAGTTTCTCAGCTTCACTCTTCCTCAAAGGATAGAAGCTTAAACCTACATATATGCCGTGCCTTCTAAGCCATTTCAATTCATCCTGAACCAACTCATTAATTTTATACATCTCCCTCATCCTAGAAGCTATACTGCCGTAGAGGGAATCTGAAATAAGAAGGATATCCAAGTCGCTTGTGTTTGATGCCTTACCCCTAGCTACAGAGCCGTAGACGGCAAAACTCTCTAAATCTAAAAGCTTTAGAGAGGCATGAAGGCAATTCAGTATAAGTTTTAGATATGCTTCCTGGTAAATCCTGTCAAAATTCTTAACAAGTCCAGACGCTAGGAAAACCATGTTCTCGGGGTCTAAAAGCCTATACATTCTAGGCTTTTTCCGACTAAAAACCAATAAAAACCTCTTAGAATGAAGCATACTAAAGGCAACGGAAATCTTATTCTCACTAAACGGTAAAACTTCTCTAGCCTCCTTTAAAGTGAATAAATCAATTCCAAACTTTGCATAAAGTTTCGAGTAGCACTCGCCAAGCCATCTTGAAATCCACATGAGGTTTACTACCTCTAATAGGCTAATTAATAAATAACCTTAATTATTTATTAACCTTTCTATCAAAAACTAGGTCGATTTTAACGATTTACGTGTGAAAACTAAGTAGCCTGTATGGCCTATCATAACTGTTTCAGGCCTTGTTTCACCAGCTTTAACTTTGAAGCGCCGCTCTAAACATTCAACAGCCTCTACAGAGACGAAGCCGTAACCCTTAGCCGCCTCAACAGTTTTTTCTACTTGGTTTATAGTTGGACTGAAGCTTATGAGGACGCCGCTGTTTTTTAAAGCATCGTAGGCTTTAGGTATAACCTCCCAAGGTGTTGGAAGGTCTAAGACTACAGCGTCTAAATCTCTCTCGTCAAACCCATCTCTAACATCTTTAAGCTTAAGCTCTATGTACTCCATTAAACCGGTATATGAGAGGTTTTTCTTAGCGATCTTAATGAATTCAGGCCTAATCTCATAGCCGTAAACCCTCCCGGTTGGTCTAACGTAGTATGCAAGGAAAGCCGTTAGAGCACCAGAGCCAACACCTGCCTCTGCGATTCTAAACCCAGGTCCTATACCAGCGTAGGTTAGAATTAAACCCACATCCTTAGGATAGACTATTTGAGTTGGTCTTCTAAATTTTTTCAGGATGAAATCCCTCAGGGTAGGTTTTAATACTACAAACTCAGCACCCATACTACTTCTTACACGTGACCCGTAAGGTTGACCTACAAGCTCTTTAAGCTTTAAATAACCTCTATGCGTATGGAAAACTCTATCCGCAACTTCAACTAGGAAGCCTCTCCTACTATCTAAATAAAGAAGAACATAGTCTCCTTCTTTTACAACTTCCAAAAAGTCTAATCACCAAGACATAATTTGCAACCGATGTTTCTAAATAAACCCTTCCTTTTAACGACGAGACAGTTTTCACACACTTCTCTACCGCAACTTGGACATTTAATTATACGAGTACGCCCCACGGAGGCTCCGCAAGATTGACACTTAACAAAATCATCAGCGCATAGTGGTTTACCGCAGATTTCACAAATATGCTTTTCTTCATTTGAGCAGAAGTTTCTTCCACAGACATTGCAGGTCCATGCATGGTCTGGACAAACTGGCTTACCACATTTAGAACACTTCACTATACATGAAGTACAGAGAGTTTTACCACACACTGAGCAAAGGGAGGAAGATTTAATACATAGCTCTTCACCGCATACGTCACACCATGTTAAATGTTCCTTAAAATGCTCTTTACACAGATTTAAACTGCAATGAGGACATTCAACGATGTCAACTGGACAATACGTAATAGAGGCTTCACATTCTGCACATTTTCTAGAGCACTCTCCGCAGACGGGCTTTGAACAGAAACCACATGTATATCTCCCCTCACTATCGCATAGTATTCTATTGCAAACACTACACTTCCAAGAGTGAACTGAACATATAGGTTTCCCACATTTCTCGCATATGTGTTTATGTTCGTCACATATCGGTTTAAGACAGACTCCGCACAGTAGAAACTCATCAGCCGTCTCTGCGGTTTTTCCGCATTCTACGCATTCTCCATAAAACCCTTTACCGTTGATAGCGTTCCAAGATAAGACCATAGTTGTCTTAACGTCACCGGAGGAAACTGTAAAAATTGCCTTAAATGTAGGAACCCATACAAGCTGAAGGAGGGCTACTTCAAGCTCTTTAGAAGTGGGCTGTATGACATAGCTTCTTACAGCCGTTTTTTCGAGATTCAAATACTTCTCCTTTATTGAGTTCATTTTAATGCTCCAATCTTGAAGTAAAGCGTCTTCATATTTTTTAAGCTCTTTAAGCTCCTCCTCCAATGTGGCAACTCTCTTCTGAAGTTTTTCAATTTTCTCTTCCCTCGTCTCAACCATAATTCTAATTTTCCGATTCGGCCTACTCGACCTTCTGGCATCGCTAAGTTCGTTTTTAAGTCGTTTAACGCTCTTTGTGAGTTCTTCCAATTCATCTACATATTTCATCAGCATCTCTTTCTTACGCTTATACTCTTCTCTTACGTTCTCCAGAACCTTCTGAAGACTGTCAAATTCCTGCTTAATCTTCTCCTCTACTAGACGCTTAGCCTCTCGACGGCACTCTTCGATGAACGCCTTTTTATCTGAAGTTTGAGAGGCGTAGCCTAAGCCAGGGTGATAGTAGACTACTTGAGCAAGCCTCATAGAGGTATTTACCTTTAAACCCCTGAGAAGCCTCTTAAATCCGCGTTCAGATAAATCCACACCAGGTTGAACATAACGACCTTTAGACGGAGGCTCGGTTAAGAGTACAGTGGAGGATAGTTCGTCGAAAGACACTCCATATGCATCTGTACGTGCTAAATTGAAGCCCTCGGCCAAGGGCGTAAAACCGACTAACTCAGACTGGAAATTTACATTAGGCTCACGTCTACTAACTTGAGCTCGAAGTTCATATTGAAGTGCAGGCTTAAATTCGAGCCTGTAATCGTTGAGTTCAAGAGATAGATATGGACATTTACTCGAAAGTCTATCCACGATCATCTTTACATCTATTTTCATCGGTAGAAACCCTTGAGGTAGGTCTGGAGTTATATCTGGAGGAGTATCCCAGTACTGCTCATCCCTCTGCCTACTTACAAGCCTACGCTTAGTATCTCTAATACGCTGTGAAATCTTATCTTTCAACTCTGGCTCAGCAAAATCAAGTGGGTTGAAGCCAGGGGCACCATGCATGGTTTCCCTAGCCCTTATTTTGACAAGTATTGGAACTTTTTCAACAACTTCTCCAGTGACCACGGCCTCACCTTTATCAAGCCATTGTATTATATCCTCCCATTTCTTCCCCAGCCCTCCACTCTCTAAAACTATTTTAATATCATTCGGATCTGTCACTCTGTGTATTATCCAAGTACCGACAAGGCCTCTAACAGTAGTATCTAGGAGCTGGGGTCTCTGAGTTACAACTACTAAGTTTGCCCCAAATTTCCGTCCTTCTTGTGCAAACCTCTTAACAAACTCTGTCGTGGACCTCTTCTCTTTACCCGCAAACCTGTGGGCTTCATCCATAAAGCAATAGAAGGGTTTAATCCTTCTAGTTATGGATGCTTGAAAAAGCTTATCTAAAACTTCGCTTACTAATGCAACCTGTTCTTCTTCGACTATTCCTCTTAGGTTTATAATGGTGCACTGACCAGGTACGACTAGGTCTTCAGGTTCAGCAACCCTTAGAGACTCTAATCCAACATCAACACCTGGATTTATCTGAGGATCTCCAAATTCTAAAACTTGGTTTACATATGATTTGGACTCGACTTCTTGATTTGATGAAGGGTTTGGAATCTTCAGACTAGAGTATTCACCATGCGGGTCTATTATAACGACTGGAATACCCTTTTTAAGAAACTCCTCAACTATGACACCGACAGTGTAGCTTTTTCCTGAGCCGGGCTTGCCGACTATGAATATCCTACCCATGCCTTTAATCGGTAGAAAGACTTTACAACCGTAGCCTATCAAACGCCCTATGTATATACCCTTCTTCTCATCTGTTGTTAAACCCAGGCTTTTTCTAAGATTTTCCTCTGAAACTTTGTAAACCATCGTTCCAACAGGTAGAGGTTTTCTGGGCCCTAAACCTATGAGGCTACATTCACATAGGATGCTGTCTACAGTCCTATGGACGTTGGTGATCAATGCTACGTAACTCTCTCCTTCATGCCGGAGTTCAACATAGTCGTTTATCCCGACGTCTTCAGTTAAAGCTTTAAACCTGAACTTTGTTACTGAGATATCGCCCTCTACTATCCCGATAGCCTCTTCAGACAAACTACTCATTTTAACCATATGCCAACTTCCTAAAGAATTTTCTTATACTTCTTCGAGTTGAAGAAGAGCGTGGATAACTTGCAATTTATCATAGGCAAACCTATATAAACAGATGTAACCTTAAAATTCTAGGTGGAAAATGTTTAAAGTCTTCAAAACAGTTGAATTTTATATTTCACAAGAAGGGATTAAGCCGTCATCTATTTCTCTTGCCATCCACACGTCTCAACCAGAAACGCATAACTTCTCACCAGAGGATAAAATAACCATTGAAATCGGTGGGTTTAAAGGCTGTTCTTTTAAAGACTTTTATCCGAGCCAACCAGAGTATGTAAATGAATCCGTAGGTGGAGTTAGATTATCATGGCACTACGTAAAGCCTAAATTTATAGGGAATCCAAACTTCCTGTGGGGCGTCTGTTTTAAAGTTGACGGTGTGGAAGGTTCAAACGAAGATTTCTCCGTAATAGAATGGTGTTTAAAACCGGAGGAAATGAGTGGAAGAGGTTTAGTGAACCTCTGGCTTAAATATAAGCTTAGAGGTGAAACCGTCTCAACGGCCATAATCGGGCCAATACCTTCAGAAAAGCCTGGGGCTGAGTTTCTCTTCGAAAGAGACTTAGAGCAGTTTACGATAGATGTAACTCCGTCGAAGACAGCTTATGGAGACATACAGACACTGGTATCCCGTAGGAAACCCGTTCAAGGCATAGTTGACCTAAAAGCAAGGATAAGAGTTAACGCTTGGAAAAGAGAAGAACTCCTCATAGGGGGGAGAGTTGAAGTTGAAAGTGAAGACTATCCGTTTAAAACCTACGTTGAAAAACTGGGTCGAGAGATAGAATTACCAGGTAAAACAACACTCATGTATGGCCTACCAGACTTGAGAATAATCTGTAAGCCTAGCAACTTCAATTCCATACTCGTTTAAATTTAAAAATAGGGGGATGGAATTTAGAATATCTCTTTCTCGCCTAACTTCTTCATTATTTTACTTCTAACTTTAACTTGAACATCCAGCTCTTCAGGTATCTCTAAATCTTCAGATTTCCGTTTTACGGTTAAGCCGCAGATACCGTCATTCAACAGTTTGTTTCTGATGCAACTTGCATAGTTGCATTTGTATCCTACACAGTAGTCGTTTGTGTAGGTGCACCACATAGTCCCTTTACCAGTCTTCAAAGCTTTTTTACCACATCTAAAGAATGAGCAGTCAGGAGAACAGTACTTGAACTCCCTCAAGGCTAACCCCAAAATACGCAGCCAGTAGAAAACTAGTATTTTCTAGGTTTTAAACTTTTTCACTTTGAAAATTTATCAACTTTCCAATGCTTCATCTCAGTAGACTACATAATGTTTTTAGTTAAGTTCCCTGAATGGTTAAGTGGTGTGTAAATTGGGTGAGAAATCTGAAGGTAAAGTCTTCATTAAGCGGAGCGAAGTCGTCGGTAAGCAGGTAGTTGAGAAGAGAGGTTATGTGATAGGCACAGTTAAAGATCTTTCTTTTAGCCTAACTCCCGAGGGCGTAGAATTAGCCATATCTGTAGACAGCGCCGGTAGAGAACTGAATATACCTTGGGCTGATATTCAAGCCATCGGTGATGTCGTACTTTTAAAGTCTCAGTATGAGAAACCAAGTCCTCCTCCAACTCTAGTAACACCCCCGACCGTTCCAACCCCTCCACCTGTAGGTACCGGATTGGAGAAGATATGTCCATATTGTGAATTTAAAAATCCACCTGATGCAAAATTCTGTGTACGCTGTGGACGAAGACTGCCGAGTTGAAGTACGCATATTCCCGATTATTGGAGAGGTGTTGGGAGCATGAGGATACTGCTGATAGTATGCGATGGCTTAGGTGATAGGCCTATTAAGGAATTAAACTATAAAACTCCATTAGCGGCCGCTGAAAAGCCGAATCTTGAGAAGTTGTCGTCTGTTGGTGTTAAAGGCATTATGGATACTGTAGCCCCCGGCGTTAGACCGGGAAGTGCACCAGCGCATTTAGCAATATTCGGATATGACCCTGGGAAGTACTATACTGGTAGAGGGGTTTTTGAAGCCTTGGGTTTAGGGTTGGAGCTGAAAGAAGGAGATGTAGTTTTCAGGTTTAATTTCGCTACAGTAGACGATAGGATGGTTGTTATTGATAGGAGAGCTGGAAGGATAAGTGAACATACAGGTGAGTTGGCAAAAGCTTTAAATGATATTTCAATTCCAGGGGTGGAGTTGGTATTTAAGGAAGCCGTTGAACACAGAGGAGTAATCGTTATGAGAGGGGAGGGTCTTTCTTGGAAAGTTTCAGATACAGATCCAGGTAAAACAGGCTTAAGGGTTAAAAAGTGTGAACAACTGGACCCATCTCCAGAGGCACTTAAAACAGCCAACTTAGTCAATAAGATTGTTGAAGAGTCTTATAGGGTTCTTAAGGATCACTGGGTTAATAGAGATAGAGTTAAACAGGGATTGCCTCCGGCTAACGTAGTACTTCCAAGAGGAGCAAGCATACTCACTAAAGTCGAAGGATTTAAAGAGCGGTACAAGCTTAAAGCATCATGCATAGCTGGTGGAACCCTCTACAAGGGCTTGGCTAAATTCGTCGGGATGGAAGTTTTAAACGTTCCTGGAGCAACGGGCACTTATGAAACAAACTATAAGGCTAAGGTTGAAGCCTCTCTAAAAGCACTTAGATGCTTCGATTTCGTTTTTCTCCACTTTAAACAAGCCGACTTAGCGGGTGAAGACGGTGATTATAGGCGGAAAATCAAGGTGATACAGCAGATAGATGAAGCTTTAAAACCGCTGACATTTTTAGATGATACTTTGATAGTTGTCACTGCAGACCATTCAACACCATGCTCTATAAAGACTCACTCAGCCGATCCAGTGCCGATAATGATATGCGGTGAAGAAGTAAGGAGAGATGATGTTGAGGGGTTTGATGAATTTAAAGCTGCTAGAGGCGGTTTAAACCGGATAAGAGGTCTTGACTTAATGCCTATTCTATTGGATATTGTGAATCTAGCTGAGAAGTACGGTGCATAACTTGTATTTCTTGACTTTTACCCGACTATATCTTAAAATATAAGCTCCAACTATTTAGTATTAAGGGAGGAGGCTAATGGATAGGTATAGTGAAATCTACGAGCTTGAACGGGAGCTTATGCGTAAAGAGCGCCAAATAGAGTATTTGCAGATGGAGTTGAGGAAGTGCTATCAGACTATTGAAGAGCTTAAGCAAGGTATGAAGCCTGTCGGCACTGTAGTTGACGTTAGGGATAATAGGGCTTATGTCAAATTCAGTGGCCAATTATACGAAGTATCTATTCCACCTGAATACCTAGGTAAGATTACACCCAATATGGATGTGATACTTTCTCCAAATAGGGGAACGATCATAGGTTTTATTGAGAATCTTAGAGATGGAACCGCCTGGAGCTATAAAATTGAGAAGGAAGTCCGGGTATACTACGATGATGTAGTAGGTCTTGAATATGAGCTTAACGAGCTTAGAAAAGTAGTAGAGTGGATTTTAAACCCTCTTAGTAGAGAGCGGAGAGAAAACCTCCTCCTCGACAAAAGACTTCTAGAAGAAGGTGGATCAGTACTACTCTATGGTCCGCCGGGTACTGGGAAAACCTACATGGCTAAGGCTATAGCTGGCACATGTACACTATACGGCTGTAAGACTAGTTTCATAAAAGTTGACGGGTATGAAGTCGTGTCGAAGTGGCTTGGAGAATCTGCCAGGAACATTAAAGAAATCTTCAGACTTGCCAGGGATGTGGCTCCAAGTATATTGTTTATAGATGAGGTAGATGCCATAGGAAGGTCTAGAGTTGATGTAACTACAGATGCTGGTAGAGACGTCCAGGGTATGTTAAACCAACTTCTTATAGAGCTAGGTGAAGGCTTCGAAACGAATAGGAATATTGCTGTCATATTCGCGACGAACTTTCCATCGGTTATAGACCCAGCCCTATTAGATAGAGTAAAGAAGATCCTTTACGTTCCACCTCCTAAGACGAGGGAGACTGTTAAACGGCTGTTCGATTTCTACACCTCTAAAATAGTTTTAGATGCAAGCCTTAAAGATGGCAAGGTGTTGAAAGAGGAGGTGTTTGAAAAGATATGGTCCATCATAAAGCGTAGAAGGCTCGTATATGAAGCCTCTATCCCTAGGAGAAATATAAAAGTTAGAGATGAATACTGTATAACGCCTAGGGACGTTAAAAACATAGTGCTTGAAGCGGTAGATGAGGCCTACTCAATGGGAAAGAAGATGGTAGATGAAGAGTGCTTACTCAGTCAAGTTGAAAGCTTTGTAAAAGAAGAGCTACGCTCTCAATCCGTATAGAGGTAAAAATTTAAAGAGTGGAGATACTCTATTTATCGTTCATGGGCATACCTCCGTATATCCTAGGCGGTTTAGCTGCATTACCATACTACCGTGAGTCTTACCCTAAGAGGGTTTCAAGTTTCGATAGGACTGGGGGTAATAAAGACTTTATAGTTGTTAAACCGTGGGAGACTAAAGTCTTAGCAGATATAGATGGCACTGGTATAATTAGACATGTATGGTGTACTATAGCCGCTGAGGACAAGTACTACCTGAGGAGTATAGTCCTAAGAATGTACTGGGATGGGGAGCCAAATCCGAGTGTTGAAACACCAATAGGAGACTTCTTTGGAATCGGTCATGGAGTTGCTAAACATTTCATATCTTTACCAGTTACCATGACCTGCGATAAAGGCTTCAACTGCTACTTCCCCATGCCCTTCTCCAAGAATGCGAGGATAGAAATTGAAAATCAAAGCGATAAACCAGTTAACGCTTTCTACTACCATATAGACTATGAAGAACTGCCAGTCTTAGATGGGAATATGCTTAGATTTCACGCTAAATGGAGAAGGGAAAATCCGACGGAGGCGGAGTATTATCCTCCAGGTGAAGAGGGGAAGAATACCAGTGGAGAAGGCAACTACCTAGTACTTGAAGCTTACGGGCGTGGAAGATATGTTGGATGCATCTTGAGTGTCTATGGGCTTAAACCTGGATGGTGGGGTGAAGGAGACGACATGATATTCGTAGACGGAGAGAAATGGCCGCCCTCTATACATGGAACGGGGACTGAAGACTACATTGGGTCAGCTTGGGGTTTCAACAGAGAATTCTATGGCCCCTTCCACGGTTTTCCACTCATGGGCAACCCAGATTGGACTGGGCCATCGTCAATGTATAGGTTTCACATAGAAGACCCTATATTCTTCAGGAGGTCGATTAAAGTAACCATTGAGCATGGACATGCCAATGATAGAAGCGATGACTGGTCTAGTATAGCGTATTGGTATCAAAATGAGCCGCACTATGAGTTTACTAGACTCCCACCGCCAGAGCTTAGAAGACCTAGAGAAGCTATATGACTGGCATGTGGTATTCCAAACCACCGGGATGATAAACTCCTTTTATAGGTATACTCCATCCGCAATTTGGACACTTTTTATCCTTCGTTAGAAGCCACCTAGAGACGTAGAAGCCGAATCTTTCGATGACTCGTTCGCCACAGTTTGGACAGTAGGTATGTTCGTACTTGTGCCCCGGTACGTTTCCAAGGTAGACGTAGTGTAGCCCTACATCTCTAGCGGTTTCATAGGCCTTCTCAAGCGTATTTAAGGGAGTTGATGGAACATCGGTGAGCTTATAATCTGGGTGAAACCTCAATATGTGGAATGGCGTATCTGGTCCGAGGTTATCTTTGATCCAGCTAGCCAATGCTTTAAGGTCGTCTGTGGAGTCTCCATACTTTGTAACTATGAGGTCGGTTATTTCAATATGTACATCTCTTCTCTTCAAAGCCTTTAAACAGTCGTATATAGGCTCTACATCCAGTACAGCGGCTAAGGTTTTGTAAAACTCTGGGTTGGCTGAACCTTTGAAATCTACGGTGGCTGCGTCTAGGAGGGGGGATATGAATTCCACGGCTTCAGGAGTCATATATCCATTTGTTACAAACGTGTTGAACAGTCCCTTCTCTCTAGCGAGTTTAGCAGTATCGTAAGCATACTCCATGAATATCGTAGGCTCTGTGTAAGTATAGCTTATACCCTGACAATCGTATTCTAAGGCCAGTTGAACGACTTTACTAGGAGGCAGGTCCATACCCTTAGCCTCTCTATCTTGGCTTATGACCCAGTTATCGCAGTAGCGGCATCTGAAGTTGCAACCTACCGTAGCTATGCTCATGACTGAAGAGCCGGGGTGGAAATGATATAGGGGCTTCTTCATAATCGGGTCTGCAGCCGCCGCTACAGCTTTACCGTAGACTAAACTGTAGAGCTTTCCATCTATGTTTTTACGGACGCCGCAGAAGCCTACTCCACCGTTTGGAATAGTGCATCTTCTAGCGCATAGATTGCATTGGACTTGACCATTTAAGGAATTGTATAGGTAAGCTTCCTTCAAGGGTAGGTAAACCCTCCTATGTGTAAGTAGAGTAAGGACCTACTATTATTGGTTTCGAATCTGATTTAAACGAGCGGGGTTTGAAATAGCTTAACTATAGATTTAAGAGTATTGAAAATGGTATTATTTAAAGCTTATGCATCCAATATGGGAGGACAGTTAAAACTAACGAGGGGTTGAGGTTGAGCGTTAAAGTAATCTTCCTTGGAACATCTGGAAGCGTACCTACCGTTAAGAGGGGTATGCCTTCTCTAGTCGTTCAAAGAGAGGGGGAGCTTCTGATGTTCGACTGCGGTGAGGGAACACAGAGGCAGATGATTAAAGCTGGGTTGGGGTTTGGAAGGCCGATGAAGGTATTCATATCGCATATGCATAGCGACCACATTCTAGGGCTACCGGGGCTTCTACAAACGATGTCTATAATGGGTAGGGTTAAGCCTCTTCAAATCTACGGTCCTCAAAAGCTTAAAGAATTCCTAGAGCATGTAATTGAAACGGTTGTCGTTGGACTCAATTATCCATTAGAAGTGTACAGCGTCTCAGAAGGGGATGTTTGTAGAGGCCTAGATTACAGTGTTCAAGCCGTTGAGACGGATCATAGTGTTCAAAACTTCTCATACAGTATAGTGGAAGACCCTAGACCGGGTAGATTCTACAGGGAGAAGGCTTTAGCCTTAGGTATTCCCGAAGGCCCTCTATGGAAAAAGCTTCAGAGGGGTCTTTCTGTAACACTCGACGATGGGAGGGTTATAACTCCTGAAAGCGTACTAGGACCTCCTAGAAGAGGTTTGAAAATAGTTTATAGTGGTGATACACGTCCATCTATGAAGCTTGTAAAGCTCGCGGCTAATGCAGATCTACTTATACATGAGGCTACTTTTGATGGAGAACTTAAAGATAAGGCTAGACTTGAAGGGCATAGTACTGTAGTCGAGGCTGCTGAAGTAGCTAGATTGGCTAATGTATCTAAACTCGCTTTAACGCATATATCTGCTAGATACAGTGAAACAACGCTTCTACTAGAACAGGCTAGGAAGGTCTTCAGTAATACGGTTATAGCTGAAGACCTTATGGAGATAGTTGTTCAAAGGCCTAAGTAGATTCTTTCGACGTCAGCCAGTTTATTATACTCTTAGGGTCGTCTGCTTCAATTTCCAGTCTTATCGGTCCTAGAGGAGATTCTCCATAGGGTTCTGAGAACGATATATTCCCGGCGAATGCAACTTGTTTATTGAGAAATATTACCGCTCTATTGGGCTCCATCCACTTCAACATAACTACTCTAGCGGCATCTCTTATACGTCTCGCTTTAAGCATAGCTTTCATATGTTCTAAAGCCTCTAAGCCTTCAGCTTCTCCAACTACATATTTAAAGCCTGTTTCCTCAATGAGCCTTGTCTGGGCGGAGGGAACTATGTTACGTATGGCTTTCTCAACTTTAGCAGGGTCTTCCGTTGGGTTGAGCTCGGCTCTAATCTTGATTTTGACGTTCTTGTACATTTTTAACGGATTCTTTATTGTGATCCCTATAGAAAAACGTTTTCCCAAGGCTTAACTGTTTAACCTGGCTACATCTTCGAGTATTCGTTTGAATTCTTCTAAGGCTTTCTCAGGTGGTCCTTCGTTAAGTATTATCTTATCTCCCTTCTTCAGAAGCTCAGATAATCCTAGAGCATCCTCGGCTCTATCTCTATCTTCAAGGTCTTGAATGTCCTTAGGGTCGTCGCTTCTGCCCCGTTTGGATAGCCGTTTAAACCTCTCCTCCTTCGAGGCATCGACAACCACTAGTATGAATTTTTTAAAGTTTTCCCTGAAGAATGACATTTCATCGATTGTTCTAAGACCGTCGACTACTATCATGTGCTCCCTGAAACATCTACTCTTCTCTAAGATTCTCTTAGCTACTGCTAGAGGTCCTTCTTCACTTCTAAGCCTCCACATGAGTAGAGTCATATTCTCCCTCGTCGGTTGAAGTCCTCTTCTTAAAGCTTCTTCTCTAACGACGTCTCCCATGTTTAAAACTGGTATACCTCTTTTCACGGCTTCAGAGGCTAAGAGGGTTTTACCTGAGCCTGGGTAGCCAGCGAGTCCTATACATACTTTATCGATTTTCAACTGCGAACATTGAACTTATGATGAAGGCCTTAAAAATACTTTCTCATCCTCAAGTGTAGATTGTTCTAGACCTGTTTAAGGTATCCTTCAGTCATTCATCTGAAGAATATTCAACGTTTCTATTTCGTGGTGAAGTTGCATTCTTCTCCAATATGCGTTTTTATGGATATTTTATGGAGGATTTTATGGTTGTTTTTTATGGAGGTTTAGACCCCCCCCATACCTTATTCCCCCGTTTCTAGAAGAGTTGGGGGAGAAGGTATAGATGGATGGGGGGCTGGTTAAGTCTGTAAGCAACCTCCTGGGTTTACGATTGCTTGCAGTAGGTAGCCTTGGGCTTTCATATTTAAGGATTGCTCAGCTGAGGAGTAGGGGGTTTCAATATTAATACGATTCATGGGGATGGGAGGTTGTTATTCGATTGCCATAATAGAGAGGGGGTGCTTGCTTCGCCATGGGTTTAATCATTTCTCGTTTCGCTAGTGTAAATAGAGCTTTGTTTGAATAGAGATTCAACCTATGGGAAAGTCGTAAGTCTTTAGCTTTTACGTGACGATTCCTTATAGCTCGTAAATCTCGATTTCCGTTGTCGATGATTAAATTGGTGACTTTCTAAAAGCGTTTATTCTCACTTTATAATCCAAACATCAGAAGGCCATTGATAACGTTTCAACTGCAAATACTAATAAGCATCTTAACCCTTCAATATAGAATTAAGCATAGTGGTCCCTGGGGATTGGAAGCTTGACAGAGGTTATTAGATGTTTCATATCGGTCGACGTTGAAGATAGCAGTATACTACAGGTCGTTCAAAACCTTCAGAAGAAGGTTGAGGAGACAGAGAATATCGTTAAAACGGTTGAAGTGGAGAATATGCATCTTACGTTGAGGTTTCTAGGTGAGCTGCCGCAGCAGGCGGTTAAACGGGTAATGGATGGGTTGAAGAGTTTGAGTTTTAAACCGTTTAAGATAGAGTTTAAAGGTTTAGGTGTCTTTCCAAGCCTCAGCTACGTGAGAGTTGTATGGGTTGGTGTTGGAGAAGGTGTAGAAAAACTTGAAGACCTGCATAATCAAGTCAATGGGATTCTTAAAAGGCTTGGTTTCGGAGTGGAGGAATTCTCACCCCATTTAACCATAGCTAGGGTTAAAGCCGTCAGGAATAAACCAGGCTTAGCTAAGCTTTTAGATGAATACCGTGATACTTCCTTCGGCTATACTGATGTAAAGTCTGTCAGACTTAAAAGGAGTACTTTAACTTCTAAAGGCCCTATTTACACAACTATTATGGAGGTAAAGGCGGGCACGTGACGGTTGAAGAGCTTTTAAACAGCATCCTCAGGGAGGTTAAACCAAGTCCTGAGGATGAGCAGAAGGTTAGAGAAGTCTCTGAGAAGATTACGAATGCTCTCAAGTCTGAGACGAAGGCTTTGGGGCTGAATGTAGAGGTTGAAATATACGGCTCCGTGGCTAAAGGGACGTGGCTTAAAGGAGATGTAGACCTGGACATTTTCCTCATGGCCGATAAGAGCATACCTAGGGAAGAGTTAATATCTGGAGGGTTGAAAGCTGCTAAGAGGGTATTTGAAGACCTCGGAGGCAGATGGATTGAGAGGTACGCAGACCACCCATACGTGGAGGGGTGGATCGACGGAATTAGGGTGGATGTTGTTCCATGCTATAGAGCTGAGCCCGGTAAGTGGTTGACGGCTGTAGATAGAACCCCCTACCACACAGAGTATATTAAAAGCAGATTGAGCGGTGAAGCCTTAGACCAGGTTAGGCTTTTAAAGAAGTTTACCAAGGGTATTGGTGTCTATGGAGCTGATATTAAAACTGGAGGCTTCAGCGGATATCTGTGCGAGCTCTTAATAGTCAATTACGGCGATTTCATTAAAACTTTAGAGGCGGCTTCAAAATGGGGTAGGCGGACGATAATAGACATCGGTGGATATTACCGCGGTAGATTGGGAGAAGCTAAGAAGAAGTTTCAACACCCCCTAGTACTAGTAGACCCGGTGGATTCAAATAGGAACGTTGCAGCCGCCGTTAGACTGGAAACCCTATGTAGCTTCATAGTGGCTTCAAAATGCTTCCTCAGAAAACCCTTGAGAGTATTCTTCGACCCTCCGAAGCCTGTGAAGCTTACAGAGGAGTCTCTTAAGAGGAGGCTTGAAAGTAGAGGTTTAGACCTTGTAGCTGTCAGTTTTGGAGCTGTTGAAGCGGTTCCAGATGTTCTATGGGGGCAGTTGTATAGAACTTTAGATTCTTTGAGGGCTTTACTTGAAAACTGGGGTTTCAAAGTCTACAGAGCTAAAGCGTGGACTGATGAGCATGGATTAACCGTCCTCCTATTTGAGCTTGAAAGCTCCACATTAAGCCGTTTAAAGCTACACATGGGTCCACCCGTCTTCTCAGAGGAGTTTTGGAACTTCTTAAGCAAGCATCTTGGAAAACGTGCGACTTCAACCGGTCCTTGGATCGAAGGCGATAGACTATTTGTTGAAGTTGAGAGGAGGTTTAGAGACGTGAAAGACCTACTTGAATACTTTCTCAAAGTGGATGGGGGGATTTCAGTAGGCGTCAGAGGGAAGGTCGCTGAAGCCATCGGAAGGGGGTTTAAAGTGTTGAAGAATACAGAGCTTTGGAATACGATGAGTGTAAACGCCGACTTCAATCTATTTATCTCCGAATTCTTAGACGGATTACCCATCTGGTTAAAAGTGTGGCTGGAGGAGGCTGAAGCTAATTTTGATGAAGCCCGTGATGTTAAAGCCCGATAGTTTACTAACTCTTGAGGAGGGCTTCATATTAACGTATCCTCGTAGAGACGTTGAAGTTTTAAAGCGTAGAATCGAAGCGGTTAAAAGGCTTGGAGTAAACTTGATCGAATTTACAGGCTCCAAGGAAGTTTCCAATGTGAATCTACTCGGCAAAGGTACGAGAAGTGTAATCATTAAAGCCTGGGTTTCAGGCTATACATATGCTCTTAAGATTAGACGGCTAGATTCATCAATACCCAGCCTTAAAAGTGAGGCTGAGAATATGAAGATAGCTAATAGCGTATCCGTAGGTCCGAAGCTAGTATCCTACAACAGCGATATGATACTTATGGAGCTTGTGGATGGTAAGCCGATACTAGAATGGATGAATACACAGACGGATAGTGACGTTGTTAGGAGGGCGCTGTTTAAATTAATACTAGATGCATATAGGCTTGATGCGGTTGGACTTGACCATGGGGAGCTGAGTAGAGCTTCAAAACACATACTCGTTAAATCCAACAACGAGCCAATAATCTTAGACTTCGGCTCTTCAAGCACCAACAGGAGACCTTCAAACGTCTCATCACTGGTAAGCTATCTATTCATAAGAGGGACTTTACCAAAAAACATCCAGAAGTTTTGCCAATACAGTAGCAGAGAGGAAATACTAGATGGGCTTAGAAACTACAAGAGTAGGCCGTCTAAAGAAGCATTATACAATCTAATAGGGAGGCTTGGACTATAAAAAGCTAGTATCAACAAACGCTCAAAATATGAAGACAACTCTTATAAACCCCCACATCCAGCTTAACAGATTGAAGAAAGGGGCCGTCGTCTAGCATGGCTAGGATACCAGCCTGGGGCGCTGGCGGTCCTGGGTTCAAATCCCAGCGGCCCCACCATCGTTTGGATAAAACACCAGCGCTTATCCACCTTACGTCTACTTCCTCTTTCTGAATAGCTTGACACCTTCGATATCACATACATACTCGAACCCGGCCTCTATGAGGCTTGACGCCTGCTCGACGGTTTTCGCCGCTTTACAGATGTATTCGTCTTCTTCAACGTTAATCAATTGCGTATAATATCAACTCCAATCTCAACAAGGTCATCAATGATTTCAAGAATATGGTCATCAGAGTGAAAGCGAATATGCTCATTAGCCTGTCTGCAAGGACTAAACATCTGAGAATATCCGGACTTCAGATATCTCTTGAAGACCTTTGGGCTTATCATTAAAGATTTTGCGTTCCAAAGTCATCCCCAAAACCCATAACATCTAAATTAATTTCTAACCATTTATTAGTTTCATAATTATATTCTAAAACCATATCAATGGGCTTATGTAGCTCCGGCGGGTCCGTCATAAAGTCGATCAAGGGGTTTTTAAACCCTCTAATATAGTGAAGTCTCTTAAAAAACGGGGCACCACCATGATATCCCCAGCTTAGAGGTAGCTGTCCTTCAAGCCGATCCCTTTCAGCCGCCCTCCGAACATTATCCCAATTCACGCTTATTGTAGGACCCGGTGGTTGGTTTATAACTGGCAAGAACGCTCCAATTTTCAAGAGGATGCTTCACTACTTGACCCTCAAGTTCCTCTATATGTGTTTTACGTTATCGATGTGCTTTCAAGAACTCTTCCTCAAGTATTATTGCCTTTGATTCGCCTTCCCCAGTTTTCTTTACGAATTCCCATAGCTTCCTATCTCTTGTAAGCAATTGAAGACCATTATCCACCGATGTTGTGTATAGTAAAAGGTCTATCAGGTCTCTAAACCCTATGGATTTAAGCTGTAAAGCTTTTACATACGATTGATACGTTGGACTCGCTTGCCGAAAATTCTCCATTATAGATCGAAGCCCCATTTTTACTGTTTCAACTTCATACCATGTCCTGCTCAACTTACCCATTATCTCGAGAATATTGAAATGCGTATAGTATAGTTCAATGGCGTCAGCCCTATAAAGTCTCTCTAGGACTTTTAAAATCTCTTCAACATCTTTAACGGCTATACCGACAATTGGAAGAAGATACGTTGAATCAAGAAGTATCTTCTCCACCAAAAATCTCCTCCTGCATTTTTTCTGATTCTTCCTCAAACTCTTCAAACGTAGTTGAGCTGAATTTTGACCCTTTAAGCGCTAGCCAAAATGGATCAGGAATAACTTCAGCTACAAGTTTATTTCCTTCAACTCTCATCTTAAGACGCGCTCCCTCACGAATGCTTAAAGCCTCAGCTATAGACTTGGGAATATAGAGCGTATTCTTCTTACTAACTCTAACTTCAACCTCAGACATCTCTCAAAACCCAGATATTCGATTATAGCTCAGATATTTAAGCTTATCTGAGAAAACAAGGATTTATCAGTAAGACATCATAGACTGAAAATCTTAAGACTAGACGATTCGATTTCTTGCTTATCAGCTGTTTGATTGCAGAGCTCCCAACAGCACATACATAGCTAAAATTGCAACAATATTCATTGCTGTCCTATTTAGGGTTGCTTATTATGGCCTTTATTCCATTTTCCATATTTTACCCACAGATGAGAAACACTTAACCTAGACGTTGTTAGAAATACGCTTGATAAGGAATAGATTGTACGCCACGCTAATACTTTAGCCTAAAGTAATTTCTTCAAAACTCTACTATCAACGACAGATGTCAACTCCTTTTTCTATTTGCATTTCAGAGAATGATATTTCAGGTCTCACCGTTTCCAACCTCGTATACTTCCACAGTTAAGCCATACTTCACTTTCTCCTTAATAGCACCATGTTTATATTGATGTTTTCGTCGCAAACCGTCTCCAGCGGCTGATCTAAATACCACTCATCTACGTCGCCTTTCCACCATCCGAGGAATTCAAACCTACCATTCATCTTAACGAGTAGCTTAAACTCCTGAGGAAAGACTAGTTTAAGCTCTTCTTCTTGCATTAATGTTCTCTTCTTGCCTCTATCATCGACTTCGAGTATTATCTTCTCCATAATTGTCTGGTTGACTACGTTTTTACAACTATTTCATATGTTGCTTCGACTTTTACACCATTTTTCTCCATCTCCCAAGTCTGCCTTTGAACCTTTGTCCAATCCACCTTCCAGTTTACCCCAAAATTCTGTATGAAGTATAAGCCTCCACTATTCAACGAATTTGCAACAGAATTCAAATGCTTCAACAAGTCTTCGTTGGATTTGAAGCTGAAAGAACCCATCATTATAAAGGCGAAGTCGGCTTTCCTCCTCAACCTGAATCTGGTCATGTCGGCTTGAACAGTTTCAATCCTTAAACCCTCTTCTCTAGCCTTACTCTGAAGGTATTGAAGCATCCTCCTGCGTTTATCAAGACCTACAGCTTCATAACCTCTCCGAGCGAGCTCCATCAACTGTAAACTAGGTCCGCAGGCAATATCCAGAAATCTTTCAACTTCATCCTACTAAATCTTCTGATGATATCCTCAAAATGATCAACCTGCTTCTTCGGGTTGAAGAAGCTGAAGGCCACTTCATAATAAAGAGGGTTGTCGTAAACCTTCATTCTCACATAACTCTAATAACGGTTGAAGCATATTTTAAAGTAGCCCATGCCAATTTCCCATTAAAACATCCACCAATTTCTTCTCCACATCTATAAGCTTTTCGCTATCGAAGCCCTGTTTCCACACCCGCCCATACAATTCATCACTTATTGTAAGCATAGCTACACACTCCACCCGCCTATACTTTGAAACGGCAAATAATGCCGAACACTCCATGTCAACAGCAAGTACTCCAAGACCCCCATACGTTAAGACTTTTTGACGCGTCTCTCTTAATGGTGCGTCAGTAGTCCAAATACCACCCTCCTCATACGTAAAACCCGTTTTATCAAGTAGATGCTTCAACTTTCTTAGGAGTTTCTGCGACGGACCAGCTGATATACCATAAGGTAGATAATGATAACTGGTCCCCTCCTCTCTTACTGCAAACGTTGGGATAAGTATATCTCCAATTCTCATCTTTGGATGTATAGCTCCAGCCTCGCCGAATACGACAAGCCTTTTAACTCCGCTGATTATCAATGCTTCGGCAAGTAGAACACTAGCGGGAGCGCCAAAATATGAATGGAAGACGCCAAGCCCATCCCTAATAGCGAAAAAACTCCGTGCACCGAGAAAATCATGCTTCTCAATAGTAACATCTCCAGCGGTCGTTCTCATCCACTCATAAACTCGTTTAATGAAAACGATTACTCCAAGCTTTAGAAAACCCAGTTCCTTTAACGCAAAGTGTTTAGGATTTATGAGGGATCTCCCCCTAGAATACCACTGCAAACCTACTCGCCTCCTTTAAAAATATTTCCAGCACGTAAACCTATAACTCTTAATGGAAAATAGTTGAATCGCGATCTAAGATGGAGAGAGGACGTCTTTCAACAATAAGACTTAACAAGTGTTTATTGGATAAGTAAACATTTAATCTTATCATGTTTCCAATGATTCAATATCATCAGTGAGATTGATCATCTGGCCCTTCTTCTGGTGGTTCCCAATAATATGGCCAATCCCGGTGAGAGACGAGTAAAAGTCAATTTTATGAGTTCGAATGCTCACCTTCCATGTGCGATTCAACTCCGTAAGCTATGACTTCAAGATTCTTAAAGGCGGGTTTACTGACGTGTGGACTGTGACAGATGTCTAGACGCTCCCGATAGAACGAAGATTATTGCAGAAATTGAACCGTTGGGCGCTCATGAGGGAAAAGACTCCAAACGATCCCACACTGTGTTGATTGTTCTGAAAATAAATCTGACGTCAAATGGAGACGATCTTCCTAAGACGTCATAAGGAAAAGGTTCTGTCAAATTTAGGTTTGTCAAGAATGGTGTGTCAAATTTTGTTTGGTGATTCTCAAACTTCTTTCTATCAGACTTAACCATTTGTTTTGACCCAATCCTTCACCCCTGCCTTTTCTGCTGGTGTTTTGCCGTTTAAAGCTATATGAGGTCTTATGAAGTCGTAGTAAATGTTTTTCATTGGAATGATTGGTGTTTCAGTGGTTTTTAGCCCCTTCATTACTTTTTCCCTGTCTCTTATCGTCCCCTGTTTTCTTTCCATTAGGTTGTTGTTCAAACCTCACGTAGTAGAGAGTTTAAAGCTACCCCTCTTAAGACTTTGCTGTAGATCCTGTGGCTGTTGGTGGCTCTATCCCTTTGAAGGCTTTGGGGAAAATTTATATTTGTGGGTTAAATTGCGATTAGGGGGAATATTTGATGGTTGTAGTCAAAGTCGATGAAAGGGGGAGGATGACTATCCCTAAGGAGCTGGGGGTCAGGAAAACCAGAGCCATTATTATACCAGCAGGTTCTTTTTTCATCGCAGTTCCACTTCCGAAAACACCTCATGAGAAGGCGGGGGACTGGTTGGACACGGAAAAAGATAGGAGAGAATTGAAAGCTTTAGCTGAGAGAGGCGCTAGAGAAGATGCTGTTAAACGAGCAAAGAGGAGAAAGCAACTTTGATTGTTGAAACAGACATTCTATACGCTTACATCAAAAGAGAGGATTGGCTAAAGCCGACCGCAGATAAAGTTATATTGCAGACCGCGAGGGGAGGCTTGGCACCGTTTACGCTTCAAGAGAAAGCCTCCACGAAATATACTACGTTTCAAGAGAAGAGGGAGTCTCTGTCGATGAACTGATCGCTAGATTCGCCGCTTTAACCGCGATAGAGAACCTAGTCTTCCTAGAAACCACATGTGAAATAGACCTTCTAGCGCTAGCACTAGTAAGACAGTATGGAATAAGCTCGATATTCGACGCATACTACGCTGCCACAGCCCTCAACCAAGTCCCAGACCACACAATAATCTCAACAGACACAGTGTTCGACACCATACCGGGGATAAAAAGAATCGACCCGCGAGAACTGTAAAACGTCCAGCTTTAGATAGAAGCCTTAAATAGTAGTGTAATGGTTCGTGTGACCGTTTCCGGTAGAGATGAGACCGAGAAGCTTGAAGAGGTCTTCGCACACTTATGGCCAAATACAGCAATGTAGTCATACTCAAGCTACGCTAAAAGGATGGAAACGTTAAAACATATAAGCTCCTGCCGTTTCCCCTAGGAGGGAACTACAAGATAATTAAGAGCGAATAGAGATGCGTCAACTGTAGCTTAATGCACTAAGATGAGAACCATATATTGAAGACTGTGAAAAATTCTTTAAAGACATAGTAATGAATATAAAGGTTGCAACATAATAGTAGCTTTAACAAAATTTTAAAACATCGCCAAACTTTTACCCAAGAATCCGCTGGACAGGTGATCTGTATGTGGTTTCTGTGATGGAAGAAATCACAAAGCTTAAGATAATGGTTGTGAAGAAGTTTCAGTACTTTGAAGGTTTAAGTCAAGTCTTAGCCTACTCATTATACGGAGTAGACTTCCCATGACTCATACACTACCTAATAGGACCCCTTTCAAACATGGATATTGCTAAATAGGGCTCCCCCATAGAGCGTATATTCAAAACACTCGGAATAAAGCAAATTTGGAAGAGTTCAAATTTTAAAAGATTAAGGTTTTCCAATGTATGTTGGGTGTCGCCCATTTTGATAGCGATTCAGCCCAATACTGGTGTACGTGAAGGCTTTACTGATGGAAGTGGTGAGCGTAGACGTAGACTTCACGCTGAGCTGGACTTGCAATCCAGTCGAGCACTACTACAGTGAAGAGTGCTTCTACGCTAAATTTAAATCCGTAAGGCAGTTATGCCCTCTTTCCGTGAAGCTCAATTTAGGTATGAGCTCTGAGAGCATAGAGTAACTATTTCAGCTGTCTCAACCATAGCCCTTTTATAGTAAATAATGTTTATCTTATGCGTTTATGCACTCTAGGTTGCTTGGAACAGCTTCATGGATAAATGCATCTTATATAAATGAATGGGCAAATATGGAAGATGCTAGACTAGACCCTGCACCAGAGCCTTAGATAATTCAGCCGCAACTGTTTTCATAGCAGCTTTGATGTTAAGTTACTTACATGCTAAGTTCCTATGGTTCCCATTAGAACCTCTCAGCCTGTTTATAGCAACGGAGGGGTGGGATATATTGACAGGTATATGGATAATGTTCTTCGTAGCATGGGTGTCAAAGCACTTGGCTCTCAAAATAGGAGGAGCCAAACTCTATAAGAATGTTGACGTACCAATAGCAACAGGATTTATAGCAGGGCTCGTTACAATAGGGCTTTTCGGAGGGGCAGAGTTAAATCTTGGATTCTTCGTTCCCTACTAAGTTCCTCCTCCTTAACTAATAAAAAGGAAAAAGAAAATAGAGGTCACATTTAAACACATCAAAAATCTTCCATAAAAAACAAGGGATGCTTAAAGTATACGTGGGAATAGTATGAAGCTTGTTGATGCTGTTATTAGGACTTCTAAAGCATATCCTAGTGTGAAGCCTCCAACGAATGGTACAACCCATTCTTCGTAGAGTTTGCTTCCGCCTATCCTTAGTATTGCGGACTTCACTATCCATGCTACTAGACATGCAAGCCAAAATCCGTCAATGGATATTTCCCAGCTCCATGCAACTAACGCTAGCAATGGATCTGGCATCCATAGGAACCTCGTGTATAAGTATCTTCCTACAACCATTAGGATGAAGCCGACGCTTAGATGAAGCCATCCCTCGACCATCGGCCCATTGTACGGTATTGTCCAGAAATGCCATTCAGGCTCCTGTGAATAGTCCCACAGATTGTAGCCTAATGTTGCATGTCCGAATAGGCCTGGAATAGCCACTTGGTTGAAGCACGTGATGAACGATGCTATAAGCATTGAAACAACCATGATTTTCAACGCGTTCCTCGGATGTATACTGTTGAGGCTGGCAATCCTATAAGTCGAGGCAGATACGAAGAACGGCGTGCCGAAGCCTCCTCCGCCTTCATAGCCTCCACCTGCAGTATGCCCGATCCATTCCGCACTTAAAAGAGGTACAAGTATTAAATCGGTCGATGTTATCTCTGGTAAGTACCATGTTGGATATGCCATGAGCCTTATCATAGCTGGGGAAAGCCAGTAGCACGGTTGTAATGTGATAAACGTTCGACCCCATATAGGCGTCAAAGTGAACCATATTATGATGGTTGAAACCAATACTACAAAGGAAAGCCATGGGCTCAACCCAGTATACATAAAGAACACTATAACCAATACAGAGAACGCCATAAGCATTATCCAAGAATATCTGTAGCTCATGGGTTCACCAGCTTCGACCTTAACATCAGTTCTTCTAAAGGCAAGCCTCAAAGTTTCCACGATATAGCGTCGCTCTAATAGTACAGTTATTATGAAGAAGCCGAGTGCAGCACCAGAGCATACCGTGAAAAGGTAAAGCGGTGGTGCAACGGTTGGACCTGTACACCAGTTTCTTCCACAGAAGCCTGATCCAAGCATACCCGTGTAATAGCCGAAGCCATAGTAGGCTATGAAAAGCGCTATTTCCATGACAAGTGTGTAGAACAGTATGCTAAATAGAGCGTGGATAGGCGTTAGAAGCATTATCGGATACATGAGTGGATGCTTACCAATACCTAAGTGCCACGGCACATCTGCGGGAGTTACCCAGTGAGACCCTGGAGGGCATGTATCCGTACGCCACATGTAGAGGTCTGGAAACCATGGGAAAAGTGTTGCACCACTTAAAGGTATGCCGAGTAAAAACCCGACAAGCATCCCAATAAGGAAACGCGTCTTAGATGGCCATTCTTTCTTCATCATGCCTTCGACGTTTATTAGACAAGTCTGGACTACGTCGACGTATGGGAATGGGAGTTTTTCGACATCTATCCAACTACGGCGGAAGATGTTGACTACGCTTATACCAACACCAGCAAAAAGAGCGATTAGTAGGAACCTCCATAGAATCGCCGGAAGCAAAACATCCCATGGTAGAACCCCTAGATTACCCGTACCTCTGATGAGCAGTTCAGCAACTTCTGATGGAAGCGATACAAACCATGGTACGTATCTACCAACAGATTCCGGAATCAAAGGTCTAGCCAAGAGGAAACACGTATTCCTAGTCTCTATTGTTGCAAAATGCGTATAGAACGACACAGTTATCATAGCGATGCTGAGATACGCTAGGTTCGTTCTACTAAGATATTTCCGCAGAGGCTGGAAATACTGAAGAACCATAACAATCAAGAAGGCGACGAACGGACCGCCTACAAAGTCTACCGGTGTAAGTAAAGCATTAACCCTCTGAGTACACCGAGCCAAAGGCGGTAAAAGAGCTTCGAAAAAATTCCAGAAAAACGCCACGGCAACGCTTAAAACAGCCACCCAAACCAATGTTTTAACTGTGATCTTTTCTTCAGTAACTTCTTTACCCATATTAACCAGATATTTCATTCCTCGCAAAAGTCATATATACCTTTCCTCATTTTCTACATCCACTATGTTGTGTTTGGCCGTCTAAAGAATCTGCTAACTCTAAGTGCATGGTGGGCTACTCGCAGTATCTAGACGTGTAGCACATGCTGACGCTGAAATTGCAGTTAGATTTTTAATCCCGCCCTATAGAAAGCTTCAACAGGATGTGTACCGCTGGCTATATCGCAGAGGAGGGCTATTTCAAGCTGGCTTCCCTTTCTATCCTTCGGAGGCTCAATGCCTAACTTCTTTATTTTTTCATCAATCTCTTTCTGCTTTTCTTCAGAGCGCCCTTTGAAATTGATATCCTCTTGTTCTAATATCCAATTTAGAGCATGTAGTATGTATTCTAAGGGATAGCCAGATAGCTCCTGGATTTGCGGCTCATATTCCTCTACTACATCTTTTACGCTTCTTCCACGCCATACTTCGCCGATTGCTTCGAGCACTTTAATAGCCTTTTCCTCATCTTGACAGAGTTTTCCGTAAAAGTCGATGGCGAAGTGAGCATGTTTAACCGTCAGTCCTTTTGGATGCTGAGGGTTTATTACCTTAACTTTGAAATCTCGTGGGGATTTTTTGTCTTCTGTCTTAACCACTTGCCAACCGTTCGATAAATTTACAGCAGCTAGAACTTTTTTACCTCCTACCATCTGTCCGATTGCAACGCTTCTAACCATATGTTTACATCCTCCTTCAACTGTTCATATGTTGCTTCAGCTCTATCTGACGGGTTTAGAATCTGATGACTCTTCTTATCTCGCTCATTGTGAATCCTGCCTCTAGTAGAGCGTAGACCGCTAGAGTATACTTGGAGCCTATCTTCCTCTCTTTAGGCGGGTAGTTTATATCTTCTTGGAGCGCTATCCATTTAAGCGTCGATAGGAATTTTCCAACTTCACCCTTCAGCTCATCGTTGAGGTTGTTAAAGTACTTTGAGACTATCCTAGGGACTCCCCATCTGTAGTTGTGGTGGATCAGTTTTACAACGGCATTTATCAGGTACTCCTCTAAGTCTTCGTGTTTGGATTTAAGCTCTATGAAGAAGACGGCTAAGTCGTCGTGCGTCGGAACCTTCACATCTACAGGTTTCCCACGTTCAAATATGGCACGCCAAACGTAGAAGTCGTACTCAGACTTTCCATCAGGTATCTGAATGAACACTTTGTAATCCGCATAGTCTTCGACCAGTATCACTCTGAAGCTCCTATTGCTGTGAACTTTGAAATGCTGTTCTAGAATAGTCCTTACGTCGTCTGGATGCGGTAGGGGGTCGACAACAGCCTCGGTTCCATCGATGTAGTTCTCTTCAACTATGGCCTTATCCACGAGAACTTTATACTTAAGCCAGCTGGGCTCCCTACGCATTCTCACGATATTTACCACCACTTCATACTATCCCTATACTCTTCGTTTTCTTCGCCGCTACTCGGCTTTCTAAATACGAATAGGTGTTCGTGGCTGATCAGGTAGAAGTCCGTCCAGTAGCGTTTGTCCTGCGGCTTTTCAACCCAGCATTCTTCAGCCGTCTTAGCTAGGCCAGCCCACTTCCTACCAGTCGTCTTAGTATGCCATTGGACTTTGATTATGTCCTCCCTCAGTATGAATCCTACGTCTAGAAACTGCTGCATGACTCTGAAGGCTATTGGAACGTAGTGTCTATGCTTCCTGGTGTCGCCTATCAGTATGGCGCAGAATCTTCCAGGCTTTAAAACTCTGAAGCTTTCCATGGCTATTTCACGCATACCCTCCAGGTACTCCTCTAGGCTGTAGACCTGTGATAGGTCGCCCTCCACCCTCCTGCTCTTACTGTATGGGATTATGTTTGCATATGGTGGATGGGTAGCTATCAAGTCTACAGATTCGTCTTCGATCAGATTTAGGTTTCTAGCATCCCCATGGTATACCTTTACGTCGGGCTCTCTATAGTCCTGGTCTAGGGGTCTGTACGTGAAGTTCAGCCTGTCGAGGCTTAGTATGACGGCTTCATAGTTTATATCTACGCCTATGGCATTACGGCTTAGAAGCTTACACTCCACCAGTGTTGTTCCTCCTCCACACATCTGGTCTAAGACTAGTTCGCCAGGCTTACTATAGCGTAGGATGAGGTTTCTAGCTATCTGAGGAGCCCAATTACCCCTGTAGTCGCCTCTATGCGTAGCCCAGTCGCCCCTATCTGGGAAAGACCATACAGTCGTCTTTTCAAGGGTGAATTCATCGGGCTGATACTTCTCAATCCTATACGGCCTTCCTATGGCTATTTCTTCATCCTCTATGCGTACGACGCTATGGCTTTTAACGTACTCTAAATACTCCTCCAGCGTGACGAGTCTCATCGGGATGTACTTACTCTTCCTCTCGTTGGTGATTGCAAAACTCATGGCGCATTCACTTCAACCCATCCATCAGATGTTCTCTTCACAAGCCCCTTCTTCTTAAGCTCGTAGAGACGACCTCTAACAGTATTGTACGCTATGCCCGTGCTCTTGACGATCTCGCCTAATCCAACAGGTCTACTGGCGCTCCTCAGAAAATCCAGTACGATCTCACGGGCAGGCTTAGAATAACGACGTCGGGACATAAACCTCAAAAATAGAATTGATCGTAGCCGCTTAAAAACAGATCGATCAATTTCAAATGAAAAGTAGCAGTTAGGGGTAGTTAAGTAGTATTCTTGCGTACACATTTCCAATAGGCTTCTAGATTACTGAATGAATTGCTCAGTTATACGTCAAAGGGAGGAAGCTATACTTTTCTAAAGTTGCCCTCTCTTAAAGCCAGGGTGAATTTAACCCGGCCTTCTTGAAGGTAGTTTCGGAATTGTAAGCCGCAGCTGGGGCATTTAAAGGCCTGCACTTGAAACGTTGGACCTTTACGACCCTTAGGACCATAAGTCCACTCTTTCGAAGACTCTACTTCAAAGCCACAACCAGGACACTTAGCCAATATAGGTCAAGTAATAGTTACCCTTTAACCATATTTAAAACTAATCCCCTCAAAATATGAGAATGAGGACTAACATCCATACCGCAGCTGGACACTTAACCATAGCCTTCAATAAATAATCTCAAGTATTCACCATTTAAGCTTAACCAACCTGACAATCATACTCTAAACTATGGATCTAGACTTAGCGTAGAAGCACTCTTCGTTATGGCATTGTTCAGCCAGGTTGCAGGTCCAGCTCAGCGTGAAGCCTCCACCTTCAACCCTAACCTTGACAAGGGCTAAAACTATAGACCCATACTTAAGCTCATAATACCGTTTACAAAGCCTTCACAAACACTTGTATTAGGCTGAATAATTATTGAAACAGACAGCACTCCCAATGCAAATTCCCAGGTAAAAATTAAAAAAGGAACATTTAGAATGGATAGAAAAAACTTGTCGACGGCATATTCCTTCCACAAACCTACTATCGTTTTACATATACTCCGAATTTTCTGCCAGCTTTATACATGGCTATTGCGTTGGAGAGTTTAACGCCTCTATGTATGGAGTTTGATGACGTTAAAATATAGCCGTGCCAGAAGGCGGCTATATTTATCCTCCCCCTAACTTCCACCCCACATATATTAAACCTGAATACTACTAAACAATCCGGCTGAAGAATCCATCCTACGGGAGGTAGCCTAACGGCAGACTCGTAGAAGAAAAAATAGGGGGTTTTGCGGGGGATTTCTCCATGCGTTGATGTTATGGGTTCAAATCTCAGCGGCCCCATTTCAAATTATGGCTATGGCCACTTACACTTCCTGAAGAATTTGATCCCGTCGATTTCGCATAGTGTTCGAAAGCTCGCTTCGATCATTCCTCTAGCTTCCTCAACTGTTTTAGCAGTCTTGCAGATGCATTCTTCGCTTTCGAAGCTTACCAGCTAGATGTAGATTAGAGCGTTCCGAATGTTTCTATGTTTAAGTAGCCTTCTTTACGTATATGATGCCTTTGGTTCTAGCGTACTCCACCCCTCGCCTGTATCAATATTAGATACTATTTCTAGAGGAGGTGGCTAACTAAACACATGGCCTCTATTTTTGCTTTGACAAAACCAGAGGTCAAAGAAGCTTTTAAACACTTTTAAATACTCTTTAACCATACTGTCTCGATGCCTTTTACGAGTTTAAAGTGTTCATCATCTGTAACTACAACTCCATGGGCGTGAATTAAGGCTGTTGCAGCAATTATAGCGTCAGCTAATGGAATTTTCGGAGTTCTTAAGGTGATTTCCCCGGCAATATGGGCTATATCCTCGGTTATAGGGATGAATAGTATATTCGAAGCTTTACTAGAAGCGATCCTCAACTTCACAGCATCCATTCCAACCAACCTTCCCATAGTACCATAAAGCTCAGCAATCGTAATCACAGATGAAGCTACCTTAAGTTCTCCCTTCAATATACCCTGAACAATACTTCTGGTCCAACTAGCAACTTCTCCATTCTCTGGATTGTAATATGAGAAGTAGAACCTTGTATCCAAGACCGCTCTCAACGCCACTCTTCACGCATCCGGTCAAGCAATTTCTTCAGCTCTTTAACATCATACTTCCCAGCGTCAATCCCAGCCTGCTCCTCTAAGCTAGGAACTGGTTTAAGCAAGAGGCCATTACCAATATCTTCTATCAACACCTTAACCCCCTCCCTAATCCTATACTTCCTCCTGTATTCTACTGGGATAGTCACTTGACCCTTCCTTGTCACTAATATCTCCTTCATTTAACCTCTAGTACTACTAGAGGTTAAAGTAGTATTTAATTATTTTTGTTCTACCTCTTCCAAGAAAAAGCCCTCAGTAAATATTTAAAGTAATCTCAGCATAAGTGCAATTATGCATCGCTATGTTTAGGAGGGCTTCAGGTTTCAACCAGCAGGTCTGACCATGGATTTCCCTTCCTTTAAACTCACATTTAAGCCCATCGTAAACATTCATATGCAAGCAATCCACTTGTAGAAAAAACGGTTCAACATTAAAAACGATGAACTTCTGTTATAGATAGGCTTACTTCTTCCAAGAAAAGATTGAGAGAGAAAAAGGAGTTTGCGAGGTCTTCACCACAAGAGGTTGCAAAAAGCTTACTCTATACTTCATGCGGCAATGCTTTAAATGGATGAGAAAAGGTTAATTGGAGGAAGAGTTTAATATATCTTGGTGCCCGTCATGTCTGAGTTTTGGGATGAGTTTTGGGATAGATGGTTTAGGAGACGTATGTGGCCCTTTTCAAGCTTCTTTAGAGAAATGGATGAAATGCTCAGGGAGATGGAGCGCGCCTTCGAGAGAGAATTCGAAGAATTATCCAAGAGTATTCCTAAGGATTTGACGCGTGAAAGGGTTCTACCGGACGGTACGAGGGTACGTGAGTGGGGGCCGTTCGTATACGGGTATAGTATAACAATAGGGCCAGATAATAAGCCTAGGATTAGAGAGTTCGGTAATATAAAGCCTAGTGTCCGTGGCTTCGGTAGACCGTCAATATCTGTCAGCGAGGAGAGGGAGCCGCTGGTTGAAGTTATCAGCACGGATGGTGAAATAAACGTTATAGCCGAATTGCCAGGTGTTGAAAAAGAAGATATAAAACTTCAGGCAACGGAAACAACGTTGGTAATAAGCGCTGAATCGAAGCAACGCAAGTACTATAAGGAAGTTGAACTGCCTGAGAAGGTGGATCCAAAAGAGGCTAAATCTACCTACAAGAATGGTGTATTAGAGGTTAGACTTCCAAAGAAGAAGGGCAGAGAATTTAAAGGTGAGCCGATAAAAGTAGAGTGACAATGCCTCCTCATTATAGGCAGATTCTAAAATGTACATTTTATTTTGAGGCCCCATACATTTGAATTCTCAGCTTATACATTATTTTCCAACCGTGTGGAGGGTCTACAGATTTTAGAGAGTTAACCCGCATAGAATACGCTCTTCTATTGAAGAGTAAATCGTATGAAGTCTATCTAGTAAACTTCGGAGTGAAAAAGACATATTAGGAAACGTCTTCTATTTTAGTTGGCGTATGTCGTAGGGTTTCTAGCGGTGTTGAATTTGGTCGAGCTATTTCTAGCTGGTAATGCCCACATAGACCCAGTGTGGCTTTGGAGGTGGTTTGAAGGCTTTTGGACTGTGAGGTATACCGTTAGACGTGTTGTCGAGCTTATGAAGAAGAATCCGTCGCTAACCTTCGTATTTTCATCGGCTATAATGTACGAGTGGCTTGAGGAGTGTGAACCTCAACTTTTCGAAGAAGTTAAGAGACTTGTTGGAGAGAGTAGGTGGATTCCAGTCGGGGGATGGATTGTTGAACCAGACTGCAATATTCCATGCGGTGAATCCTATGTTCGCCATGCAATCTACGGTAAATCCTACTTTAAAGAGAAGCTGGGCTTCGATGTTACGATCGGATATAACATAGATAGCTTTGGACATAATGCATCACTACCTCAAATACTCAGGAAAACCGGATACAAGTACTACATATTCATGAGACCCGGTGGCCATGAGAAGAATCTTCCATCGCCGATCTTCTGGTGGGAGTCTCCAGACGGCAGTAGGATACTAACATATAGACATCCAGTCAGCTACACAGTATCCAACGGAGAACTCTACAGAGTGGTAAAGAATAGTGTAGCAAACCCGCCTATACCCGCCCTGCTAATATTATTCGGCGCTGGAGACCATGGAGGGGGACCTACTGAGAACGATATCGAAGCAGTACGTAAAGCCTCTGAAGAAGTGGGAGATGGCAGGGTTGCGTTTGCAAACCCGGAGGAATTCTTCAAACGTATTTTAGAACTCTACCAGAATATCCCAGTAGTTAGAGATGAACTTCAACACCATGCAAGCGGATGCTACTCAGTCCTATCTGAAGTTAAAGCTCTGAACAGGAGAGCCGAAAACATGGTTATGGCTGCTGAAAGAATATCTGTACTCGCATATGTGACCAGCGGGTTGGAGTATCCAAGGGAGAGGCTTAGACGCGGCTGGAAACTCATCCTCTTATGCCAATTTCACGATATTCTAGCTGGAACTTGTATACCTGAGGCATACTGGGACGTTAGAAACATCTACGGTGAATCTCTAAACATAGCATACGAAGTCTTAAATTTAGCCGTTCAACGGGTTTCCTCTCAAATCGATACTAGTAGCGGTAGATCTTTGGTTGTCTTCAACCCGACTGGCGTTCGAGCGGTCTTCCCAGTGGAAGTTGAGCCTTGGCCTACGGATTATTCCCTTGTAGATGGAGGTGGGAAGCCTATTCCAGTTCAAACAGTTCACCCTTCTTCAACCGCGGGTCTTAAGAGAGGACTATTCATAGCCGACGTGCCAAGTTTAGGGTATAAAACCTATAGATTGGTTGGAAGCGATAAACCTCCGCAGGAATTTGAAGGTGTTTTAAGGGCTTCCCATGGGAGGATTGAAAACGACTACCTCATAGTTGAATTAGACCAGGAGAATGGGGCTATTAAAATGCTCTACGATAAACGGCTTGACATCAACGTCTTCAACGGCTACGGTGCTTCACCCGTAGTACTGAAGGATGAGGGTGATACTTGGGGCCATGGCATCTCCAAATTCAGGTTTGAAGAGGGAAGATTTGGAGGTGCTGAAGTCTCCCTGGTTGAATCTGGCCCTGTTAGAGCTACTGTTAGAGTTAAAACGAACTATCGCAATTCAACCATATGGCAGTACTTTTCACTCTACAGGGGGCTAGATTTTCTAGATGTTAGAGTTAGAGTTGATTGGAGGGAGAAGCATAGAATGCTTAAACTATCGTTCCCAGTAAACCTCGAAGAATCCACCGCGACTTATGAGATACCTTACGGTGTTATCGTTAGACCAGCCAATGGGGAGGAGGAGCCGGGTCAAAGATGGGTTGATGTATCGGGTAAGTATCATACGTTAAACCGTGAATTGGAGTACGGGCTAACAGTTATAAACGACTCCAAATACGGATTCGACGTGTACGGCTCAGAAATCCGTATGAGCGTACTCAGAAGCCCACCATATGCTCAACACGACCCGCATAAAGTCGACCCTAGGTTTGAAGACTACCCGTACATAGACCAAGGGGAGCAGAACTTCAGATACATTCTACTACCCCATTTAAACAGTTGGATGGAAAACTTCCATAGAATATTTGAACTCTCAGAAATATTGAACAGTGGCTTCTTCTACGTCTTTGAAGAACAGCATAGTGGACCTATGCCAGGAGAACTCTCCCTAGTTGAGGTAGACCCTTCCGATGTTGCACTCTCTGTCGTTAAGCTGGCTGAAGACTCTGATGACGTCGTCGTTAGAATTGTGGAGTATACTGGGAGAAGCCGTACGGCTAGAGTTAAATCTACAGTCCTCGGCAGAGATTTAAACGTCCATCTAAAACCCTTCGAAATAAAAACTCTTAGAATACCTCTAAATAGAGAGAAACCCATTGTAGAATGTGACCTTATCGAGAAATCACTCATCTGAAAACCCTTCTCTAGAGCTATTACATTAGACGCCAATTACGGTGTAAAATGGATAAATTCAACCCTTAAATGTTCTCTACGCATTTAAAGTTACTTCTCATGTACTACGTGATGTTATTAGAACGATCGGACTAGTGTTGGGTGGAGAGATTCTTAGACGTATAAGATAAAATATCACTTTTATGTGATACATTTCAATTGAGGGTGTTTTAATGCGTATTGCTTTAGGTGGTATAGGTCATGAGTCTAATACGTTTAGTCCCCTACCTACCAGTATAGAGGATTTTAACGTCATCAAAGGTGATGAACTTCTTAAAGATGGTGTCGCTAGATTTCTCATAGATAAGGGGGTTAAAGTTACTCCAACCATCCATGCTTGGGCTCTTCCCTCCGGTGTCGTTTCTAGAAGTACTTTCCTACATTTGGAGGGTGAAATGCTTAAAGCTCTTGAAGATGCTGGTAAAATCGATGGTGTATGTCTCCTCCTCCATGGTGCTATGGAGGTTGAGGAAGTTGGAAGCGGAGAGACACATCTTCTTAAATGCGTTAGAGAAATCGTAAGCTGGAAGACTGTAGTATCTATTGCTTTAGACCTTCATGGCAATTTAAACCCTGAAATCGTCGAATACGCAGACATATTGACAGCCTATAGGACAGCTCCACATGTAGATGCCTACGAAACTGCGTTGAAAGCCGCCAAGCTTCTCCTACGCTCTATAAAAACCAGTATTAAACCGACCACCATTATCGTTAAACCTCCAGTTCTACTACCAGGGGAGTACGTTGTTACGTCGATTGAACCCGCCGCCAGCATATACCGGAGCCTTGAGGAAATAGACCGGAAAACAGGTGTAGTAGATTCATCTATGCTTGTCGGTATGGCTTGGGCTGATACGCCTCAGGCAAGCGCTAGTGCCATAGTCGTCTCAAATGGAAAACGCGAAAGCGAAGCTTATGAAGCGGCTTGCAGACTTGCAAAAGCCTACTGGGATAAGAGGAGAGAGTTTAGACTTGAAGTTGAAGCTGGCGAAATAGATGAGGTAATAGGGATCGCTAAAGCCTCAACTAAGAAACCAGTGTTTATATCCGATTCTGGGGATAACGTTACAGCAGGAGCCCCTGGGGATGTGCCAATCTTCATAGAACATCTATTAGACTTGAAAGTTGAAGATGCTGTTGTTGCTGGAATATACGACCCTGATGCTGTACGCTCATGCAGAGAAGCCGGTTTAGGAGGCGATGTGAAAACTTCCATAGGCGGTAAAATCGATAAAATCAATGGATACCCAGTTGAAGTTAAAGGTAGGGTTGTAAATTTGACAGATGATGGGGCTGTCCTTAGAGTAGATGGAGTCGATATTCTACTGACTGGTCGAAGACGGGGCTGGACTTCCATAGATGATTTTAAAGAGTTTAAAGTAAACCCTGCTGAGAAGAAGATTGTCGTTGTAAAGCTTGGATATTTAACGCCGGATTTTAGAAGAATAGCCAAGTTAGCCTTAATGGCACTATCCCCAGGATGTACAAACTTAATCATAGAGAAGCTCAGATACGAAAGAGTGAGAAGACCTCTCTATCCTCTGGACAAAGACTTCTCTTGGAGCCCACTTTAACATCCATGGCTGGAAGTGATTACTCATAGGACGTCGACCGCTACGATTTCTAATCCATCTATACTTCACGTTTCTAGCCTATTCCTCCATGTTTTTCCTAGTGGATTTGAAGGTTTACATTTTGACGTCATATAAGATGTTTATCGTAAACTCATCCCCTCTGGATTTTCCATCATATTTTCATGAAGAATTTCCATGCCTATACCCTCCAAATCATTGAAAATTTTCATAACAGCTTTATTAAACTTCTAACAGCCTCTTTTAGAGACCCGTCTTAGGATGAAGATTGGGCTTTGCAAGGTAAAGCATAGATTCAGGTCCTCTCAAACATAGATGAATCCTGTTCAGCAAAATTCGACCTACTATTGTCCCTAAATCTCCAGCTCTTGGCAGGTGACTTTTAACTTTAAACCACCTTTTACCGATTTGTACATTTAAGACGTACACATCGCACGGTATGCCTATTCCAGCGGCATCAAGCTCTTCAAACCCCTCAGGTTCAACATGTTTGGAAATGTAATATCCAAGAGGGCGGGAAAGAATTAAAGCTCCATCAAATCCAGTATCTACTAGAGCATCGACTGATATAACCTTCTCCAATTCACGTCTATACAGATATATTGGAATCACTGGATATGGCTCTAAACCGCCTTCTTTAAGATAGTTATATCCATCTGCAAGTCTAAGCGTACATTTCACATGAGAACCTCCACCTCATCGTCGTTCGGAGGTGTTACATCAACTATCTTAAAGCTCTCCCCCACTCTAATCTTAGGTACCGTTAGAAGCTTCGGTCTATAGGGTTGACGGCTCATGAATAGACTCTCCCCCCTAGTCTTTATTTCGACTAGTACGCCTATACGCTGTAGGCTTTTAAGATACCTCTGGCAGGTCTTCCATCCTACACCAAGCTCTTCTGAAAGCTCCTTAATAGACTTCGGACGTTCAGCTAAAGACCTCACAATCATTTCCAAAATCTCAACTTTCACAAAACTCACCGTAAAAGTTAAAGGATTCTAACTTTTTAAATATTTTTAAATGCTAGTTGTCTGAAGTCTACGGGTATTCTTTATGGCTGAGTTCAAGCAAGGATTACTGATGATGGCCTCTTAAAGAATATCTTAAATGTGTATGCGGCAAAAGCGTCTAATTTAAGAGGAGCGATGCATAGGTAGAGATAACGTAAAATTAGATGATGACTGATCCTTTTTCCAATGAAGCTTTCCGTCTCCGATGGAATCCCTGGATGAAAGTGGCTAATAAGTCTGCTTGAGCATAGAGAAGTGGTTTTACTAAAACTGGATGCCGTCTTATCGACGCCCGATAGACAGAGTTTACCCCATTTAAAGTCTTGGGTACAAACCTCGGTATCGGCCTATAATCTATAGGGACCGTCTCACGTTTATCGAAGTCAAAGTAATCGTAAACGTCAACCCCAGATGGAAGCCCTTCGCCCTTCATCTATTCATGGTCTCCGTCCAGAAACCCAAAAACTCATAAAACGGAGGTCTATCCACGTCTTTGAAAGACATGTACCTCCTAAAGCGCTCCCCATAGTTCAGCATTCTTGACGACCCTCGATACCTAATTTAACCGTCAAACTCCTACTGGATACATTCCACATAAACATAGAATAGAGAAGTATATGCAACGCCATACTTAGAGCAGGTCGCAGTATAGGACACGTACACATAGCTGAAAACAATAGACTTCCCCCTGGATTAGATAATATTGACTGGAAGGATGTAATTCATCATCTTTACAAGGTTAGATTTAGCGGATATTTAAGCCTAGAAGCTCTACCTAAAAGCTGAAGCTCTCAATCCAATCATAAGTGCTTCCAAACAGAATATGACATTCCATCTAAAGAATAGGTCCTAGTTCCTCTTCATATTTTCAATGTCTCAGTAAACGTTTAACTAAGAGACAGTGTTAGATTGAAATTTGAGGCGATATGATCGAGTTATTGCAGAATATAGGGTTTGTTATAATCGGGTATCTCCTTGGAATGGCGTTTGCCGGAAGCTTCATAGGTAGGAAGTACATGGGAACCGTCGACATAATGCTTCATAGACTTTTCAGGAGGAGAATAACGTTGGCTCAATACTTATACTGGAGGTATTTCTGCGGTATAGAAAAGCCACCTAAACCCGAAGAAATCAAAAGAGTAGATGAAGCTATACGTTTACTCAATTCGTTAACGGAGCAGGTGGAGAGAATTATTGGAAGAATCCATAAGTAGTCGTATGCTTAAATGCTGAAGTAAAACCTCTAAACTTTAAATGAAACACTTAGAATGGGGTAAGTTTACACATACCATGATTATTCCGCTATTAACAAGTGTACACAGTAGCTTCTCAGCAGTTATAACAGTTTATAGCCTCCTGAAAATACAATAGTCTCAGTGAACTGGTGTGCCTGAATTCCTCGACTTATACATGCAGGACCTTGCGGTTAAGAAAGTGTGGATAGATGAAGCTTATTCTAAACCAACTTCATCCACTCTCGCAATTCACCTTAGAGGGGAGTTTGAAAAATATTGGAGGTTTAAAGAACTCCCAAAATCTTCATCCGATGAATTTAGAGTTCTTGCAGTAGACGGTAGCCTACAGTACACCGTTATGTCTAACGGCGGCATTTTCTACGTCGTAAGAGCTCTCGCTCTGTCGAATACCAATGTCAAATTCAGAAGTGTACATACGGGTTTCGACTACAGCTCCGATGAAAATTACAGAGCGGTTGTTGGTAAAATGATGGAGTGGTTGGAGCATAGAGTCGTTTTAGAAGCGCTTAAAGAGGGTTTTGAAGGCTATATTCTCATAGATGGCTCCATCTATGGGCGTTTAGCACACATCCCTCTCGAAGTAGACTCAGCGTACAGTAGGGATTTCATGGTAAAGTACTTTGAAACACTGATCAAACTTTTCCAAACTGCGAAAGAAAGAAGAGCCCCTATAATTGGGTTGAGTAAGGAGAGTAGATCTTCATTCCTCAGAGAGTTTTTAATGAGGAGTATAATCTTTAGACTGGCTGAGGAGTTTAATTTAAACGTATTGGAAGTTGAAAAATATCTAAGCATGGCTTTAGATAGGAAGAGGCTTAGTAGCATATTGGGTAGAATTCCTATGCCCATTAGAGAGTTTATAATAGAGTATGCCACTCTCAAGCCGGATTTCCTAATTATAATGAGCTATGCTAGAAAACCTGGACACAGTATGCCTTTAATTTTAAGCCCTCCCTCTGGGGCTAGAAAAGCCTATAGATTAATCGATACAGACCCTGTGAAATACCTACAGTTGACCCATCCAATATCTTCGGAGGATGCTGATTTCATCAAATGGGCGTCGCACGTTATTGAACAACTACCGAAACTACCAGCGGTTGTTTCATTCTACGTTCTTCCGTCAATTTTTGACACGCCCATGAGGGTGGATGCTCCAGCATGGGTTTTTGGAATAGAGAAGAATACCTCTGAAGTCGATTTTAGCGAAGCTGTTGACGTAGATATAGACGACGTTTTGAGGTTAATATCAGCAGGTTACGGTGGCTTAGAAGACTACAACATATGGTTGACAGCCGTCCACAGAAGAGTAAAGCTCGGAAGAAAGACTTTCGAACGTATATACCTCCCCAAGTTTGAAGAAATAGTCGGTAGAACTGCTACTCCAAGGGGGTATAGACGTGTCAGATTCCCATGAGCAGTTGGAGCGTTTAGGCTATGTGATTGGAGAGGCAAGTCCATCCCAATTCTACTTCATAGCGGATGAGGATAAACATCCACCTAGATGGGAGTACGTAGTTGTAAAATCTAGGGAGGTTGTCGATGGGTTTGAATTCGAAGTTCCGATAATAGCGCAAATATACGAGATAACGTCGTTAAGCTTAGCCTTAGACCTTGAAAACAAACCCAATCTTGAGGCTGCTGAGAGGCTGATAAAAGCTCAACTCGTAGATAGGAGGCTTATAGCTAAAGCGAGAGTCCTCGGGTTTGCATTGAAAGGAGAGGTTTTACAGCCTAGGAGGGCGATTCACCCAGGTAATGTAGTATATAGAGCCCCTTCAAACCTTTTAAGCGAATTCTACTCTTACCCGCCTGAGGAAGGACTACATATAGGCTACTTGATAACTAGGTCCGATGTCCCTGTAAGCATCTCAATAAGGGGCTTTAGAAGACATTTAGCCATACTTGCACAGACTGGAGCTGGTAAAAGCTACGCAGCTGGTGTTTTACTTGAAGAGCTGCTTAAAAAAGGTGCGACGATTATAGTCTTAGATCCACATGCAGATTACGTATTCATATCCCGTAAGAGAGCAGGGGGAATATTCTCCAGTAGAATCACAGTGTTTAGAACGCGTGAAAGCATAGGAAGGTATGGTGAGGAGCAGATAGGTAGAGTAGAGACTTATGAGGTAAAGTTTTCAGACCTATCAATAGATGAAATTACAACGGTTTGCGGAATAAGCGAGTCGTGGACCAATATAGTTAACGCCATCGGGAAAGTGCTCGGCAAACTCAAGGAAGAGGGAGACTATAGACTAGACGACCTCATAAATAGGCTTGAGAAGGCTGGAGATCAACATTCTCTAGCCGCTTTAAAGTACGTGAGAAGACTACAGAGGATAAGAGTTTTCGGAGATGTTACTACTGACATCTATAGACTGCTTAAGCCTCAACATATATCGGTGGTTGACCTTTCAGGCCTTGATGATGAAGTCGCAGATTACATGGCGTTTAGAATCCTCAACGATGCTTTCGAAGTGGTAAGAGCTCAAAAGTACAGCTACCCAGTTTTCCTCTTCATCGAGGAAGCACATAGATTCATACCCAACAGAGAGAAGACCTTATCGAAGAACGTCATAAAGAAGGTCGCAGCTGAAGGTAGGAAGTTTGGCCTCTTTCTAACGGTGATCACTCAAAGACCGCATAAGATAGACCCCGACGTTTTAAGCCAATGCAACAGTCAGATAATTCTCAGGATGACAAATCCGGAAGATCAAGACGCAGTTAGAAAAAGCTCCGAAAGGATGAGTGAAGACCTTTTGAAAGACCTCCCAGGGCTCAACGTAGGAGAGGCCATCGTAGTGGGTGAAGTCACTAAGGCACCTGTCATGGTGAGGGTTAGAACTAGAGAAACAGTGGAAGGTGGTGCCGACATCGATATAATCGGTAGGCTTAAGATGGCTGTTAAGGAGGCTGAAAATGAAAGTACCTCCCTAGTTGAAAAAGTGAATAGGGAGAGGAGGCTGATAAAAAGTATCGTTGAGGGTGTTTGATTTTGAGGATTGCACATGTATCAGATACACATCTTGGAAGAAGACAGTACAACTTAGATGAAAGGGAAAACGACATATACGACGTGTTTAACGAGGTAGTTGAGAGAATTCTTGAGGAGCGTGTTGACGTTCTCATACACTCTGGAGACCTCTTCGACTCCCCCACTCCTCCGATAAAAGCTTTAAAAAACTTCAAGGAGAATTTAAGGAAGCTCCAGGGTAGAGTGAAGCTCATAACGGTTCTCGGAGACCATGATTTCCCAAAGAGGCGTGGACTACCTCCGCACAGTCTATTTGAAGAAGTTAAAGTTTTAGGAGTAGGGGAATTAGAGTGGTTAGAAGTAGATGGAGTATTAATCGCAGGGATTTCTAATCTCCGTGGGAGAAGCGTAGAACTGCTTAAAACGGAGCTCCAGAAATTCGACCAAGTGGCTGACAGCTACTCTAAGAGGATACTCGTAGCACATCAGGGAGTGGATAAATACCTACCCTTCGAAGGAGCATATGAGCTTAAAGAGGCCGATCTACCTAAGAAAGCATCCTACTATGCCTTCGGACACATACATTCAAGGGCTTTGGCGAAGTTTGAGAAGGGATACTTTGCATACGCAGGTGCGATAGAGATTATGAGGAGGGATGAGGTAAAATCGTGGGTTAAAGACGGAAGAGGATTCTACATAGTAGATTTTGATGGAGAAGACCCGAGGGTACATAAGATAGACCTCGATGTTAGACCTCAGTATGAAGTCGAGTTGGATTTAGCCAGGGAGAGCCTTCAAGAATCCCTGTTTAAGTACTTAAATCTGGCTCGGGGGAAGATGCCCATACTTCACATATACGTGAGCGGTAGAAATATAAACACTAGGCAGATTCTAAACAGCCTCAATGCTCTACTTAAAAATAGAACGTTGAAGTACAATGTATTCTTTAAAGACTTAACAACCGTTCAGCAAGTACAAATGGTAAGACTTCACGAAGAAGACACCACAGATTTAAGGAGGAGGCTTATAGGCGAATATTTACACGCTCAGAAGTTAGACGATGGTAAGTACGTGGATCTGGCGTGGAAACTCTACGAGTATTTATCGAAAGATGAAGTAGACCAAGCTAAGAAAATAGTTGAAGAATCCATAGAGGGTGTGGAAGCATGATCGTATTAAAAAGGCTCAAACTGAAAAATTTCCTATCCCATGAAAACACTGAGTTAGACTTTCCCCTAGGTGTAACTGCCATAGTGGGACCTAATGGAGCTGGAAAAACGGCAATCATGGATGCTGTGATACACGCATTTCTCGGATTTGAAAAAGACGTAAAAACCAGGGGGGAGAACGTTGACGACTTGATAAGAAGAGGAGCGAATGAAGCTGAGATCGCCCTTGTCTTTGAAGCCGACAATAGAGAGTACTTAGTGCAGTGGACTAGGACGAGGGGTGGACGCGTAGATGCCTCGCTTAGAAGAAGCGATTTAGGCTATATCGCCCGTTCAGCAAAACAAGTAAGACAGGAGGTTTTAAAGTTGCTTGAACTGGATAGTAAGACGCTGTTAAACTCGATATTCATCCGTCAGGGTGAAATTACAAGCCTTGTTGAAGCCATGCCGGCTGAAAGGAAGAAACTAATAGGTAGGATGATCGGTATCGATGCTTTTGAAAGAGCATGGGAAAATATGCGTGAAATAATCAACCATGTGGAGAAGTTGAAGAGCGACATTGAGAAAGAGGTTCGTGATAGGAGCGCGCGGTTGGAGGAGAAGAAGCGTAACTACGACGAGTGCGTTAAAACCGTGGAAGAGTTGAAGAGAGAGATAGGTGTTTTAAAGGAGGGAGTTGAAAAACTCGAGAAAGAATACGAATTAATCAGCGGGGAAAAACAATCCTTAGATGAGAAAGAGCAGATCTACAACAACCTGAAGAAGGAGTACGATATTGTTCACCGAGATTTAAGTAATGTAGAGGAAAGACTTGTAGAAATCGTAAAAGAACTCGAAGAATGTAAGAAAGCTAGAGAGGAGGTTGAAAAACTAGAACCTGAAATTGGAAATATTAACCTTTTAGAGGGCTATGTAAAAGTCGTTAGAGACCTCCAGGAGTATGGTAGAGAAGAAGGCGACCTAAGGGATAAATTGATACTGATGGATGAAGCTGAAGGCTGGATAAAAGAAAGCCTTAGAAAAATCACGGAATTCAACTACGCATCTAAAACTGGAACAGATTTAGCGAGTGTTGATCTGCCAGATGACCCTATAGCTCTAAATAGTAGAGCGGCTAAAGCCGTTTCAGATGTTGAAAATTTAGCTACAGAATTGAAAGCGAAAGAGGATGAGTTATCTAATCTATTGAAGAAAGCTGAAAGACTTCTACCTAAGCCGTCTAAGCAGGTATTAAATGAAAAGCTGGCGGAATTTGAGGAGAAAAATAGGAAGATTGAAGAGTCTATTAAAGAGAAAGATGGTGAAATCGGTTGGATCGATGGTAGAATCAATAAGTTAACTCAAGACTTCAATAGTCTAGATAAGTTTGACATATGCCCCCTCTGTAGGACTAGATTGACCCCTCAGCATAGGGAGCAGGCTAAACGGGAAATACTCGAAGAATTGGATTCTTTAAAGAGTAGACGTACTTACGCTGTAGAGGAGAGGAGGAAACTGGAAATCTTAAGAGAAGATATTAGGAGAAGTATAGATGCCCTACTCAAACTGTCTGCAGACGTAGATAACATTGAGAAGCTATCTAGAGAATTGGAAACAGGTAGAAGGAGCTTAGCGGAGAAGACCCGTGAAGTAAACATTATCCTTAGGAAGATTGATAAACTGCGTGGAGAAATTGGAGAAAGGCTTTCCAAGGTGGAGGAGGCTTTAGTTCAAATTCAAAGAGAAGCTGATGAGCTTATTAGAGGCCTCGGCTATAAACCGAGGGACCCTGAGGGGGAGCTAAAGGCTCTTCGAAGCAAGAAGGAGAGGTTTGATAGGCTTAAACCGATAGCCGATAAATACGAGGAGAAAGCCAAGATCTTCGAGGAAAACGTCAGTAGGAAGCTCAAGCTTGAAGAGGAGGGGAAGAGGCTTGAAGAGTCTATTAACAACTTGGGTTATGATTCTAAGAGGCATGAAGAAGTTAAGAGAGTATTCGATTCTCTCCAGAAGGAGCTGGTAAAATGCAGAGCGAAGCTTGAAAACTTAGAGACACAACTCAATGATGAGGAGAGAAAACGGGCTAGTTTTGAGGTTGAGATTAAACGGCTTGAGAGTGAAATATCTTATCTTAAAGCTAAATGCGATAAAATCGAAGACTTTAAATCCAAACTAGAGAAGATTAGAGGAGCATTTTCAAAAGACGGTGTTCAGAGGATGCTGAGGCAGAGGCTTACCCCCTACATATCTGAACTCGCAACTAGATACGTTGAACGTTTCAACCTCGACGTAACAGGGATAGCAGTCGATGAGGATTTAGAGGTTACCGTTATGAGAGGTGGTGAAACTACGCCTCTCTCATTACTCAGCGGCGGTGAGAAGGTTGCCATCGCAATAGCTTTAAGATTGGCTATAGCTAAAGCTCTTGCAGGAATGCTTTCAACGATCATAATGGATGAGCCTACGATACATTTAGATGAGGAGAGGAGGAGGGAGCTTGTGGAAGTTGTTAAAAGCTTCTTCAGAGAGGGGGCGGTAGTGCCTCAAATGGTGATAATTACACACGATAGAGAGCTGGAGGAAGTAGCAGACACACTTTATCAAGTGGATAAGATAAATGGGGTATCTAAAATCGTAGAGTAGAAAGTCATTCAACGTATGGAGCTATGTAAACTGTTACATTAACGGGTTCCATAGCGGTTATACGCATAGGTTTATTCTCCGCAAACTCTACTTTAACTATTCTAGCTACGTTTCTAATATGCTTGAATACGTCTAGGAGGTAGCTTATACTATAACTACCTTCAGCACGACCACTTTTATCCAGCAACCCCCGGGAATCTAATACTCCTTCACCGTTTCTCCCCTTAAACCACACGGAATCGTCGACGGATATCTTTATGGTGTATTCATCGGCAAGACTCGACATTATCCTGTAGATTTCATTTGCAGGCGCCGTGAAGGACGCTGCAAAATCCACTTTTAACGGAGGCAATTCATCCAATTGGATGTCAGGTTGCTCAAACTTCCTGGCTACGTTACCACATGATATTTTGACGCGTTCCAATCTACCAGCGGTAAGCGTCAACTTGTCCCCCTTCCTAGGTTTAAAGCTTTTCAACACCTCTTCAATATTTAAGGCGATGTTAAACTCATCCGTCAACTCATACTTATCCATAATCTGTATAGGTATCGTTGCATCGATGAGCATTACGTGAGATGGATTCATCATTCTAACGCTTAAACCACTATACGTTGCTTTGAAGGCAACTTCATCGCCAAACTCATTTACAAGCTTTAGAAAATCCATGAAGAGTTTGGCGTCGATTTCCATCTTAAGCACTGGAAACGGCGGATTTTCAATAACCAAACGATGTATGTTATTCTCACGTATAATGTACTCAATGGCTTCCTGCTCTGAAACCTCTACAAGCTCTCCATGCTCTCTTAAGAAAATCTTAGAACCTTCTCTAAAGCCCTTCTCAGTCTTAAGCTTCTCCAACAACTCCTTAGCATTTTCGTATTTCTCTCTCTTACACTCGTCAAGATGCTTATTGAACTCAGAGTCTGTCAAATATAAAACCTTGTAACAGGACGGACATTTCAAATAGTGTTTCTCCTCAACTTTAATCTGTTCAACGACTGCCGATTCCTTGGATGCTTGAGTTTCTTGAACAGCCTGCTCTGAAGCTGGGGAAACATCATAACCCTCTTCATGGAGTTTTACTTCGACGATTAAGCCCTCTCTTAGAAAACCCTTAAACCGTTTACAGAAAAGCCTCCCACGGTTGTCAAGCCTACCCTCGTAAACATCCCCACCAATTCTCACCTTTACAAGACCAGACTCACGTCTAATCTCCTTAGGGATTTGAAGCCACCCCAACTTAGCCATCCATTTACTTACGCGTACTTTAGTAACATCATCGCCAACATATGTCATTGACATATTCATCTGTCTTTATGAATTTACCACGTATTTATATCTAATTATTAAAGGTGTGTAAATCTATCGGCAAACATTGAAGAGTAGCTACGGTTGAAAACCCTCCGTAGAAGAAATTCAGGTCATGGGATAAATTCTAAGTTCATGTTCAGCCAGCATCTATCCCTATGCTTCTTAAACCTATCTTTTCATAGACACGTTTTGCAGAAGTATTGTCGCTACGTACTCCTAACCCTACATATTCTACGTTGTAACGTTTAAAGGCGTTCTCCACGGTTTTTGAAACTACAGACGTGGCAAAACCCTTACCCCGATACTTTTGACTTGTGAAGACCGTTTCTATCCAGCATACTAGCTCTATTGAAGATTACTGCGGCTTATCTCTTAGAGCTTTCTCATCTCTTCGAATATTTACTCTTTGAAGTGGTATGTAAAGGTAGTATCTTTTGACGGTTTGAAGCGAATCCTTGAAGACACCTTTCTCAGAGAAGTAATCTTGCACGATTCTCATAAGTTCAGAGAAGATAAGAAACTTCACTTCGTCTTTCTCAATCGTCATTCCATGCTTTGCCATTAGAGTAGTATCAAGAAACTCAGATATTTCATTTAGACACTTCTCGAAAACTATTAACGTTGTTTGCTTAAGTATATCAGCATACTTACTTATCCTCTTATAGATCTCTTCTCTTTCGTCTGTAAAATATGGCACTATGTCTATATCATAGTATTTTTCACGTTTATACTTCTTCTCTGAAACTTCAACTTCTTTAATTACCATTGCTTCCTTTAACTTATTGATATGGTCTAAAACAGTACTCTGAGCCAGCTCTAATTCATCGGCTATCTGCTTAGCCGTCAACGGTCCCTTTAAACAAAGTAGCACAGTTATAGCAAGCCTCGTTTCATCAGATAACACCGTATAAGGATTAGGTCTTCCGGGGATATCTCCAAACTCACCGGATCCCCACATCCCATACCTACTTAAACCAGCATATTCTCTGATCTTATTCCTAGACATTTTAGTCACCTTCAATTAGTTAATTAGGAAACTAGCTAATAAGCTTTTCGACTAATTTTAAAGCGGTTTATTTCAAAGTTTTATAGCATGGAAAATAGAGCAACAGTTTCACGCGGTTATCAGATGACAGTTAACAATTTAAACAAATATAGCGCAATGATTTAACGACCCTAAATGTCTGAGCAGGAGGAGCAAAAGGTTGAAATTGTGAAGGACCCGAACTACCGCACTATCATTGTAAATGGAGTGATTGGTGGACATAGACCCGGGTTCTTCGAAGCTATCATATACAGTGAAGAAATGATTTCAGAAGATGCATTAGCAACGCTTAGACCAGAGCCCTCTAAGATCCGTGTACGTCGGGTACTTCAATGTAGATTGATTATAGACCCTGTTCAAGCTAAAAGCCTTGCCAAGTGGCTGACTCAACACGTATCAGAATATGAGAAAGTTTTCGGAAGAATCATCACACCGGATGAGGCAAAACCACCGCCTACAAGAGGACTATCCGTTTAGCAATAATATTGGAATAGACTGTTCCACTGTATTTAGAAAACCATGATCAACATCGTCTACTGGTAGAGCTTACGTTGAATAGTTTTAAGAGGATGATTAATGGACATATTTCATATGAGTATGTCAAGCTCATCCGATAAAAGTGTTAAAGTACTCGTCACAATACCGCGGAGCTTGTACAAACAGGTTTCCAGAGTTGAAGATGAGCTGAAGCTTAAGGGCTTTGCCGACGTCTTATTCAACCCTTATGATAGGAATTTGACCGAAGATGAGCTTGTCGAGCTCGTGAAAAGTGTGGATGGATGTATAACCTGTTGGGGTTCTCCAAGGTTCACGGAGAGGGTTTTAGCGAACGCTGATAGGCTTAAGATAATAGGACATGCCGCTGGAAGTGTAAAACCGTATGTAACTGAGGAGGTTTTCAGAAGGGGGATTGTTGTCGTAAACGCGGCTTCCACGATAGCATTATCCGTGGCTGAGTTTACACTTGCAATGATGCTTAATTGCCTTAGAGCCATACCATACTACATTGATGCCATGCGTACGAAAAACTGGAGGCTGGAGGCTAAGCGTAAAACCTACGACCTTAGAGGTAGAACGGTGGGTTTAATAGGTTTTGGAGCTGTAGCCCGTGAACTCGTTAAACTTCTTAAACCCTTCAACGTGAGAATACTCGTATACGACCCCTATGTTTCAGATGAAGATTTAGAGAAGTATGGGGTTGAAAGATCCAGCCTAGAAGGGCTACTATCGTCTTCAGACATAGTGAGTCTACATGCCGCTTCAACACCTGAAACACATCGTATGCTGGGTGAGAAGCAGCTTAGAATTATGAAGCCAACGGCCTTCCTAATAAACACCGCTGGTCCTCTAATCGATGAAAACGCTTTAGCTAAAGCTTTAAAGGAGAAGTGGATAGCTGGAGCAGCCTTAGATAGGTTTGAGGAGGAACCCTTACCGTCGAGTAGCCCTCTGTACGAGCTTGACAGCGTCTTCCTCACGCCGCATATAGCAGGTCCTTCCGATGAGAGGAAGAGTATGCTCTTCGGTACGATAGTAGAAGATTTTAAGAGGTTCTTCTCAGGTGAAAAGCCGTTAAACGTAGTGGAATATGAAAAACTACGGTTCCTAGCTTAAACTGAATAGCGAAGTTAAAGTATCAGCTGCCTACAGTAGCGCGGGGAAGCATATGACGCCTAGGGAGAGAATCCTAGCAACGTTTGAACATGAGCCTACCGATAAGGTACCAATACATCACATAGGTTTCTCTGGGGATGCTGCTTCAAAAATCCTAGGGCGTGAAGCCTACGTTGGAGGTGGAATACAGCAGTGGAGAGAGTCTAAAGCATTATGGGATGGTGAAGAGGCGCATCGAGAATTCTTAAAAAGGTCGATTGAAGACGCTTTTGAAGTAGCCAAAGCAACAGACCAAGACATAATACGTTTCCACTACTGGAGGCTACCATTGAAGCCTACGAGAAAGATAGACGAATATACTTTCCTATACGGCAATCCTGAGGGGGAGTGGCATATTAGACGTTTCACACCAAGCTCTGAACTATTCAATATAGTCGAAGAATATCCTCCCAAGCATAGGCTTCCCATAAGCATCCGTTTTAAGCAAATCGAAAAGTACTTGTCTGAAATGGAGGAGTGGCTTGAGAATTACAATCCTAAGCTGGAGGACTTCAATGAAATAAGCTATTTGATGGAAAAATACGGTAGGGAATATGCTATTCGAGTAAACGGAGGAAACATAGGTATAGGTCTTACTGAGGACCCGGTGTGGCTTATGGCTATGGTGTCGAGACCAAACCTAGCTGCTCAATATTTGGACATGCAAGTAAAAGTTGCCATAAGACAGATAAGGTGTTTTGCTAAAGCCGGGGTAAAATTGCTCTTCGGCGGAGGAGATTTTGCCTCAAATAGGGGTGTCTGCTACTCCCCTAGGCTTTTCCGCGAGCTCGTACTACCTAGGCTACAGATGGTTACTGAAGAGTGCCATAAACATGGTATTTACTACCTTTTCGGCAGTGATGGAAATCTGTGGCCTGTGGCTGACGACCTCTTCAGTAGGTCGGGGGTTGACGGCTACTATGAGATAGATCGGAGGGCTGGAATGGATCTACGTAGGCTTAGGGAGCGTTTTCCACAGCTCGTGCTTATTGGAAATATAAGCTCATATACTCTACACTTTGGAACGGTGGAAGAAGTAGTCTTTGAAACACTCTCATGTCTAAGAGAGGCGAAGAGGAGTAGGGGGATAATAGTAGGTGTTTCAAACTACATAGTCCCCGGTACGCCTAGGGAGAATATAACCGCGATGATTGAAACGATTAGAGGAAACAGGTAGCGCCGTCGGCTAAACCTAAAGAGGCAGGATTACGTATTTAAGCTAATCCACTATCTAATAGATATTGTGTAGAGTTATGGATTCCTTCGACGTGTGGGTTCAAGATTCTCTCACCAAGGTCTTCAAAGACTCTGCTAAACCTGAAGATGCCGCTAGAGTGGTCTCTATAGATGCTGTTCGCAACGAGTATGAGGCGGCTCAAATCGTAGTAAGACCATTTGAAGATGTTGATACGTTCAGAGTATATGTTACTAGTCTTAGACATGAGTCTAACGAGTACGTGATAACGAAAGTCTATTCAAGGTTTGTAGGATATGTACCTGTGAAGCGTAATACTCCTAATACGCCTCCTGAAGAACTCGTCCGTAAAGCCCCAGACCTGTTTCCAGACCCACTACTCGAAGAAGAGGCCGTTAAACTCAGGATGGGTGAAAATCAACCGATTTGGCTGACGGTACACGTACCTAAGGATGTTCCCCCTGGAAACTACCACGGCGAAATGTTGCTTAAGGGATTCCACGAAGAGGTTGTGAAGATCGATTTAAAAGTACATGATATTACCCTTCCAGATAGGAGGACGCTAAAGCTCTCAAACTTTCTAAGCCCATACAATATAAGTAAGTTCTACAACGTGAGGCTTTGGAGTGAAGAGCACTGGAGCCTACTGAAAGCATACGCAAAGAATATGGCTGAACACAGACAGAGCAGTATAATAACTCCGATTCTAGAGTTGACTCGAATCTATAAAGGTGATGACGGACTAGAATTTGACTTCCAACTTCTAGACCGCTGGATTAACCTATTCAAAGAGGCGGGCGTTATAGGAATCGTAGAAGGCGGCTATTTAGCGGGTAGACCCCCTAGAACGGTTGAAGGATGGTGGACTGTTCCAGAATTCCTCTCAGCATCCTACCGCGTATTGAATAGGGATGGTAGTCTTGCATACGTGCAGGAGCCTGTTAAAGTATCGAACCCAATTTTTGAGAAATTCATATCTCAGTTTATGCCAGCTCTTCAAAACCACCTAGAGGACATAGGGCTATTGGATAACTACCTTCAACACATAGCAGATGAGCCTATAGACCGTAATGCTGAAAGCTATAAGCTTATTGTAAGCCTAGTTAGAAAATACGCCCCCAGGATAAGGACGATAGAAGCCTCAACCTGTAAACAGCTTGTAGATTACATCAACGTAGTCGTCCCACTACTAGACGACTACGATAGAAACATGAGCTTCTACGAAGAGCGTAAAAAGAAGGGTAATGAAGTTTGGTTTTACACATGCTTAGCTCCAACTGGAAGATACCCCAATAGACTTATAGATTACTCCCTCGTAAAAGTTAGAATACTTCACTGGATAAACTTCAAGTATGGGCTTGAAGGATATCTACACTGGGGCTACAACTATTGGACTGAGAAGCCCTTTGAAGACGTTGAAAATGAACCCCACCATCCGTTTCCACTGCCCCCAGGAGACGCTTTCATAGTTTACCCGGGTAAGTCAGGTCCTCTAGACTCGATAAGGTTTGAAGCTTTAAGAGACGGTGTTGAAGACTACGAAATGCTAAAACTACTCGCAGAGAAGAGGGGATTAAATGAAGCCGTTGGACTATGCAACCTAGCGGTTAGAAGCATCACAGAATACGTTAGAACTTCTAGGGAGCTCCTCTCCATAAGATTAAAGCTTATAAACGAGCTTGAATCCGTAGGCTAAAATTCCCCTCCGCCAAACACTATGCAACTTTTAAATAGGTAGATAGTAGATGCTAACTCCTCTTTATCCATTTTAACGATTCTAATGCTCTATCGAGCTCAGTTGTGAAGAAACCTATTGCGTAATCGCTTACACCTCCAACCCATATGAGGATTTCCCCGTAAATCGCTAAACCGTTTCCAAATATTACCAGTGGTCTATCGCCATACTCTTCATTTAAACCCTTTGGAGCCAGTATGTAGTCGCTTACAGCCAGCAACTCCCCCTCTCGATCAACCAACGCCAACCCACTCCTATACGAGTAGTCTTCCTTATGGATGCCATGCCATCCAATTAAATACTCGTTTGAAGATATTTTAACAACGTTCGTCGACCAGCCTACCTTCCACTCCCAATCTTCGAAGGGTAGTACAGGCTCCATAGTTTCCTCGTAGATTACTGCCTCCCGTATGTTTGCTCTACACCTCCAGCAGATTTCAACGTCTCCCACAAGCGGTCTAGTCAACATAACTGCTTCATCTGCCTCCATGTCTATGAATGCCGAGTCTTTATTCGCCTTGGGCAGGAAGACATCACCTTCAAGTGTTCCGATTTTAAAGAAGTTTCTCATAGTGCAATTGTAATAGTCATCAAATCTGCCGTATGCTTGAACTATCGTCGTATTAAGTCTACCGTTTTCATGTAAATACCCATAGCCAGTATACAGCAGTATCAAACAGCCATCTTCCCTTTTAAATGTACGTGCATCTTCACAGCCTCTAAACTCCCATAACATTTTAGGCCATAGTATGATGTTCGCGTGAACAGGGAGGTCTACCTCCCCATTTATTAAATCGTCTACGTTTAGCTTGAAAAGCCCGATACTAGATGTATACGTGTAGTAGTCAAAGATAAGCCTCGGAAAGACAGTCAATGTTTTATCCTCCAGTAGTACTCCAGGGTTAAACGCCATTTTAGGGTGCTTCCTCAGATAGTTTTCCACGAGAATACCTTGCTCTGATACTATGTAAAGCCTTCTATCGAATATATCGTCCACCCTGTTTCTTCTAACACCATGGAAGGATTTCATAAAACCCGTAGTCTTTGAATAAAGCCTCCCTTCAACGTTCAAAAACCCCACCACCACAGTATTGCCTAAAGCGGTTTAAACATATCTACCTGCAGTAATCCATACATCTGAGTTTCTCTAAATATTAGAGAGTTTTAAGGTCAAAACTTAATTAGTTGAATCACTCAATAGGTTATATGACGGTTTTATGACGAGCCCCGTTGTGCTTAAGCCTAAGAAGAGGCTCGGTAGAATGAAGAGAGGTATTAAGTTAGGGCGAATAGTTCCTATGAAGGGTGGAGCCGTTGCCAGTGAGAGTGAATGTGAGGATAAAAAACGTGGTGAAGGATGTCGTACTAACAGCTCCAGCTCTACTTAACACAGGCTTTACTACAGAAAGCTTAGATATACATCTGCCATGTAAAGTAGCTGAGACTTTAGAGTTATGGCCACCACCAGTCGACGCCGTTTTAGAGACTCTAGATACTCCTGGTGGAGAAGTTTTAAGCTATTTTATCCCCAGTGCTTTGGATTTAAACGTCGTTGAAGTAGATAGGTTGTCAAAGACTATCCGTTGCAATGCTATAATCTCAACGTATGAGCAGGAGATACTTTTATCGGATGCTGTTATAGAGGAGCTTGAAATAGAGATACTATCACCTAGAATCGGTCTCTGGAGGTTTAGAGGAGAACACAAGATTAGGACCAGCGTTAAAGGTTAGACATTGTAAATAGCCCATGTAGGGTTAAGTTAACATTGAGTCCTAAAAACATACAATGGTAAGTTTTCTCCCATTTCGATTATCACACTAATTGCCCCACAAATTTAATGTGTATCTACAGTAAGAAAATAAAAGATTCTGAATAGGTGGTTAAAACTCTTGGAGAATACAGTGCGGCTTCTCTGAAAAATAAGCTTTTATATGGATAGTGTAGACATAATTGATGTATTTCGGTGAATGATTATGGCTAGGTGGCATTTAATTGGACATGCTCATATAGACGCTGAATGGCTTTGGACATTTAAAGAGACGTTGGAAGTCTGTAGGGAGACATTTAATTCTGTGTTAAACTTTATGAGAGAATATCCGATGTTTACATTCTGCCAGAGCAGTGCATGTTATTATGAGATTATGGAGAAGCTCTACCCCGAAATCTTCGGAGAAATCAAGAGGAGGATTGAAGAAGGCCGTTGGGAGGTTGTAGGCGGCTCATGGGTTGAATTTGACGCTAACATGCCTTCAGGCGAGTCTCTAGCAAGGCAGTTCCTCTATGGGCAGAGGTATTTTAAGGAGAGGTTTGGATCTTATGTTGAAGTCGGCTGGTTACCCGATAGCTTCGGGTTTGCTTGGACTCTACCTCAGATAATGGCTAAATCTGGTATAAAGTACTTTTTAACTCAGAAGTTGTCTTGGAACGATATGGTCTACTATCCATTTAACGTATTCTTCTGGGAGTCGCCGGATGGAACGAGGATACTTTCACATCAAACCTTGGGAAGCTATAGTGAAGAGATTAGGGATGAGAACATTGGACGGTTCAACCGTCAAATTATGATGCTTAAGTACCTTCACGGTATTGAAGACCTGCTGATACTGTACGGTGTTGGAGATCACGGTGGAGGGCCTAGGAAGAGCGACTTGGAAACATTGTCTAAGTGGGTTGAAAGTACGAATCTACCGGCTAAAGTATGTAGTACTAGGGCTATCGACTACTTTAGAACGCTTGAACAGTATTCGGGTAAGGCTAATATTCCAGTCGTCTCCGATGAATTGTACCTTCAATACCACAGGGGAGTTTACACTACACAATCTAGGTTTAAACAGATCAATAGAAGGTCTGAGGTTTTAATCGATGAAGTTGAAAGGTTTTCACTAATCGCAAGCATCGTGGGTGGAGAATATCCGAAAGATGAGTTGCGAGAGTTTTGGAAGAAGATAATGTTGCATCAATTCCACGATACTATATCCGGCTCCGGTATACGGGAGATATATGGAGATTGTGAGAGAGATTTTAAAGAGCTTCTAGAATTCTCATCGAAAGCTCTCGATAAGGCTTTAAAAACCATAACCTCTAAAGTGGATACGCAATTAGAGGGGCAACCGTTGCTCATATTCAACCCACTGTCCTGGGGTAGGAGAGACGTAGTAGAAGTCGAATTAGCCGACGTTGAAAAGCCTTTTGAAGTATTAGACCCAGCTGGTGTAAGTATTCCACTACAACTGGTAGATGATGGGAAGAAGATGCTCATCATAGCTGAAGCCCCGTCGCTAGGATACACAGTGTATAGGCTTAAACCCGTAGACGCCTGGAGGAACTATCAAACAGACGTTAGAGTATTCAGGCTGGATGGGAAGATAATCCTTGAAAACTCCAAGGTTAAATTATCCATCGGAGAGAAGACCGGCGTAATAGAGGAGCTCTACGATAAAGAGCTCGGGTTAAACCTCATAGGCGGTGGAGGTGTTAGGATTCAGGTTTTCGAAGACTATCCATATCCAGGTAGAAGAACACTCTTCTACGATTTCGACGCCGCTATTTTCGACGCTTGGGAAGTCTACATATACACTCAACCAGGCGGTGTAAAGTACGTCGATCTTAGGGAGGCTGAAGAAGTCAAAGTCTTAGAGAGAGGCCCTGTAAGAGCTACTGTACTGGTTAAGTATAGGTTTAAACAGGACGGTAGAAAGGACTCAACATTCAACGTGTACATTAGATTGTACTCCGGCCTACCGACGATACGCATGGACTTTGAAGTCGACTGGCATGCGGCTCATAGAATGGCTAAGTTAACTGTGCCATTCAACTTCCACAGCGATTATACGACTTGTGAAATACCGTATGGCTACATCAAGCGTAGAAGCCCTCTATCTCCAGATGCAACACTCTACGAGAGAGCTAAGTATGAAGCCCCATGTCAAAAATGGGTGGATTATACTTCTGAAGATGGGAAATTTGGCTTATCCATACTGAACGACTCTAAATATGGCTATGATCAGGCTGGCGACGCAGTTAGAATGTCTCTACTCAGAAGTCCAAGGTATCCTCCTAGATGGGGTGGATCTGAAGAAGCATTCCTACGTGAGGAGAATATAGCCGATCAGGGTATGCATAGGTTCAGCTTCGCACTATATCCACATAGAGGAGACTGGAGGGAGTCTCAAACAGTGAGGAAAGCATACGAGTTCAACTATCCGCTGATTAGCAGATTTGAAGACAGACACGTTGGAAACCTACCTAGAAGCTTCTCATTCCTCGAAGCTAAACCGGAAAACATAGTGGTAACAGCTCTTAAAAAAGCGGAAGACTGTGGAAATGCAATAGTAATCAGGTTTTACGAGACACATGGGAATAACGTCGATGCTGAAGTATCAATTCCTTATAAGCCGAGAGAAATATATGAGACGGATATACTTGAAAGGGAAATACGTAAAATTGAAAGCTTATCTAAAATACTAGTTTCACATAACGAAATAAAAACGTTGAAACTCAAACTTTAGATACCATAAAAAACACGTCGTTAAGAAGGAATCGAATCGCATTTTGAGGTTTATCATAGTATTTTCTCTTTCCATTATCAAAATTGGCTTAATTCACGGTGAAGTGAAGATAGAGTTCAATGTTAGACGCTCCTACAAGGCTTTTATCTATTGAAATAGTAAGTAAGATTGTAGTTTGACATGTCTTACTCCATTCCTAGGAAGAATGCTTATGTGAATGTTGCGAGGTACGGTGAGTCTTGGGTTAAACCTAGGGAGCTTGGTGTTTTATGGAGTGACCCTAGGGACGTTTATGCTGTAGTTGTACGTTTTAAATCTCCACCTAGTGATTTAAAAGGGGAAGATGTTAGACTTCAGTATTGGCAGTGTCATTGGCCTAGGTTTAGGGAGGCTGTTGGTGCTGGATTCTCAGGCTGGAGTCCTATAGACGACTTCTATAATGGCCAATGGAGGGATGCTGAATTTTACCTAGATGCCAATGGGCTTGTTTGGACGTTTAAATTTAAACCCGTCAGCGTAGAGTTTCCAGAGGTTAAAGATTACGATGTCGAATACCGTAGGACTTTGAAAATTAGACTAGTATCTTCTAAGGACTTACCTGAAGTTGAAAGTTTTGAAGTATACACGGATTCCACTTGGAAGATTATGGATGTCTCTATTGAGTGGGGTTGTGGAGGCGATTGTGAAAGGACTTGGGATGGCTTTATTGAAGTATTTAATGGCGAGTTAGCGGGTCTGAAGCCCCTGTCCAATAGTAGGGTTGAGGTTGTATCAGAGAATTCTTGGAGGTCGAAGGTTGAACGCGATGAGACAGGTGGGGTTGAAGCTAGAATCTGGTATACGCATAGTAATAAAGCGGATAGCTTCGACGAGACGATTGTTACAGTTAGGTCTAAAGCGTTCAGCTTCTCCTTCTCAATGAGAGACTTGGAAAGAGAGGAGGCGATATTCATAGGAGACTATGACGTCCTTATCTCAAAGACGTCTAAGAAGCTTAAACTTGAAGCCTATAAGCGTGAGCTTTCCGAGAAGGGTTTAGCATCGATATACGATTTAATCGGGAAGATGCCTGAGCAGACGCTTGAGAGAGCTTGGAGGGAGATGCCTAAAAAGAAGAAGAGTATACACTTCATAGTCGGATGTAAGGGGCGTAGGCAGAAGTTTGGAGTAGATACTAAAGGCGTAGTGTTCATTCCAAAGCTTTGGAACGTTAGAGTGAAAGGTAGATACTCCGATAGGTTTCTATGGGAAGGCGATACCGTAGCGTATGGCTTTGGACTTCCAGACTCCGAGCCTGAAGAGAGGACTTTGGAGGAGGGTTTTCTACCGATTGTACGTGCAAAATGGGTTGAAGACGGCATAGTTTATGAACAGGAGGTTTTCGCTACTCTCCTATTTAAGGACGCTCTCGACGACCTTAAGGGGGAGGAGTTTATAGATGGAGACGACCCAATCGTATGCATGGTGAGGCTGACGTTTACATCTCAAGCCTTATCACGTAAAAGCTTAAGCTTGAAGTTTACATCGACGTGTAAAAGTTACTGGCGTGATGTTAAAGGGGTAGAAGAGCAACTGATTTACGAAGATGGGTTTATCTACGCTCTGTATCCAGAGAAGGCTCCGAGTCGGAGACTTAGATACATGCTTGATTTGAGGGGGCGTGGAGACGTTAAAAGTCTAGATGGTAGTCTTCTATACACAGTTGACATAAACCCGGGTGAATCTCACAATATTTACGTGAAGATTCCATCTATTACGCTACTTGAAAGCTTCGAATTTGAGAAGTTGAAAAGCTTAGACTATGAAGCGGAGAAAGCGAAGATTGTCAAATACTGGAGGAGTTTGCTCGGTAGAGGTATGCAGATCCACGTTCCAGATAGGTGGTTGAACGACTTCTACAAGGCTTATTTAAGCCACGTCTACATAACGGATGATAAGGAGCCCAATTCTCAAAGATACATGTGCAGGGTAAGCTCTTTCAACTACGGGGTTTTTGCAAATGAAAGCGCTATGGTAATAAGTGAATTGGATAGAAGAGGTTTACATGACGAAGCCGAGCGGAGGCTTGAAGTCTTTACGCATTACCAGGGTACTGCCGTCATGGCTGGTAGATACTCTACTTCCAAAGGCGTCTTCTACGGCGCCGGGGGATATGAATGTGGAGAGTATGGTCAGCATCACGGTTGGGTTTTATGGGCTTTTGCAGAACACTACAGATACACTGGAGATAAGGAGTGGCTTAAAAGAGTAGCTTCCAACCTGGTTGAAGCCTGCAACTGGATAATAGAAGAACGCAAAGCTACGATGAAGACTGATGCCAATGGAAAGCGAGTTATCGAGTACGGATTTCTACCTCCAGGCTCTCTTGAAGATGTGACTGAGTTCTGGTGTTGGATTGCAACAAATGCTCATGCATATAGGGGTTTAAAATCCGCAGCGGAAGTCTTAAGTGAGATAGACCATCCTGAAGCATCTAGGCTTAAACGTGAAGCTGAAGCATACGGAAGAGACATACTGAACGGGGTAATGGAGGCTATGATCAGAAGCCCCGTGGTTAAACTCAGAGATGGAACTTGGATTCCACACATACCTTCAAGACCTGAAAGACGTGGTCGAGACTCCGGGTGGATACGTGAAACGTTGGAGGGAGCTATGCATCTGATAATATGTAGTCTAGTGGATCCAAACTCTAAGACGGCGGAGTGGATATTGAAAGACTATGAAGACAACCGGTATATTTCAGATAAATATGGCTATACTGTTCCAGACCTCGACCGACACTGGTTCAGCAGAGGCGGCTTCTCAATGCAGCCTAATCTCTACGGCTTTCAAATCCCATACCTCTTGAGGATGGATGTGAAGAGGTTTTTGAGGGCTTTCTTCAACTCCTTCGCCGTAGCATTCTACCCGGATGTGCTAATGCTGACTGAACATCCACTACCGACGATGGCTGATTGGGCTGGAGACCACTTTAAGACTTCAGATGAATCCATAGCTTGCCAATGTTTAAGGCTTATGTTGATCTACGAGAAGGGGGATACTCTCATCTTAATGCCGGCTGTCCCACGTAAGTGGCTTGAAGACGGTAAGCAAATATCTGTAAGAGACGCCGCTACCTACTTCGGACCACTATCTTTCGAAGTTGAATCAAAACCCTCAGATGGCTTCATAAGGATGAAGCTAAACCCACCTACGAGGAAAACGCCGAAATCAATACAGGTATACTTTAGACATCCTATCGAAAAAGTGGAGTTAGACGGCAGAGAGTGGACTGACTACAGTAGGGAAGAAGGTTTAGTAAATATTGGCACGGTAGAGAGACCAGTAGAATTAGTAGTCTACGTCAGCCACTCCACTCGATAGACCAATTTTTCCGTCCATAGCATAAACTATGGGATAGGGTTTAAATTAAAAGTTGAACATATTTAGTGGTTAGAATGTCGATTAAGCGGAAGCTTGGAAGCAAGGGACAGGTAGTAATTCCAAAGGTCGTTAGAGACTTCTTAGGTATTGGCCAAGAGGTGAAGTTGTAATGGAGTTTATAAGAGAAGGTGTATTGATTAGACCCAGGGAAAATCCATCTAAATTTGTTGAAGACTACTAGCGGGAAATTGAAAAAGGAAATAGACCTGAAGAAGTTAATCGAAGAAGAGGTTGAGGAACGGTTTGTTCTACACTGATTCAAACATCTTCCTATATCCGGTTATTTACGATGAATCTTCGTGGCTGAGGCTAAGATAGGGATTTCCTCTTAAAAGTAGCATTTGGAAAGATTGACGCCTATACTTCCACACTTACATGGGATGAAGTTACCTAGGTCGTTAGAAGAATTTTCTGAGTAGAGTTTTCAATATTAGAGGGAGACTTCTCAGTTTTCCAAACTTAAAGTTTCTCAGAATAAAAAGACGACGATTTTTAAAGCACAAGAAATAATGGAGAAGTATAAACTTCGACCTAGGGATGCTATTCATGTGTCAGTAGCTTTAGAAAATAAGATAAGCACTTTGGTAAGTTTCAATAGAGGCTTCGATTCAGTTAGCGAAATAAGAAGAGTAGAACCGTGAATTTAAAATCTCCAGTAGAACTTTTAATCAAGCTTTAATAGACGTATATGAACGGGGGCTTGAGTTTGGTCAATAGGTTTGAATGCGTACTTGCTACGGTGTTGCATGAAGAGCCGCCTGTAACACCTCAGATCATTGATTTTACGAATGAAATAGCTAGGGCTAAATTCTCACCAATTATTGAAGAAGGCGTTAGAATGGCGGGAGAAGCTGAGAAAACTGCCTATGGATTAGTAGCTGTGGAATACTCAAGCTTAGATAGAGTACTTAGAGAGGCTGATTTTATGGATAATTTCATCGTAGGCGTTGGCGGTGGAGGTTTTAGAGTTAAAAGGGTTGTTGAATCCAGTGATGAAACCTATACTGTAGAGTGGGAGACTGGGGCTTTATGGCGTATGGGTACTGCTAGGAGGATTTGGGCTAGAGAGTATGTAAAGTATCCCGTTGAATGTGAGGATGATCTAGAGGAGCTTGAGCTCCCAGACCCAGACGACTCTGAGAGGTATGAGGGTCTTGAGAAGAAAATAAGATACGTTGTAGATAGAGGCTTCTTCCCAATGTGCAGTATAAACGGCTTCTTCTCAGGTGTTTGGTATTTCCTTAGAGGCCCCTTAGAAGTGACGCTCAAAGACATCTACATTAGACGTGAATTCTACAGGAGGCTCTTGGCTAAAATAGGGGAATTCAACCTTAAAGCTGAAAAGAACCTCTTAGAGCGGGGAGCTTTAATGATAGGCTGGGTTGAAGATTTAGGATACAATAAAGGTATGTTCATACAGCCTAAGCTCTACGAAGAACTGATATATCCATGGCATAGGAAAGCCATAGAATTGGCACACAAGTATGGAGCCTTCGTAAATATGCACAGCCATGGAAACATAAACGCTATAGTACCACTACTAGTAAACGCCCACTTGGATGTTTTAAACCCAATCGGCCCCTCTGACAACATGGATCTGAAGAGGTTGAAGGAGAATTATGGAGATAAGCTATGCCTTCAGGGAGGCTTAAGCAAACACATAGGGCTTATGAGTCTAGAGGAACTTAAAGAACACATACTCGACAGACTTAGAACAGGTAGTCCAGGCGGAGGATTCATACTGAGCTCTGAAGGAGATATACCGTATGAAATGAGCATAGAAAACTTTAGGGAATTCTTGAAGATGAGTAGAAAATATAGAGTGAATAGGTTGTTAAATTAGCAGGATTATTTCTCAGCCTATGAAGGAATCTAGGTCGCTCTAGCATTAGGAGGGGTCTCCAACGGTTTCTTCAATATCTATGTACGAGTCCTATCCTTAACGTACTCATCTCATATGAGAAACATTTAAATCTACAGTCGTATTTTCAATTTGAACGTGTTTCCTAGGAAGTTTACAGACGAAGAGCTAATAAGACTTTACAATGAAGGCTTAAGCGACCATGCTATTGCTAGAATTCTGAACGTTTACCAGTCTACTGTTAGACGTAGGAGGGTTCAGCTTGGACTCCCACCGCATACACAGTACTGTAGGTATAAGAAGCTCAGCAGTGAACAGATTGCACTTATAAAAGCCATGTGGGTAGACCATTCAACAGTTGAAATAGCTAAATCGCTAGGCATACATAGGCACACGGTTTCAAGCTGGGCTAGAAAACTCGGTCTTAATATGAAGAGTAGAGGCAGACCTAGTTCAGCTGACCCAGAGACCATTAAGAAGCTTAGACTTGAGGGTCTTACATACAGAGAGATAGCTGAGAAACTTAAAATATCGTTTGAATCCGTAAAATATCACTGTAGGAAGATAGGTCTTAAACGTCCAGACCCTGTGAACGTAGACGTTGAAGAATTCAAAAAACTATACTTTGAAAACCTCACATACAAGGAGATTTCCAATAAACTCCAAATACCTCTGAATACAGTGATCTCGCTTAGAAATAGGCTTGGACTGCCCAAGCGTAAACGAGGAAGACGCAAACGCAAGGTAAATGCTTTAGCATAATGGCTGGTGTGTCCTAGAGGAGTCATTTAAATAAAAGTACACGGAGGAATAACACTAAAACATTGTTTAAATAGAGAGCTGTAATTTCGTATCAACGTTCGAATATTACACACCTTACAGAGAATGGTTTTACTTCAACTTTTATCTTTCCAGACCCTCTTTCCACAGGATCCCCAAGTAGATCTTCAACCTTAGAGAATTCTGTCTCTTCTTCCAAAATGCCTATGTGAGGTTTGGAGGTCATATTTATGAGAAAGCGTATTTCGTCATCTTTGTAAGTGCGTCTACGTATAGCTAGTCCATTGCACATCTCAGGTAGAATATTCTCCAACTTCAATAGGTGGACTAGGAAGTCTCTAGTAGACTGGTCTTTGAATGCTGCATATCCATGTCCTATTAATGTTCCAATTAAGTAAGCCCTACCATCACCATAACAATTAACAGTACCTGCAATCTTATCATCACATGTCAGAATAGGCTTAGCCGTTTTACACTTGAAAGTCTCTACATAAAGATTAGCGAGTACACTACAGCCTTTAAAGAGTCCAGTACCTTCAAATCTAGTAGATGACCTTATTTCACCATAGCTTCTCTCTACTGGTGTCCACCTGGGTGGTTTAACGGGTTCATGGCACAGTTGAAGCGACTCATGCTCAACGCCGAAAAGCTCCTCAGCACCTTCGATTAATTCATCCGCTCTTGCGAACCCAAATCTGTCATATCGTCCTGGACAGGGTTCTGAGATTAATATACCGCCTGAGGATACGTATTTTTCAAGTTTTCGGAAGACTTCTTCGCTCATGGATAATGGAAATGGGAATATTATAGCCTTATACTTTTCAAGCTCTTCAAAAGAAGCTAAACTCGCCTCTACAAAATCCACCCATACAGCTGATTCCCACAGCATTTTATATATTCCACGTATTGTAAATGAGAGATGCATTGAGGCGTCTCCAGTAGCCTGCGTAAAATGCCACAGGTCTTCATCTACAATTATAGCGACCTGCGATTGCTCCACCCTGCTCAGACGGAATAATTCTGGATGTTTATTCAAGGCTTTAGCTAGTTGACCTGCTTCTTCAGCCCTAGGTGTAGATTCCCCTTGAGAGTCTAGCAGTCCAAAGCCGTAGGCTTCAAGCCAGAACATTTCAGCCCTATGATTCCAGAAGGATAGAGCCTGAACACCTGAGGACAGTGCTGTTAAAACCCATCTCCGAATATCCTCTGGCGATGGTGTTCTACCGAGGTGTAAGTATGTTGCTATTGGCCCTCCCTGAAACTCGGCGGCCCATAGTACTCCACTAGGCTTTAAACTGCTTCTCACGTAGTCGTAAACCATTGCTATGTTTTCAACCTCTTGAACAACCGCTAGCTCATATGGTACGGATTCCCCACGCTGCGGACAGCCATAATCCCAAGCGTGGAATGGAGACCAAGCCGGATAACACGAGCTCCCAAACTCTTCAACCTCAGCTGCATAGCGCCAAGTGCTTCCACTCCCTATAGTTGGAGAAGCTACGTGGCACATAACTGGTCTATGCTTGGGGTCGTTTCTTCTAAATGCTTCAGCCTTCCACCTTATGACTTTCGATAAGTAAACGTCGTCCATGAAGTATCTCCAATCTATCCAAGACGGTACTGCGGCGAATATACGCGGAGGTTCCACCTCCTCCCACTCGCCGTAGCCTGTACGCCAAGCTTTATTTAGTTCGTTTAAATCTCCGTACTTCTCCATAAGCCACTTCCTAAATTCAGCCAGCGTATACGGACAGTAGCAGAAGCCTAGACTACCGGGTATGTTACGCATAGGCCAGAATCCCACCTCCTGCCAAACGTTCCAGACCAGTATATTGTCATACTTTCCAAGCCGTCTGGCTACTTCAGCTATAAATTTTAAGGCTGATTCTCTAGCGCCAGGGTGGTCCCAGCAGAAGCCGGGTTTGCCGTCACCGGGTAGTAGGTACTGCGTAGGGTCTTCATGCTTCTCCCCAGTGCTATATACCATTCTACAGTCTGAGTATTTACGCCAAAGCCAAGCTGGAGCCTGCTCCATAGTTACGCCGAAGTATATGTAAAGCCCAAGCTTCTCAGCCTCTTCAATTAAAGCTTCCACTCTGCTTAAATCTACTTCACCTTCTCTCTTCTCATCTATACACCAAGACTCTTGAAGCTTAACCGTGTTAAACCCTAGGCGTTTGATAATACGCATATCGCGTAGAAGCTCATCCAAGGGTCTTGAAGGTTCACGGTAGAAGTGAGTACTAAATGGGAAAATGGTGGTTCGACTCCGTCTATCAGTTTGTTTTTCAATCTTAAAATTCATCAGAATCGTTTAACGTAGAATTAATATAAACATTTACCCTTAGCCGTTGTCAGGGTATATTTAACAGTCTTTCAGCATTCTTAAACACTATGGCTTCGAAAGTCTTATCGTTTAACCCTAGCGATTTAAGTAGGTTTAGGTGAAGCCCATCAGCTCCAAATTGCCACCCATGTGGGTCGATACATGGGAAATCCGTTCCGAAAATGACCTTTGACCTATGTTTTTCAAGAAACTCTCTAGCATAGTTTCTATCCCTCTGTAAAGCGTTAAATCCAGATGTAGCTGAAATATCTGCGTATACGTTTTCAAATTCGCTTAGAATTCTATCCACCAGTCCGCCAGGTTTCACAGGACCTGTTGGATATGTTTCTCTCGACGGTTCCGCCGATATATGACGCCACCATCCAGGTCCGTGCATTATGAAAACCGTCTCATTGTATTCGTAAGCTATCCTCTGAAATGCCTCTTCGAACATGTAATTGTGAGAATCGTCAACATGTATTAAAACTGGTATTTTGAGTTTTCCACAGATTTCATAAATCTCCAGGGAAGACTTGTGATCTATCGGGAGTTTTACCTTATGCTCACCATATCCTCTAGCCCCTCTAGAAACATACTCTTCTATGACGTTTGACTTCCTAGGCTCCGCTAAATCTACACAGCAGAATGGTATTAACTCTTGATGGAATCTGCAGATTCTAAGCACATTCTCAGGAGACTGAATGTACTCGCCCAGTTCAACGTCGAATCCTAATGCAGGCAGTAATACGGCTCGTTGTATGTTAAACTCAGCCATATAGCTTAAAAGGTCGTTCTCCGTTATGAAGATCAAACCCTTCAGGTTTCTATGGTATGATTTAACACCTCCAATATGGGTGTGGAAATCCACGATCATGGAAGCCAGACCCCAGGATTACTAGAAACTTTTACCGCCTTTCTGAATACTCTTAAGTATTAGTGTTACATTTGTTCTGCTTAGAGGGGAACTATTAACGAAGTAAGTGACTGTATACTCTTCCTTGACTTCTCCAGCTTCCCGTGAAACCCATAAAAATCCCTCGGATACCATTGATATGTAGCTCTCCCCGATTTTAAACTCATCTACAACGGTATAATGGATTTTTGCGCAGAAGTACGTCTCCCCATTCTTCGCCTCTACGTATTGGAAATCTTCGACTTTATAGCTTGCGTTAATTTTCCCATATGCTTTACCACCGTTAAGATACATAGTGTAGTTACTTTCACGAATCCAAGTTTTTCCTCTGGTAAGTGGATATGGTGGAGCTGCTATAGGTGTATCATAGACTATCTCAATTCCATCAGATTCCACTCTGATTAACGACCCTTTCTCATCATAGTAGTAGTGTGTTGTTTCACCTGGTTTTTCAACTAAAACCTCGACTTCACTCAACTTCACCCATTTAACTACATGTTCTTCACCGTCAATCCGCTCTATGAATTCTTTGACGGTTCCAACTGGCAACTCGGGCTCAGCTATTTCTTCAACAGCCTTTTCAACAACTTCTTTAACGGTAGGCTTCACTTCAGCCTTCAGTATAAGGTCGACTATATTTAGGATGAGCTTGTAGTTATCTTCAACATAACAGTATGGCTCTGTAAGAAACGTTTGATCGCTAAATGCTAACACGGTGCCGTTCATCTTAACAATCGCTATAACCGCGTATTCACCTGTCTTCTCTGCCGTTGAAGAATAGGTGTTTTCTGAAGACCAGGCAACCCCTCTATTCGACGGATATATGTGTGTAGCTGTAAAGAACACTAGAGATTTTAAGTCTCTCGTCACATTACTATCCTTGAAACGGTTTACATATATGTTGCGGTAGAAACCGTAGTAATTAATCTCGTTGTACAAGTATCCCTTGGCGAAGAAGAAGCCGAATCTAGTCGCTATGGAGTTTATAGGGTCGAACAGTTCAAACATGCTTAAGTATTCGTACGCGGGGTCGAAGAAGAGTAATAGAATACCACCTCTACCTACGAAATCTTCAACGATGTTGCATTCTTCAGGGGAGTATACTATAGTTGGAGATGCTATGATTAGGCATGATGCATTACCTAACATGGATGCTAGATTGCTCCAATTGGAGGAAAACTGTACAGTTATATTTCTACTTGTCAGTTCAGCTATCAGTATGTCTAAATCCCAAGTTGATACTTTATTTCCGTGCGATTTATCTATTAATACGAGCCCTTTTCCATGCTCGTTAAAAACACTAGTTCCTACAGTTGTAGACTCCACATTTGACAGTACGGTGAAGCTTGATTCAGATGGTAGGTACAAGTACCATATTGACGGAGGCGGTTGAAGACTGTTGAGCACTTCAACCGTTAGGTTTCTCCAGTTTAAAGTTAAATTAGAGCTTAGCGAGCCCCAGGAATAAGCAACTTCTTTAAAGGCTTCGTTTAAATCAATAACATCATATTCTACAAGTCCAGCTTCTTCAGCGGCTTTGCTTATGGCTTTTTGAAGGGCGCCTATTTCATCTATTAATCCGAGTTTTACGGCTTCACTTCCCAAGTATATTGTTCCTCTTCTAAGCTCCACTGGAGAGATTTTCAGCCTATTTCCTCTACCTGTTTCAACAGCTGAGGCGAAGTTATCTAACGCATGGCTTAGGTTGAACGGAAAGAGAAGCTTAGAGAAGCCCGTAGCCTTATATACACCCGTTTCAATGACGATTTCTGATGGGATTAACGTTGGAGGCATGACACCTATAACCCCTATGTTTCCGACGAAGGATGTTGGAGCAGCATATATGTAGTCTGCGGCGACTGCTATGTAGTAGCCTCCCGAAAGAGCCATTGTCACCGAGGCTACTACGGGTTTAACCTTCTTCAACTCCAGAATATCCAAGTATATTTCCTCTATTAGGTCAGCGTAGCCGCCTGGAGAGTCTATTCGTAACACTACGGCTTTAATACTGCTGTTTTTTAGAGCATGGCCTATGATTTTATCGTAAGTGTCCACTTGCTCAGATAGTAGGATGGCACCGCTTATAGATATTATTCCGACCATGTTCTTCTTTTTCTCCAAGGCGAAGAAGCCACTGTAGTATAAGTATCCTACTACACTGAAGGCTATCAGCAGTATTATTGCCGCTGTAACGGCTACTGTTTTGAATTCGCATTTAAAGTTTGGAATCTTCAAGTTAAACATCCGTAGAATATCTGTTTTAACACGCTTAAATGCTTTTATAGAATTCGACCTTTCACACTATACTGAATAGGTTTACTTGGAAAAGTTTAAAGGCTACTGAGGAGATATAGGAGTGGTGTATCCATATGGGGAAGATACCGATAGCTTTACAATTATATTCTGTCCGTGATGATTGTGCTCGTGATTTACGTAAAACGTTGGAAGAAGTAGCGAGTATGGGCTATGAAGGTGTAGAATTTGCGGGCTACTATGGTAGGAGCGCTGGAGAACTGAGAGATATGCTTAAAGATTTAGGTTTGAAGGTTGCAGGAACCCACATAGGTATAGATACTCTACTCGGCGAGAAGTTGAAGCAGACTATCGAATTCAATAAGACGCTTGGAAACCGATTCCTCATAGTGCCTTGGATACCTGACGACATGAGAAGTTCTAAGGAGGCTTGGCTTAAAACGGCTAAGCTTTTCAACGAGATAGCCGGGAAACTGAAGCCTGAGGGGATGTATATAGGCTACCATAACCACCATATCGAGTTCGAACCTATGAATGGTGAAATCCCATGGGATATATTCTTCAGTTCTACAGTACCTGAAGTTGTAATGCAATTGGACACTGGTAATGCTATGCATGGCGGAGTTAGCGCGGATGGCATACTTGAGATAATTAAACGTTATCCTAAACGCGCCCTCACGGTGCACATTAAAGAGTATTCTTCGAGAAATCCACTAGCTCTAATAGGTGAAGGCGATATGAAGTGGAGGGAGTTCTTCCAATTATGTGAAAAAGTCGGCGGAACACAGTGGTACATAGTGGAACAGGAAAGCTACGCATATAAGCCCTTAGAATGTGTAAGACGATGCTTAGAGAATCTGAGGAAGATGGGGCTATAATAGCCCTTAATTTTTCCATGTTTCAAAATGTTCAGTATTCTCTGATACTTGGAGTTTCAACTTTAAAAGTTCGAACGACCCATTTCCATAAAATGGAGACGTTTAGAATACTGTACCCTATTTAAATTTAAGTCGAGTAATTTTTCCATTGTATCATTATGGAGAATTCCCAAGTCCTTCTACGAAGTAGAGGCTTTTTAACGAATAGGTCAATACCGACGGGTCTTTAGTGGCTAGTAGTCTTAATAGTGGAATACTGTCTAGTAGACGTGTGTAAGAATTGTTTTAAAGCTTGAACCTGTAACTATTGTAAGGGGTGTGAAATTTTGGTTTGGGATGTTAGTGTAGCCTACTATGGATGCCCTTATCCCAGCCATGTTGAGGATGATTTAAAGGAGATTTATGAGGCTGGTTTTACCTCAATAACGCTTTGTGTTAACGAGTATGAGTGGCCTAGCATGGTCAACGCTAAAAAGACAGTAGTCGATAGAGCGCACCGCATCGGTTTGAAAGTGTTTGTGGATGTACATGGTTTCGGGTTTTTCGTACCAGGACATTTTAGCATAGCGGTGCCGAGTAACCCTGATTGGTGTGAAGTAGATAGCAACGGGCATATTTACCCAATCAGGGGATGCCCAAACAATCCAGAATACAGGGCTTGGCTTAAGAATAGCGTCAGAGAAATAGTCAATAGACTCAAACCTGACGGCATATTCTGGGATGAGCCTTCCCTAGTAGTGCCCAAGGGTTGGCCTGAGGTTTGGACTTGTAGATGCTCGATTTGCAGAAGAACTTTCCACGAAGAGTATGGGTATGATATGCCTGGCAGTTTAACCGATGATGTTAAAAAGTTTAGGCAGAATTCATTGTTCAACCTTTTAAATGAACTTACATTTGAAGTCAAAAAGCTTGATAGAAGGCTTTTAAACATACTGTGCCTTATGCCTGAACATACAGGTATGCACGGAATATACTCTTGGAACCCTGTTTTAAACCTTAAAAATCTAGACGTATTTTCAACAGATCCATATTGGATTTGGGGCAATAGATCCTTTGAATGGTTTACAGAGTGGGTTAACAGGGCTTTAGAGGTGTCTAGAAAGGCCAATTTGAAGAGCCAAATATGGGTGGAGCTTATAAAGATTCCAAAAGGACGCGAGTTAGACGTTTACAAGAGTGTTATTAAAGCAGTAGAGCTTGGAGCAGATGCCATAGCTACTTGGAGTTTTAGAGCAGAAGAAGGGTCTGAACTCTCATGTGAAGACCCTGGAAGTGCTTGGAAGGCTATGGTTGAAGCCGTCAAGAAGATAAGAGGGATATGAAGAGTTTAAACGATTTCCCCAAAAAAAGCAGTTATAACCTCATTGGAGGACCTCGGTCAGTTATTATATGTCTAGTCATCGACACTTTGATTGCCCTCCAAATCATTCTCCACCACCTCTTTCTATTCTCATTTTCAATTTTCTACAATATGAGAAGGGGTTTATAAACTTTTCTCATTATAAGAAATATTAAAAATGAGAAAAGTTTATAAGAGAACCTGCGAGGTTTTAGGGTTAGTTTATTCAACAGTGGTGTCTGAAGAATGTCCAACGTTAAGTATTCAGTTGAAGTTAAACCTGAGAATAGGCTAGTAGAGGTTAGGTTTGCTTCAAATGTAAACCTGAACTCCATAGAGTATGTTTTAAACCAGTTGCGAAGCTACATAGCAGAAGGCTATCGTGTTGAGCTAATCGGCTATGTGAATAGGGAGAGTAATTACATTAAGGCTTTTACCCTTGCATTATCATTATTCGGCAATGACGGTAGGGTGGTCTTTAAAAATAAATCTAGGTTTAGCAAAGCTGAGAGAAGGAAATACAGAAAACTGGTTCAAGAGCTTAAAGATAAAGGATACGATGTGAGGCGGATTTCAGAGGAGTTTAACATACCTTTAAAGACGGTCTACAGGTGGTTAAAAAGCTAATACTCTATTTAAACTGCAAAAAGACCGTTTCAATAGACAACCAATGGTTTTTTATAAAGACTCCTCCATTTGCTGGTTTGAAATTAGTCTCGACATCTAAGCACGTATACTGCTGGCTGGTGTAACGCCTTCCTGTTAATGTCAGCTACTGAAAGAGTCGTCAAATTGAAGCCTGAACAACAACCTTGGTAGACCTATAGACCTGTGATGTTCTCCCATAGGTCTACTTGAGTTTTAGGTTTAAAGGGCTTACCAACTATAGAAGGTTTACCAGTATTCCCTACATCCGCCACCTTAGCCTCATGAGTACCAGTGCCTTCGTCTACTACGAAGCATTCCCTGAAGAAGCCTCCACCGTCATTTAAATACACTAGAAGCCTTGGATTTGGATTTCTTCCAAGGTGCATTTCACCTACGAATATGTCTATATGGCTATCTCCGTCGAAGTCTGCTACAGCTAGACTGTGTGGGTGGAAAAGGCTTTCATTTAAAATGTGTATCTTGTAGTCTGGACCTTCAAACCAAGCCAGTCTACCGATGTCGCTTTCAGCTTCACTCATAACGATATCTAAGATACCGTCTTCATTTATATCGGCAACTTGAACTCTAGTCTCAGAGAATACTATCCCACCGTAGGTTCTAGCGTGGAATTCCCTCAGTATTCTCCTAGACCACTTGCCTTTCAAACCTGGCTGAGGTTTAAATACGTTGGGTCCGGCAACAACTTCATTTAAACCGTCATCATCTAAATCAGCTATTGCAAGACCTTCAACGCAAATATCATCGCATATTAGATGCCTGTATTCCTCCGGCCAAGGTGAAACTGTTGGATCAGGAGGAATATCGTAGTAGACTAGAACCCTGCTAATCTGCGAGGCGACGAGTATTTCATCTTCACCATCACCATCCACATCTCCAACGGCTTGATCATGGTACTTCTGAAAACTATTATCTATTACACGTCTAATCCAGTTGTCCGTAGGATCCGGGGGATTCTCAAACCAGTATAATTCACGCCCATAGTACGGTTGACCAGCTACAATATCTACACATTCATCATGATTAACATCAACTAACACCCCACCCGCCTCTAAATTCGCTCTAGCCACTATATGTCTCTTCCATCCCGGATACTCATACCAGACTAAGTAGCCTTCTTCAGATGGAGATTCAGTGAAATTGCCTATTACAACGTCTACGAAACCATCGCCGTTAATATCCCCTACTAAACATATGGAGTTGCATGTTCCAATAGTTTTAGGGTCTATGAGGGAATGGCGGAATTTAACTCTCACTCCTAGTCACCATGATATTTTGAATAAAACGTAGCTTCAATATTAATGTTTAAACTCAAAATGCTGATAGCGATTCTAAAATTAAGATAAAGCCGAACAGTATGAATACTATAGACGTGCCTATTTTCAAGTAACTACCCTTTACAAGCCTTAAGATTCTACTGCCGAGTAAAACGCCGATGCCAGTTATAAGGCTGAAGGCTAACATAATACCTGTTAGAACCATAAGTGGATTTTCAAATTGAGCTGCTAAGAGTATTGAAGCCATTTGGGTTTTATCTCCAAGCTCCATAAGCGAAACAAAGGAGAAGGTTTTAAAGAACGATGTTTCGGCTTTATCGAAAACCTCCTCCCCCTCTTTACGGAGAAGAGAGAGTAAACCGAACAGTATAAAGATTAAACCAGCGGCTAAACCGACTATACTTCTAGGCAGGAGGCGAAGTAGCTCACCGCCCAATAATGCGCTTAAACCATCAACTACGAAGAAGGCAGTCATAGCACCAGAGAAAACTGAGACTGCTGAAGACCTTGAAGACAGCATAATCGTACATATTTGAGTTTTATCCCCAAGCTCAGCTAGGAAAACTAGCGTAAAAGACGTTAGAAGAGGGGTTAAATCGAACTCCATATATACCCTTTAAGAATCAAACCGCAGATATATAAGTTTAAGGAATTAAAATGGAGCTAAATTTAAAAAGAGGAAGAGCCATTTATAATTAATGGAGCGGGGGTAGCCAAGCATGGCCTAAGGCGCAGCGCTGAGGAGGAAAAATATTATCCTCAGAGCCGCTGTGGGGTAGCCCTTCGTGGGTTCAAATCCCACCCCCCGCATCATAGTTTTGCTCATTTTGGGCTTATTTTTAGGCTGTTTTTGAGTGAGAAATGGGCTTGATTCTTGCTTTGTTTTTGCATTGGTTTTTTTATTTTTCTTTTCGGTTTGAACTCACACGGGTTTTTGCCACATTTTTAATTGAATCTAACCCTGCACCAACACTCAATCCTATTGATAGGTATTTTTAGTCGCTTCAAAGTTTCATTAAGGGCACTTATGGTGAGTGTAAGCGACGTCTCCATGGAGTGCTTACAGATTTTTTAGAAGGAAGAAGCTCGCCACATATAACATCATAGAGCACCCTGAGGGTAAATGCTCAGTTAGAATCTACGCCAAAGAGCCTGTAAATGCCCCAACCCCACTAACCCATCTCTCTTCTTTCTCTGTCTTCTTCTGTTCTTCTCTCAGCTTTTTAATATTAAAATCAAATTTAATATTGTAAAGAGTAGAGATGAGTTGGCTGATATCCTTGCTGGTGAGCCAACTCATCTTGAAGACAGAAAACCTTTATATTCAGCTGTTGAGGACTTTTTGATGCGCTCATCGACGTAGCCTTCATAAACGCTGACTTTAGTAAGGTTGACAAAGAAGGCTATATGGATCCCCGGCATATATGTTTAAGAAACTACCGTCATTGAAGTCGCTTACGAATCTTCCTATAATGAGGAATACCATGCAGTCTTATTTATCGATTATAGCCAGAGCGACTGGAACACTATGGCTGATAAACTCTTAAAGAGCCTTGGGATAGACGATTTTAAGGAACTGAAAGAAAAACCTGGACATCTTCTCTAGTTCTCCACATGGTTCATGTTGTGTATCGATATTATGTAAATTGACGCCATCTAGCGTATGTGTTTCGTCTAAAATTGAGTTTGATGAAGCTTCGTATGGTTTGTATGTAAGGCTTATATGCGCAGGTGTATTCATAGTTTATGAGGTGCTTCTATTGTGAGCCCTAGGGTATGGAAAGGGCTAGTACTATTGTTGGCTGGACTTACAATCTTCAGTGTGTATACGTCTTACGTTCTGCTCTCTGAGAATAGACAGCTTAGGATGGAGCTTCAGCAGTTGGAGATACTACATGAAACTCTATACGGTCGGCTGAAGGAATTGGAGACAACTGTTGAAGCGCTTAACGCGAGCTATCATAGAGTTCTTGAGGCGAATAGAGAGCTGGAGGCAGCGTTGATGTATTTGAACGGTAAACTCGTAGTTCTCGGAAACTTCACGCTGATGGAGAAGGAGGAGTTTGCGGAGAAATACTACTTCGCCTACGATAGAGAGATGGTTGAATTTGTGATGGACGCTACTGGAGGGTGGGATGGAACTGAAGAGGACTTTAAGTCAGACCTCTACAGGATATATAGGGCTTGGAGAGATGCCTTCACCATAGATGAAGAGGCGTCAACTCCATTAATACCACTACTATCCATCAACATAGGTGGAGGTAATTATTTTACAACTGAGGTGGGTGATAGTTATTTCGATTTAGCGGAGCATCTCTTTTATTCAAATGGACCGTTTATAAAGATTTATGAGTGGTCGGTTGTACTGAGCTTCAGACAGCGTAGAGGTCTCTGCTGGAGCTACGCCGTCGTTTTAACCGCTTTATATTACATCTATTCCGATATAACCGGTAGGAGGCTCCCAGTAGCCTACCTATCGACGACGGTGGGGGGAGGACACGGCTGCGTCCTACTGGGTGGTGGCGGCGACCTAGTGGCTATAGTCGATTGGGATCCCATAACGGTTGAGGGGGATAAGATAAAGTTTATTCCAGTAGATGAAGCTAGATATCTTCACAGTAGGTACTGGTGGGGGCAGGAGGTCGATTACTCCAGCGTCTGGATGAGACCGAATACCTCGAAGATATTCAGCTCATTCGAGGAGTTTAAAAAGTGGCTACTAGAAGAGTTCAATAAAGTTTAGAATGGAATAGTTTGCTTATTTACAACACGTATTAGGTAGCTTTATACGGCTTTTTATGTAGGCTAATCGCTATCAGTTATCTTCGATCGAAATCTCATTTTGACAATAGGATTTCCGCTATAACCTTTCTAGCTAGTTCTATAGGAAACTTAAATCTAAAAGTCTCATACGGTCTCTAGGAAATTTTACTGGTGAATTTGAGTTTTCTCTTCACGTAGAGAAAAGAGAATAGTAAAGCCGACTGATATGTTACTTGGTCTTCTGCTTTAGCTCTCTCTAATGTCAAAGTATGAGTAGATGATTGTATAAACTGAAACCGATAGTGTTGAAGCAAGGATTAGAATTAACGCATATTCTCAGATGAAAACTCCTAGAATACCTATTACACCAGTGGTTTTGAATAGTTTACCGCCAAGTTTATGCGTTGTCTCCCATACTCTATCGCTACTTAAAGTCCAATGCGTTCTTATCCCAATAAACCAATTCTTCTTAGCATTTTCACATAGGATACCAGTATAGAAGAGTAAGAGTCCAATACCTATTGGGATTGGTATCAAAGGACTTATTTGGATTCCTAAATTCCATAGGATAACTTCTGAGTATATGGAGAAGAATAGGGAGAATATGACCGTGAATCCATCGTAGTATCTCCTAAAACTCTCAATATTATCCTTTAGGTATTGCTATAAACAGTAGAGCGATTCCGGTGAAAATAAATGGAAGTATGAAAAGAGGCCAGAATTTAGGAAGACACCCATCGACTTCACTAACCATTTCCTCAGGCATTAACGGGTGTAAATAGACCCCAATGGGATAGAATATTAAGACGAAAGTAAAACTACTACTTTACTCCTCTGGAGACCCATAGCTTCACAAGCTTTTAAGATGGTAGAAGAGGAAAGGATGTTTTAAAATGTTATCGTATTTCAATACATCTACTGACTCTCTGGTTTCAAATTAAATTCCGGCTGCCAGATCAATTCCATTCTAAACGTTTTACATGTTGCATAAGAGTTTTAAGATTGAAAGACCGAGGTTAAATTATGCCTGTTGTACACGTGTATGTTTGGAGCGGTTTCTCCAACGAAGCTAAGAAGAAGACTATAGCGGGAATAACTAAAGTCTTCACTGAGCTGGGTATACCTTCAGAAGCTGTTGAAGTAATAGTACATGAAATTCCAAAGGAGAACTGGGGCGTGAGTGGAGAACAAGCCAGCGAGAAATTCAAACACGTAAAAATTCCATAGAGTACTTCCGATAGCTACTTCCTAAGCCGTCTAGTCGATTCTATTGTAGGCATTCTTCCACTAGAATATTACATCCAATACTATTAAAGCTGTTGTCGCTAAGACGAGTAGAATCCAGACTACCTTATTCCATGTGAGTATCTTCTTCCCATCCCATGTGAAGCCTCCAGCTGTATGTATTATGTTTTAGCCCGATTTCATAGGTAAGTAGAATCGTGTTAGACCGTAAATTAGAAAAGGAACTTCTCAGTTCATATGTAGTATATGGATTTGCAGGAATTGTTGAGTTTTTATCCTTCACTTGATGAAGTTGAAGACTACTGGAGAGAGGCCGTCTGTGAAATCCCTGAATCCATTAAACCTGAAGAAGTAATAGATCAAACTCAGAGGGTTTATCCAAACCCCTGTGACTACCATATTGGAGGCGGAGTCTGGCTTAAATTTATGGGTTTAGATGGGAAGCCCTTCTGGTGTCTATGGCAGAAGTGTCCAAGGCCTGGTGTCCGTAAGGCTCTGATACATTTACCCGGCTATGGAACTGAAGTATCGGTACATCCGAGTCTAGTGCATAATGGATACCATGTTCTCCACATCAACCCGAGGGGGTATTGTGGCCCTGAGGGCTTTGGAAATAGAGAGTGGAGAGAAGCCGATGGTTTAGCTAGAGTCATCTATCTTAACCTTGAAAACCCGAAGAAGTATGGATATCGTTTGTGGTTTCAAGACGCTATAATAGCCTTACGTTGGCTTCAGAAACAGAATGAAGTCGATAGGAAGATTGGCTTTTATGGGACTAGCCAAGGCGGTGGAGCTTCGTTAATACTCGGTAGTATTCTTTCAGATGAGGGTATTGTAGGAGCCGTTGCTGCAGATGTACCATTTCTAACGAATTTTCCAAGAGAATTTTTGAAGGAGAAGCGTTCAATAGCATACGATATGGTGTTTGCACGTCTACCGAAGGATGCAGATGGGTTTAAAAAGTGCTTCCACACTTTAGGCTTTGTAGATACGATAGCCCATGCGCCTAGGATGAGACATCCAGTACTTCTGACAGCAGGAGAACGGGACGATATATGTCCATATGATCTAATATTCTCACTGTATGAGAAGCTACCAAGTACTAGGGCTATTATTGAATTCCACGGTCAGACTCACGCATACACTCCTAACTTCCTCGTACTGGCAAAGACTTGGTTTGACTTATACCTATAGTAGAGGGTTTTGAAGGAGGATGTTGAAGTTAGACCGATGCTTCTTCTACGATTCAACTTATCATGGATTTAAATTCATTTTCCCATTTTCATTTTAAAGTCCAATATCCTAGGGGTCTTCTAGTGAGGGGTTTCTAAGATATGTTTAAATTTAGGTTAAACCTAAATTAGGTTGTGCCTAAATCTAGGAGAAGTCGATCAAAGACTTTAACCGAGAAAGAAGCGGAATACCTCAAGACTATTTTTAGATTACTCTCTGGTAGAGAGAGTGTTGGAACCCTTGAAGTAGCTGAAGCTGTGGGGGTTTCATGTGCAACTGCCAGTGAGACTCTTAAGAAGCTCTACGGTAAAGGTATGCTTAAGAGGAGGCCTTGGAAAGGTGTTAGTCTTTCGGAGGCTGGTGTTAGAGAGGTCGATAGAATCCTTAGGAACCACAGGGTTTTCGAAACTTATGCTTACAGGTTCCTCTCAATAAGCTTAAAAGACGCATGTAAGTGTGCGCGTAGAATCGAGCTGTATCTTTCAGAAGAGGTTGTCGATTCTATGTGTAGTATCATGGGACATCCTGAAAAATGTCCTCATAATGAGCGTATCCCTAGAGGGGATGAGTGTTGCGTAAGGAAGTACCAATCGTAGCTATAGCTGTTGCTCTGGTGGGTTTAAACCTGTCTTCGTGTTTAGCTCAGCGGGATGCGAAGATCAGGGTAGCTGTTACGTTGGATATTTTAAAGACTATTATCTCGCCAATATTAGGGGATAAAGGTGAAATCTATTCGATAGCATCGGGAGAAGTAGAACCCCACAGTTTTACTCTAACGTCCAGTATTATTCGGGAAGTCTTAAATTCCGATTTAATCGTCATAACTGGACATATGGATTGGGAGAAGAAGCTTGTTGAGAGGGTTTCAGAAGAGAGAAGTATTCAACCAAGTCTAACATCTATAAACCTGTTAGAGTTGAATGGGATTAGGATACTTGATATTGAAGGTGAGAAGAATATCCACGGGTTCTGGCTTCTGCCAGATAATGCTATAGTGATAGCTGAAGCATTGAAAGATAAACTTTCAACAATCAAACCTGAATACTCCGAAGAGTTTACGCAGAACTATATTCTATTTGAGAAAAGAATTTTAAAACTTAAAGATGCTCTTGCGAAGCTTTCGGAGAAGTACGGACAACTCAATAAGAAAGTTGTAGTAGGCTTTTACAGTGAACAATACATTGCAGAGGCCATGGGCTTACAGGTCAGTATAGTCTTGAAGGGTGAAGAAGAGACTATAAAACCTGAGACTCTAATGAAGGTGTATGATGGGTTTAAATCCGGAGAATACGCTTGTATATTGGTCTCGGATGTCGCCCTCTCGATGAGCAGTGTTCAAAACGCCCTCAGGGAGTTATCTGAGGAAACTGGCTGTTCAATTGCGTATGTCTTAACTATTTCATCCAACGGTTTAGATCAATACGATTCCGTCATGTACTACAACGCTGGGCAAGTTTACAATGCTCTTCTAACAAACCGGAGGTCGTCTTCAAGCGGATTTAACATCTACTTTCTGACGGCGATTCTAGCGTTATTCGTGGTGGTGATTGAAACCATCATATTGATTCGGAGTGTGAGAAGACGAACGGCCCAGTAATATCTCTGAAAGACGTTACGGTTAAACTTGGAGAACGTATAGTATTGGATAGTGTAAGTTTTGAAGTCGAGAAGCCGTCGGTTTTAATGATCGTCGGGCCGAATGGTGCTGGTAAAACAACCTTGATAAAATTGATGCTCGGAATTATTAAACCGCTTAAAGGCTCTGTAGAAATTTTAGGTTTAAATACTCTCACAGATGGTTTGAAGTTGAGGATGCTTTCTGGTTATGTTCCTCAGAAGGATAGGATATCTTATGAAGTCCCTTTGAAAGTCGGTGAAGTCGTCTTAATGGGGATACTGCTTAAGAAGCGTTTTCCAAGGGTTGTCTCCAGAGAGGATTTTGAAAAAGCTAAGGAGGCTTTAGAATACATGGGCATGTATGACTACTGGGATGTCCCGTTCAATGAGCTCAGTGGAGGACAACAGAGGAGGGTTTTAATATCTAGAGCATTAGCATCCAACCCGCAGATTCTATTTCTAGATGAAGTATTTGCAGGATTGGATGTTGAAAGTCAAGAGAAACTGCTCAACATTTTTAAATCTCTTAAAGAAAATGGGAGGAGTATAGTCATCGTAGAGCACGAATTCGACCCTATAGTGGAGTTAGCGGATAAAATTCTCGTTTTAAATAGGACTGTATGCGTTTACGGAGAGCCGAGTAACGTTTTAAACGAGGATATTTTGAAGAACACTTATCCGTGTGTTAAAACTGTAGAGAGGGAGGGTAAACGTATGGTGATTCTAGGTGATAGACATGCTTGAGCCGTTTATTTTGAAGGCGATTTTAGGAGTAGTATTCGCATCGTTCTCAGCTATAGTTTCAACTTTAATGCTCCTAAGGGGGGCCCTGTATATAACGCCTGAAGTTTCACACGCAGCTTTAGGCGGTGCGGCAATAGGCGTTTTAATTCAGATTATTCTCCCCGGTGTTTTAGATCCATTCCTATTCGTAATACTATTCTGTGTAATGACTTCTATCTTCATATCACGCGCTGGGAGAAGTGGCCCTCAGGCTTTAGGCGTTATGTTGAGTTTTACATTAGCTTTAAGCGTAACGGTATACGCGGTCGTAAGGAGCTATCTACCAATAGATAAGAAGATGCTTGTAGACGGTTACTTAGTAAGCGACCTTCTATTACTCTCAAACTTAGAAGTACTCAGCCTAGCCGTTGCTTCAACCGTGGCAATTATAGTCACCATTCTATTCTACAGGGAATTTCTATATATCTGCTTCGACTCTGAAACCTCCGAAGCCTTCGGACTTAGAGTAGGATTATACGATTTACTACTTTTCGCTGTTTCAGCTGTAACTGTTGCTGTAGTCGCTAAAACCATCGGTGTCCTACTATCCGTCGTACTCCTAGTGGTTCCAGCCGCTACTTCGAGGTTTCTAACACGTTCTGTAGAAACCATGTTTATACTATCTCTATTAATAGCCCTCACATCAGGACTCGGAGGGGTAGCTTTCTCACTCTACTTTAATATCCCTACTAGCGGTGCAATAGCAATAGTAGCCATAGCGTTGTTCACGTCGGCATATCTTGTTAAAGGTAGAAAACCCTAATCTCGATGATTGTTCTACGTTTTAAACATTCTAAGGTGAAAAGTTTTAAATGTCGATACATATAATGGACAGACGAGGGTTGACTCGATTGGAGTTTTTCGATTGTAATGCGTGTTTCGGTAGACCTATGATTAGACCGATTAGGTATGCTGAAAGCGCTAAAGAACTATTGGAGGAGATGGATTTCTACGGTATTAAAGAAGCCTTAGTCTTCCATTCAAGACAACGTGATGATTCACCCGTTGTAGGAAATGAAATACTCGCAAGTGAAATTAAAGGTATTGGTAGGCTTTATGGGGTTTTTGCAATACTCCCACCGCAAACTGGAGAGATGGGGTCTTTCGAAGATTTACTTGAAAAGATGAAGCTCAACAGAATAAAGGCTTTTAGAGCATTTCCTTCAGAGCATAAGTTTCTAATGACTAGAACGGCCTTGGGATCACTCTACGACTTTATGATCGAGGGGAATATTCCACTATTCATCTCAATTAACGAATCCTGCGGGGGAATATCTGGCTGGTATTTAATCGAGCAGATACTGTCTGATGCTCCGGATTTAACACTCGTAGTAACAGAGCACGGAAGTTGGGGTCAGGATAGGTTTTTCAGACCGTTAATTGAGAAGTATGAGAATCTGTACTTAGACATTTCAAGGTATGAATTGGATGGTGGTATAAGCGACTTCTGTGCAAAATACGGTGCAGAAAGACTCTTATTTGGCACGGGCTATCCTTGGTGGAACCCAGGTGGACCTATTCTAATGTTGGCTCAAGCAGATATAACGAGCAAAGAGAGGGGGATGATAGCCTCGGGTAACATTAGACGTATACTCAGGAGGGTGAGGATATGATATCTTCTCAAATAGTTAGAGAGTTTATGGATGAGGGGAAGAGCAGGTCTTGCCCCGTGATAGATGTGCATACGCACCTAGGACCATACCAAGGTATATACTTTCCAAATCCTTCACCTGAAGATATGATACGTACTATGGATAGATGCGGCGTGAAAATAGCCATCTCAAGTTCTCATGCGGCTCTGATAGACAGTAGAGAGAATATCAAAATGGTTGATGTTGTGAGAAAGTATCCAGATAGATTTAGAGCATACTGGGTTATAAATCCAAATTACCCAGAAGAAATACCTAATGAGATAAGAAGGTTCTCAGAGCTCGAGGGGTTTGTTGGATTTAAATTTCTGTCAGATTACCATAAGCATCCTATAACTAGTCCGAGGTATGAAAACGCTTTAAAATATGCTGATGAAAATAGATTGATAGTGCTACTTCACACCTGGGGTTATAGCCCCTACGATTCCCCAGCGCTCGTCGAGAAAATAGCCGTCAAATATCCGAACGTCATATTTCTAATGGGGCATTCAGGCTATGGAGAGTGGGAGAAGGCTATCCAAGTGGCACGGGACTATCCAAACGTCTACCTAGAGTTAACCGCAGCTTACGCTGTGAACGGCGTAATAGAATGGATGGTTAAAGGAGCTGGGTCTGAGAAGATACTGTTCGGCACAGATTTGCCTTGGTTTGACCCACACTATGGAATAGGTTGTGTGATCTTCTCTAGGATAACTGATGAAGAACGCCATAATATTCTACATAGGAATGTAGAGCGGCTTCTTCAGCGGTTTCTGTAAAGGTAAATCTTCCTCTTATTTTATCCTAAAAAAGACCTTTATATAGACACTTTACGTTCTTCAAGTCTAGGTGACGGCAGTGGCTAAATACACAGTTGGAATTGTAGGATGCGGGGGTATTGCTTCGAGCCATATTCAAGGCTGGCTTAGCACAGGTTCTGCTGAAGTAGTTGCAGTTGCAGATATAGATTTGGCTAGGGCAGAGACTTTAGCAGGTAAATTCGGCATAAGAAGGTTTTACAGAGACTATGTGGAGATGTTTAAAAATGAGGATTTAGATTTTGTGAGCGTTTGTACGTGGGCTCAAACACACGCTGAGATAACCGTTAAAGCCGCCGAATCCGATGTTAAAGGTGTTTTATGTGAAAAGCCTATGGCTGTGAGCCTAAGCGAAGCCAATATGATGGTTGAAGCCTGTGATAAGTATGGTGTTAAATTGGCGGTTAGGCATCAGCGTAGATTTCACCCAGTCCATTTATCCGTTAAGGAGTTTCTTTCAAAGGGGATACTTGGTAGGCCTATATTGGCACATGGGAGGAGAGAAGATGGGCTTTTAAACAACGGTTCTCACCTGGTAAACACAGTTAGATTTTGGCTTGGAGACCCTGAGCCTGAGTGGGTTATAGGGCAGATTGAACGGAAAACGGATAGGTATGAAAGGGGTATACCGATAGAAGACCGATGCGTAGGCCTAGTCTCCTTTAAAGACGGAGTGAAACTCCTGATCGAAGTGGATACTCCTATTACGCATAAATTAGAGTGGTTTCACGTGATATTAGAGTGCACAGAAGGTTTACTCGTCGCAACAGATGAAGAGGCTAAAGTTTTATCATCAGAAGGGTGGGACAAACTTAAGCCTTTAGAAGATAAAACAACAGAGTTTTCACAGCTGATAGACTGGGTTGAAGGTAAAGTCAGTATGCATAGGAGTAGCGGCTACCAATCTAGGATAGATATGGAGATAATGATGGCAATATACGAATCTAGTCGCTCAAGAAGTCTCATACGTATGCCTCTTCAAACACTAGAAAACCCACTGTTTGCGATGATAAAGAGTGGTGAACTACCAGTTGAAAAACCAGGGAGATATGATATTAGGCTTCCAAAGGAATTCTGGAGCCTTCTAAAACCTCCTTAAAGGGGGTGGGCCCGGAGGGATTCGAACCCCCGACCAACAGGTTATGAGCCTGTCGCTCTACCTGGCTGAGCTACGGGCCCTCAAAATTTGAAGAAAGCATTTCCTTTATTTATTGTTTTCTGATTTGCAATTGTTGGTTTCTACGTATTTCGCAGTTATTTCAAGACTCATATCCAGTGCTTTAGCTGAATGCGTTAAATATCCGAGTGAAATCACGTGAACCCCCGTAGATGCATACTCCAGTATATTTGTTGGGTTTATACCACCAGATGCTTCTAGTAGAACCCTGCCGTATAAGCCCTTATCTTTCAAACGTTGGATGACCTCTCGAATCTGCTCAGGCTTCATATTGTCGAGCATCAATATGTCTGCTCCACTTTCAGAGGCTTCTAAGGCTTCGCTTACCGTTTTGGCTTCAACCTCGACCTTTTTTATGAAGCTTATGTTTTCTCTGGCCCGTTGAACGGCTTCTCTAACAGAACCTACGAGGGTTATGTGGTTGTCTTTAATGAGAACAGCATCATCTAATCGGAGCCTATGTGGCTCGCCTCCTCCAAGTATAACGGCCTTCTTATCGAGGGCTCTTAAACCTGGGGCTGTTTTACGTGTAGCCGCGATTCTAACGTTTAAACCGGCTCTTCTGACCTTCTCTACGAGGTTTCTAGTTTCAGTCGCTATGCCACTCATACGCATCATTATGTTTAAAACTGTACGTTCAACCATGAGTATGCTCCGCGCCTTTCCTTCAACCTCTAATATTACATCTCCAGGATTAACGGCATCTCCATCTCTACGGTTAATCTTCACATCTACACCGAAGTGTTTAAACAGCATTTCGGCCTCTTCAACGCCTGCTACAACCCCATTCTCCTTTGCAACGATCACACCTTTAGCTTTCAAATCCTTCGGTATTAGAAGCTCAGACGTGATATCTCCAAAGCCTAAATCCTCCTCTAAAAACCGTAGGAGTTGTTCAATGGTCAAATGTATAGTCAAACAGTCCACCGTTAGTCTAGTAAGACTTCTGGTGATTTAAAGATGTATTTAAGCGGAAAAGTTAAATTAAGCCTTGTTGATGTCTAAGACAGGTGGCAGGTATACGGTAGATGCCTCATCTAGATCTATAGGTGTCGCAATTATAGGTTGTGGAGCCATAGGGAGCTATGTGGCTAAAGCACTCGACAGCAGTCTATTAGATGGTTTGAAGCTTAAAATATTATATGATAAGGATATTGAGAAGGCTAGGAAGCTGGTAGATTCTTTAAAACATAAGCCTAAGATTGCACTGGACATATCGGAGATTTTGGAGGGAGATGTAGAGCTTGTCGTTGAAGCCGCCAGTCAAGAAGCCGTGAGAGAATACGGTTTACCTATAATTGAAGCTGGAAAAAACCTCATGATTATGAGCGTAGGTGCTCTAGCTGATTTAGAGCTTTATGAGAGGCTTAGGGAGGCTGCTTCACGTAGAAAAGTCGAGGTTTTAATACCCTCAGGTGCTATAGCTGGCTTAGATGCCGTTAAAGCAGCTGGAATTGGTGGAATCAGTTCCGTCACTCTTACCTCTAGGAAGCCTCCTAGAGTTTTCATAGACAATCCCTACGTTAAGTCTAAGGGATTGAATTTAACCGATCTAGAGGAGCCACTAGTATTGTATGAGGGACCAGCTGTAGAAGCCTGTAAACTGTTCCCATCTTCGATAAACGTAGCTGCTACTCTAAGCTTAGCCTCCATAGGGCCTGAAAAAGTCAAAGTTAAAATAATCGCAGATCCACGGATTTCGGGAAACGTACACGAAGTAGTCGTTGAGGGAGAATTTGGCAGACTATGCTGTGTAACAGAGAATAAGCCTACACCGGAAAACCCGAAGACAAGTTTTCTAGCTTCTCTCTCAGCTTTAGCGACGTTAAAAAAGATTGCTGAAAACGTACACATTGGGACGTAGTTTTAAACGTAATGCTTTTTAACTCTCCATCTTCAATTTAGAATTGTGGTATTATGCGTACTACACCCATAGGTATGGTGATGTTTGTCGACGAGAGAGAGCATGTACACCGTCAGTACTACTCGGAGTGTATGGATATCCTATACAAGTGGGCTGACGTCATAAAGAGAGGCGTTAAAAACATAGATGGGTCTTCGCCTGAAGTGGTTGTAGGCTCTGAGCTTATAAGATCTGTGAGGTCGGCGCAGAAAGTGGGCGAAGAAATTGCTAGGGCAAATTGTAAGCAGGTGATTTTATGTTTCTACGTGTGGAATTTCCCATTCTTCGTATGGCCTTTTATAAATACAGTCGGTAGAGATAAGCCTATACTATGTCTTTCAAACAATAGTGGTAAGTTCCCTGGGAACGTTGGACTTCTAGCGACGGATGGAGCTCTACGTCAAGTAGGTCTTAGAACACACCGTATAATAGGCGACATAGAAGACCCTGAGACTAGGGCTAAGGTTATAGACTGGGTCCGAGCCGCGCAAGCATACACTGTTATTCAGAATGAGGTCTACGGAATGTACGGTGGACATTCGATGGGAATGGAGACCGGATACTTCCACTTAGTTCCGATAATAAAGACTTTTGGAGTAACAGCACGTCAAATAGACCAGTTGCTTTTAGTGAAAAAGATGGAGGAGGTTGATGAGAAGGAGGTTGAAAAGGGGCTGAAGTGGTTTGAAGAGCTTCTGGGAGACCGTATAAAGTATGATGGTAAGATGCTTACACGTGAAACTTTAAAGACTCAGATTAGGCTCTACTTAGCCATGAGAATGGTTAATAAGGAGAAAGGCTTCGACTTCTGCGGGTTGAAAGGACAGCGAGAATTAACTGAGTACGTTTGCATTGGAGATGTGGCTGAAATGCTTATGAACGACCCATACGATTGGAACGGGTTTAAAGAGACCACAGTTTGTGCTACTGAAGCTGATTCTTTAGCAGCAGTAACTATGCAACTTCTAAAGTACATTAGTGGTGGACTACCTGTATTGTTTATGGACGTTAGACTGTACCACCCGGATAGAGATATATGGGACTTCTGCAACTCTGGAAACCATGCGAGTTGGTACGCCTCCAGAAGCATGGATCCAAGGGAGAATTTGAATAAAGTGACTCTCCATCCAGCTTTAGAATACTATTTCAAGGCTGGCGGAGCCTCTGTAGAGTTTGATGCTGCCCCAGGCGAAATAACATTTGCAAGATTAGGTTTATGGGAGGATAAGCTTTACATGGTGATAGTCTTAGGTGAGGCCGTTGAGCTTCCACCTGAAGAACGCAAAGCTCTGAATGAGCAGACAAACCCAACATGGCCTCATGTACACGCTAAATTACACTGTAGCTTCGAGGAGTTTACGTCAATATTTCCATGTAATCATATATTAGGTGTCGCTGGAAACGTAGTCCGCCCATTAATATATCTCTGTGAGATGGCTGGAGTGACGCCGATAGTTCTTGGACCCGAATCTGAGAGAAGGATACCACCAATCTGGGAGCGTATACCCAAGAAGTAAACTTACCTGCAACCTTCCTTATATTTTTTGAAGCTCAAGGGATGATTTTATGGTTAAACCTAGAGTATTTGTAACCCGAATTTTGCCTTCGCCTGCTTTAGATATCTTGAGAGAGTACTGTGAAGTAGAGGTGAATCCGAGGGATGAACCTCCATCTAAAGAAGATTTGATCAACCGAGTGAAGGATAAACATGCCTTACTATGTCTGCTTACAGATTCTATTGATAGTGAAGTTATAAGTGCAGCGTTGGATCTACGTGTAATTAGCACCTATAGTGTAGGCTATGATCACATAGATGTTGAAGAAGCAACTAGAAGAGGGATATACGTGACGAATACGCCTGGCGTATTGACGGATGCTGTTGCGGATTTCACTTGGGCTCTACTTCTTGGAGCAGCTAGGAGGATTGTTGAAGCTGACAATTACGTTAGAAGCGGTAGGTGGAAGATAGCTTGGTCCCCCATGCTTCTACTAGGCTGTTCAGTCTACGGTAAAACTCTGGGGATAATAGGTTTGGGGCGTATAGGTATGGCTGTTGCTGAGAGAGCTAAAGGATTCAACATGAAGGTAATGTATTATGATGTCCAACGTCCTCCTTTAGATGTTGAGAAGAGGCTTAACGTAGAGTATAAGTCTCTTGAAGAGCTTCTACGTGAATCAGATTTTGTAACGATACACGTGCCTCTGACGAAGGAAACCTATCATTTAATAAGTGAGAGAGAACTTAGATTGATGAAGAAGAGCGCTTTTCTCATAAATACTGCGAGGGGCGCCGTTGTGGATACGCGTGCACTCGCTAGAGCGCTTGGGGAAGGCTGGATTGCCGGAGCGGCTTTAGACGTATTCGAAAAAGAGCCTATTGAAGAAGATAATCCTCTTTTGAAGCTTTCAAATATCGTTTTAGCGCCTCATATAGCCAGTGCCACGGTAGAGGCTAGGTCTAAAATGGCTGAAATAGCGGCTTTAAATATAGTTTCGGTGCTTAGGGGTGAGATGCCACCCTACCTGGTGAATTTAGACGTGTTGAACGTAAAACCCTTAAAGGCTGTGAAAATGATTTAAGCGTATTCTTCCATTATTTTAACGTCTTCTATTCTACCTTTGAAGGCTGCGAGTAGAAGGGGCTTCATGTATTTTTCCACATCGCCCTTCTCTGGGTTTAGGGGGATTGGCATGTTTAACAGCTTCATTCTAAGCGCCGGGTCTTTAGCAGCATTAAGCATTCTCACTATGTGGCTCTCACTAGCTCCTGCATCTGCGAGCGAAGTGGGTACTCTTAGAAACGTTAAGAGCCGTGTTAAACCTTTAGCAACAGCCATGCCTAGGTTTAAGCCTTCAAAACTAGAGGCGTCTTCCTCTATGAAATTCTCTTCTTTTAAGATAAGTGCAAGCGTTTTAAGCTGTTCTTGGATAACCGGTGAGAAGAAAACTGTGTAGTATATGTTTAGAATGCCGCACGCTCTTCCATGTGTTAAAACATCAACTAGTGAGAAGCTTCCTAAGTGTGGACCGCTTGTACCCCCTATCATAATAGCATAGCCTCCCAAGTCCGTGCCGAGGCCTAATCCGACTCGAGCGTTAAGGTTCATCCAGTCGGCTTTTAGGTTCTTAAAACCTCTGACTATGAGTCTAACACCTACTTCCACAAGACGCTTTGCTTTTTCAAAGTACGGCTTTCCAGAGGCACCCATGAAAACCTCCCATAGGTGGGATAAGCCGTCTAACCCTCCATCAATCGTGAGGCTTTCGGAAGTTGTAAGCGTTACAGTATAGTCGAAAACTGCACGTTTAGGTGTTATTGCTTCATCTACTATGAGTTTCTTCTGACCAGCCACTGGGTCTGTCACGTTTGAGTATTTCGTTAAATGTGAGCCTGAGCTTGAAGCAGCTTGAACAGCCACCAATGGCGTTAAATCCCTACCTGTTGCCTCCTTCATTTTACTTACAATTCCAGTTCCAAAGTATGGTTCTATTGTACATGCCTCACTCCAAGATACGTTTAGAAACTTCTCCACCTCATGCGGTGCAAAAGTTGCTAGAATATTGGAGGCTTTAACCGCGTCCAGTGTACTTCCTCCACCGAAGGCCACTATAACATCTGGCTTGTACATTGAGATTTGAAGAGCTATTCTATAGACATCTTCACGTGGGGTGTTTGGTCTAGCACCTGCGACTTTTACGTAGGATAAACCATTCTCTCCGAGGCTTTTAACTATATCTTCCATCGGCTTTTGGGCCCAGCTGGAACTACTTCCAACTATTAGTGTCTTTCTACCGAACTCTCCTGCGAACTTCCCTACTGTGTTTAAAACGTTACATCCGAATGCGTAGTGGTCTTTCTTCCAATCTTTTATAAGGTTTTCAGCATCTTTCATCAACTCTTCCGTGTTTTTCACAGCGAACACCGGTTTAAGTTAATCGAACCGTTGTATTTAAGAGTTAAAACTAAGATGTTGATTTTTTGGGAAAGGTTTTTACCTACGATTTAAGGATAGTTAAATGTTAATAAAGATGAAAAAAACCAAAGATTATTTTAAGGACTTTCTCAACGAAGAATCTAGGAAAGCCTCCGTTTCATATGATAAGTCTAAGCTCTCTTGGAACTATAGGGATGTTAAGGAAGAGGATGCTGAGAAGCTACCTCGATACCTTGAATCTCCATTTTTAGACCAAGTCGCATCAGAACCGGTTGTCTTAACCTCAAGAGAGCTTAACAATATTAGAGAGCACATTAAGCTTTTAGACTATAAAGTTCTTAAGCTTCGTAAATCTAATAGAATGTGGAAGACAATTTGCATAATTCTTCTAATGATCTTAGTGGTTACCGTTGTTATGAGTCGTGTTGGAGGTATACAGTTTTGAGCCTTAAAAAATCGGTTTTAAAACTTAAAGAAGAAGTGAAAGCTAGGTTCGTAGGGAATGAAGAAGTAGTAGACATCGTTATTTTAAACCAACTCCATAGGAGAAGCTCAACCCTTATAAGAGCTCAGAGAGGTGTTGGAAAGTCTACACTCATGCTTTTAATACTCAGAGGGATAACTGGAGAAGACTACGTAGTTATATCTGGCGCTTCAGAGGTTAAACGAGGAGAAGTTGTCGGTAGACTTCACATACCCTCGCTTGAGAAGGAAGGTGTTGAAAAAGTCCTGTGGGCTGCGTTTGTACAGGCTAAAGGTAAGGGTATAGATGAAGTCAATAGGTTGAATCCTTATACGACCTCCAACATCCACCATATGATGCAATTCGGAGAAGTTTGGGCGTATGGACAGCGGGTTAAAGTTGGAGACTACGTCCTTCTCGCTAATGAGAATCCAGCAGACCCAACTACTTTCATACATCCACCTCCGTTCTACGATAGATTCGACATATGCGTATACTTGAGCTCTCTCAGTTTAAGCGATAAGTTTAAACTTCAATCTCTCTTGGAGAGCTATGAGGGTGAGCTTGTAGAATCTATGCCTCAGGTTCTAACGTTTGAAGAGCTTCAAAGCATAAGAAGGGAGGTAGAGGAGGTAGAGCTCGACAGCGAAACCGTGGGGCTTATCAACATGCTTGTTAGAGATTTCCAGGCTTGCGTTAGAGGTAGAGAGCACTCCGAAGTGAAGCCTCCCATACTATGTGAGGGGTGCCATTTCCTTAAAGACGTATGTAGCAATATTAAAGACCCGCCTAGTGAAAGGTCTACCATAGTCTTAACGCAACTCGTTAAAGCTAAAAGTTGGCTTGAAGGTAAAGCCAGTCCAGAAGATGCGTTATCGCTTAGCTTATGGGTTTTTCCACATAGAATGAACCTCGTTAAAACTAGAAGTCTTCTAAATGATTTAAGAGAACTACTGATGCGTGAAAAAGTGAAAATGGATGAGAGAGTTAATAGGAGACAGTGGCTTATACTCAGTAAGCTTATGAACGGTTTCGACAGGGGATTGTATACATACGCAAGGGAAGTAGCTGTTGAAGATCCAATTTTCGCAGAGGAGCTTATGAAGCTTGAGAAGACTTGGGTTAAAGAGGGTATACTTAGAGAAGAAGATACCTTAGGAGTGTATTTAAGATGGAGGTAAAAACTGTCCAAATAGACCCTTCAACGATGAAGGAAGTCTTCGCCAAAGTTAAATCTGAATTGTTCTTCCCACCTCTTCAGTTCAAACTGAATGATAAGTTGAACATTCCCGTGAAAGTTTTAAACGGAGAGTTAAATGTAAACCCTGTTCTTTTAAGCAAATCTAAAGACCCATATCGTCTACTGTTGTGGCTTTTAAGACATACACTAGCCCATATGCACTACTGCCCTTACGATGCTAAAACAGCCTACTATTTGCAGAAAATAGCTTATAGCATTCTTCGGGATAGTAGGTTGGCTTATACGGCTGTGGCGATGTTTTCAGACTTCCAAGTAGACTGCATATATCTTAAGAATAGATACGATGAGACGCCGTATCACTTACGTGATAATCTTAGCAGATGTAAACCAGTAGGTTTAGAGCAGCTGATTTTTGCGGTTTACAGGGAGTTTTACCCAGATTTAATCTATAAGCCTGTAGACGATGAGGTGGAGATACTAGGCAGATTGTTGGCAGACTCTATAAAGCCTCCTAAGTCTTGGGTGAGTAAGATTAAGGCAATATCAGCCGTCCTCTTAAGAGCAGAGATGCAGGAGAATAAGCGGACTTTGAAGAAGCCTTCTAATGATAGACTAGGGTTAAGATATATTCCGCTTATTGAAGATGCCTATCCAGACTCCGTGAAAAGAATAAGTCAAGTCTTAAGTAACATTGAAAACGAGAGAGATGCTAAAACCTTCTACGAAGTCTGGATAAAGCCGAGGATGGGAGAGGAAGACGTTAAAAAAATTTCTGATAAAATCAGAGACGCGCTACGTAAATCTGAAGAGGCAGAACACATCTATACGTCTAAAGAACCCGGTAAAGCCTATAAAGCGGCTGCTGGAAGAGGACATGGAAAGTTTACACTGCCCACTTCCATCGGTAAACTCCTCGAGAAAATGCCTTTAGACATTAAAGACCTCTTGTGGAGGAGACTCTGGTATAGAGCTAGGGCTGAAAACATTCTAATAACGTACTTGGCTTCAAGGGGGGAGGTTAAGCCGACGTGGATTATACAGAGCTATCCTGAGGAGTGGTATGTTGAAGATGACATAGAGTCTTTAGACATAGAGGCGAGTCTAGATGAAGGCCCTATGATACCGGAGGTTACAACGGTTAAATGGCACATGAGGGCTGCTGGTAGAGGCGGTGAGTTGCATACGAATATCATACCGTCTGTGCTGGTTGTTCTGGATACGAGCTACAGTATGAGCAATATATTGGATAAGGTTTCCATTGCAGGCTTCATAGCGTATTTAAGTGCTAAATGGGCTGGTGGGAATACAGCCGTTGTAAATTTCTCAACAAACCATGTAGTGGCTGATTGGAGTGTAGATGACGATTTTAAGGAGCTGGTACTCTCGTCGAAGTTTAGAGAATTGACGATAATGCCTACTAAGACTATAGGCAAACTTTTAAACATTGCCAGAGAACAGTGCTTTGTAGTAGTTATCACGGACGGTGGATGGCAGAATTTCAAAGAGGCTTTGGAAGACCTTAAAGCGTTTGGAAATAGGGGACATAGAATATCGGTATTCTACATAAAGGACTGGGACTACCCAGAGGAGGTTAAGGCTCTGGTTAAGGCTCCATATATAAACGTGTACCCAGTCAACGACCCGGTGAGAGACTTAGAGGGCTTAATATTATCAGAAGTTACAAGTATATATGCTGAGAATATTAGACCTCTGATTCAAAGCAGCTATTGAATGCTTAAATAGTCGGCGGTCTGATTTTAAAACGTGTTCCCATGTCTACGATAAAAAGCATTGAGGCATATCCGCTCAAAATACCGTATATTAGGCCTTTCATACTCTCTAGAGGCGTCGTAGGTAAACCGGGTATACCTGGAGAACACTTGTACGTTAAAATTGAAACTTCAGACGGTACTATTGGCTGGGGTGAGGCTAGACTAATGCATACTTGGATGTATGAAACACTAGAGTCTGCGTATACGTCTCTTGTGAAGTACATTGCTCCAGCTTTGAAAGGTATGGACCCATTCAGTTTGAACCTAATCCTGAAGAAGCTCGATAAACTGTTAACTCCAGTTGTAAGCTCAGGCCAGCCATTCGTTAAATCGGCTGTCGAAACGGCTTTATTCGACGTAATGGGTAAGATAACGGGTCAACCGATTCATAGGCTTTTAGGTGGAAAGATAACGGACTACGTCGAGCTTTCAGCTATGATGAGCGGTGCTCCTGAGGCTATGGCCGATTACGCTAGGGAAATGGCTTCAAAAGGCTATAGGTGTTTTAAGGTTAAGATTATGGGTGACCCTGCTGAAGACGCAAAGAGGCTTAAAGTCGTCAGCGAGGCCGTTCCAGATGCAACGATATGGGCTGATGCCAATCAGGCTTATACGAGCTTCTCCATAAGGAGGCTTCTAGACCTTATAGCGGATATGAGCAATAGGATAATATGTCTCGAACAGCCTGTTCCAACATGGGATTATGAAGGGCTTAAACGTATTATTTCAAAAAGCCCTATACCAGTAGCCGTAGATGAGTCCATTTTTAGCCACTATGATCTGGTTAAACTGATATCTGCTAACGCATTAGATTTAATCGTTTTAAAGCTGGCTAAATCTGGGATTATGGGCAATCTTAAGATATCTGCTTTAGCCGAGGCTGTAGGTGTAGACTTGTTCGCCAGCGGCATGACTGAAAGTGGTGTCGGTTTTACTGCTTCCGTACATCTATTCAGTACCCTACCCATAGTAGCGCCGATCGATATAAACGGTCCACAGTTCCTTGAAAGCCTCTTAGTAGATGGTTTAGAGTTTGAAGGTGCTAAAGTGAAAGTACCCGATAAACCTGGCTTAGGGGTTAAAGTGAGAGAAGATAAGATTGAAGAGTATAGAGTTGAGTTGAAAATTCAATCCTACTAACTCTCTATACCGATCTGAAGAGCCCAAATAGAATGTTAATTGGATATCCTCCTTGGATAAATCCCACCTTAAAAGGCGGACGATAAAGATACTAGTACTTGCAACTTCTATTCTAATCGTTACGGTGAGTATTCTGTCCGTTGTTAAACCGTCTGTAGAATTGGTCTACGTGGGTACAGATACCACTGCTAAGAATTGGTTTATAAAGGGTGAAGAAGCGAAAATGTACTTTAAGGTTTCTAATCCTACACTCGGCGATGGCACCTTTGAAATCTACCTGAAGCCTATGGACGATCCATCTAGACCTGTTAGAGTGTCTAGTTTAAAAGTTAAAGCTATGGAGAGTAGGGTATATGCAGTGGCTTTAAATACTAGTCTTCTAGAGCCGATGCTCTATCTCTTGGAGTGCCACTTTTATGGGAGGACGTTTAACGGGGTTTCGGAAAACCCTAAGTACAACTTTGAATGCTACCCTTGGTTGCTCGCCGTTATTGAGAGACGGGAGTTTTCGGAAACTATCTACAAGTTTGGAGTGAACATACACTTCATAACCCCTAGGGAATTAGATTTAGATATGATGAAGTATGCTGGTATAAACTTGATTAGAATGGATTTTCTATGGAGTGAAGTGGAAAGAGAAAGAGGCGTCTACAATTTTAGAGAATACAAGAAGCTTGTGGATGCTTTAAGAGAACGGAACATAACGGTTCTCTTCATACTCGACTATGGAAATCAATACTACGATGAAGGTTTAGCACCATATACTGACACTGGCAGAGGGGCTTTTTCAAGGTTTACATTGGAATCTTTTAGAGAGTTTAAAGGTGAAGATATCATATGGGAGCTTTGGAATGAGCCTAATCTGGCTCAATTTTGGAGACCTAAGCCCAACCCAGAGGATTACATTCGACTATTGAAGGCTGTCCATTTGGTTGCTGAGGAAGTAGGTGGCGTTAAACTAGTAGCCCCTGGTATAAGTGGCTTCGATTTAAAGTTTTTAGAAGAAACCTTTAAATCGGGTATGTTGGAGTTTGTAGATGCCGTTTCCATCCACCCATACAGGAGTACAAACCCTGAAACTGTTGGTTTAGACTACGCTAGGTTGAAGGAGATTCTATCCCTATACGGATTTCCTTCTAAACCTATAATTTCAAGTGAATGGGGCTATTGTACTAGCGGCTCATACGGTAATAGGGTCTCTATTACGACTCAGGCAGAGTACGCGGTTAGAATGTTCCTAGTAAACATTATGAATGGTGTTAATATAAGCGTATTCTACGACTGGAAAGATGATGGGATTAGTATTCAAGACTCTGAACATAATTTTGGTGTAATAGCAGACTATGAAGGGCTTAAATCGGTCTACGGAAGACCGATGTACTTTATCAAACCAGCGTACTACGCTATATATACTCTCATATCGCAACTTGATGGATTCTACTTTAGAGGGAGGGTTCAAACCGAAGATGGAAACGACTATATTCTAGTTTTTGAAAATAAGCAGGGTGTTGAAAAATACGTATGCTGGACTACTGGACGTAAACATACGATTAGATTGAATATACAAGCTAAGAAGCTCGAAGTTGTGAAGCTATATGGTTTAAAGGAATTCTGCGAGTGTGAAGATGGCATATATGAGTTAACTCTAACAACATCCCCCCTATTTATACTTCCAATAACTTGATATAGAGGTATAAATTTTAATCCATCAAAGCTATGATGAATAATCGGGTAGATTTTTATTTAACGCAGTAAACGGAGATTACCTTTAAATTCTGTTAGAGGCTTTTAGCGAACGCCCTAGTATTTCCCTCTTAAAAAGAGGGAGATGATAAATCCAGCTAGCGTAAACATTACGATTAGTATTAACGCTATATCGAAGTTAATCTCCGAGAACCGGGCGACAACGATCAACCCTATGAGCTCCCCCATACTCTGTGCTAATCCGTTTAAGCCTAGGGTGGAAGTTATATTCGTCTTCCGAGCTTCTCTTGTAAGCAATGTATTCGTCGATAGTAATGCTAAACCAGACCCTAGAGTTACCGTTAGAGATATGATCAGTAGTTCGAGGAGGTTTACTGCGAAAAGTATGTATATCAATCCTACTGTAGATAGTATGAAGCCTGAGGAGGCTAAAGGTATTAGATGTTTACTTTCGATTAAAACCCCCGATGACGCTTGACCTATAATACATATTAAGAAGCCTAAGGTTAAAATCATACTAACGATTTGCGTTGTAAACCCCCGTTTAATCATAGTTATAGGTATTAATGTGAATCTAACACCCATGAGTACAGACGCCAATACAGTCAGTAGAAACAACAGATACGTATTCCTCTGGAAAGCTATATTGAGATCAAACACATCCATTTTTCTAAACTTTAAATCTACTTTTACAGTTAATGGAGCTATCTGTAAAAATGCTAGAATAGATGTGATGGTTGCTATGAAATGTCTACTCGGATCTTTCATAACAGCCGTTAATAGCGGTACCAATAGATAGCCTAAACCCCTAAAACCCATGTAAACACCTACGTAGCGTTCACCGTCGTCGGTTAGATTGGATGTTAAAACCATGAGAGTAGGTGATATCGAAGAAGCTATCCCTTGGAGAATTCTTGATGATAGAAGATTTTGGAATTCACCTCCAATTAGAACGGCCGATGAAAGTATTTGAGAGGTAGTTGATAGGATTATTGCAATCCTCCATCCAAATCTATCTGATATAAGACTTAAAATCGGCTTGAATACCAATTCGGTAGCATCATACGATATTAAGAGGAGCCAAGCATAATATACGGCTCGTCCCATCGATAGAGCAGGACATAATCCTCCGTTTGAAGAACCCAGCCAAATAATCATCATAGTGTAATTGAGAGTAGCTATGAAAGTTTGAGTAAAACCCGCCGTATAGATTGCTACGAAACCTTTAAAGTGATGTTGCAGATTATACTTTTTGAAGGATATGCCGTATGGTTTTAGTAGACTGCTTATAATCATATTCCTTTCAATATCCTGTATATTTACAGCTCTCACTATATATGCATATACGGCTAAAAACCCCGATGAAGCCCTCAGAGACCTCAAATTCAGAGGGGAGAGTAAAGCCGTTGTAGCAGTCGTTAAAGCTGAGAGGACGAACGTATATGAAGCTTTAAGTGAGGCTTTCCATCTCCTCAATTTAGAGGACTATATAAAACCCGGTTATAAGATTATGATTAAACCCAATGTAGTCGGAGCTCACACTCCACCTGCGACAACCCACCCGGAAACTCTGAGAGCCTTAATAAACCTACTTAAGTCTATGGGTTCTTCTCAGATCGCAGTAGCAGAGGGGAGCGGAGAAGGGAATACGCTGGAAAACCTTAGAATACTAGGGCTCTTAGATGTAGCCTTAAGTAGTGGAGTCGAATTAGTCGATTTAAACGTTGGAGAATTCGTTAACGTAACTGTACCTAACGGTAGAGCTCTTCAAAACATAACTTTAAACAAGCGGTTATTTGAAATCGACTTCTTCATCTCACTAGCATGTTTAAAGACTCATAGTGATGCTGTTGTAACACTTGGTTTGAAAAACCTTATAGGGATTCCACCGTCGTCGGTTTACGGTAGTCCAAAATGGAGGCTACATGAGGCTGATAATAGGCTTGGAGGAACCTATATGGCTGCGCCGATAACGGATTTAGCTACCATTAGACCGATAAACCTCACGATAATAGATGGGATAGTAGCTATGGAGGGGTTGGGTCCAACACAGGGAACGCCTGTAAATATGGGTTTAATTATTATTGGAAAAGACCCCGTAGCTACCGATTCGATAGCTGCACTCATAATGGGCTTTAATCCGAGGCTTATTCCAACGCTTAAAATGGCCGCGGAGAGAGGATTAGGTGTTAACGACCCGGCCTATATAGAGGTCCGTGGAGTTGAGATTGAAGAAGTATTTAGACCGTTTTCCACAGCAAGAACCGATCATCGGAGATTTCAGATAATGACTAGAGAGGAGTATATGCTCTATGAGTCTAGAATAACATTCGCAATAGCTTCGGCGATTTCATGGATAATAACCGCGATATTCGTTATGTTACGTGTTAAATCTAAGATATGATGCCCAGTTTCCTAGCAGATATAAAGACCCGCTATGAAAACCTCCTTAAGGTTAATTAAACTCGTTGGAAAATAGAGACTGTAGAGGTGGTATTTTGAAGTATTGTAGAATTCACCTAGCAATTTTTATTCTACTGGTCTCTTATGTTGTATCTTTGGAATTTAATCGTTGCACCTATTCATTTGCTGAAAGTGGAGAGCAGACTGGAGTTTATATGCGTAGGGGGATAAACATCGGGAATGCATTGGAAGCCCCTAGAGAAGGAGAGTGGGGTGTCTACATAAGAGATGAGTACCTCAGTATAATAAGAGAGGCGGGGTTTGACACAGTTAGAATTCCGATAAGATGGTCAGCTCACGCGGATCAAAATCCACCCTATAAGATTGATGAAAGCTTCTTCGCAAGAGTTGATCACGTTGTGAATAAGGCTTTAGAGCAGAGCCTAATAGTTATAATAAACATCCATCACTATGAGGAGATTATGCAGGATCCTGTAAAACATAGAGAGCGTTTCATAGCCCTATGGAGGCAGATAGCTGAACACTACGAGGATTATCCTGAAAACCTGTATTTTGAATTGCTCAATGAGCCCAGTGGAGCTTTAACTAGCGAAATATGGAATGAACTCCTTACGGATACAATTAAAATCATAAGGGAGACAAACCCTACGAGGAAGATCGTAGTAGGCCCGGTGGATTGGAATAGCGTTTATAGGCTTAGAGATCTGAAGATACCTGAAGGCGATGAGAATATAATAGTTACATTCCACTTCTACACACCCTTTGAATTTACACATCAGGGTGCTGAGTGGGTTAATCCTTCTCCACCTGTTGGAAGGAGGTGGCTTGGAACTGAGGCTGAAAAGAAACAGATTAGAGATGAATTAGATATAGCGGTTCAATGGTCTATAAAGCATGGTAATATCACACTCCTCCTCGGAGAATTCGGAGCGTATAGTAAAGCGGATATTAATTCTAGGATTAGATGGACTTATTTCGTAGCTAGAGAAGCTGAAAAGAGGAATATTGCCTGGTGCTACTGGGAATTCTGCGCTGGTTTCGGAGTTTACGATCCTGTAAGAGGGAGGTGGAGAGAAGAACTCTTAAACGCATTGATTCCGAAAGAGGATATGTATTACGTCTCTGTAATCACCGATTATGGTGATGCCTTAGGATCTGGATGGTACCATAAGGGTACATACGCTACCGTGAAATTAAGCAAGTTGAGAACTGGCTTTCTAGTTTTAAACGTATTCGACCACTTCGAAGGACTTAAACCCGAAGATAGAATAGTTGATGAGAGGACTATTGAAGTATACGTTGATGAGCATAGAGAGATACATGCTGTTTGGAGGAGAGATTACTCTCAACTCATCCTATTGTTAGTAGGGGTAGTTATTACGATTGGCATTATTGTACTTCTCCTCAAAAGGTGAAGAAGCTACGTAACACTGATCTAAACTCTATTACTGTGAAGCCTACACGTCGATGTATTTCTCCCTTTCCCAATCTGTTATTTTCCTACAGGTGTACTCTTCCCATTCTTTCAATTTGAGGTTTATGAGGTTTTCACCAGCCTCACCTAAACTACTGTGTATAACGGAGTCTCTTCTAAGCGCTTCTAGAGATTCCTTCAGTGTTGAAGGTAATGTTGGCAGACTCTTATATAGCCCACTTTCATATATGTCTGTTTCAATGGGCTCTGGAGGTTCCAGATTCCTATCAACGCCGTCTAAACCAGCTACAAGCAGAGCTGTGAAGAGTAGGTAGGGGTTTGCAGAGGGGTCTGAAGCTCTATACTCTATCCTAGCTGAATTCTTACTGATGAATTCTGGAACTCTTATTAACGCATCTCTATTCTTCATACCCCAGTAAACGTACTTAGGTGCTTCAAATTCTCCAAGCCTCTTATAGGAGTTTATCGTGGGATTTGCTACGGCTGTTATAGCTCCTGCATGTTCAAAGATTCCAGCTATAAACTTCATAGCGAAATCTGAAAGCCTATAGAGACCCTTCTCATCGTAGAAGAGGTTTTCATTTCCACTCCAGAGGCTTAAGTGTATATGCATGCCGTTCCCAGGCATACCATAGAATGGCTTAGGCATGAAAACGGCCTTCAGCCCCTCAGATTCAGATATGAGTTTGATTATATTTTTCGTCAAGAGTATTTTATCAGCAGTATTTACAGCATAATCGTGAAGTATGTCTATTTCGTTTTGACCAGGCCCGACCTCATGGTGTCCACTACTCCATTCTATCCCTGCTTCTGTAAGCTTCTCAGCGATTCGAATTTTAACAAGATTGGCTTTATCCCTCGGAGATACGTCGAAGTATCCTCCAGTATCTATTGCTTCACCATTTCTAAGAAGGTAGAATTCAAGCTCACCTGCCACGACTAGTTTAACCCTGTAGTTTTCCTCGGCTTTGCGTAAGAATCTTTTTAAGACTATGCGGGGGTCTCCAGCGAACGGCTGACCTGCCTTGTAAACTTCACAGAAGTATGATTTAACACCGTTAATCGTGTAGCTTGAAGAAGTGTCGGGGATAAGCCGCATATCGCTTTCAAAACGTCTTGCAAAGCCCTCTATCGAAGAACCGTCAAACCATATACCTTCGACGTTTGCTTTTTCAAAAAGCTTTTCGGAAATTATGACTTCCTTCAAAGTTCCATTTATGTCTGAAAATCTTAAACTTATTACATCCACGTCTTTTCTTTCTGCAGAAACCCTGTTATTATACTTTTTTACTTCTTCCAGTACAGCTTCTAAACACGGTCTTATGATCGGACCTTAAATATCCTCTCCAAACCGACGGCTCTTCTAAGTTTTAGACGGCTCTGCTTTAACCTGTTGATGCTCATAGTGAGTACACAGTATCATAATTCTTTTGGAAGAGTATGGACGGCTGTAAGAGTAGCATTTAATAGCCCTTTGTTGAAAGATTTAACGGCTCTGAGAATTATCTGAAGGGGGCGATGACGAGGTAATTGGAGAATCCTAAGAAAAGCCTATACGCTCTTTTCATAGTTAACCTAGGGATAGCATTAGCCTCAGAATTGATCATACCTCTTCAGCCTCTTTTTATTCAGAGATTGGGGGCTTCGATCGTAGAAGTTGGTGTTATACTCTCGATTTCAGGCTTTACAGCTACGGCTTTAATCATACCGAGTAGTTTAATCGCTGAAAAATATGGGAATAAGAAGGTCATAATCTTAAGCATAATCTTCTCATCAATATCTGTCTTACTCTACACTGTTGTGAAAAACTGGGTTCAGCTTTCTCCACTTATCATCATATATACAGTTTCTTTTACAGTTTTCATACCCGCCCGTATGGTTTACATAGCGGAGATCAGTCTATTGGAGAATAGAGCCAGTATTTACGGGCTTATGAACGTTGCTTGGCCTTTAGGTACTTTGACGGCACCTGTTTTGGCTGGGGCTATCGTAGACAACTATGGGTGGATGCCTGTTTTTATAATAGCCTCTATTGCAATGGCCCTGTGCTTAGCTCCAGCCTGGATGATGAAGGAGGTTAAGAGTCTGAGTAAAAATGGAGGCGGCGGGGAAGGTTGGAGCTTTAGGAGGCTTTTGAGAACCATGAGCCTGCTCGTTGTATTTCACATGCTCATTTCTCTTACAGTTGGTGTGAGCAATTCCCTCCTCTCCATATATGCTTCCGAGAGGTTTAATGCTTCCACTACTCAAGTGGGCTTCATGTTTTCAATTATTGGATTGGCGACGCTTGTATCTCAGCTCAGTGCAGCCTATGTTTTGAAGAAGATGGATTTGAAGAGGTTTCTTCAACTATGTATTCTATTAATGATTCCTCTCTATGCGTTTCTACCGTTTGTTAGAGATTTAAATTTATTCACGACGATCTACGCAATCTCCTATGGGTTATACTCGGCTACTTGGCCTGCTTCAGCAACGCTTGTAACTATGGCTATACCGAGTTCTAAGTGGAGTATAGGTATGGGTTTTCGACAAACTGCTGTGAGGCTTGGCTTCTCTCTAGCCAGTATGATAGCTGGCTTGCTATGAAGTAGCTTAGGCCCTTCTTCTGTATTCTATGCATCTTCCATCTTAGCGATTTTAACGATTGTTCCACTCCTGCTTTTTGAGAAGTGAAGCATTCGTAAACTCTTCTAAGAAGCTGGAGATGTGTTAAACTTGTAGAGGTTAAGTATTTAAACAGTTGGCATGTTATAAGGTGGGGGATTGTTGATGAGACGTTTAGCTGTCGGGTTTATAGGATGCGGTGGTATTGCTGAAGCCCATGCTAGAAGTCTTTCGAACATTAAAAATGTAGAATTTAAGGCTTTCAGCGACATTGTACGTTCTAGAGCTGAGCGTTTCGCTTCAACCTACGGTGGTGAGGTTTATGAAGATTGGCGGACTATGCTTGAAAAAGCCAAATTGGACGTAGTATTTATATGTTTGCCGCCTTTCGCTCACAGCGATGAAGTCATGGTTGCCGCTGAAAACTGTGTAAACATATACATTGAGAAGCCTATAGCTTTAGATATTAAGCTTGCGAGGGAGATGGCTAAAGCCGTTGAAAAGTATGGTGTAAAAAGTCAGGTTGGCTACCAGTCGAGGTTTGGGGCTGGTGTTGAGAAAGCTAAGAGCCTTATCGAGTCTAATAGTTTAGGCTCTATAGGGCTGGCCTCTGGAAAATACTGGTGTAGATTTATACGTAAAGACTGGTGGATAGATAGATCTAAAAGCGGAGGACAGATTGTTGAACAGTCTACACACCTGTACGATATTATAGTGTGGCTTTGCGGAGATGTTAAACGCGTCTATGCCGAAATGGATAGACTATTCTACAAGGACGTTGAAGGGATGACTATTGAAGACGTAAGCGGAGTTATTTTAAGATTCTCATCAGGCGCAGTAGGCGTAGTAACGGCGACTATAGGGGCTTCACCTTACACTTGGGGCTTGAAGTGGAGTATAGTGGGTTGGGATGCTATGCTTGAATCTGAAGACCCGAATCGGTTAAAGATCCACTGGAGTACGAAGACACCTTTTAGTGTGGAGGAGTTTGCCGAACCCTTCAGAGATACTATGAGGATGGCTGAGCTCGACTTGATAAATGCTGTTTTAGAAGATAGAGCCACTAGAACACCCATATCTGAAGGCGTTAGAACACTTGAAGTAACACTTGCCGCCGTTAAATCCGCCGAAGAAGGTAGACCCATTACACTCCCACTTTGATTTATTGGAGTAGGCACTGCTTGTAGAGTGCCTATTAACTTTTTTAAATTCCTTTCTACCATACTAACAGAGAAAAATGCTATTTGCAAGTGTTGAGCATCTAGACCATAAGCGCTACTTATCCGTAGCTAGTAGCCAGCTTTCTCAGGGGTCTGCATCGTAGCCTCCCCACGTTATAAGCCCATTAGTATCTAAGGCTTTAGCACGGTATGGTGGGTCCGGTGGATACTCCATACCTGCTTTTCCACTTCCATTTGTAAACTTTATAGCGTTCCAACTCGACCATGATCCGCCGTAGTAGTATTTCAGCTCCGTGAACCTGCCTCTGCCATCATTCATAGTTGTTTTAGCGCCATCTACGGACTCCTATCTATATCCATGATTCGTTAGAGAATAGTATCCGCATAAACTCATAAACCCTAAGTCCATTACCCTTTATCTTGTTATCGTAAACCATGATTCTACCAGATACGTCAAGCGTCTGGTTATTAATGTTTGTAACTGGAATACCAAAATCTAATAGCATAGAAGCGATTTTCAGATGCATTTGAACCAACGACTACTTGGTGATATCTCCCGCAAACCCCTCCTTTTTGTTTAAGGGTAGGCTCTTTCTCTCCATTCAACTAGTAATACATGAACCATATTAAGGTCCCATAATATTTCGTAGATCACTCGAATATCGCCGATTCTAACTCTATAAATATCTGCGCATCCTTTAAGCTTTTTTACGTCATAATATTCGGCTGGAACCGGATTTTCACGAAAAATTAAGAGTAGCTCAATAATCCTTCTTTTGTAGTGCTCAGGGAGTTTCTGGCTCTTTGAGATACGATTACTTGAAACATTTATTGTCAGCCTATCTCTTCAATGAGGTCTTCGAGGCTTATGCCTGAATCTTCCACCATCTCTTTTCGGGCCTCTTCAAGCTTCCTCAGGTGAATTTTCTTTTGAATGGAAAATATAAAGACTTTACTTGTAGAACTCTAAGAATCTTACGTCAAACTGTGGAATTCTAATTTACTTTCTCTGTATTATGATGAAGCTTAGTTTAGCTCTCTTAATGGTACTGCAACAAAAGTAGTTCTAGGTAAATATCAATGTTGGATTTTAAGGTTTGATGTTTTAAGGTTCATCCTCTCCCATGATACTTTAGCCGTCACTCCTGTTTTAGACGGATAGTCCTTAACATCTATCTCTACTGTGACTGGGAATGGTACTGGCGACGCCATACCCCATATGAGGGCTTCATGATCCGCCAGTCCAGGTAGGTAGTCGCTCATTCTTTCACTTCCGTATTCAGAGTATTTTATGATTGCTTCTTGGTCGTTGCCAGCCATAAGCCTGAAGGCCGCTATCGTATTACACTGTGATATTATTGACTTTGAAATGTAAGCAGGTCTCTGTGTAACTATTATAAAGCCTACGTTGTATCCTCCAGCTTGACTTATTGCTTCTATTAGTTGTTTATCTACTCCTGTTTTCTCAGGGTTTCCAACCTCTATTTTAAGTCCTCTCTCAGGTACGAAGTACTGTGCTTCTTCTATTACAAATATTGTGGCAAAATCTCCAGTAGCTCTACACTTAATAGCGTGGTTTACAACCTCGCGTATCAAGTATTTAGCGGTAAGCTGTTGGTCTTCAATGTTGGCATCGACTGAGAAGTCTACGATTACAGCTGGTTTATCGTAAAGCACTTCTAAGATGTTTAAAGGCTTATGCTCCTCCGTGAATACTGTGTCTCCGCGCTTCTCAAGAATCCATCTAATCTTAGATAGAATTGAATCCCTGCCTCTTGAAACCAAGTATGGGGAGAGTTCTACGCATCTTCTTAGTACGTTTTTAGTAGTTAAATCGGAGCCGTCAGCTCTCATGGAGTTTAAAGCTTCACATAGAAGCTTCCCTTCAGCCTTATTCGGATCTAAGCCAAGCCTAGACACTATAAGGCTTGGAGAGATCAACTCGGTTTTAGGTACGAAGCTGAGGTATGGGAGTACTGTGGCTCCATATTTTGACAGGAGGGAATACTCGCACCTTCTATCAAATATTATAAATCTAGGCTTTAAATCGTTTTCAAGAGCTCTAGCTATAAGGTTTAAGACAAAAGTACTCTTGCCGCTTCGAGTCATTCCAGCGACAAAAATATGTCCTTTGGCTATGGCGTTTAAATCTAGGTGGAATGGTATGTTTAAACCCCTGTGTCTGCCTATGGCTATTGGGAAGTCTGTTCTGTCCGTTAAGCTTTTGCTTGAGAGTTTTATGAAGAATCCTTCTAGTTCTTCGTATGTGGGTTCGTAGATTGAGTCCCAAGTATTGGGACTACATTCGAGTCTTCTCCATTTGCCATCCCAAGATATGTAACCTAAGACTTCAGCCCAAGCTACTAGATATTCGAGTTTTTTACCGTAGTATGCTTTTTCACCTTTTTTACCAGCTATAGGTCCGAAGCTTCCTATCGTCATTTCAGGGTTATAAGGTGTTATCTTATAGACTCTCAGTAAAACTGGGTTGAATTCTCCCGCTGAGCTTGAAGGATGGTTTATGAAGTAGTAGTTGTTTACGTAGACTCTGGTATCCTCCATGACTACGAAAGATATTTTACTTTGGTCGCAACCTGACAGTATGTAGCCTATCTGTTTCAAACGTCGCCACCTCTAAGTTCTTCAAGATTGCCGTTTAACGTCCAGCTTTCACCATACTCGAGCATTAGGAGGTCTAGGTCTTTAAGCTCCATTTCTCCGCTTTCGACGAGTTCTAAGGCTTTAGAGTAGAGTACTAAAGAGTGTATGTTCGAAGTTGGTCTAGTTATCCTTGAAAGCCTATCTGCTTCATGTATAGGATATGGAATACCGTCGAAGCCTGCCATAGTGTAGACGATGGACATCAATTCTCCGAGTTTGTTTAAACAGAACATTGGAACCTCCACTCTGAACGGGGCTGAACTCGTCTTTATGTAACTTGAGTATATGACTGGAAGGCTTTTATCGTATTTTAGGCTTTCAGCCACAGTTCTGTAGGATTCAGCCACTATGTTTTCAACTTTGAAGGGTTCAGAGTATTCGCCTTCTTTAAGTATGAAGTTCATCAGTGTTGAGTCTCTAATCTGACTGTTCCTCATGAATGAAGAGTAGAAGTTCATATGTGTACGCTTAACGAAGCCTAAAACTGGAACGTGGAGTTTCCTACAGGTATTTAAAAGTTCGAGGACAGTAATGACTGTGAAGTAGAAGTCTCCTTCATACTGTGGTGAAACTTGGAAATCTGGGTAGAGTTTAGGGTTGAGTACTATCCCCCCATCAAGTAGAAGATAGTCTGGTTTCCACTTTTCTACGGCTCTAGTAGCTACGTGGTATTCCAAAGCCATGTGTAGAAGACTTTCACGCTTATCTGGGTCTAATTCTGAAGCCCATACGTCCGGTGGTCCTGTTACACACAGTGGTTCATCTACAATCTCCCAGTTTTCAACTAGAACCGCAATAGCTCCATATAGGGGTATGTATGCGAATTTGTACTCTGTTCCGTTTCTCCCTGCATCTACTCCGATTATTCTAGAAGAAGCAGGTCCATCTTTGTCGTAAACAGCTTTATATATTTTTAACCTGTTTTTGACTTCATCTACCAGTTTGTAAACTTCTTTTCTATATGTTTTAAGCCTATTGAGAAGTAGCTCTGTACCTGTGTCGACGAGTTCTTGGTAGAGTTTTACGTAGGGCATTTCTTTAAGCCATGGGAGACTTTGAGGGTCATCCTTAGAGTGATTTGTTGAGGGGGAAATGTTTATATCCATGCAATCACCACTCTATATGTAGATGTACTCCCTTATAAGTGTTGTTGTTGATTGTTCAATCAACAAAGTGGTTGAATATGGAATCCGATAGAAAAGTCAGGATAAAGTTAAAGTATCAAGGAGTCGAAGCAGAGATTGAGTGTAGAGAAGACCAGCTTAAGAAGACTGTTGAAGAATTTCTAAGTGCATTTCAAAACGTCTCTCTACTGGATAGAGAGCTTAGTAAGCCTGAGTTTGAAATTGTTAAAGAGCCCACTCCATCAACTTGCAGGGGTGTTCTACTCAATCTTTGGAGGACCGGATGGTTTAGTACTGGGAGGACGCTCAGCGATGTTCATGAAGAGCTCAGTAAACGTGGCTTCCACTACGATAGGACTGCTGTTGCGCATACTTTAGCTGATTTAGTTAGAAGCGATATACTGTATAGAGGCGGTAGAAAGGGTAAATACGTGTATATTCAGAAGAAGCCTCCAAGTTTGTGAGTTTTCACTTAAGTATTCAATGGAGGAAATATTAACTGTTTTATGGATAAAACCATGTAGAATTTAAATAAAATTTTCCTAGTTTATTCCTAAATATTTTACCACGCCTTTTTTATCCGTGAAAATTATGGTAAAAAGGTTATGTAAGTGTTTTTAAATATGGGAATTTTAAAGGATTTTTTGAATAGATTTATATACTGGTTTATCTAATCTTTTCTACAGATATGAGCGGAGTAAAAGCGATCTTCCGGTCTTGGTTTGGCTCTCTAGAGTTTGAGTTTTCAACGGTTGAAGAACTCCGTGAAAAGCTCAGCCTTGTTAAAACGGCTTTAGAAGAAGCTTCTTCAATGGGTTTTAAGGAGTTACTTAAAAGTAGTTTGACTGTAGAGGATTTTCAGCCTTCTACGTTCAAGCATTTCGAGGCTGCTGAAAAGGCTCCACAGACATCTAACCTATTAGAGGGTTTGATTGAGTGGAGCGTTGACGGTCCTTTGATAGTGGCTTCGGAGAAGGCTAAGTTAAGCCAGTATGAAGCTATAGGTTTGCTACTTTATGCATTTAAAGAGCAGAAGTCTGACCCTAAAACTATAGCTCTACTTTTGCAGAATTCGGGCTTTAAGGTTTCAAACGTGTCAGCTAGACTTAAGGAGATGGCTGAATCGGGTAGAGTTTTCAAGCCTGACCCGAAGGATGTCGTGTGGAAGCTTTCAGCTCAAGGTCAAATGTGGGTTGAGAAGATGATTATCCCAAAGATTAGGGGAGGAATGTTATGAGCGAGGTTAAAGTTAAAGTCTCATTCCAGGGTGGAGAGTTGGAGTTTTCAGGGGATGCCGAGCAGGTTTTGAGAAGTCTTATCAAATTCATATCAGACGTCTATCCGACTTTCAGCCTTGTGAAAAATTTGACTCTAAGCTTGGATTTAGAGGAGGTCTCCAAGGGTTTAAAGGATTTAGTTACAGTACATCCTGAACCCACTGTTTTAGCCGATATGAAGAAGTTGACTATTTTCGAAGGCTGTCTACTAGTTTTGATCGTTAAATATCTCGCCTACCTATTCGGCAAATCCGATAAGGCTTCACTTTCACTTGAAGAGATCTCTGGAAGATTGGGTAAATCTAAAAGTTCTATCAGCGCTAGACTTAGTGAGCTTCAGAATGGTTATCTTGTCGAGAAGGTGGAAAGAGGCGAATATAGGATTACTTCGAAGGGGTTGAAGTACTTCATAAGTGAAGTTGCACCTAGGCTTAAAGGTGAACTTGTTGAGTAGTATAGAGTTGAATGTTAAAATAGGCTCTTTAGAAGCAACTTTCAAAGGCGAGTCTGACGTTGTTTTAAGGGCTTTCTTTGAATGGCTTTCTAAAGTATACCCGTCTTATGAGGCGATTTCGAAAATAGTCTTCGAGCCCAACTTTGACACGCTTATCAGAGAATGTTCTGAATTTCTCCAAGTAACAGATAATGGAGTAGTTCTTAAGAGAACGGATTTATCCGCTGAAGACGCTATAATGCTGAGCTTAGTAGGAGCCTACTTAGGTTTTAGACTTGGAAAACTGAGTAAAGAGTCTTTGACACCGTCTGAGCTCGCTAAAACAACGAATAAAGCCTTGAAAACAGTCTATAATACTCTTGCATCTATGTTTAAACAGGGTAAAATAAGTAAGTTGAATGGGGAGTACGGACTTACAAAAGAACAAATCGCCAAGTTTACTATTGAAACTCTTCCTAAGATTAAAAGGTCTACCGTTTAACTGGTCAAACGCCCAAAGAGAATGTACTGCTAAGCCCATAATCTTCAGAAATATGCTTTCATCAACTGAAAACAGGTGAGGTTTATTCTACTTCACCTCTATGATGAAACAAATGTTTACTTGCCCCAGAGTCTTTAAAAAATCTGCTGGGTGAAAGACACTAGCCAATTATGCACGTCAACTCCGATGCCATCAAGGAGTAGTTTCAATTTCTCGATAAACTTTAAACCGACGAATAAAGCCTTGAAAACCAGAAAAATCTAGGGAAAAATGTTATCTCCTATCCATCTATGATTACTTCCTTTAACTCTTCATCTACATGTATTAAATCATGCTTAAATACCTGTTTTCATCCACTACAGTATGTGGTGATGATTATACGATTGAGGGGAACGTTTTTAGGATTTCAAGAAACGTCTACTGGGTTGGTGTAAAAGACTGGAACCGTAGGCTTTTCGATGCTTTAATTCCTCTTCCAAGAGGAACGTCTTATAATGCCTATCTTGTGCTGGGGGAAGAGAAGAATGCGTTAATAGATACGGTGAACCCAGGTTTCGAGCGAGAGCTTGAAAGAAAGATCCGTAGTCTAGTAGATCCCGGGGAAATAGAATATATTGTGATGAATCATGCTGAGCCCGATCATGCGGGTGCTATACCATATCTGATGAAGGTCGCTACGAAGGCTAAGCTTGTAGCGACAAGTAGAGGGGTAAAAATGGCTCGAATTTTTTACAATGTTTCAGAGGAGAGGATGAAGATGGTTGCCGATCAAGAGAGGTTAAGCCTCGGTGGGAAAACTCTACGTTTTATAGAGGCGCCTATGCTTCACTGGCCCGAAACGATGTTTACCTACGTTGAAGAGGATGGAATACTTTTTTCATGCGATTTCTTCGGCTCTCACTTAGCTGAGGGAATCTATGGCGATGATGTTGAAGATCTACTCATACATGCTCAAAAGTATTGGGGTGAGATAATGATGCCTTTTAGAGCCATGGCACAGAGGGGGTTGGAAAAGTTGAAGGACTTAGACGTTAAAGTGATAGCTCCGAGCCACGGACCTATTCATAGGAAGCCTGAGGTCATTCTAGATGCTTATAGGAAGTGGGTGAATGGTGAAACTAAGCGAAAGGTGTCGATAATTTATGTGAGTATGTGGGATAGTACTAAGCATATGGCTGAGCAGATGGCTGAGGTACTCGCTGGGGAAGGTATTGAAGTGGTTCTTCACAATTTAACGGTGACCGATGTTGGAGACCTTATTAAAGACCTTGTAGACTCTAGAGCTGTTGTTTTAGGTGGTTCAACTGTTTTAGGCGGTGCTCATCCGTTGGCTGTTTATGTTGCATATCTCATGAGGGTTTTACGTCCACCGACAAAGTACGCCGTATTCTTAAGCTCTTACGGCTGGGGTGGGAGTGCGGTGAAACATATGCAAGAGTTGCTTGGACAGTTTAAGGTTGAGGTTGTCGATGTGTTAGAGGTGAACGGTCCACCTACTGAAGAGATTCTTAAACGGGTTGTAGAGATTGGCAGATTGCTTGCGGATAAAGTTAAGGAGACCCATTAAAACGGATGGTCAGTAGAGGAGGCAAGCATGTCTGAAAGTCGAACAGTTTTAGGTTCATTTGAAAAATACCTTACGCTGTGGGTTGTTCTTAGCATGATTGCCGGCTTTCTATTAGGTAGGTTCTTTCCAGAGTTAGGTTTATGGATTGGGTCTCTTCAGGTTTGGGATATATCGATTCCCATGGGGGTATGTCTCTTCCTCCTAATGTATCCAACAATGGTGAACATAAAGTTTGAGGAGATAGTGAAAGCTGCTAAGTCTCCCAAACCCACAATCCTTACGTTAATAGGTAATTGGGCTGTCGCCCCAGCGCTCATGGCTCTACTGGCACACTTATTCTTAAGTAGCTATCCAGGATACGCGTCTGGTGTTATTCTGCTTGGAATAGCGCCATGCACCGGGATGGTTTTATTCTGGATTCTACTGGCGCAGGGCGACGTAGCTAAAGGTATCGTGATAACCGCGATAAATGCTTTATCGACTCTAATACTTTATGCACCTCTTGCAGCTTTCTACCTCAGAATCGGAGGAATACCAGTTCCAATAACACTAATTACAAAGAGTGTGATTCTGTTTGTCGGTCTACCATTAATTACAGGGCAAATGTCGCGAAAAATTCTCGTCTCAAGAAAGGGGGAAGAGTGGTTTGATAACAAATTTCGCCCACTTATAGGGAATACTGCGGCTCTAGCTTTACTAATTACTGTTATAATGCTTTTCTCCTTAAAGGGTGGAGCGATTGCTGATCAGCCTCTTTTAGTAGGCTTGGTTTCAATACCATTGCTACTACATTTCTTTATTATGTCCTCCCTTTTCTACATTATACCTTGGCTCTTAAAATTCAATTATAAAGATGCCTCAACCATCGCTTTTATAAGCTCAGGTACTCAATTTGAGGTTGCCATAGCAACAGCTACAGTCGTTTTCGGTGCTAGTTCAGAGGCAGCCTTAGCAACAGTAGTCGGCCCATTATGGGAGGTCCCGTCTATGCTGACATTCGTGAAAATAGCCTTAAAAACCAGAAAATATTTCTCTAGCGTAGATTCTTAATTGGTAGGAGGCGTCTAACTATCATGGTGAAGAGGGTAGAGAGGAAAGGTGAGTCCTTATACATTTGTGAAGAGTGTAGTCTCGCCTATAGAGAGGAGACTTGGGCTGAAAAATGTGAGGAGTTCTGCTCTAAGTATTATTCCTGTTCTTTAGAGATTACAAGTCATGCTGTTCGAATGTATGACTCTACCAACTACCAGTAGAAGATTTTTAATTCCCTTATTTCACGGCCTTTCTAGGTGGCTTCTCTCCGCGTTAGTCCTACCTATATAAGCTACTTTGACGATTTCCTCTTGATGGGTGGAATTGCATACCTATGGCTAAACCCAAATACTGAGATCGTATTTATAGGGTAACTATCTTCCCCTTAATCTCATCTGGATTATTCACTATTTCGGTTAGGTCTTCAACAATCTCTAGAGTCCCAAGATACTTCCCATCTTTATCTCTAACTGCGGCTATGATGACCCTAATTGTTCTATCTCCAAGCTTAGTCCAATACTCCTTATAATCCGATTTTCCAGCTTTAAGATCGTCAACGTTGCTTTTAACGAAATGTTCAAGTCTAGGTGGATGGCAATATCCAAGTCTCCTGCCGATAATTGTTTTTGTTCTAGCGAATCCCTTTCTAAAGATGCTTTGGGAGAAGAATGTAACCCTATCATTGACATCGGCATACGTCACCTCGATTGGTAGATGCCTAAATATGGCTTCAACTTCATCTTTACTCAGGAAGCCTGTTTCAAACTCTAGATCCTCTTCAGACCTAACTTCGTACGTGTCCGGGGCTAAAGCAGCGAATTTAAACTCTTGTGGAAGACTTTCAACCTGCTCTCGTGTAACGACCCCGTTAACTTCATACGGTAGTAGTGGCTTAGCTCTAGATGCCCACTCTACGTCGATGGGTATTAGATACCCTATATCTTTAGCGGCTTCATGTATAGCCACCCACTCCCCCTCAGATAGAAGAATCCATACTGCTGGTAGTAAAATCCTCTCCTCCCTGAAAATGAGGTCAGATATCTCCCTAGAAACCTCCATTGCTTTTTCAGCTATATTGGGGTATTCTTTAGGATGAGTTAACTCTTTCTCCACAAGCGTGGATAGTTCCCTAAGTTTAACAATTATCTGGTCTTCTCTGCCCCATAAAACCCTTGGAATAGCTGTTATACCCCTCCTCTCAAGATATGGAAATATTAACATCTGAATCTTTCTATAATGCAATCTAGATTTTCTCAGCTCGGCTAATATGTTGCTGATAGCTTTTAGATGGCTTTCGGCTTCTCCTGAGCTGGCTTTACTCAGAGCTCCAGCATAAACGTTTAAAGCTTCAGCAAGCTTAGTAATATGTTCATTTTCCCTAGAAATAAGGCTTACGGGATGCCCTTTAGGCACATCCATAAGTAAACTAGAGCGTAACGTATCCCTGATGAGCTCTACGTGTAAATCACATAGCCTAAGTATCTCTGAGATGGATACGCCTTCCCTAACAAGCTCCTGCTCAACCAGAGATATTTCAATGGGAGAAATAGTTTCAAGGACGCCCTTAAACTTACGCTTCAACTCTTCTATAGATTCACCCTTATGCAGACTAAGCAACATACTCTTTAAAGCCTCAATCTTACCTCTATCGATAGCGTTTGACATGTGACGACACCTATAGAAATGCTGGATTTGGTATGTAAACATTTCTTCAGAATTTTAATCCACCTATTTTTTAAGTAGAAGCACGATGTGAAGAAAATCGAAAGAGGTGTTAGTATTTAGAGGGAGGTTGAAAAATGGCTTATAGAGAAAAATTACCCTACCGTATTTCTATTGAAATAGCAAATGAACGGTGTAAAGTATTGAAACTATTTAAAGATTTAGGGATTCACCAGTTTAGAGTGGTTGACATTAGGCGTTTACCGCGCGGTATTACTAGGCATCTAGTGAGAATACCGGTAAAACAATCCGTTAATATTCTAAAACGTAGTAATGTGAAGATGCGGAGTAGCATTAAGTTAGGGAAGGAATCTATCGCATGGTTTGAATCCGATGGATGCGACGTATGTAACACTATTGTTTCAAAGGGTGCTTTTCTGACGGCAGCGTGGAGTGTGGAAAGTAGTAGGCTTGTTTACATATTTGTTTCTCCCAACACAAGAATAGTGCAAGATATAGTTTCAACTTTAGAGGAACTTGGTTTTGAGCCAAAAATACTAGGAGTGGAGAGATTTAGAGGGAGGGGTTTAGTCTTAACTGAGAAGCAGGAGATGGCTTTACGAATGGCTCTAGAAATGGGTTTCTTCAATTATCCCAAAAAATCGACTATATCGGATATTTCACGTAAGCTTGGAATCAGCTCTTCAACGCTTTCTGAGAGAATGAGGAGGGGGATAAGACGGCTCTTAGAATACTACTTCGAATATTCGTGAAAAACTATTTGCTTCATGTATTGGCGAAGGATTGTGCTATTTCAGCTCTATCTTCACTATTCTCTCCGTAGATGTATCCTCTGTCATGTATGTGTATCTCTGTGTCGCTTCTACTATCGAGTAGACGAATTATCTCTTTTCCTCTCCTTTTCGACCATGCATATAGTTTAATAATTACCCTATTTCCCTCTTTACTCACGGTGAATATTCCATCACCAATTAGATAATCGCCCACAGTAGACTGTTTTTCATACTTCATGGCGGTGCTCTCCTAAGGCTTTAATTCCTGGGGTAAAGCAACAGTATCCAATAACGTCAAATTCCTCTTTGATTTTACGCCACTCATTTTCAGGTATTGTTGTTAGAGATAGTGGATAGAGTATGTTGTTTTCTTTGTATATATGGTCTCTTAGGGTTGAAGCGATATAATTGCCTAACTCATACACATTGTCAGTTAAGTAGTTACGGTCTAATGTGGCACGCTCGTCTAAAAGTCTTTTAAGAGTCTTCTTCTTAGCTCTTAAGTCTTCATGTTCTATCCTCATAATATTTGGCGGTCCAGCAATTCCCTGCCTCTCTAAACGTGGGAATAGTGCTTCCTCCTCCCTCTGATGGTGACTTTCAGCTTCAAGCAGTAGTGCTACTACTGGCTCTAGTTTCTCAAACTCTTCATTCAATTGCTCTAAGCCTATGTCGGATTTTACTTTACTAACTATCTCTTCTAATATCTTGAGGTTGTCCAATATGATTTCATGTTCAGCCTTAAGTATGCTTATTGGATGCTCTTCTCCAATTTCAGGTTCTTCTCTTTTAATCGTGATTGCTTTCAAGTGTATTTCGCAAAGCCTCCTTAAATCTTCGAAGTTTAAGCCTTCCTCTAAGAGCTCTTGCTCAATAATGGATAATGTTTCGGGGTCTATATCTCGTAAAAACCGACGTGCTTCCTCTTCAACTCTAGCTAAATCTTCCTCTGACTTCAACTCTCTGAGAATCTTTTTCAACTCTTCTTTACCTACAATTTTAATCACCATATTGATATAACAGAGTTATATATAATTAAATCTTTCCCGAATATATTCGGGCAAACTGATAAAGTTGCCAATCCTCGCTAATTCCGTTAAAACAGCTTGATCTAAGGTTTCCCTAACTAGGAGAACCAATCCTAAATAAATATCGTCATAAACCCACTTTTTATTTTGCTTAATTTCAGCTTTCTATTAGCCATCCTTTCATTATTGTCTCACAGCTAGTGCACGTGTCCACCTATTCTTTCTTCACTGTATACTTTTCCACTCTTTACGTACTCGTATAGATGATGCGCATATAAGATAAAGCCAAGCATTGCTTGCACATAATCTCTTGCAGCGTCCACATCATTCACATCGTAATTCTTCTTCTCCATGACGTGTTTAAACCTTCTCTGCAATTCCCCTTCAACAGTGTGCAGTATGAAATCTACTACTTCTTTTGGATTTCCTTTTTCAATTGCCTTATCCGCCCGCGGTATAATAGAACCCCAATCCAACCCGGCTGGCTTAAGCCCAGTATATGGGGCTCCTTCGCCTTCCCTATGCAACCGTACGGCTGTTTCAAAAAACCAGTAGTCTGCAAGTTCAGCTGCTTCTTTACTCAGTTTTCTCACTTGAAGGGTCTTTTCAAAAGCCTTCTTCAATTCCTCTTCAGCTTTCTTCGGCACCCAAGGGAGGATAAGGTTGACGTTTCCCGTTTCCAAAGCCTTTTTAGCAGCTGTAACAACTGGACCATCCATAGTATCGCAATGCGGTGGCATAACCTCACCTGAAATATTTATTTATTTTATTTTTAGCCTTAAAAGTTTAAATCTAAGCTGAATACTAGAGAGATGGTATAATTGAAGACTGTACTTTTCGTCTGCGTTGAGAATAGTTTTAGAAGTCAGATCGCTGAAGCATATTTTAATACATATGCACCTGAGGATTGGAAGGCTGTAAGTGCAGGCTTAACTCCGGTTGAGAATGTTCATCCGAATGCTGTGAAGCTTATGCTTGAAGAGGGGATTGATATAAGCCGTAAGAGGCCTCAACTTATGACTAGAGAGCTTCAGGAAAATGCCTACATGGCTGTAATCGTATGCAGTGGCTCTTTATGCCCAGTGGTTTACACCAAGTATGTTGAAGAGTGGGATATTCCAGACCCCGCGGGAATGCCGTTGGAAGAAGCGAGAAAGGTGAGGAATTTGATAAAAGATAGAGTATTAAACCTTGTTGAAAGGCTTAGAAAGGGGGATATTCAAACTGTATGTAGGGTTTAAAAGAGAAAATGGGGAAATGTTTTTAACGTGTTATATTAGAGCGAAAATTTCACCGTTTTCTTCGATCTTTAACTCTATTTTCTTTAATGGTTCTTTAGGCATCCCCATGAATGGTCTTCCGGTTTTCGGGTCGTACATGCCATCGTGCAGTGTGCACCAAATTTTTCCAGTATATTGGTTCCATTCGACTTCAGCCTGCATATGCGTACATAATCCATCGTAAGCTACGAATCCATCTTCAAGATGTATGAGTAAACCTGGTCTCTCAGTGCCTTTTTCATCACCAACTGGATAGAGGAATTTTCTAGCTTCTCCAACTGGTATTTTCTTCGCATTACCTATGTAGATCATCTTTTTAACCATAGGAAAACGCCTCCCATAATGATTTTAAAAATTCTCTAAGTATTTAACTCTGACGGTATTCTAGTCTGTATGATGATGCGTTTAGTGATTGTATGTTTCTTATGCTTACCCCTATTTGTTATAGTTACGTGGAGATAGCAGTATAACGTAGAAAAATATTTAGGAGGATAATCCGTAGAAACTCTTGAATGAGTTCAGAACATATTTACGATTTGATAATCGTGGGTGCTGGTCCCGCTGGAATAACGGCGGCTATTTACGCCGCTCGGAAAAGGATGGATTTTCTAGTGCTTACGGTTAATCTGGGTGGTCAAGTTACGTTTTCGTCGACTATCGAGAATTATACTGGTTTTCAGTATATTACAGGTGAAGAATTGGCTGCTAAGTTCTATGAGCATTTAACGCAGTATAGCTTCGACTTTAAAATAGAGGAGGTTCGTAAAGTTGCCGTTCAAAATGGGCTTTTTAACGTGATTACAGATAATGCCACTTATCTCGGTAGAACTGTTATAATTGCAACCGGTAGAAGAGCTAAAGAGCTCAACGTTCCAGGTGAAAGGGATTTCAAGAATAGAGGCGTTTCCTACTGTGCTACTTGCGATGGACCATTGTTTAAGGGAATGGATGTGGCTGTTGTCGGTGGGGGGAATTCAGGTTTAGAAGCGGTTTTACAGTTGATGAAGATTGCAAGCAACGTATATCTTATAGAAGTTATGCCTAAGCTTAAAGCTGATCCAATACTTGTTGAGAAAGCTGAGGCTTCAGATAAAGTTAGTATATGGACTAGCACCCGCGTCTTAGAAATAACCGGAGATAAAACGGTTAAAGGTATGAAAGTGTTGAAAGATGGTAGGGAGTTTTTCCTACCAGTTCAAGGGGTTTTTATTGAAGTAGGCTCTACTCCGAACTCGGAGATAGTCGATTTTGTATTGAAAAATCAGTGGGGTGAGATAGTTGTGAATTGTGCATGTGAAACTAGTTTTCCAGGGCTTTTCGCAGCGGGTGATGTTACAAACGTACCGGAGAAGCAGATAGTGGTTGCAGCTGGAGAAGGATGTAAAGCGGCTTTATCGGCTTTTAGATACCTTTCTAAAATTAAGGTATAGTATAGGGCTATTGTTTAGAGGCTAAGAGCGGGTCCATCTACTGGATATTTCGTTTAAAATGGTTGATGTGTTACTTCCTTTACTCTATCAGATTAAGTTCTGAGGAGAGCACCCTCAATTGCTTTCTCAACTTCTTCTCTTATTATGTAGCCTCCTAAGTGCAGTATAGGTTCTTTTGCTTCCGGGTCTATGTTCATTGTTGCCGTGCATGGGTAGCTGTGGTGGGCTCTAGCTATGGCGTCGTATAAGATTTCCCTCTTAGTTTCAACGTTTGTTAATTTTTTCGCTACGTACCATGTAGAGCCGCACGGCGCACTACGTTTGACAATTGCATACTCTATGATTTCATACCCGCTTCTTCTGGCCAGGGATATCTCAAGCTTTGGTCTACCTACGCCAAGCTCTTCAACGAATCTTGAGATTAGAGGTTTATCTTCTGAGGGCTCTAAAGAGCAGAAAGGCTTGGGAAATGCCGTTTCCAAGCCTAGTTCTAAGCAGTATTCTTCAACTTGCCTCTTTAAGCCTGCTGGTACTTCATTGAAGTCTTCCACTGGAACTACTAAAGCTTTTACACCCGTCTTTTTGAGGTGACGTGGTAGTTCTAGCAGTAGGTCTTTATGTAGGCCTGATGCTACGCATATGTCGGCTTTAGGGGTTGATTTAGGCATATACTCCTCGGGCTTATCTATGAACGCTGGTAGGTCTGAGGGGTTTGGAAGCTTTACCGCGGCTAGTATGTTCTGAACATGGCTGTATAAGCCGTATTTGCAGGAGTTGCAGTATAATCCGCAGGATTTACAGAAGCTTGGGTCGTTTATGAGGTTTCTTATGACTCGTTCTGCGAATTCACCGCTGTATATGAATACTAGTTTTAAGGGTTCTCTTCTACTGGTCAATCTTGCACCGTAGGCGTTTTAGAGGATGTATCCTGGGCTACCTATGGCGAGCATAATGTAGTCTATGAATAGTTTCTCTGGTACTGCTCCGACGAATTCAACTTTATCGTTTATAATGGTCTTGGGGACGCCCATGACCGCGTATTTGTAGGCGAGGTGTGGGAATTCGCTTACATCTACTACTTCGGCTTTCACCATGTCGCTCTCCACAGCGCATCTATAGGCTAGACTTGCAACAGATGGACAGTAGGGACATGTCAATGTTACGAAGACTTGAATGTGGACTGTTGTTTTCAAGGTCTTCAGCTTCCTCTTAGATTCTTCTGAGAGGTTTGTCCTACCCGTTGAGACATAGGATAAAGCCTCTAGGAGTGTTTGAAACTCGTATCCATATGGTAGGCCGTAGAATCTTAAACCGTAGTCTTTTTCCCCAACTATAGCTACTGCTGGGACCTTATCAACTGCATATTCTTCAGCTTTTTTAGAGTCTTTAATGAAGTCGTATACTTCAACGGTTATTTTATCGCTCAGAGAGCCTAGTTCTTCAATTAGGCTTCTTGTTTGAGCACAGAATGGACATTCAACTTCCTGCGTGAACACGATGAGCCTAATGGGTTTTTCCAACTTCTTTTTAAACTCTTCGGTTAAACGTCTCCTATGGTCTTCACGTATCATCTTTAAAACCTCTCAAATTACATCATCCACGTTGACTTTTAAGAATTTTCTCAACGTTTTCCAAAAACTATGGTCATGGGGAATCTTATTGGAGGAGTAATAGTGTTAAGTGAGCTTCACCGACTCGCAGGGGAGAGGCATAAAGACTGCTTTCTCCATCTGTTGGTGCTCTTTTTCCCCTCGTGGTTATTTCACCTGGTATTGCTATCCTCTTGGAATTAGAGCGTTTAATACTGGTTCTATCCACCTATTGTTCGGTATATCGTACAATATGAAGTCGCTGTCGAACTGCCAGTAGGCCCAGCTCCAGCCCATGCTTTCCGCAAGTCTAGCGATGAAGCTTAAGTATCGGACTCTAGATTCCATTGGAGCTTTATCGTAGACTCCGAATTCTCCGAGGAATATCGGCCTATTATGTTCCTTCGCCCATGACTGAGCTCTATTGAAAGAGTTTATAATTGCTTTCTTCTCTTCATCCGTTCCCCTCCACTCTACGCCGATTTTGTTTTCCCGTCCAGCCCATTTAGCGCCTTGATGTGTAAAGTCCATCGGCTCGTAGTAGTGGACGGTTACTATGATGTTTCTATCGTCTTCTGGAAGGGTCAGCTTATCTAGAAGGTTGATGTTGTTCCAGTATGCGGGTCCTATGATAACGGTTCTCTCGGGGTTTCTCTCTCGGATCAGCTGGAGGGCTTCTTTAAGGAAGGTATTCCACAATTCTGGTGTCAATTTGCTGTTCGGTTCATTGAGTAGTTCAAAGAGAACCTCATCTGGATAATCGCGGTATCGTTCACCGACCTGCTTCCAGAAGGAGAGGAACTTATCCTTATTCTCTAGCGGAGCTTTACCCATAGCTATAAACTCGTGAAAGTCGAGTATAGCCGCAAGACCATTATTGAGGGATTGTTCAATAGCCCAGTCTAAAACTTCCAACCACTTATTCGAAAGCTTAAATTCTTCACTCATAGCTTCATCCCGGAGGGGGTGGAGTGCGATACGTACACTGTTAAAGCCAGCACCGCTTATGAGTTTGAAATGCTCATCCTTCATACGTGCCCTATCCTTAGACCTCCATACCGGGTCGTAGCCGAGTATGTTAACCCCTCTTCCTAACCTCTTATTCAGCTTGAAAGCATCCACCTAACACACCATAACGAACTTATCCCAAGACCATTTAAGCTTTTCAGCTGTAGTTTCACTACCTAGAAGTGCTAGGCTAAAACCACTGAAGCGTAGCCGATTAAAGACGTTGAATTACATATGTCTTCTCAGAAGATAGAGATGGTGACACTAATTGTTTCAAAACAGGTGGCTTTAAACATCCTAGGAATTAAACTACGTAATTGACTCTAAAACTTCATGGAATCCCACAAGTATGACATGAATTGAGCAGTATTATAACCGCTTAAAACTGCTAGATGTTCGTGTATACTTCTATCCCCAAGTGTTTCGCCAGCTCTAAAGCATCGTCGTCTACGTAAGGTGTCACTATTATCAGCCTTGATGGTTTCCTTCCTTCGGTTTTCTCGTAGAATTTCACCTTTCTTTCGAATATTCGGACGTCGGCTTTATCTACGTGAGATTTGACCTCGACTAGAATTTCTCTCCCATCTTTCACGGTTACGTCCACGTCTATGGGGCTTGGATATCCGAAGACTTCACCCTCCTGATCGTATTTAACCCATTTCTCAACTTTTAAGCCTAGTTCTCTCTCCAAGATTCCTTTAAGACCCTTTCTGAATGCCGATTCAGTTAAAATTCCCCATCTAGCGCCTAAGGCATCTAGGTGTCTCCTCAGTAAGTTGAACCCCTCCATCATATCTTCTCTAAGCTTAACGAGCCCCGCTTGATGTCTGCTTAAAATTTCATCGTGTCTTCTAAACCCCTCCAACAGATCTTCCCTTAGTTTAACCAGTTCGGCTTCATGCCTACTTAAGATTTCATCATGTCTTCTGAAGCCTTCCATCATATCTTCCCTTAGTTTAATTAATTCAACTTCATGTCTACTCAGTATTTCGCTATGTTTCTCGAACCCCTTGTTCATGTCTTCTCTAAGTCTGACAAGCTCAGCTTCATGCCTATCTAGTCTCTTTAGTATTTCTTCTAATCCTATGAGCCCTGCTACAGCATACCTGAATTCTTCATCTTCTTTTAGAAGGTTTAGCAGTTTTTCTTTGAGAAGCTTTAGCTCCATGGAGTGTACACTACTGTAGTTAAACCCCCCACGGCTATATAAAGGTTGAGCGATCAAGTCTGTTTGGGCTATAGGAATGCTTGCTCAAGTTTGAATAGGTTCATTAGAATATTAATCGGCACTTACCAGGCGTCTATATTTCTACCTTTAACGGCTGTATTTTTAAATCATTTTTAACGCTTTTCCCTTCTTAAAATCCAATTTTACTTTAAGTTTTTAGCAAAATGTTTTATACCATTTAGAGGATATTGTTCTGAGGTTTTAAATGGGGTTTTGGAAGATAAAGGATGTGGAACTGGAAGATATTGATTCTCTAATAAGTCTTTGCATTCCACCTGAGAAGAGAAGCGAACGAGTTTTTATCGAAGGCGCGAATGTTAAAAGAGCTTGGGCGAGAAAGTCGTTAGAGGTGTTTGGAGGCATAGGTAAAATGGCTTATTTAGATTCAACACCCGTGGGTTTAATACAGTATCAACCTAAGCCTAAAAGGAGGCTTCTAGAGATAACCTGTATATTTGTCCCAGATAGACGGAACCAGAGGAAGGGTATTGGGAAGACGTTGTTAAATGCTTTAATTGAAGACGTGAAAAAGCCTAGAGAATTCTTCGATTATAAGCTCCCACTTGCTCTTGTCACATGGGCTTTTCAAGTCCCCGGGTATTATCCGCAGAATGAGTTTTACCTGAGGATGGGGTTTAAAAAGGTTAGAGAGGATGAACCCTTTCTACTCTACTACCCTATGGAGGAGGGGTATGTTTACCAGCCTGAAACGGCTGTGTTTACTCCACAGGCGGAGGATAAGGGTAGAGGGTTGATCTTCTATGACCCTTCATGCCCATTCTGTATGTACTTTGCTGAGCATATTAAAAACTTGATAGGGGAGGTTATGCCGGGTCTTCCAGTGAGAATGGTAAATATGTTTGAGGAGGTGGAAGAAGTGGAGAAGCGTGGTCAGGTTCCACAGTGTGCTGTTAATGGAAAGGCGATAAAAGCCTCATTCATGGATAGGGAGAATTTTAAGAGGGAGGTTAGAGAGGCGTTAGGGGTTTAAGGGCTGTAGGGCTTCAACCCCAGTTTGAATAGTTCGTTGGGGTTGTTGTAGAGCCAGTCTGCCGCTAGGTTTAAGGCCTCTGTTTTTGAAATCCATCCTCTCGATACTAGGTTTGATAGTGCACGTGCTATGTTTTCCCTGGCTTGAGATAGATGGGCTGGTAGTATTTCAGGTGCGAAGTAGTCTCCTCCAAACCCATTTATCTTCTTATGCGGTATTGTGACTACTGCTCTCTCCAGCAGTTCTACGCTGTATACTGGGTCTATTATGTTCACCCAGCATAGGTTTATGTACACGTTCGGATAGTTTTTCGCTATGAATAGTAGGTCTCCCATGTAGGGCCAGTTTCCATGGAATAGGTCGAAGTTGACATCCTGGTGTAGTTCTAAAACCCGTATGAAGTACACGGCGTTGGCTTTATCTACTCTGTTTCTTATGCCAGCCATATGGCCTGTGTGTATTTGAACTGGTAGGTTTAATTCTCTAGCATACCTCATGTACTGGTGGAATAGGAAGTCGTCTAAGGGTTTTGCCTCAGGCCAGCCGAGGCTGTTGTTCGGGTCTCTGAGGCATTTATTGAATAGTCGCTCGGCTTCATCCCTTCTCGATAGGTTGAAGTCTATACGTCTGTAGTATGCACTCTGGTCTTTTACACCAACCACTCCGCATTCTTTCAAACGTTTAAATATCTCTTTAACGGCCTCTAGGAATTCGTCTAAGCATGTTACAGTTCTACCTGCCACTTCAGCTATACTCTGTATGTTGTAGAAAGACCTTACAGGTTCATGAAATATTGGGAGCGGTATTAGAGGCTTGTAGCATTCCGGTAGCTTGACCTCGCCTTTGAGGAAGCGCTTCAATGTGTCCAATGATCCGAGTATATCGACGAGAGCTGCTTTAATGTTTAGAGAGTCGAGGAATTCGACGATTCGGTCTCCTGTGAGTCTATTCATCTTCTGGCTGAGCCTTTTTAGGCTTTCCAAGTTTAAGGTTTCCTCGCCGTAGATACGTAGAGTATGCTTTACTTCTCTAGCGTAGGCTGTATGCTCAGTTTTAACCCAGTATTTTCTGAATATGGGCCACTTCTCCTCAGTGGGTACTTCATCGTTTTGAAGGGTTTGAAGTTCTTTTGGAGACATACCTGCTGAAAGTAGGTCGCTTGGGAAGTAGCCTCTCAGTAGGAGGGCTATGGGCTCCCTGGGGGCTGTATAGCTACTTGGGATTGCGAGGTGTTCATGGGAATCTACTACGGGGATTTGTTCAACTATTTTAAGGATCTCTTCGTACATGGGGGAAAGACACCTTTAAAGTCCGCTTTACAATGTAGCAGTATTTAACTCTTCTCTCTATACGCTGTGAGAAATGGGTTAAAACGTTGAATGTTTTATTGTTCTATTTCAAGGTGTTGTATTTCAACTTATTTTTCCGAGGATTAGCTCTACGTTGTTTATTTTAGCTCGCACTTTAATTTCATCGGCTATTGAGGCTGAGGCTGTTAATGCGATTAGGTATTTCATAGGTTCTCTTCCGTACTTTTCCCTTGCAAGCTCCGCCCTCTTCAATAGTTTTTCCAATTCTTCAATACTTTCAACGCTAGATGTTACTTCTCCAATTATAAGTGGGTTTTCAAAGAAGATGTTTATCTCTTCCCCATCTATGACTATTTTCTTCAATTCTCCATCTGCTGGTATTAAGCCCATTTCTCTGAGGTGTTTAGTTAGGAAGCTTCTAACGAATTCTTTAAATGATACCCCTGCAAACTTTGCTAGTTCACCGAATCCTTGTATAGTCCAAGATCTAAACTCATCTCTCATTCTTTCCTGGCTTTTCCAGAGCCTGTTCTGGTTTTCCCATAGCCGGTTCTGCCCTTCTCTGAGGTGTTTTACTTCCTCCCATAGTCTGTTTGCATTCTCCCACAACTTCGCTTGTCCCTCTCTAAGGCTTTTAACTTCCTCCCATAGCTTGTTCTGATTCTCCCACAGTTTTTCCTGGCCCTTCCTTAAACTTTTAACCTCTTCCCAAAGCTTGTTCTGTCCCTCTCTGAGGTTCTTAACCTCCTGCCAAAGCTTCTCCTGTTCTTCTCTGAGAAGTCTAACCTCCATCCATAGTTTCTCTTGCCCCTCTCTGAGGCTTTTAACTTCTTCCCATAGCTTGTTTGCATTCTCCCATAGTTTCTCCTGGTTTTCGTGTAGGATTTTAAGTTCTTCGAGTATTTTCCTCTGCCCTTCTATTAGCTCTATTAGTCCTAGATGGCTTATGACGAGGTATCTGAATTCTCTATCTGTTTCTAGGAGTTTTAGGAATTCTTCCTTCAGTTTAGTACTTGACAATTTCCAATCATGATATAATGGGTTTAACTGTTTGAGATAAGTTTTTCTTAAAAGAGGGGGTTATGATGGGGTTTGACTTTCCTCCTTCTCCGTTGATGGGTTTTCACCCATTTGCACGAGTGCAGGTAGTTTGATTTTTATCGGTACTGCTAGCTCCATGGATGCTACGTTGTAGATTGCATCTGGCGATATGTAGTATTGCGATATTACTTTGGCTACGTCTTCGTTTTGGAATATTCCCTTTTCAACCATCCATCTGATTATTACTTCTCTCTTGTCTATTTCGTCGAGTAGGTCTTGGAAGTCTTTACCTGTTTTAAGGGCTATTTTCCTCAGTAGTATGCTTTCCTCAAGCCTCGATGAGAATTCGTCTGTTATTGGGTTCCATGAGAAGACTTTTAGAAACTCCTTGTGGCTTATGATTTCGGATACTTCTCTAACTCTTCTTCCGAATGTAGCTCCGCTTACAGGCTTTGGTAGATGTACTCTTTCGACTTCTACGACTACGTTCATAAGAGGTATGTATACTTCGGCTACGTTCATAGGTGGGCTTGTAAGCTTTTTAATCGCATAGTCTACGTCTTCAGCGTGTAGTGTGCACATTCCGCCGTGTCCTGTTGCTAAGGCTTGGAATAGTACGAAGGCTTCCTCTCCTCTTACTTCACCGACGACTATGTAGTCTGGTCTGTATCTGAGTGTTGTCTTTACAAGGCTGAATAGCGGTATGGCGCTTGAAGCAGCGCCTCCGATGCCGTAGCTTTCACGGCTTACGAATTGAACCCAGTTTTCATGTGATAGGTTTAACTCTGCTATTTCTTCTACTGTGCATATTTTCATCGCTGGGTTTATTAGGCTTGCTAGTCCGTTTAGAAGTGTTGTTTTGTCTGCTCCTGTTCCCCCTATGATGATTATCGACATTCTGTTTTCGAGGAGGAGCCAGAAGTATGCGGCTATTCTTGCGGTTACGGTGTGGGATTTTACGAGTTCGGTTATCGATAGGGGTTTTTCTCTGAATTTTCTTATCGTGAATGTAGAGCCTTTAGGTGTGACTTCTCGTTTGAAGGTTGCTACGAATCTGTGTTTACCGTATATCATGGTGTCGACTATTGGGAATGCCGTTGAAACGTGTTTACCGCCTATGTGTGCGAGTTTAACTATTAGGTCGTCTAGGAATTTAGCGTCTAAGAATACTAGGTTTGAGGGGAGTCCTTCGTAGTCTCTATGCCATACGTATACGGGTCCTCCTACGCCTTCGCATGATATGTCTTCAATCCTAGGGTCTAAAACCATTGCGTGTATCGGTCCGAAGCCTAATAGGTCTCTTTCGACGTAGTAGAGTACTTTTTCTTTGCTTTCTTTAGCTACTGATAGCATTGAACGGTATTTGCCTATGATTCTTTCGGCTTCGGCTAGTACGTGCTTTCTAAGGTCTACTTCTTCAACCGTTGGCGGTTTTAGCTCTGATGAAAGCATGTCTATGAGTTTATCGGTGACTTTTCTCTCTTCTTCTAGAAGTTCTACTTCGGATATGAAGTATCCGTATGCTCCGCCGAGCTCGGGCATTGAGGCTATGGTTATTTTTGAGAGGGGTTCTTTAATCCAGTATGTTTCGATATATTTTATACTCTGGTAGTATCGGTCTGAATGTGTAGGGTAGTTTAACTTGTTTTTTCACTACTTCTGGTGTTGATCTCCTGAATATGGAAGAGAAAGTTCTCATGCGTTGTATTATTTTCTTGGACAAGAACTATCACCTTCTATTTGAATTACACCTATATATTTACCCTAAAGTTATAAAGGAGGCGATGTCGACTAGGTATTTCCACCGATTAGAGTAGAGGGCAAACCCTAAATATCGTAGAATAGGTTTAAACTTTAATAGTAAACTTTAATGGTTGGAGTATGCGATACTTAGCTTAAACTGGCGGTCTAACGTGAAACACACCATAGAATTGAGAAGCGTCTACGTAAGCATCCTACTCCTTGGAGTAGTAAGCCTAATGGGCGACATAGTATACGAAGGCTCAAGAGGACTAATACCCGACTTCCTGAAGTTTCTAGGCGCTACAGCATTCGTCGTAGGACTCGTCAGCGGACTCGGAGAATTCCTAGGATACGCTACAAGACTCATCAGCGGCTTCCTAGCGGACACCACTAGAGCATACTGGGTCTTCATGTTCATAGGCTATGGGCTTATAGCCTCCATACCGCTTCTAGGCCTCGCAAACGGATGGGAAATAGCGGCAATCCTAGTACTGCTTGAAAGACTTGGGAAAGCCTGTAGATCACCCTCTAGAGACACGATCATATCCATAGTGAGTAGAGGAATGGGGGCAGGTAAAGCATTCGGAATACATGAATTCCTAGACCAAGTAGGAGCAGTTGCAGGACCACTACTAGTGGCAACGCTAATGCTCTACAGTGGAAACAACTACAGGTTGAGCTTCAGCATACTGACAATACCGTTCACAATACTCATAGCAGCATTAACATACACATACTTGAGAATAGGCTCTAAAACAGTACTGGAGCCTACAGTAGACGTTAAAAAAGCCGATAAAGCCCTTAGAAAACCATTCTACGTTTACACACTAGCAGTTACTTTAAACACCGTAGGTTTAATCCCCGCATCGCTAATACTGTACAAAGCCTCAGCCATACTACAGCCGGAGCAACAGCAGTGGATAGTTCCACTAATATACCTTCTAATCCAGGGGATTGACGCTCCAGCAGCCCTAACCTCAGGATACCTATACGATAGACTGGGCATTAAAATCCTAGCCCTACCCTTCATACTCTCAATACTCCCACCAGTATTCACGATGCTAAACTCAGGCTTAACAACCCTAATAATCGCATCGATATTCTTCGGAGTAGTCTTAGGCGTACAAGAATCCACATACAGAGCAGCAGTCTCAGCGTTTACAGAAACCTCTTCAAGAGGATTGGCATATGGAATCTTCAACGCAGCCTACGGCGTAGGCTTCCTAGCAAGCGGAGCCATCTACGGCTTAATGATAGACTTCAACGTACAACCAGTCTTAACGCTGATATTCGCCGTTTCAACTCAAGCAGTAGCACTAGCAATACTGATGCAGGCTCATAGAGGGTTGGAAAAATCCACTACATCGAATAGTACTACTTAACTATTTAAACTCTCTTAAACACTACATGAAGCTATGCGCAGATTCAGACTCGTCGCATTAGGAGGTACATTCGACACCATCCATAAGGGGCATAGAGAGCTTCTAATTACGGCTTTCAACCTCGGAGATAACGTCCTCATAGGGCTTACGACAGACAAATTTGCCAGAAGCATGGGGAAAGCCCATGAAGTCAAACCCTACGTTGAAAGACTGGAAAGCCTTAAGAAGCTGTTGGAAGACATGCGAGTGGAAGATAGAGCTATTATAACAGCCATAGAAGACCCCTACGGTCCAGCAGCATACAACCCGGCTGTAGAAGCCATAGTAGTCAGCGATGAAACCTACAGTAGAGCCTTGGAAATAAACAGGCTTAGAGAAGCACGGGGCTTGAAAACCATTGAAATAGTGAAGATTCCAATGGTTTTAGCCGAAGATGGAAAACCCATATCCTCCACAAGAGTGAAACTAGGTGAAATAGACGAAGACGGTAGACTACTGAGAAAACATAAATCTCCCAGATGAGGCATAATATAGAGACATGGAGCTCTACGATGTTGTAGTCGTAGGTGCTGGAACAGGAGGATGTCTAGCCGCAAAGACAGCCGCTGAGAAAGGCTTAAGAGTATGCCTCTTAGAGTCTAAGCCATCTGAAAACGTAGGACTTAAAGCCTGTGGAGACGCAGTCGGTAAACACCACTTCGACAACATAGGCTTAAAATACCCCACAGGCTCCGAACTCTGCTGGGAGCTTGAAGGCGTTAAAGTAGTTTCACCAGACTTTGAAACCTCATTCCGAATATACGGTCTAGGGGCTAAAGCCTTCATGGTCGATAGACGCGAATTCGGAGGGAGGCTTCTCAAAGAGGCTTTAAACGCAGGCGTAGAGCTTATGGATAGAACCACCGTTTTAGAACCTGTAGTTGAAAACAACTACATAGTCGCCGTTAAAGTCAGAGGCCGTAATTCAAGCGGAGTTTTAAGGGGGAGGGTTTTCATAGACGCCTCAGGTGTATCCGCAGTCCTCAGGAGTAAAGCCCCAGATACGCCTGGCTTTGAAAAAACAGTGGAAAGAGAAGAGCTTGAAATAGCCTACAGAGAGGTTAGAACCTTAGAAGGCGAAATTGAAGATAGAACGTTCGGCTACATATACCTAAGCCAAGAGTACGCTCCAGGGGGATACTTCTGGCTATTCCCGAAGGGTTTAAACAAGGTCAACATAGGGCTGGGTGTTCAAGCTTCAAAAGCCAAAATGGAGATTAAAAGCTACTTCACAAGGTTCATAGAGGATAAGCTTCCATGGCTTAAAAAGGCTGAGGTTTTAGACGGAAGAGGAGCCTTCGTCCCAACGAGAAGACCTCTAGACAACATGGTTTCAAACGGCTTAATAGTGGTAGGTGATGCAGCCTGCCAAGTAAACCCGATCCACGGAGGTGGAATAGGACCATCTATGACAGCTGGAAAACTCGCAGGTGAAACCGCCGCGAAGGCTTTAGAGAAGGGAGATGTAAGCTACAGGGGTCTTTGGAGCTACAACGTAGCATACATGAGGGGATACGGCTCTAAACAGGCATCTCTAGACGTCTTCAGAGTATTCCTCCAGAATGCTTCGGATGAAGAGTTGAACTACGGTATGAGCCGGAGGCTGATAGCTGAAGAAGACGTTTTAAAAGCCAGCCTATACGGTGAAGTTAAACTCACAATCACAGATAAAGCCCTTAGGTTTCTACGCTCAGTAGGAAAGCTCAACTTCGTCATAAGGCTTAGAAAAACATCTGAACTCATGAAAACAGTTAAAACACACTACCAGAATTTCCCAGAGAACCCGGAGGAATTCCCAACGTGGCTGGAGAAGGCTAGGAAGCTGGTGCAAGAGTACAAGATGTTAGGCATGGGAAACGTTTAACAGTAAACGTAAACCATTTAAATAGTGGAAACATGTCCTCTGAGGATTTTAAAAGAGAGAAGGAGAAGTTGATAGACATCTACGTTAGAGAAGGCATCCTCAAGACGGAGAAAGTCATAGAGGCGTTTAGAAGAGTCCCAAGGGAGAACTTTCTACCGGAATATTTAAAGCCATACGCCTACGTCGACACACCACTACCGATAGGCTACGGTCAAACCATATCCGCACCACACTTCTAGCCAGAAGGCTAGAGGGGTGAAACATGGTCTGTATAATGAATGAAGCGCTTGAACTCGAAGTGGGTTTAAAAGTTCTAGAGGTTGGAGCCGGCTCAGGATACCACGCTTGTACAATAGCTGAAGTAGTCGCACCGTCTGATGAACCTAGGGAGAAGTGGGGACACGTCTGGACGGTTGAAATAATCTTCGAGCTTTACAGAATGGCTGAGGAAAACGTACGTAAAAGCGGATACTCAGATAGAGTCACAGTCATACATGGAGACGGCTCTCTAGGCTATCCTGAAAAAGCACCATACGACCGCATCCTCGTTACAGCCGCAGCCCCAGAGATCCCAGACACTCTAATCGAACAGGTTAAAGTAGGCGGTCTCATAGTCGCACCCATTGGACCGCCAGGTGGATTCCAAGAATTGGTTAAAGCGTACAAGCGTAGCGATGAAACTGTTGAAACAGTACACTTGGGTGGTGTAGCATTCGTACCTTTAAGGGGTAAGAAGGGATGGAGGGGATGGTGGTAGAATCTCCAACGCTAGGGAGTACGTAGTGGCTAGGGGACACCCAAACATAACAGCTAAACATAAGACTACTTTTGAAATCACCAGAGACCCCTATGTAACGCCGAGAGGAGACTGTATAATCGCCGTTTCAGCTTCGAAAGCAGCCTACGATTTAAGCCCAGAATTCAAACAGCTTCTAAAAAGCGGAAGTACAGTCGTAACCTTAAAGCTCGAAGCTGGACCGTTCACGTGGACTGTTAGAGGATACGGCTCTAGAGAAATGACTCTAACAGACGTAAAATCTATGGTCTTCAGGAAGAGCCAGTACGTATGCCCAAGAACCGTCATGGTTAAAGCCGATTCATCAGCCTCAGACCTACCTAGGGAAATCCTACGGCTTTTAAAAAGCCCAGACACCGTTGTACACATCACACTGGAAGCGTTTAAAGAGTAGAATAACCAAGCCTTGGATGGTCTACTGGATAGAGGCGTCTACAACCACATGGTATATTCTAGGAGCAACCTCCCGAACTACTCTAACGTTAGAGGACTTTACAGACCTTCCAAACCTCTCAACGTTCTCGTAGAAGTCCTCTAAAACCCTATCCATTAAATCACCCTCTGGGCGGAACTCGTAGTAGTGTACAACTCCACCAGTCTGTTTAAGCGCATCGCAAGCAGCTCTTAGAAACTCCCTAGCGTTCGAAGGGTTATCTATTATAACCCTATCAAACATCCCGTTTAAACCAGACTCCACGACTTTAGATGCATCTCCTTCAATCGGTACAACTCTACCCTGAACCCTATTCCTCTCAATATTATACTTAAGGTATTTAATAGCGTAAGGGTTTAAATCAACAGCGTAGACTTTACAGTTTAAAACCCTCTTAGCGATTAAAATAGCATAACATCCAACACCTGTAAACATGTCTAACACGTTCTCACCGGGCTTAACCATCGAAGCAACCCTTAAACGCTCAAAGCTCAACCTTGGACTTACGTACACTTTAACAGGGTCTACAAGGTATACACACCCATGCTCCCTGTAGAAAGTCTCAGTCACACCAGAGCCTACAACAACCTCATAGCCTCCAACTCTGAAAACCCCAGATATAGGGCTACTCTTCACTAGAACCGTTTTAATACGTGGATAGACTTTGAGAATAGCCTCTCCAATAGCCTTTAAGAAAGGCTTCAACTCATCTTGAACCTGCACAATAGCAACCTCACCTATCAAATCCATTGAAGATGGAACCGAGTCGAGTAAACCATCTGGGATTAAACCCTTTAAAGCCTCTCTAACACTAGACGTTTTAAACCTAGGCTCGAAAACACCCACCTGTAAAACAGGCTCAAAACGGCTGAGCACCTCCAATTCTTCAACAGTAGGCTTCCTCAAAATCGGAACCAGTACATAGTCTTCTACACGTTTTACCTTAAAATCTCCATTTAAAAGCCCCATAACCTTGAGAAGCTTAATCAAATCGTTGGATCTACGCTTATCAACCTTTAAAGCAAGCCTCTCAGACATTTAAAAATGAAAAATAAAACCGGACGATTTCTACTTTTCTATACCAGCCATCCTACGTATACTCCTACCGACGACTTCAAGAGGATGCCGCTCAATCTCCATGAGGAGACGCTTAAGATTCGGCCTACCAGCAGCATCCTCTTTAACCCACTCTTCAGCATACTTACCGCTTATAACTTCTTCAGCCACTCTACGCATATTCTCTTTAACCCTCTCGTCTAAAACCCTCGGTCCTCTAGTTAAACCTCCATGCTTAGCCGTGTCTGAAACCGCCTGAAGCATACCAGTTATACCCCGCTCGTATATAAGGTCCATTATGAGCTTAGCCTCATTACACGCCTCAAAGTAGGCAAGCTCAGGCGGATACCCAAGCTCCACCAGTACTTCAAAACCCTTCATAATAAGCTCGATTAAACCACCAACTAGTACACACTGTTCACCTATCAAATCGCTCTCAGTTTCATCCTTAAAAGTAGTCTCTATAACCCCAGCCCTAGTACAGCCTAAAGCCTTAGCCATAGCTAGAACAGTTTCTCTAGCCTTCCCACTGTAGTCTTGATGAACCGCTACAAGCGCAGGAACTCCGAAACCCTCCAAATACATACGCCTCAAAAGATGCCCCGGACTCTTCGGAGCAACCATTATAACGTCTACGTTTGAAGGGGGAACGATGCGTTTAAAGTGTATGTTGAACCCGTGGCTGAAGCCTAAAGCCTTACCCTCTGAAATATACGGAGCGATCTGTTCAGCGTAAACCTCAGGCTGAGCAGTATCCGGAATCAGTATATGGACAATATCGCCGAGCCTTGAGGCTTCAGGTATCTCATAGACTTTAAAACCGTCTTCAGATGCAAGCCTCCAAGACCTACCATCACGTCTAACGCCTACGATCACATTTAAACCCGAGTCTCTAAAGTTTAAAGCCTGATTCCTACCCTGGCTTCCATAGCCTATCACCGCAATAGTCCTACCTTTAAGAGGCTCTAGAGAAGCATCCTCATCATGGAAGACCTTAACCGTGGTAAACACCTCCACCTATTCTTCTACTTTCAAAGATTTAAGTCCTCTCGACATAGCTACAACGCCAGTCCTAGCGAACTCTTTAATACCGTAGGGTTTCACGAGTTCAACGAAGGCATCGATTTTACTAGGCGAACCTGTAACCTCGATTATCATAGAGTCTTTAGAAACGTCGACAATCCTACCTCTGAATATGGTGGCGTAGTTTACAACGTCGCTTTTAGCCTTAGAATCAGCCGTGTAAACCTTAACTAGAGCCAGCTCTCTAACAACGCTCTTACTAGGCTCAAGCCTACTAACCTTTATAACATCTACAAGCTTTTGAAGCTGCTTCACAACCTGCTCAACGACAGCTTCATCACCTTGAACAGTTATAGTCATCCTAGCAACATCTCCATCCTCACATGCACCAACCGTTATACTCTCTATGTTGAAATTCCTCTTCCTAAACATGTTTGAAACCTTATGTAAAACGCCAGGCTTATGCTCAACGAGAGCAGCCAAAATATACTCTCCCAAATACAACCGCCTCCTAACATATCATATCCTTTAAACTCCTACCCGGTGGAACAATCGGTAGAACATCCTCCTCCTTAGGTATTGGAACATCTATAACAACAGTTACATCCGATTTCACAGCCTCACGTAAAACCTGCTCAAGCTCATTCAGAGAACCAACTCTCACACCTCTAGCCCCAAAAGCCTCAGCAAGTCTAGCGAAATCTGGCACACCCTTCAAATCCGTATGAGAGTATCTTCTTCCAAAGAAGAACCTCTGCCACTGAGCAACCATACCTAGACTCGAATTGTTGAGAACCATAACCGTAACTGGTATATCTTCAACAACACTAGTAGCTAAGTCCTGCTCAGTCATCAGAAAACTACCGTCTCCAGCGATATCTACGACGGGTACATCAGGCACTGCGACTTTAGCTCCAAGCGCCGCAGGGAAGCCGAAGCCCATAGTCCCCAATCCGCCTGAAGATATGAACGTCCCAGGCTTTAAAACCCTGAAGTGTAACGAAGCCCACATTTGATTCTGCCCAACCTCCGTGGTCACAATGGCCTTCTCAGGCAGAACTTTACGTAGAAGCTTAATAGCATTCACAGCCGTAAGATCTCCACCTGGCTCTGAGTCTTCACACTCCTTCTTAAGCATTTCAATACGTCTAATCCAATCAGACTTCTCCCTCTTGAAGCCTCTACGGATCAACTCATCTATGATAGCTTTAAGAGCGTATTTAGCGTCTGCAACGATAGGTAGGTGAACTGGGACGTTCTTCCTAATCTCGGAGGGGTCTATGTCTATGTGTATTATCTTAGCATCGTGACAGAATTCATCAACCTTACCAGTAGTTCTATCTGAAAATCTAACACCTACCGCTAGAATAGCGTCAGAAGCCATAATAGCCTTATTGGCTTCAACCCTACCATGCATCCCAACACAGCCTAAAGCCAGAGGGTGGTTTTCAGGTATAACGCCTTTACCCATGAAGGTAGTAGCTACAGGCGCCATTAACAGCTCAGCTAAGGTCAGAAGCTCCCCGTAAGCCTTAGACCAATGCACTCCTCCACCAGCAAGTATTACTGGACGCTCACTACCAACCAGTATGTCGACAGCCCTTTTAACCTGTAGAGGGTGGGGTTCAACATTAGGCTTATAGCCCCTTATACTCACCTTAACGTTGAAATCCACATCAGCTATACCAGTCTGCATATCCCTAGGCACATCTATAACCACAGGCCCAGGCCTACCCGTCGACGCAATGTAGAACGCCTCTTTAACTATCCTAGGTATATCCTCAACCCGCCTAACCTGATAATTGTACTTGGTTATGGGAGTAGTTATACCGATTATGTCGGTCTCTTGGAAAGCGTCTTTACCGATCAAGTGCGTAGCAACCTGACCAGTTATCGCCACAACAGGGCTAGAATCCATATAAGCATTAGCAATACCAGTCACAAGATTCGTAGCCCCAGGTCCAGAAGTAGCCATACAAACACCAGGTCCACGTAAAGCCCTAGCATACCCATCGGCTGCGTGTGCAGCGCACTGTTCATGCCGCATGAGAATGTGTCTTATATCCTTCTCATCGTAGAGAACGTCGTAGACAGGCATTATAGCCCCTCCAGGTATTCCAAAGATTACTTTAACCCCTTCTCTTTTCAGAGCCTCTATTAACGCTTGACTCCCACTCATCCTCAACTTTTACCCTCCCCCCTAATCTTCTCATAGTCGACTAGGAGAGTATTCATCCCGTTTAAGACGGCTTCCACACTCGCCATAACGATATCCCCTCTAGCACCCATAGCCGTAACAACCCTCGCACCCTTCCTAAGCCTCACCAAGACTTCGACGACGGCATCGGTTCCACCAGTTATAGCTTTCACATGGTATTCTTCAAGCTGAATAGGCTCCACCGCTGAAACAGCCTTCCTAATGGCGTTAATAGCGGCGTCAACCGGGCCTACTCCAGTTGCAGACTCAACTATCGTCTTACCGTTTAAAGACAGCTTAACAGAAGCCGTCGGAGTAATCCTATTACCAGTTACGACAGTAAGCTCTTTCAACTGTATAGGTCTGACCTTTGGCAATCCTAGGACGGCTTCAGCTATAGCTTGAAGGTCTGTGTCTGTAACCTGCTTACCCTTATCGCCTAGAGTTTTAATCCTCTTCAGGATTTCTGAAAGCTGCTCTTTCGTCACAGTTAAACCCATACTTCTGAGCATGGCTTCAATACCATGTGAGCCAGCGTGTTTACCCACAGTTATACGTCTAGATGCTCCTACAAGCTCAGGCGAAATAGGCTCATAAGTTGCTGGGTGCGATAAAACGCCGTGCGTATGTATTCCAGACTCATGAGTAAACGCATTATCACCAACTATCGCCTTATTAGGCTGGAGGAAAATACCCGTCAACCTTGAAACAAGCCTAGACGTTTCATGTATAAGCTCCATGCGGATGTTCAACTTACAGCCGTATAAAACGTTTAAAGCTACAACAAGCTCCTCCAAAGCAGCATTACCAGCCCTCTCTCCAAGCCCGTTGACTGTAACATGAGCCTCTTGAGCACCACTTTTAAGAGCAGCGATAGAATTTGAAACAGCCAATCCGAAGTCGTTGTGACAGTGAATCGCCAATGGGACTTTCAAATTCGCCGAAAGCCTACGAACTACTTCATAAGTCTTCTCAACCGTTAAAACCCCAACAGTGTCGCAAAGACATACTCTATCTGCTCCACACTCCACAGCTCTATTAAAGACTTTCTCCAGAAACTCCAAGTCGCTTCTACTACCATCCTCTGCGAGGAATTCTACGGTCAACCCCCTACTCTTAGCATGCGTTACAGACTCCTCAGTACTCCTCAAAATATAGTCTCTATCCTTCTTAAGCTTGTAGGTTATATGTAGGTCTGAAGTGGGCAACGTTAAAGTTACACCATCAGCTCCAGCATCTGCAGCAGAATCTATATCGGATTTAACGCCTCTACTGAAACTGTAGACTTTAGCTTTCAAACCTTGAGACGATACAAGCTTTACAGCTTCAAACTCCCCCCGAGAAGCCGCTGCAAAACCAGCCTCTATAAAGTCTACGCCGATCTCATCAAGTTTAACCGCTATCCTCAGTTTTTTCTCAGGGGTGAGTGATACACCTGGGGTCTGTTCACCATCTCTTAAAGTTGTATCTAGAAGAAGTATTTTCGAGGGGAAGCCGCTACAGTTCGATGATAAAGTACCACCCCATCGCAACACCCCTAATGGAACACAAGCCTATTTTAGACACACATCCACTATTTAAGCTTTTACAACACGAACTTTTACTGTACTAAAGCTTATAGCTTCTTCCACAGATTGAACTATTGCGTGACTCAGATTGAACACGTCGAGAAGCAGTGAGATAAAAAGTGGTTTAAACAGGGCTCACCATAGGGGACTGCTATACGCTCTAGGAGTAGATCCAGGTGATTTAAATAGACCATTCATAGGCATTGCAAACAGCTACACAGACATCGTCCCAGGACATATGCACCTCAAACGGATGGTGGAAGCCGTAAAAGAAGGTGTTTGGAGGGGGGGAGGTGTACCGTTTGAATTCAACACAATAGCCATATGCGATGGATTAGCCATGGGCCACATAGGCATGAAATACTCCCTCCCATCTAGAGAACTCATAGCCAACAGCATCGAAGCCATGGCTGAAGCACACAGACTAGACGGGCTTGTACTTCTAACAAACTGCGATAAAATAACCCCTGGAATGCTTATGGCAGCCGCTAGACTAAACATACCGAGCATACTTATAACCGGGGGACCGATGGGCTCTGGAAGATGGAGAAACAGGAAGACTGGAATACTTACAGTCGTTGAAGCCGTCGGCGAAGTACTGGGGAGACGTTTAAGCATAGAAGAGCTTACAGAGCTTGAGAGAATAGCATGTCCAACCTGTGGCTCCTGCAATGGACTTTTCACGGCCAACACAATGGCTTGCCTATCCGAAGCATTAGGCATAGCCCTACCGTATACAGCCACAATCCCAGCCTACTATTCGAGTAGGATTTCACTCGCTAGGAAAGCCGGTGAACAGATCGTTAAACTAGTCAATAGGAATTTAACACCATCAGCGATAATGACGCGAGAAGCCTTTGAAAACGCCATCATAGTGGACATGGCTTTAGGAGGGTCTACAAACACAGTACTCCACCTTCCAGCTATAGCTGAAGAACTCGGTGTAGAAATCTCCATAGACCTATTCGATGAGATAAGCCGTAGAGTCCCCCACTTAGCCAATCTAATAGGTTCAGGCGGAGAAATGGACATGGAAGACTTCCACAGAGCCGGAGGCGTCCCAGCACTCATGAGCGAGTTGAAGACACTACTACACTTAGACGCTTTAACCGTCACGTTTAAAACGGTCGGGGAAAACATAGCCGATGCAAAAATTTTAGACTACAACGTCATAAAGCCCATAGACAAACCGTTGAAAAGCGAGGGCGGCATAGCAATACTTAAAGGTTCATTAGCTCCGCAAGGCTCCGTTGTTAAAGCCTCAGCGGTCTCTGAAAGAGCCAAAGTATTCATAGGGCCAGCCGTAGTATTCAACGGGCAGGATGAAGCTTTAAAAGCCATAGAAGCCGGAAGAATAGAGAAGGGCTCAGTCATAGTGATAAGGTATGAAGGTATGATGGGCGGTCCGGGTATGCAGGAAATGCTCATACCGACTGCGTTGATATACGGTATGGGTTTATCAGATGAAATCGCCCTTGTAACAGACGGACGGTTCTCAGGAGCCACTAGAGGACCATGCGTAGGACACGTATCTCCAGAGGCTTACGAGGGTGGACCTATAGCTCTAGTGGAAAATGGAGATGAAATCGAAATAGACATACCTAGGAGAATGCTAAATTTAAACGTCGACCGAGATACACTTGAAGAGCGGAAACGTGAGTGGAAGAGACCTGAGAAAAAGCTCAAAGGCTTCCTAGCGGAGTATGTGACTGTTAAAAGGTCTAAAAGTCAGGTTAAAAGTTGAAACGAGCCGTTAAATTATAAGCCCGTTAGAGCCGATTGAATAGCACTTCTCAGGTATTTCTCTACGCTAGTCGGCAAATCTGATAACCCAGACTCTAAGAAGCCTCCGACGATTAGAGAGACAGCTTCCTCCCTCGTGAAACCTCTAGTCTGCAGGTAGAATATCTCCTCCTCCGATATTTTACCTATTGCAGCTTCATGTGTAAGCTCAACGTTTTCAGCCTTAGCCTCCAGCTCTGGAATAGCCACTATTGAAGCACCGTCTGAAACAATTATACCATTACACTCTGTATGCCCTTTAACACCGTCCACTAAAGCCGATATTCTACTCCTAGTCACGGTTTCAGAAGAGCCTCCGCCAACTACTCTAGAGATTATCCTACAGTTTGAGCCTTTAGACTCCAAGCTCACGCTGGAGCCTACGTCTATATTCGCACTTCCAGACCCAAGCACTACAGACGTAGACACCGCTGAAGTATTCCCACCGACCAGCCTTATGGAGGGGTAAGTCTGTATTGAAGACGCCGGTTTGAGGATTACATAATTGCTTATAAATCGACCGCCATCCTCCACTAGAACCGCCGTTCTAGGTCTGACGTGTGAAGCCCTACTCCAGCTGTGTATCATCGTAAACGTAACAGTCGCATTCCTCCCGACGTAGAACTCTGAGATTCCAACATGTAGGCCAAAGCTCTCAGGAGCGGTAGTACAACCAGTTATCACGTGTAGATTCACACCCTCCCCAGCGATCACTATATTGTGTGGGGTTTGAAGGCTTCTAGGGCTTTTAACGAGTAGACATGCTTGAATTGGATTCTCAGATTTAAACCCCTTCTCTGCAACTATGACGTATCCGCTTTCTTCGTATAGAGCGGCTAAAGCCGTAAACTTATCCAAGTCTACTGGGATAAGCCTCCAGTAGAATTCTCTTAAAAAGTCGAATTGTTTAAGCGCTTCTCTAAGGTTTAGAATAGTTAAACCGCTCTTACGGCTTAGACTGTAGACAGACGTCTGATCGACCTGAATATAGCCTCCTAGAGTACTCTTCTCGCTTAAGCTTAAGCCAACAGACTCCATACTACTACTGAGCTCCTCATCCAACGAGTCGAGGCTTTCAACGTTTAAATCTACGTGTTTCGGCTCGAATTCGGATACGTCTAAGTCTAAGCCGTAGACTGGCTTCTTAGTTAAAGCCATTTCAGCCTTCTTCTTCAAAGCTTCAGACAACATTAGACAACCTATCCTCCTCTAAACTTCTCATAGCAGGATTTACATTTCTCAAATCCATCTCTAAAAACCCTCTTGATAACGTCTTCACCCTTACCATAGCAGACGATTTCACCGTTTAACATGATGTATGCCCGCGACGGATTGATGTATTTGGCTAAAGCCCCAGTGTGAGTCACTATGAGTATAGACCTTCTAGTGCTTAAAAGGTCATCATCCTCATGGAGATAGCTGTCTAAAGTCTTACCTATCACCGCTAAATTCTCCACGTCTACTCCAGAGTCCGGCTCGTCTAAGAGGAGGAGCTTAGGCTTCTGCAGAAGCGCTAGAAGTACCTCAAACCTTTTCACTTCGCCTCCGCTGAAGCCCACGTAGAGCTCCCTATCCATAAACTCTCCGAGCTTGAGAGCTGAAACAAGACCATCAACGTAACCCTTGTCAACGTCAAACCTCTTGGAAACCTCCTCAAGAAGTCTACCTGCTTTAAGACCCCTTATCTTAGGGGGTAGTTGAAATGAAGCGGCTATGCCTATTTTAGCCCTCTCCTCCGGTTTAAGCGCTGTAATCTCAAAACCCTGCGATACGATACTACCTTTTAAGACCCTATAGGCAGGGTTTCCCAGAATAGACTGAATGAGAGAGGTTTTACCCGAGCCGTTCGGTCCAAGAAGGAACACCGCTTCACCAAAACCTATAGATAAGCTTATATCCTTCAAAACGAGCCTACCGGAAACTTCAACGTTTAAATCCTTAACTTCTAATATCATATCCTCAAATCTACTGGAGTGTAGCCCAGCCTATTAACCATTACTCTACTCTACAAAACGATAGACAGTTAAATACTTCTTCAAAGAAAGTATATCTAGGTGTTCCTATGGGTAAACTCGCCATCAACGGTGGAGAACCAGTCAGAAGAAAACCTTTCCCAAAATGGCCAGTATTCGATGAGAGAGAATACAACGCCTTGAAAGAAGTCCTTGAAAGCGGAGCCTGGGGTATAGGAGGGACGAAGAAGCCTAAGTTTGAAAAAGCTTTCGCAGAGTACCAACATGCTAAGTACGGCGTAGCGGTTACAAACGGAACAGCTGCACTAGAAATCTCTCTTAAAGCCTGTGGAATCGGATTCGGAGATGAAGTCATAGTGCCACCTTACACCTTCATGGCGACCGCCACAGCTGTATTAGACGTCAATGCAATACCAGTCTTTGCAGATATTGAGCCCGACACTTACACTTTAGACCCGAACAGCGTTGAAGAACATATTTCCGAGCGTACTAAAGCCATAATACCAGTCCACATAGGTGGGAGGCCAGCCAATATGGACGAGTTAACCCGCATAGCTAGAAAATACGACCTCAGGATAATTGAAGACGCATGTCAAGCGTGGGGGTCGGAGTGGCGAGGTAAAAGAGTTGGCTCTATAGGTGACTTAGGAGCCTTCAGCTTCCAATCGAGTAAGAACATAACTAGCGGCGAAGGGGGAATTATAGTTACAAACGATAGAGACCTCTACGTTAAAGCCTGGAGTCTACACAATTGCGGCAGACTACCCACTGGAGAATGGTATGAACACCATCTGCCAGGAGGAAACTACAGGATGACGGAGTTTCAAGCAGCCATACTACTCGTACAACTCTCAAGATACGATGAGCACTTAAAGCGGAGGATGGAGAATGCCTCCTACTTGGACAGTAAACTTTCTAAAATCGACGGTTTAAAAACCATGAGGAGGGACGAGAGAGTCACGAGAAACGCCTACCATCTGTACATTTTCAGATACAACCCAGAGGCCTTCAACGGTATACCTAAAGCGAGGTTCGCCGAGGTCTTAAGAGCCGAAGGCATACCTTTAAGCCCAGGCTACAGCAGACCACTGTATAGAGAGCCCTACTTAAACTACTACGTGAAATGCCCCCTCTCATGCCCATTCTACGGGAAGAATGTAGATTATGCGAAAGTACACCTACCTAAATCCGAGAAAGCCTGCTACAGTGAAGGCATGTGGCTTCCCCAGTACGTTCTACTGGGTTCAAGGGAAGATATGGATGATATCGTTGCAGCTTTTGAAAAAGTGAGAGAAAACATCGACGAATTAAAACCCTTCTAAGGTGCTAGAAGGTTCAATATAGCTAATACTGCATAAAGGGCCTCTTCAGTTCTCACTGTTACAGAGCCTTGATGAGGGATGAAGTTTACAGTCAAATCCACGTAATCCTTAAGATTTAAACCCTCTCTAAGCATAATCTCAGCTAATCCTTCTCTAGGCGACCCGAATAAGACTAAGGTGTTCGCGTTTCCAGTGAGACGCGTCTTCAACTCTTCGTATACTTCGACTATAGGTACTCCATATTTCGAGGTGGCGATTTTAAACGCGTCTTTGTAGATTTCTAAGACTCCTCCGATGGGACGGTTGATGTTTAAAACTCTGTAACCCCAGTAGATTGGAATGTTTTTTCTAGACGCTAATTCGCCGATGAGTCCGTCAGCCTTCTTGAACACTTTAACCGTAACCCTCAAACCAGTCTTAACTCTAACTGGGATTCTAACCAGTTTATCCAAACCCACATCTACGAGGCTTGAAGAGCCATCATGGGATACTACTATCCCCTCTCTAAACTCTCCATCTAAAACTTCCTCCGCCTTTGCAACAGTCGGATGGTGCGGCGTCCTCAACGGTGGAAGTATACCAGCATACTGTAGGCTCTTCTCTATGGGGAAAACCTTAACCCGTAAATACTGGGGAGTCTCCATATACGAGAGTAGAGAAGATATAAGAGACGCTTCCCTCTCTTGATTTTTCAAACCGTACAAGTCTCTGTAAATTACAACTTCATCAACTCTGAATACCGCTAAAGCTCTACCTATAAAACCAGCTCGAATAGTCTTATCTCTAAGACTGCCGGCTTCGCTGAGGAGTGACGCAGGTAAGGCTACGGAAAGCTTAAACTTTCTCTTCGAAGGAACTGTGGCAGACATGGATTCTAGTAGACTTAGGAATTAGAGTAACTTAACTATTCCCTTCAGTAGAGTCTGAATTTTCCAGATTTAGGCATAATCATATACCCCTCTGAAGAGTCTCCAAGAGCTAAATACTCACCTATGAAATAGAGATACCCAACGTAAGCCGCGGTAGCCGCGTCAAGCTCATGCATAGATGAATCTTCTCTCAACCCCTTTAAACCGAGTCTTTTAAGACCGCTTTTTAACCCCTCCAGACTGGATTTACCCCTAGGTATTCCTAAGATGTCTTGAGCCCCACCGGGATACACCTCGATAACTTCCAAGCCGACAGCGTTAATCTTCTCCTTTAGAGACATGCCCCTAGACGTAAGCTTTCTCATAGGTCCCAAGGTTATCGGGAAAAACCTTATACCACTATTCAGGAGAATCCTATCACACTTCCTCAGGTGGGGACCGCTACGATCTTCAATCGAAGACCTTCCTTTTGGAAGGAACAGTGGCGCGTCTATAGCCGTCACGGAAGGCTTATGCCTCAGAATAATCCTCATGATTTCCTCATCCGTATAAGCAAGCCCCGTTTCGACAGCCAAGTCATCCCGAAGTATGCAGAAACCTGTAGGTCTACTTTCAACACCAGCTAAGTCTAAACCCAGTATAACCATGCTAGATTAGGATACGATTAAAAAGGATAAAAAGTTATTTCACGGGTATAGACTCTTCCCAAGTCCTTTCACCAGTTATTATAAGCACGTCTATACCATCTCCACTCGTGGCATCTCTAGCCATAGCTGCACGCATACCCTTAATAACCAAGTTTCTAGAGTCTTCAAGCAACATATTCGGCCTATACTCCGCCTCTAAAACACCTAGAGATATTTCAGCTCCAGACCCGACAACGGCATATTCGTCTTTTATCACAGACCCTAATGGGTCTAGAATGTATAGGCTTGCCCCTTCCTCATCCACGCCGCCGACTAAAGTCTGCGTTAAAAGTGGGAAAAGCCTCCTGTAGAATAAGATTTGAGACGTAAGCTTAGCAAGCGCTCTAACCGTACATGGCCTTCCAGTATCCAACTCGTAAAGCTTCATATTAGCCGCTATGAGCTGAACTACAGACTGCATATCTGAAACCAATCCAGCGCATGCTACGCCGATTCTATCGGACACTTTGAAGACCTTCTTAACGGCTTTACTTAAAACGTAACGCCCATAAGTATAGCGTTTTTCAGAAGCCAGTATAACCCCATCTTTAAACACTAAGCCGACTGTTGTAGCACCAGGTATGAGTAGTTCCGTAGACATGTATAATCGTAACTATAGAATAGACGGGAAATTAATAAACGTTTCACATGCATCCACTTCCTTTGAATGTTTTCCACAAACAACCTTCAAACCCCACGTAGATCTGCCAGTATTTACAGCAATTCATTTCAAAAGTTTTAATTATCCTAACGACTATGTATACCGTGTGGTAAATTGGAAAGAGGCTTCTACGTAGGGGAAGCTCTAATAGGTTCAGGCTATGAAGTTGCCCACGTCGATGTAGTGCTTGGAGAGAAGAGCGGGGCGGCTGGCTTAGCTTTTGTAAACGCTTTATCCAATCCATCCGCTGGACATACAGCTATGCTAGCCGTACTAAGGCCAAATCTACCGGTGAAGCCTAGCACTCTCATAGTGCCTAAAGTCACCGTTAGAAGTATGGAAGACTCTGAGAAGGTCTTCGGCCCAGCTCAAGCGGCTGTTGCTAAAGCCATAGCTGATGCAGTTGAAGAGGGGGTTATTCCAAGGGATAAGTGTGAAAACTGGGTTGTAATAGTCTCTGTCTTCGTGCATCCTAAGGCTAGAGACTTCAGGAGAATCTACCAGTTCAATTACGCCGCTACGAAGCTTGCCGTGAGAAGAGCGCTAAAAGAATATCCAACTGTTGAAAAGGTTCTCAAGGAGAAGGATAGAGCAGTCCACCCGATTATGGGGTTTAGAGTTAAAAAGCTTTGGAGTCCACCGTACCTGCAAGTAGCATTGGATTTGAGTAGTCTCGAGAAAGCCCTGGAAATAGTTAAACAACTACCTAGGAGTGAAAGAGTAATCCTTGAAGCTGGCACACCGCTCATAAAGGCCTACGGTGTTAAAGCCATTGAGAAGATTAGAGAAGTCTGGAGGGACGCATTCATAGTTGCAGACTTGAAAACAATGGATGTTGGGAGAGTTGAGGTTAAAGAAGCCGCCGACGCTACTGCAGACGCTGTTTGCATACTCGCCGCCGCATCGAAGACTACGATAGATAAAGCCATACTTGAAGCACGAAAACAGGGAGTCTACTCGATTCTAGATACTATGGAAGTTTCAGACCCGATAGCTAAAATTGAAACGCTAGAGTATAAGCCTGACGTAGTGCTTCTACACGTTAGCGCTGACGTTGAAAGAATGACAGCAGAGTCTGGTAAAACAGTCGAATATAAGTGGAACGAAATAGCTGAGATTAAAAGCCGTTTTAAAGTCCTCCTAGCAGTTGCAGGAGGTATAACCCCCAAAACCTCCGTCGAAGCCTTGAAAAACGGAGCAGATATAGTAGTGGTTGGAAGGTACATAGTCGGAAGTGAAGAGCCGAGACGGGCTGCCGAGCAATTTCTAAACCTAATGCCGCCAGAGCCGGATTTAATGAGGCTTACGTTAGATGAAGATGAATCCATCGGTGAAATTTAACATCTTTAAATAGAGTTGAGGATGTTCTTCACGTAGTTTAAATCCCCCCTAGCCTGTTCTACTATCTCTCTAAGAGGCATTTCTTCGTATTCGCAGTGTATCGACACCGGACCTTTAAAACCAATAAGCTTAAGTATTTCAAACACCCCCCTCCACGGAACTAATCCTTCTCCAAGTGGTACTACTACGGCATTCCATGAACCGCCCCTTTTAATCCAAGCAAAGTCTTTCACCGCAACCATACGTATTCTCTCGCTTAACATGTCCATACCCATGAGCCAACCAGCCAATCCACCTTCAACAACCATGTGACCGGGGTCTATGTACGCTCCTACGTAGTCTGGATTGAAGTCTCTGAGGATTTCTAACACGACAGCCGGCTCGGCTGTTAAAAACATACCCGAGTGTGTATGTATAGCCGCCGTCACGTTGTACTTACGACTGAGTTTCTCTATCTCTCTTAGACTTCTACGGACGGCTTCCACTTGAGCCTTCAACTTCCCAAAACCTTCGTAAAGCCAATAACCAAGCTTCAAATACTTTATACCACACTCTGAAGCCACTTTAAAAGTCTCTTCCGCATATGGTTCTCTTGCATCTACAATCGACGTAGTTATCATTGGGACAGACAAGCCTTTAGACTTCAGAAGGTCAACGGCTTCTGGAAGTCTCTCTTCAACTTCACTAGGAGCTATATAGCCTCCAGGTCTAACCGTTAAATCTACACCCTCAAAGCCGATTTCAGACATAATGCTTGCGAACTCCGGTAGTGGAAGCTTCTGAAACATCTTAGCGAAGACTATTATCTCCATATCGACCCCCTTCAGATAGAAGACTTTATACGCTCCACGAGCTTCATGGTTTCAACGGCATCTTTAAAGTTTGTCTCAGGCATCTCATCATTCTTAATGCAATCTATGAAGTGTCTATTCTCTTGAAGATAGCCGTAGACTACATGGAAGTCTCTACATCCTCCCACTAAGTCCAGGTTCTTCAGAACCTCCGCTTCACCATACGATTTCCCTCCTCTAAGTATCAAAGCCTCCTGCTTTTCAGGCTCAAAGGGCAGGTTAACAAATGCATATAGAGCTTTAGAGTGCATTTCAAAGTAATGTACACGTCCACCTGAAGAATAGTTTGAGCATAAATGCCCTATACATCCATTCCTAAACTTTACGAGGGCGTTGAAACTGTTCATGTAATCCGCATAGAAGCGGCAAACGTAAGCCGTTACTTCATCCACTTCACCGCCCATAAACCTCAAAGCATCAACAGCATGTATTACGTCAGCCACTAGATGGCTTACACGACCCCAAGGCTCAGGTTGACCTATCATATTCTTATGGAACACCGCCGTACAGTGCGTTATGGAACCGTTTTCCTCAACTATACGTTTAGCTTCTCTGAACACGGGTATAAACCTCCTGTTAAAGCCAACCATTGTCTTACAACCGCTCTTTTCAGCAACCTCAGCCATTTTCTCAGCATCTTCAACCGATACCCCAGGCGGCTTCTCTATGAACACGTGTAAACCGCGTTTAAGACAGTTGACGACGATACTGGTTAAAGGCTCAGCGTTCACGTAGTGGTCTGAAGGTATTGGAGCCATAATAACGTAAACAGCGTCTAGAGACACCTTTTCAAGCATAAGCCTATAGTCTGTAAACCGTTGCTCAACATTATAACGGTCAGCAGTCTCTTTAAGCCTAGTTTCGTGTAAATCGCATATAGCAGCTATTTCAACGTCTCTAAAGCTGGCCAACGACGGGTAATGGACGCTATTAGCCATAGCTCCAGCACCTATAAATCCAACTCTTACAATATCCATGCCATTTAAAATCTAGCATAGGAGGATATAAAACATTCCCCTTAAAGTTTTTACGTGAATCCTCAAATAATAAGTGGTTGTGAAGGCCTTAGACGTATACGAGGTTTTATCTTCAGCTAAGCCAGAAGAATTGCGACATCCCTGTGAAAGCCTGGATTATGCCGACCACGTAGTTAAAACTACGATGATGGGCTATCCTCAGTTAGCCGCCGATAGTCTGTTAAACCCAGATTTAATAGGTAGATTGGCCGACGTCGTCGGAGCCATAATTAGACAGTTGAATTTGATGTTTATGGAGCCTATTTGGGTTAAGAAGAAGATGGAAGACCTCATTATTCAGAGGGGTAGAGCCTACGACGTTCTCCTCGAAATAGCGATAAACCTATTTGGTTTAGAAAGAGAGTGGGTTGGCTTTACCGATAGAGACGTTGAAGACACTCTGAAGATTATAAGGAATACGCTATCTCTCTGGGAGAACACTGAACGTAAAGATTTTGGAAGCGCTGAAGTAGCTAAAGCAGTTGTGAAGATGAAGATTGAAGATATGAAGAAGGTTATGCGCGGAGACCCCAGGGGTATAAAAAGCATGGTTGCTTCCATGGGAGAAAACGTTGAGAGGAAGCTCAAAGAAGACAATATCACTCTGAGTTTCCTAGACGCTTTAAGAGAGGAAATTCAAACCAACGTATACTACGTAATGTCTAAAAGAGGCATGTGTAGATTTGGAAATGACTACGCCCTAGGGCTGAGGTGGCTTAGAAGACTAGGCTACGTTCAAGTTTCAACAAACCCGGTTCTAGCGGCTATAGCCTATAGAGATGACCCAAGCCTTTGGAGTAAACTTGAAGACTACCTCAGGAAAAACCCAGACTACTTAAAGGGTATAGACGAACATCAAGACGAGCTTGCAATGTTGGCCACAATGTTGGCACTTTGGCCCAACATGGAAGTTTTCAGACCGGTATTCTACCTTAAAGAATTTTCAGATGGAATGATAAGCTATCAGTTGAACCCAAACGTCGCCGACAATGTCGATAGAAGCATTGAAGACGCTTTAAAAATCTACAAGGCGACTCAAGAGTACTTTATGAAGTACGACGAGTACCTCTTATGGGGCTGGTCGAAGGACGTTGAAAGAGGCAGACCAAATATAGTGTTTAAAGTCGCAGGAAGCAGTCCAGCAGCCATCGATATAACCAGCATTCTCGAAAGTCTTGGAATAGGTACAAACAATACGATAACGTTCACGGTCTCTCAAGAAGTCGCACTGATACTGGCTAAAATATGTGGAAGGGCTAAAGCTGTTAAGATGGGCATTAAAACTACTAAAGTCTACGAAACTAATATGGGTGGTAGACTTGAAGGGCATCTTAGAGAGGCTAAAGCAGCTCAGCTGATAATGGAGGCTTTAAAAAGGTTTGAAGACCCTGAAGCTAAACTTTTAGAATTCTGTAGAAAGCTTGGTGTACCAGCGGCTGATAAAACCGAAGCTTGGACTGGTGCTACAGGATGGGGATATAATTTCACGGCTAAAAGTTTAGAGGAGAAGGTTGTTTTAACGTCGTTCAACCAGTACTTGAAAACTTTAGACAATGAGCATTTGGCTAGTCTTTTAGTTGAAGCAAAGTTATTCGATTCTAAGGATAAGGCGTTGAATTACTTGATGGATTGGGAGGAGGCTATAAGACTCGCTGGGACTCTTGTAGCTCAAAGAGTTTGGTGGATCTTCTTCAGCTCTGAAAACAAGGTTAAGTGGATCAACTACTTAATCTCCGAGTATGGTTTGACCAGGGAAGAGGCTGAAAATGTTTTAAACGGTATAGATGTGCTACCAGCTTCCAAGAGGAGACCTATGGATACCCTCCTTACGCTGGCTAGGTGGAATATGACGAATACCGAATTTCCAGACCATCAGCTCAATGTTTTAAAGGAGTCGCAAAGTTATAACTTCAACCTTTCAAAATACGACAACGCTATAATGATGAAACATGACTATAGAATAGTCGAACTCCTCAGCCAATTGGACGATTTTGTTAAAGCATACGAGCTGACGCCAGATTTATCTGAACTACTTAGAAAAGTTGGCATAGAAGTTGGAGATATGGGCATTAGAGGACTAACATATAACGAGTGGGGAAGCTTCGGATCCACCGTTAAAACCATGACAGGGTTCACTGAAGCATACAATAGCTTTAGAAGTAGAGTCGTTGAAACAGCTAGAAAAGTAGCTAAAACATTGAATATTTAACTCCTAAATCTCTTTTCTCTCAATTTTTCTTTTCAAACCAAATAAAAATATGTTTAATAGACAGATTCTCCCTTAAACTTATTAGAAGAAGATGCCTTCATTAACGCTTAAAGATAAGCGTACCGTCTTCCCTTTTACTGCTTTTGTAGACCAAGAGGATTTAAAACTCTCCCTGATTCTTAATGCTATAAACCCGCAAATAGGCGGTGTTCTAATAAGAGGAGAAAAGGGCTCGGGGAAAAGTACTATAGTTCGAGCTTTAGCCGACTTACTTCCGGAGATAAAGGTAGTAGACGGTTGTATTTTCAACTGCGACCCAGATAACCCAGCTGAAATGTGTGAAGAGTGCTTCCGAAGATTGAGGGAAGGCAACATTAAATACTCATTTAGAAAAATGAAGGTCATAACGGTTCCCCTAGGTGTTACTGAGGATAGGCTTATCGGGACTCTAGACATAGAGAAGACGCTTCGAGACGGAGTTAGAGTCTTCCAACCAGGTCTGCTTGCTGAAGCCAATAGAAATATACTGTACATAGACGAAGTAAACCTCCTCCCAGACCACATAGTAGACGACATTTTAGACGCAGCAGCCTCAGGATGGAATATAGTGGAAAGGGAGACAATATCCGTCGCACATCCTTCAAGATTCCTACTTGTCGGTACCATGAACCCTGAGGAGGGAGAACTACGGCCACAGCTCTTAGACAGATTCCCAATATCAGTCGCATCTACATCCGTAAAAGATGAAGAATTAAGGGCTGAAATCGTTAAGAGGAATCTAGAGTTTGAAGCAGACCCAGAAGGGTTTAGAGCAAAATATGAGCCTTTACAGGAGGACCTTAGAAGGAGGATAGTTGAAGCACGTAATATACTCTCAAAAGTTTTGATCCCAGATTCCATAGTTAGGCTTACGGTGAGGCTTTGCATAACACTAGACGTTGATGGACATAGACCCGACATAGTTATCCTTAAAACCGCGAAGACCTTAGCGGCTTTTGAAAATAAACCGATTGTTGACGCTTCCCACGTTAGAAGAGCCGCCCTCTTAGCGTTAATGCATAGGACACGAAGCGGTGGATTTAAAGAGCCAGCCTCACGTGAAGAAATCCTCAAGACGTTCGACCAACTGTACAGCACCCTTTCTTGGGAGATAGTGCGAGAGATTTCACAAATATCTTCTAGCCGTGAATCCAGCTTAAAAGAAGGCCCATCCAAGCTGAGCTCAAAGCTTAAAAACGGTAGCTTAGAAGAGCCTAGGCCTTCCACCAGTTCAGAAGAAGAGAAGATTACTCAGTTACATTCACGCGGTTTGGAGAAACATGGAACACGTAACGAAGAAATGGAGTCTAAAAGAAGGGATTCTAGTCGATTTTCAAGCCCTTTGGGAGTTTTCGGTGGCGGTAAAGGGTCTGGGAGTAGAGGGATTACTAGGTTTTTTCGACGGGCTAAGTCTCCGCCCAAAGACGGAGTAAAGGTGAAGACGAAGCCTTCAGAAGGCGTTGAATCCGAATGGTTGAAGAAAAGCTCAGAAGACCTCATTACAGTTTTGGGAGAAAAGCATATGGGTAGAGGTGTTTTCAGAGAACGAACATACGAAAGCGTAGGTGAAGTTAAAACCCTAGCATTACCCTCAACCCCTCTAAAACAAGCTAGGAGGAAGACGTTCTACCTCTCAGGTAGAAGAGCTCACACTTTAACCTACGCCACAGTCGGAAGATATGCGGGATACGAAAGCTATAGACGAGACGTTTATACGAGCTTAGCTCTAATACCCACCATTCAAACAGCCGTAGCTAATGGACACATATCCACTACGCAGTCTGGTGAATTGAGTATAAACGTTAAGCCTGAGGATTTAAAGGTTAAACTCCTATCTTCAAGGTCTATTCTAACGATAGTCTTCCTTTTAGATCTAAGCGATTCAATGGCAGACTACCTGCCCATAATATCAAAGGTTATACTGGGTCTCCACAGAGAAGCCTACACAAAACGTGATAAAGTCGGGGTCATAGCCTTCCAAGGGTTCAATGCCAAGGTTATTTCCCACCCGACTAGAAATCTACTAGTTGTAGCCAGGAAGGTCAGACGTTTAAAAGCAAGTGGATACACTCCACTCGCTAAAGGCCTTCAATCTGCTTTAGAGCTTATAAAAGCTGAAAAGAGAAGAAATAAAAACGTCCTACCTGTCGTAGTCCTCATAAGCGATGGAGCAGCAAACGTTCCCTTAAGTACGACCTTCGTAAGCCCATTCTACTTAGACAGCTTGAGAAAGGCATATGAAGATGCTATATCTGTGGCTAAAAACCTAGCTATGATGCATATACCTGTAATTGCCATAGCACCATTTGGAGAAACGTTCCAATATGGACTTGATAGGACTGGCGTTGAACTCCTTAAAAGGATTGCAGATATAACCGGTGGAGACTTCTACGTTGTTTCAATGCCTAAGCCCAAGGAGTTCATACAACTTGTCAAAAAGAATGTCTTTCCCAACTATACAACTGATGAAGAAGTTAGAAGCATGTCTAGAGTTGTCAAAGACGCAATTACTTACTTTAGAAGAGCGAATATTAGAGGGAGCCTAGTCTTCTAAACTAGGCTTATACTCCATTATGATCACGCCGCGTTGGAAAATGTTTTAACATAGTTTGTCAAAGTATTCTCTGACCACTATGGAATATGGTATAGCAGTAGATTTAGGTGCAACAAACACAAGAGTTGCCGCTGGCACTGCGAAAGGCGAATTTATAGCGAGAATTTCAGAACGTACGAATCTATTTGAAGGCGCTGAAGCAGTAAGCCTCCAAGTAATATCGATGATCCGGAGGCTCCAAAACGAGGCTGGCCTAGACCCTAGGGATATGGTCGGTATAGGTGTCGGTGCATTCGGTCCTCAAGATCCAATTAGGGGTGGAATTGTAAAACCAGCTAATGCACCTTACGAATTTATACCTGTTAGAAAGCCTTTAGAAGATGCTTTCAAGGTTCCGGTAGAAGTTTACAACGACTGTGTCATATCCGTCATCGGTGAGAAGTTTTACGGTTTGGGGAAAAACGTAGACAACATTGTTTATATAACTATAAGCACAGGTATAGGTGCTGGCGTTTACGTAGACCGGCGGCTACTTCTAGGTAAAGACGGAAATGCCCATGAGATAGGCCACATAGTCGTAGATTGTGAAGGTAGACTTGTCTGCGGATGTGGTAAACGTGGACATTGGGAGGCTTACTGCTCTGGACGTAATATACCAAACTTTGCAAAGCTTATGATAGAAGCTAAAAACAAATTTGAAGACTTTATGAACAGCTACCTTTGGAAAGCTTCAAACGGTAGTTTAAACGGTATAACCGCGAAATCTGTTTATGACGGTGCTAAACTGAACGATAGACTCTGCATAGAGATAGTGGAAAACATAGGGGTTTTAAACGCTATGGGCGTAGCATCGGCCATAAACGTCTACGACCCAGACCTTGTGACTCTAGGTGGAGCTGTTACACTTAACAACGTCGAACATGTTTTGAACCCGATAAAACAACACTTCAAAGACTACATAGTTAACAGAGAGGCGGAGATAGCCGTAACACCTCTGGGTGACGATATAGGACTTTACGGCGCACTAGCCGCAGCCTTCAGACTGCATAAAAATATACCCTAGACTTTAAGTTTCGTTAAAAGCTCACAGGCTTTACACAGGTCTCCCGTAGCTGGACTTCCACATACACTGCATCTTCTAACCTGTGGAAACTCTACGCTCCGTTCAAGAGCCTCTGCTATCTTCTCAAAACTCTTCAAAAGGGTGAACATAATACCTGGATGTTTACTCTCCAGCTGATTTATTAAGGCTCTAATGTCAGATCTGAGCGATGAACCAGTATACGGACACTGTGTAGGTTGAAATTTAAACCCCATGAGAGCGGCGAATAGTGAAACTTCTTTTTCAGGTACAAAGACCATAGGTTTAACCCGTGTAGGGACTCCTGTGAATCTACTCTCCGTCACCGGGCCTGAAGCTATAAACCTGTAAATGTCTCCGTGAGCTAAGTTCAACACATACGTTTGAATGACATCGTCGAGGTTATGAGCTGTAGCTATTTTACCCAGTTTAAGGTCTTCAGAGGCCATATTCAAAGCTTTACGCCGTAAAATACCGCAGTAGACGCACGGCCTAGGTTTAAGCCCCTTATCAGAAGCTACTCTGACAAGCTCATCGAGCGTCATACCGAAGAGTTTTTTAAAACTGTATACGTGATGTGGAATCTTAAGCTTTCTACATGCTTCAGAAGCTATTTTTAAAGAGGCTCTCCTGTAGCCTTTTATACCTTCATCTATCGTAACCGCTATGAGCTCAGCTTCTGGAAAAGCAGCCTCTATCTTAGACAGAATGTACAGTAACGTTAAGCTATCTTTCCCTCCTGAAAGAGCCAACCCTATTCTATCGTCTGGATTGAACATTCTATAGCGTTTTATCGCATAGTGCACCCTATCCTCTATGGATTTTAAGAAGTGTCTACGGCATAGGACTTCACCTGAGTATATTCTCCTGTAAACAGCCTCTCCACCGCACCTCTGACATTTGAGCAACATCATTCACCGCTCTATTTCAACTCAAAATTCTAAACCTCAGAAAAGTTAAACCCATGTTTAATACTAGAAGGCTTAGTGCGAAAACGTTCAGACAGAGTGTTGCAATATTCCTGAGTACACGGTTTTTTATCTTCACTAGAAACACTTCTACAAATCCATAGCCGTCTAAAGGATATACTGGCAACATGTTAAAGATCGCAAAAGCGACGTTTATATTGCATACATACATTAAGATTAAGTAGCATGTGAATGCCACAGGTTTAGGTATAAGATCCCCGAAGATCGAAGGACTGTATGGATATACGTAGAACCTCACGTTTAAACTCCCGTTGAATTCACCTAAAGAAACGTTGAAAACGCCCTTATCCGTTTTAACGACGACATTATCCGTTATGTTCAACTTACTGAGCTCTTTCAGCGGATTCTGATAAGGCGTTATGAAGGGTACTGAAGGCTTAGTCACTCCTACTTTAACCCCGTTTATCTCACTAACCAGGCTCCAGCTTTCTAAGCCAAGCTTGTAAAACGGACTATCAGGACTGACACTATAGACTAGGAGACCTTGAGGCTGTTGGAAAAGGACATTTAAAAGTATCAGCGTTATGGTGGCTACTGCGAGATTTGACGAGGGGCCAGACGACAGTGTTCTAAGCTTAGATAATGGTTTCGACCTCCTGAACGCTTCTTCATTCGGCTCTACAAAACCTCCAAAAATTATGAAAGCCGCAAGAATCCCCGACGATTCAACAGGTATATTTTCAAGTATAGCTGCAATACCATGCATCATCTCGTGGGCAGTGAGACCTATGATTATAGCTGGCAGAATGTAGATTAAAGGCTCAAACCCTACGGTTATGCCTGGTAGTATCGGCACCAGCCCTATTGCTTCTTCCGACTTCATGAACAATTTAAATATGTTCTCAGTGAGTGTATACGTTGAAAACAGTAGGAGTCCAAATCCTAAGAAAACGCTGAGCGTTGAAAAGTATTTCCAAGCCTCCTTATGCTTATTGGCTAAATCTACGAGGATCTTATTAAACCTAGCAGTCTTATACATGACTAGAAACGGCTTGATGTGAAGGTTTCTCCTGTCGAGCCTAAATATTCTAACGATTACGTAGATTACAAGCCATAGTAGCGAAATAACCGCTAAGTATACCCCGATACGTGTATATACGTTTAAGCTCAAAACTTCAACCTCCTCCTAGCCGGAGGATTTTTAGAAACTATTTCCTCCAAAACGCTCTCAAAATTCTCACCCTCGGTTAAAAGCCTCTTAACGAATAATCCTGTTCTTCCATGTTCATCTCTCCTCTTTAAAACTCTCACACGCTCTTCCACGACGGCTACGCTTATGCCCAGCTCTCTAGCCACTTCAGATTCAAACCCTTCAACTGGGTATTCAAGGTGCCCTGTATTCGTCGGTTTGATAAATGTGAGCCTTTTAGTACATCCAGGTACTCTCATATTCTCCCTCAATCCTCTAAGCCCCAACATACCGCCGAATCTGTAGAATTCAAGCTCTCTACTTTTAAAGCTTAGAAGCGGAAAGGTTACAGATATCTTCTCCCGCGGGTCTAAGTATATGTGAGCCTTAGGAGTATTGCTTGGAGTAGCCTGCGTTAAAACTCTACTAAAAATGTTGAAGCCCCTCATTAGTAGACGTGTCTCTATAACATGGCTTGGTATGGGCTGAAGAACAACGACGTCAATATCGCTGTCTTCATCTACATCTCCTCTAGCCACACTTCCGTGGATGAATCCCCTAATACTGAAGCTTTCCAAGGCTTCAAGCAGTTGTATAGCCTGCAATCTAAGCTTTCTTAAGATATCCCATCTCTCGGCTGAATATACGACTTCTAAGACTTCACGCAGTCTAATGGGTTTCTCAGCCATTTCTGAAAATATGTGGAGTTCATTCCCCTAATAAGGTTACCTTAACGTCCACCGTTCCAAACATCTGACCGATAGACGTAAAACTGAAGACTGAGCTTTATATGGGAGAAGTAATGTATAAAGCTTCGAGCAAACTCCTTTAGATGGGAGCGTTAGAATATATGAGTGTCTTCAGAGTGAGGATTCCAATCAATAGAGTTGGCGTTTTAATAGGGGCTAAGGGTGAGGTTAAACGTGCTATAGAGGATAAATGTCACGTAAGACTTAACATAGATAGCTCATCTGGAGACGTTGAGATAACACCAGCCGACGATGGAGATGTTTTAAGCCCACTCATAGCTAAAAACGTAGTTCTAGCCATAGGCCGCGGCTTCAGCCCAGAGAAAGCATTTAAGCTTTTAGAGGAAGATACAATGTTCGAGATTTTAGACCTTAGAAACGACTACGGTTTGAATGAAAATGCCATTAGAAGGATTCAGGGTAGAATAATAGGGCGCGAAGGTAAGGCTAGGAAGATGATTGAAGAACTAACAGGTGTATACATATCCGTATACGGCAATACTGTCTCCCTCATAGGCAAAAGCCCATGGTTTGAAGTCGCCCGAGAGGCCATTCAAATGCTTATAGAGGGGCGTCAACACAGCACAGTATACAAGTACCTCACGCGTGAGCGTAAACGGATTAAGAGGCTTGAGATGGATATCTGGGAAAAACCAAGCGAGGCTTCAAAGGTCTAAATTTTCAGAAGTCTTAGTATGCTCTTACCCAATATGTTCTCTTCATCCGTCGAATTCAATTTTAAAGCTTTAATCTTTTCAAGCTCCCTCTTTGCGAAGCTCACAGTATCAGGTTCTTCATGCGGTCCATCTGTTCCGAATACTATACGGTCTGACCCTACTCTTTTAATGGCTTCCACTATTTTCTGGGTTAAAACCACTCCGCTTGTGTCGAGGTAGATGTTTCCATGAGTGGAGGCTAAGCCTATAAACTGGTCTATGAGGTTTTCATCTCTTGACAAGTATTTTCCAAAATGCGCGACGATTATTTTAGCTTCTGGAAACTTTTCAGCTATACGCTTTACGTCTGAAATCCTCCCTACGCAGTCTATTAAACATGGTACTTCAAGTCTTTCAACCAGCTCTATAAGGGGGTCTATGACGTATTCGGCTATGGTATACTCTCCAGCGTGGATTTTAACCCCTTTAAAACCAAGTTTGACTACAGCCTCTTTAATCTCATCGTTAACCACTCTTTCGAAGCTCGGAATAGCGTAAACATAGGGTATCAACCTATCTGGAAACTTTTTACAAGCTTCAAGAGCCATCTCTATCGAACGTTTTGTTGAAGTACTCATTGCGAAAACGACAGAAATGTCAATACCAACGGCATCCATTGTGTAGACTATCGTCTCAGCATTATACTCAGTCCTATTAACATCTCCATGTTTTAAATGAACGTGTGCATCTACGATCAAAAAAGCCACCTCAAATAAAGAGGTTAGACAACTAAAAATTTCACTTCTACTCATTTAAACATTAAAGCCCTAATACCTAGTGAAACTATGAAGAAAGTTAAAAATATCGTCCCCATACGCTCTACATGGTTACCTGAATAGCCCCTTCAGAATTCTTCTTCTCAGCTATTTTCACAAGGTAGATTTTCCCCTTCTTAAGATGTATTTGAATCTTATCGTTAAGTTTCAAATAGTTTCGCGCAGATGAAAGTAAAGGAGCTATCTGTCTAGGGTTCAATCCCAACCCTTCTATCTTCAACTCAACGAACTGTTCATCTGAATTTAGAAAATCAATTAAAATTTTTTTCCAGAATCCTCTAGGCACCTTTCTCTTTGAAAAAGACTTCTCCAAGATTTGCTTTGTCTCTCCATCTATAGGTATAAATTGATACTGCGGCGTCCATTTGTTTCCAGACTCTATTCTATTTTCTATTTTCACAATCTCACCCTTTTTTCACCATATGTCTATCAATTATAGATACTGCTTGGGAGATGGAATGGGATTTCTGATCGCTCTTTTTAAATGTGTAGATTTTCAACATGTATCCTAGGTATTTTAGTGTGAATAGTTTCATAAAAGCTTTATAAGGAATTTTCACAATGACTTTTAACTGGAAATGGGAAAAAGTCTAAAATTTGCGTACACACTCAAAATCCATCTGTAAAACTCGCCCACTTCTACTTTCCTAAACTTTGAAGATTCTAGACGGTTTAGGGCTCTAACCCTTTAATCCTCTATGTATATGTATCCCGATTCAGTCCTAGGCATCCTCATATAGCCAGTTGTGAAACCCCAGTGCATATAACTTACCTTACTGTATGCTGTCCAGTAGGTTATATAAGTCCCCTTCAAACCGTTCTCAAGTATCACAACAACTGTATAGGTCTTCCCAATTCTAACGCCTGCAAATACGGCTTGAGAATGCCATTGATTTGGAGCTATTGGAACTTCAACTAAGACTTCTTTTAAACCAAGTTCCCATACTATGACATATCCCTTTGGAGCAAGAGAAGGCTTATCGTAGAATGCCAGATCAACGACTAGGTAGCCAGCTTCCCAAGATACGGGGGCTTCTACAAAGACCGCAGTGATGTTTGCATCACCTTCAAGCGTTACAGCCGTAAAAGGTGAAGTACTGTAGTTTACGAAGTTTATGTGCCAATGGTCAAATTCAAAACCACTGTAGACATCGGCAACTTGAAGCGTTATCGTTGTACCCCTCTTTACAGTATACACGCCTGGAGGGGGGAATGGAAAACCACCCGGCGTAGTTGTAATATTTACAGTTACGTAATCTTCGTAGGTGGAAGTAAACCATGGGATAAACGGTACTTCTTCACCGAAGCAGGCGGAGACTACTAGCACTCCCAATATGCTCACGGTTAAAAGACCAACTGTAAACTTCAAATTCATAACACGATTTATTCATACAATATTCCTATATATACTTTACATCTAACACTGACACCATATTACTACTATGTTTTAAAGAGGGAGACCTCTTTCCTAGAATAATGATATATATCATGTTAAAAGATTTATCTAGCGGCATACACTCTTGTTATTCAACCCCTCAACTAAACCGTAAACGGCTTCTATGGAAGACTGAGAGGAGGCTTTAAACATGGTTGAGTTTCAAGAGATAAGCCCAGCAGACTTCTTCTACAGGAATAGAGATATCGCTGGCTTCACCAACCCAGCTAGAGCATTGTACAGCACTATAAGGGAGCTTGTGGAAAATTCCCTAGATGCGTGCGAATCCGTGGGAGTTTTACCGAGTATATACGTAAGGCTTACGCATATAAGCGGTCCTCTAGACGGGGCGGCTGTTTTCAAAATCAAAGTCTTAGACAATGGCTCCGGCGTTCCAGAACATAATATTCCGCTGGCATTCGGCAAAGTACTCTACGGTTCAAAGTACAAGCTTAAACAGACGCGTGGAGCATTCGGTTTAGGAGGGAAGATGGCAATACTCTACGGTCAAATAACCACAAATAAATCCGTTAGAATAGTCTCAAGCACCGGAGGCGCACACATATACGAATACGTACTTAATATAGATATTCGGAAAAACGAGCCAAAAATTTTGAGTAGAAAAAACTATGAAAATGCAAATCATTGGAGGGGTCTTCTGATAGAGTTCTACACGGAGGGAGACTACTATAGGTCTTCTTCTAGAATCGTGGATTATTTCAAACAGACAGCTATGGTAAATCCATATGCGGAAATAGTTTTCGCCGACCCAAGGGGCTACCTTTACATCTTTGAAAGAGGAGTTGACGAAATGCCTCCAGCACCTAAGGAGACGCTTCCACATCCTTACGGCGTTGACGTTGAAGCGTTAAAGAGGATCATAGCTGACACTAAGTCTAAATCTCTAGTCGAATTTATGACTCAACACTTCCATAGGGTTGGGAAAGCCACAGCGTACAAGTTCCTGAATGAAGCTGGTTTAAACCCGGAGATGAACCCTAAAAAGCTTAGTCAGGATGATATTGTTAAACTCGTAAACCATATGAGAAACTTTAAAGGGTTCCTTCCACCAGATGCATCGTGTCTCTCTCCTCTAGGGGAAAGACTGCTTAAAGCTGGGATAGTGAAGGAGCTTAAACCGGAGTTTGTAGCAGTTACCCAGAGAAAGCCCTCCTCCTACTCAGGATACCCTTTTATAGTTGAGGTCGGCATAGCGTACGGTGGGAGTATACTCAAACCAGGTATAACGTTATACAGGTTCAGCAATAAAATACCTCTACTCTATGACGAGGCTAGCGATGTCAGCTGGAAGGTCGTAAACGAGATGATAGATTGGAGTAGGTATAAAGTCGACGTAACCATGGACCCCGTAGCCGTTATAGTTCACATATGTTCAACGAAAATCCCCTATAAGACTGTTGGCAAAGAGTTTATAGCCGATAGACCTGAAATTGAACATGAAATTCTTAGTGGTGTTAGAATAGTAGCACGTCAGCTTATGCTCCACTTATCCAGGAAGAAGAGAGTTCAAATGGAACGGGTGCGTTTAGAAGTTTTCAGCAAATACCTAGACAAGCTCGCAGTATTCAGTACTAAACTCAGTGGTAAGAAGAAGACTCCAGATTTAAAGCCCCTATTGGCGAAGATTGCTAAGCTAAACCTAGTAGGAGAAGAGCAGAATATCGAGAATGAGAAGCTTGAAGAACCTCCCACTATAAAGGTGAAGAGTTATGAGAAAACGTAAGCCCGTGAAAAGCTCTACTAAGCTTTCGGATTTTAAAGCTAAGTCTAAAACCGTAGAGAAGAAATTTAACCCTCCTAAAGGTGAAGAACGGAAGAAAATAGTCCTTCAAAAACTTCAGAAACTCGGCGAAGATATTTACTCTAAGCTTGAAAACAGAGAGTTCCCGTACCTTAAAATTCCAAGCCGTTCAACTAAAAACATAATATACGACCCAAAGCTTAGGCAGTTCGTACTTGGAGAACGTTTCTTTATAAGAAGCGCTAAAAACATCAGACATTTAAGACCGTTAACCCAACTAGTGTGGGTTGCTTACACCGCGAACACGCTCTGTAGAATGGATAAGACTTCAACACTTAGAGACATATACTACATGTCTCAAGCAGACGGTATTGATTTTAACGATCAACAGGAAAGCGATGAAGTTATAACAGAACTTGAAACGGTTCTAGGTGTAGCAAGAGAGGAATTCAACATCTTCCCAGAGGAAAGGTCTGCGATCTTCGGCGACTTAACCATAGAGTATACGGTTAGAGATTATAAAGGGGTTAGAGTAAACCTCACAATGCACCCAGATGGACTAGTCATCGGTCCAACTCTTACGAGCGCGGACTTTATCCATTGCGAGGCAGATAAAGTCATAGTTATCGAGAAGGGGGCTATGTTCACAAGGTTCATCGAGGAGAAAGTACACAAGAAGTTTAAAGCTCTACTCATCCACACAGCTGGCCAACCTCCAAGAGCAACTAGACGTCTAATCAGAAGGTTGAATCTAGAGCTCAACCTGCCAGTATATGTTTTCGTCGACGGCGATCCATGGGGGATGCACATAGCCCAAGTCATATTATCAGGCTCCGCTAGAGCAGGTCACATACCCGAGCTTGCCACACCGGATGCATTATGGGCAGGAGTGTACGCTTCAGATATAGTAAAATATAGGCTTCCAAGCGATCCTTTGACGAAGGTAGACCTTAAACGTCTTGAAGAGCTTAAAAGAGACCCTAGGTATAAGGATGAATTATGGCAGAAGGAGATAGCTACTTTTCAGAGGATTAAGAGGAAGTCTGAACAAGAGGCATTCAGTAGATATGGCTTAACTTTTATAGTTAGCAATTACCTGCCTCAGAGACTTAAAGAATTAAACCGTAGGTAATTCCCTAACTTTCTATTTTCACAATCTCACCCTTCTTTCACCATATGTCTATCGATTATAGATACGGCTTAAGGGATAAAATAGGACTTCTGACCGCTCTTTCTAAATGTACAGACTTCATAAAGCCATAGACCATGTAGAAGTAGGATCATAAAGTTTCCAAGACGAACTAAACTGGACTGACAACTACAGCTTCATACCCTACGGACTAGATAATGTCAAAATCCGAGTGAGAACTTAGAAACATTAAAAAACCCTACAGTGTATTTTTAATCCAGAGCTCTTTTAAAGCCGGGATGGCCGAGCGGACTAAGGCGCAGGCCTGGAGTCCCACAAATGGGTATGAAAGCCTGTGGGCCCTCCGGGCCCTCGTGGGTTCAAATCCCACTCCCGGCGCCTACATTTAGGGTTCGAATCCCTTCCTCTTAAGTATCCAAGATCCATTTTAGGTGAGGTGAGAAGCGAAATATACGATTATGAGGGGAGGTTGAAAAGGTACAGGCGTTTAATTGCAGGGTTGAGGGGTGGCGGCATAGCCCTGCGCTTCCTTGACCACTTAAATGCTTTAAGCCTAAACATGGCTAGGGTCAGCAAGATTGCAAGCCACCTTCCAGCGCTTCTACGCTTGATCGACTCTAACATTGGTGAGGCCACGCGAGCTGACATTGAACGCGTTGTCGCAGAGGTCAACAGCAACAAGCACTGGAGGGGGTGGACTAAACATGACAAGAAGCTTCGGAAAACAGCCTAAGCATGAATGTTGGAAGCGTTGATTTTAGAGGCAAATACTGCTTGATAACCGTTAACGGCAAAACAGGGCTTAAGCGCCTTCCGTTTGTGGTTTCATACAAGCCGTTATTAGGCTGACTTGAGGAACACCCGAAAATGGATGATCCAAGCGCGCCATTATGGTGTTCTTTGGCTAAAAACTATAAGGGCAGGATGCTCAGCTACACGTACTTCCGCCTGGTAATAAAGCGTCTGGCCAAAAGGGCTGGGTTGAGAAGGGTTGTTTGGCCCTACCTATTTCGCTACTTCACACTCACAGCTATGGCAGGAGAACAATCCTCAAAATCAACCTCGCCCACAAATTCTTCCAGTTCATAACGCCAGACAAAGACTATGGAATAAGAAAAGCCATATGCATGAGGCAATGTGGCAGAACAATAATAATAAAACACTACGACGACGAACTACGCCTAATCACAGCAACAGTAGACACAAAACTCGACTTCTGCGTAACCATAGAATGGGACCAACAAACCGGCAAACGATACTTCCTAATAGACAAAGTCGGAAACGAATAAAACCAAAATCCCACTCTTTTTACCTTGATGTTTTTAAAATTTCAGTTAATGTCTCTTAACAGAGCTAGGGAAGAAAAGAAGCTTTTCCCACGTTTATGCATCTTGTTGGGTTTGATAAGCTGGTTTTGGATTTAGCCAGGGGTTATGGAAGGGTAACTCCCCACCTTATGGATAATAACAACACTGTAGTCTTGGCGGATCTATCCATCCACTCTCTTCATCTCGCAAAGGAAAGCCTTCCCAACGTTAACATGCACATTGTGCGTGTGGATATGTTGCATCTGCCATTCACAGATGGTGTATTTGATGCTGTTTGGTTTACCCAAGCTTTTGAGTATGTCCCCCCAGACAAAAGAGAAGGTTTCCTTCAGGATCTGAGACGAATACTTAAAGGTGGCGGCATTGCCTTTCTGAATGTAGCAAAGGTTCCAAACGAGTGTTCACTTCTAGCTTATTTAAAAAATTACATTTATTGGAAGTTTATAAAAAAGCAACCAGTAGTATGGGGCGACTATATCTACAAACTTCGCTTAGAACGCTACACAGGATGGCACTACCACTCCGTAGTTTTCACGAGAAAAATAGAAAATTCCTTCAAAAAAGCCAACTTCAAAATATTAAAAATCCGAAAAAGCAAGAAAGGCTATCTACCATATCTCCTCCAAGCCAAATAAAACACCCAAATATTATCATATAAAACAAGGTCTAATGCCACACTTAACAACTTATCAAACTTTGCTATATCAATGGAAATTTGTTCGTTAGTCGCTGATAACGGAACTATTCTGATAGGAGAAGTAAGTGTTATTAGGATGTGTTTGTATTCGTTTATTTGGGTGGTTTTTTGGGTGAAACTGTTTTGGAGAAGGTTGAGGAAATAGGTAGGAAGCTTGATGAGTTAAGGGATTTTCTTGAAGATGTTTTTCTAACCACTGAAGAGTGCGTGTTGCTGAAAGAGGTTGATGAGATAATCAAGAAGAAGCGTTTTAACGAGTTGAAATCTCTCGATGAAGTTTAGAGTTCTCCTCCATAAAAAGGCAGATGAGTTTTTAAAGAGAATTACCCTCGAAGACAAGCAACACATAGTTGACAAGCTCAGACAGCTGGAGGATTTCCCAGCCGTCAAACTTGACATAGTTAAAATTGCAGGCGAGGCAAACACCTTCAGGCTACGCGTAGGAAAATACCGAGCACTATTCAAGGTCTACGAGCAAGAAAAAATAATAGTCATCGCCAAAATAGACACCAGAAAAAAGATTTATCAATAGCAACCTAATTCAAAGATTCCATCATGAACGTTGGGGCATAATACATCAAATTGTAAACTAACATTTTCGA